>NZ_JBHSHB010000007.1:0-654079 GCF_042652845.1 Dokdonia genika | reverse complement strand
GGTCTATTGACAATTCCGCTGTTGGTGTAGCGGTTAAAGTAACATCTGCTGGATCTACCGTCGCTCCGTTTAAAGTGTCATTGGCTAATACATCACTAAAAGTAATACCAGTAACACCTTCCTCTGCTGTAGCTGTGTAGCTATCGTCCATCGCATCGATTGGGTCTGGTGCGCTTACTACTACTGTAGCTGTCGCAGTCTCGCAATTTGATGGAACAGCTGTCTCACAAATTTGATATTCTAATGTATAAATACCAGGAATTACACTTGGGTCAACGTTTACCTCTCCAGTTGTGGTGTTTAAGGAAATACCAGGGTTAGACGAGTTAATTTCTGTTAAGTTAACAGTACCTGTTGTTGGAGGGCCTGAGTTCAAAGTATCATTACTTAAAACATTTGGAATAGCAACCCCACCAAGACCAGCAATAGCTGAGCCAGAGTCTCCTTGGGCATCTATAAAAATATTTACTCCGGTAAAAACAAACTCAACCGCATCAGCACCGTCAAAGGCTGCTGTATTTCCGGGCGCCTGAGATGTGTTTAAAGAAATTGTACTTGTCTCACCATTAACCCTCGCGCTTCCAGCCGCTGTACCTGCCCCTGGATCTGCTGCCGGGCCACATTCAGCTATTAGAGCAGCTATCGCAGTTCCTACAGTTCTATTAATACTAGTCGGACTAACTTCAAAATGAACATCATTTTCAGACAACTCAGTAAAAGTAAGCCCCCCTTGCAATGTAAACAAAGCTGAATTTGTTAACCTAGTGGGACCACCACCATTAGTCCCACCTCCTAACCTATCCAAATTAACTATAGGATCACTTACTACAACAGGTGTATTTGATGAAGGGCCATCAAAAAAACCAAAAGAAATATTTCCGGCTGCTGGGGTATTTGCTAATACTCTTAAAGAAGGATTAAAATTTACTGCGGGATTAGAATACGAACCAGCACAACCCATAACCTCAGCAAAACTTACGGCATTACCTCCTGTCAAGTTTATAACCCTAACCCAAACACTTCCAGCTTGAGCCTGCCATTCACCACTAGGTCCAGACTGAGACCACACTCCAGTAACTTGAGCATTTAAACTAAACGCAGAACACAATATTACAATTAACAACATCAAACTTCTTTTCCTCAACTTTTGAATTGAGGTAAAATTGTTTTTCAAAACGGATGGAAGCGTAATTTTTCCCATAAATATAATTTATAAACTGATTCTTTATAATAGCTTTATTTCTCGTCTCAGTAATTTGACCTCAATTCTTGACAATCAAAAAATGTCGCTGATTCACAAGAAAACATAATTACTTACAAACATAAACACGTCTGACAAATGTAATGTTAATTTAATAACATAATAAATTATAATGTATTTTATCGATGATTTTAACCTTTTTGTCGATGATTTGAGCCAAATCTACGACAAATAACATATTAATATCGACGAAATACACAACTCTACATCTTTCTTAATATTTCTAAAGGACTGACTGTGAAGCGTTTCATTTAGAATCAAAACAAATTACCCTTCTTAAATGACAATTTACATCTTCCTTACTGTAAGTTAACTCTAAAACAATCTGCGATTGATCCCATATTTTTTTTATAAAAAGTTTAAAAAACTCTTTGTAAAAACTAGAAAAGACTTAAATTTGCATCCGCTATGAGAAATAGTGATGTTCTTTACAGAATGAAATGCGAAAGTAGCTCAGGGGTAGAGCATCACCTTGCCAAGGTGGGGGTCGCGAGTTCAAATCTCGTCTTTCGCTCAAAATTTTAAATAATTACGCTTTCGCGAAAGCGTATAGAAAATATACCAATTTTATTTTCACAGCTGTGAGAATATGCTCGAGTGGTGGAATTGGTAGACACGTTGGACTTAAAATCCAATGTCCATTAGGACGTACGGGTTCAAGTCCCGTCTCGAGTACAAAAGGCTTCCATTTAGGAAGCCTTTTTTATTTTATAACTATTAATAATGGCTATAGTCTATATACTCTATTCCGAAAACCTTGACCGCTATTATATAGGCAGCTGCCTAGATTTAGAACAAAGAATTCAGCAACATATATTAAACAATAAAGGGTTTACCGCTAGAGCACAAGATTGGAAAATCTTCTTTAAAATAATAAATTTAGAATATCAACAAGCACGGAGAATCGAAAAGCAAAACATATTTAGTAAACCTCAAGAAGTATGACGAATTAACACAAAAGCTGATTCAAAAGTATAAATAACGGGTTCATCCCGATAGCTATCGGGACCCGTCTCGAGTACAAAAGGCTTCCATTTAGGAAGCCTTTTTTATTGATTTAATCAATTTAATGTTAACACATTAAGATGTTGATTTACTCTTTTTCTTAACAAGCATTCTTTTTATCTCGTTGAGTTTCATAAGCGCTTCTACCGGTGTAAGCGTGTCAATATCTATATGAAGTATCTCTTCTTTTATTTCTTCTAGTAATGGATCATCTAGATTAAAGAAGCTAAGTTGCATTTCTTCCTCTGCAGCATCTTTTAAGGTACCCGTAAGCTCTTCACTACCGTGAGACTTTTCTAGCTTACCCATCATCTTAGTAGCGCGACGCAGTACTTGCTGTGGCATTCCCGCCATTTTTGCTACGTGTATACCAAAACTATGCGCACTTCCTCCTGGCACCAGTTTACGTAAGAATAAGACGTTGTCTTTAAGCTCTTTTACAGAGACGTTATAGTTCTTAATACGCTCAAAGGTTTCACACATCTCATTAAGCTCGTGATAGTGTGTAGCAAAAAGCGTTTTTGGCCTTCCAGGGTGCTCGTGCAGGTACTCACTTATTGCCCAGGCTATAGATATACCGTCATAGGTACTTGTCCCCCTACCTATCTCATCTAGTAAAACCAGGCTTCGGTCGCTCAAGTTATTAAGTATACTAGCTGTCTCATTCATCTCTACCATAAAGGTACTCTCACCCATAGATATATTATCACTAGCTCCTACTCTAGTAAAAATCTTATCTACTAGGCCTATGTGAGCCGCTTGGGCTGGTACAAAACTTCCCATTTGAGCAAGCAGCACTATTAATGCTGTTTGCCTTAAAATAGCACTCTTACCAGACATATTAGGTCCAGTAATCATAATCATTTGTTGATCTGCACTATCTAGATATACATCATTTGTAACATATGCCTCACCTAGTGGTAATTGTTTTTCTATAACAGGGTGACGCCCTTCCTTTACATCTATTACTTGTGACTCATCTAGGGTGGGTCTCACATAATTATTTTCTCTTGCCAGTTGTGTAAACCCAAGCAAGCAATCAAGTTGTGCAATTTGTGTTGCATTAGCCTGTACTTGCGGAATAAAACCACCTACCCAGCTCACCAGCTCTGCAAACAGTTGCTGCTCTATGGCTTGTATGCGCTCTTCTGCTCCAAGTATTTTACCCTCATATTCCTTAAGCTCATCTGTAATGTAACGCTCAGCGTTAACAAGAGTTTGTTTTCTGATCCACTCCTCAGGCACCTTATCTTTATGCGTGTTTCTTACTTCTATATAATACCCAAAAACATTATTTGAGGCTATTTTTAAAGAAGTAATACCGGTGCGCTCCGTCTCGCGCTCCAGCATCTTTTCTAAGTAGTCTTTACCTCCTTGTGATAATGCTCTTAAATCATCTAGTTCTTTATGAAAACCAGGAGCAATTGCCCCACCTTTTACTATGGAGACAGGAGCCTCTTCTCTTAAGGTTTCTTTTATTTTAGAACGTAACACTTCACAGTTTTGCAACTGCTCACCTATAATTTTAAGCGATTCATTATCTGTAGCAGAAGCTAGCGCTTTAATAGGGACAACGGCTTCAAGTGAGTTTTTGAGTTGTATCACCTCGCGAGGACTAATCTTGCCTGTGGCAACCTTACTTATTAGACGCTCGAGGTCTCCTATCTGTTTGATATGAGACTGCATTTTATCAAAAATATCACCATTGTCTAATAAAAATGAGACCACCTCGTGACGTCGCTTTATCTCATCTAGCCTTTTAAGCGGTAATGCAAGCCACCTTTTAAGAAGACGTCCACCCATTGCAGAAGTGGTTTTATCTATTATATCTATTAGGGTTATAGCCTTTACTCCAGAAGCAGAATTATACAACTCTAGGTTACGTATAGTAAAGCGATCCATCCACACATAATCATCTGCAGCAATACGACTTATGCTTGTGATATGCTGTAGCTTATGGTGTTGCGTTTCTCCTAGATAATGTAAAGCAGCCCCAGCAGCTATAATACCTGCCGAAAGATGCTCGACACCAAAACCTTTAAGAGATTTCACTTCAAAGTGCTTATGCAATGATTCTCTCGCATAATCTATTTGAAAAACCCAATCTTCTTGATAAAAAGTGTGATAATCCGGCCCATACGATTCTAAGAATTTCTTTTTTTGAGCCTTAGAAACAAGTAATTCACTAGGAGTAAAATTCTGTAGCAACTTATCTACATAAGCGACATCTCCTTGAGCCGTAAGATACTCTCCTGTAGACACGTCTAAAAAAGAAACACCCACCTTGTCTTTTTCAAAATATACAGCTCCCAGAAAGTTATTTGTCTTTGCAGAGAGTATATCATCATTCATCGCGACACCAGGCGTGACAAGCTCTGTAACACCTCGTTTGACGATTTTTTTTGTTTGTTTTGGGTCCTCAAGTTGATCACAAATAGCGACACGACAACCCGCTTTTACCAGTTTAGGCAGGTATGTATTGAGCGAGTGATGCGGGAAACCCGCAAGCTCAGTGCGCTCTCCACCATTATTACGATTAGTTAACGTGATATTGAGAATGGCAGCAGCTTTTACCGCATCTTCACCAAATGTTTCGTAAAAATCGCCAACTCTAAAGAGTAACAAAGCATCAGGATATTTTGCCTTGATACCATTGTATTGTTGCATTAATGGGGTCACTTTCTTCTTTGCCAAACTGTAATTTTTAAAGAAAATAAAAATACGCCATTCTTTTGTGTTGACATTAATGACCTAAGGAATGTTATCCCCAGTTTTACACATTTTTTTAGTTCGCTTTCGCGAAAGCGTAAAATAAAGCGCTTTAAGAGCTTTTTACTGCGACCAACACACAAAAGTAAACCGCTAAATATAAAATCGATTTAAACCAATTTAAAATCACTCAAAAACAATAGGAAGAGTTTATTGTATTTTTATTTTTAATATCTTAAAACTATTAAATAATGAAACCCACCGCAAACAACTGTGAGAAAAATTACTATTTTCAATAAAAATATGAATTATCCTTAAAAATCATATATAATTAAGCTTATCATTAACAAATACACACTTATATGTAATTTATATTTAATATTATTTATAATTTGGATATGAATTTAAAATCCAAATTATATGAAACAAAAACATCCATTCATCAAAATGGTTTATTTCTTGTTATTTTTAATTCCTTGTGCAATGATGGGTCAATCTGTCGTTACTGGAGTTATAAGTGATGTAGGAAATAACCCAATTCCTTTTGTAAACGTCATTGAAAAAGGAACATCAAACGGAACTACATCAGATTTTGACGGAAATTATTCTATAACATTATCTGGCGACTCTGGAACCTTAGAATTTACATATTTAGGCTACGCAACTCAAGAAATTGCAGTTACTAGCTCACAAACACTTAATGTAACTCTTGAAGAATCTTCTGAATCACTAGATGAAGTTGTTATTTCTGGACTTGCGTCTTCTGTAAAAAGATCTAACGCAGCAAATGCAGTTGCATCAATCTCTGCCGAACAAATTACAGGTACAACACCACCTCCTACACTAGACGGTGCACTTTACGGAAAATTTGCCGGAGCGCTAGTGAGTCAAAACTCTGGAGCACCTGGTGGAGGACTTTCTATAAAATTACGTGGAGCAACTTCTATACAAGGTAACACACAGCCATTATACATTATAGATGGTGTATATGTAGACAACTCTTCTATCTCTGCAGGTCTTAATGCAGTATCGGCAGCATCGGCTGGAGGTAGTGCTTCAAACCAAGACAACCCAACAAACAGAATAGCAGATATCAACCCAGATGACATACAAAACATCGAGATATTAAAAGGAGCTTCTGCTGCTGCTATTTACGGGTCTCGTGCCGCAGCTGGGGTAGTTATTATTACCACAAAAAAGGGTAAAGCTGGAGAAACACAATTTAAATTTGGTCAATCCTTTGGATGGACTCAAGTGACTAAACTCTTAGGTTTACGTAACTACAATGAGCAACGTGTAGAAGATAGTTTTGGCGCAGACGCTGTACCACTTTTTATAGCAGCTAGAGATGAGGGACGCCTAGTAGATTATGAAGAAGAAATTTTTGGCGAGAAAGGTCTTATAAGTAAAACCAACTTTAGTATGAGTGGTGGTGACACCAAAACTAGATTTTATGCTGGGGTAACACATAGTAATGAAAATGGTATCGTAAAAAATACTGGATATGAAAAAACCTCTCTTAGATTAAATTTAGATCACAGAGCTACAGATTTCTTAAAAGTATCTCTTAATACAAACTACATCAATTCAAAATCTGATCGTGGTTTCTTTAACAATGATAACTCAGGGACAACTATTGGAGTTACATTAACAGGAACAACACCTTGGCTGGAATTATTTCCAGATGAAAATGGTGTGTATCCAGACAACCCAGCCGGTGCTTCTAACCCGTTACAGACACGCGATAGAGTTACAAATAGAGAAACAGTAGATAGATTTATCATAGGAGCATCTGCAAATCTTGATATTTTCAAGGCTGAAAAGTCAAGTCTAGAATTAATAATGCGTGGTGGACTTGACACCTATGGACAGAAGTCAAGAGCTATCTTCCCAAAAGACTTACAGTTTCAAAAACCAGCAAATGGTGGACAAAATGGTGTGGCCGTGCAAGGAGATACACAAAATAGAAACTACAACCTAGCAGCATTTTTAGTTCATAATTATAGAACAGATAATGATCTATCTTTTAGAACTCAAGCTGGTATAACTCGCGAGTATTTTGACAGAAACACACAACTTATCACAGCAAGTGGCCTTGTAGCGTCTGAAACTAATGTTGATCAAGCTGCAAATACGGGTACTAACCAGTTTAGATTACTTCAGGAAGATGCAGGTTTTTTTGTTCAAGAAGAGGTTAACTATCAAGACAAGCTTATAGGAGCTATAGGTCTTAGAGGTGATAAGTCTTCAAATAATGGAGATGCAAATAAGTTAAACTATTACCCAAAAGCTTCCCTTGCTGCCAATATCAACAAGTTTGATTTTTGGAAAGAAGATGGCTTTATAAACAAACTTAAGCTTAGAACGGCTTATGGAGAGGCTGGTAACTTTGCTCCTTTTGGCGCACTATTTACCTCATATACTTCATTCTCTACAGATGGATTACTAGGTATAAGTCTAGTAGGTGTGCGTGGAGATGCTGGATTAAGCCCAGAACGCCAGAAGGAACTTGAATTTGGTACAGATATTACTTTCTTTAATAATAAGGTAGATTTTTCTGCAACTTACTATATCAAAACCGTAGATGATTTAATTCTTAACTCTGCTCTCTCACCTTCTTCAGGTTTTACTAGCGAGTTTGTTAATGCAGGAGAATTACAGAATAAAGGTATTGAGTTATCTCTTAACAGTACTATTATCGAGTCAGAAAACTTTATTTGGGATGCTAGTGTAAACTGGTTTAAGAACACTTCAAAAATCACTCGTCTTGATGTAGATCCTTTTAACGTAGGAGCTTTTGGAGCAACATTAGGAACCTTTAGAATCGAGGAAGGATCAAGTGCTACGCAAATTGTAGGTATAGGCCCTAATCCTGGAGCAAATGGATTCCAGAAGTTTGGAGATTCTGAGCCAGATTTTCAAATGGCTTTAAATAATAGTCTTCAATACAAACACTTTCAATTATCATTTTTATGGCAATGGAAGAAAGGTGGAGATAACATCAACTTAACCACACTTCTATCTGACCTTAATGGTACAAGTGCAGATTATGACGATTTTGGTTTGGACCCAACTGGGACCCTCGCAAATGGACCATACAGAGTTAGCCAGTTAGGATCATCTGCAGACGTATTTGTAGAGGATGCATCTTACTTAAGATTACGTGAAGTAGGTTTATACTATACGCTTCCTTCTGCTACTTTAGATAACTTTTTAGGTGGTAATATAGACAACATAAAAGTTGGCTTTTCAGGTACTAACCTAATTAACATATTTGACTATAACAGTTATGATCCAGAAGTATCAAACTTTGGTGGTGGCGGTATCTTTACCGGTGTAGAGGTTACACCTTTCCCATCTTCTAAGCGATTCTTATTTAACCTAGCTGTAAACTTTTAATATAAAAAGATGAAAAAATATTTTATAAAAAGCCTACTCGCACTAAGTATTTGCGCCGGGTTTTATTCTTGTGAAGTTCAAGAATATTCAGATTTAAATAACCCTGAGGTTGATGCTTTTGCAGAAAACCTAACAAGGGGTGACCTACAAGATCTCGTAGGAGGGATTTTATACAGCTCAAGAGTTGGGCTTGGCACCTATTATGACGACTGTGGAGTTATAGGAAGAGAATACTATAGATTCTCAAGTTCTGACCCGCGTTTTACTAGTGATTTACTAGGTGGTGAGAACTCTGTGCTAGACAATAACACGTTTTACATCACAACACCTTGGTCAGCCCGCTATAGAACTGTAAAAAATGCAAATCTTATTTTAGGTTTTCTCGATGCACAAGACCTCTCTGCCATATTTACAGACGAAGAGCTTAGCGCTACAAGAGGGTTTCTTAATACAATGATTGCTCACGAGCTACTGCTCAACCTTAATCTTACAGATGAAGGTGGTATACGCATAGATGTGGCAGATGAGACTAACTTAGGGCCTATTGTTTCAAAAAGTGAAGCGTTAAGCTTTATAAAATCAACACTAGATGCTGCCGCCTTAGACCTAAGTGCTGGTGGTGATGCCTTTCCATTTGTACTTTCTTCTGGCTTTGGAGATTTTGATACTCCAGCAAGCTTTAGTCAAGTAAGCAATGCGCTTGCGGCACGTGTAGCTGCATATCAAGGCGATTTTGCTGGTGTACTATCATCTCTTGAAGATTCATTTTTAACATTAGATAATAATGAATTAGATTTAGGTGTTTATCACAACTTCACTCAAGACCAAACAGATATTCTTAACCCTATGTTTTTTGCTCTCAACTCATCTACTGCTGGTGCACGTATCGCACAACCATCATTTATTACAGATGCTGAGACAGATGACCAACGTCTTGATAAAGTTGTGCTTAGAGAATCTGCTCTTACTCTAGATGGTCTTACTGGAGAGTATGACGTGTTTAGATATACTAGTAACGTAGACCCTATTCCAATCATACGTAAAGAAGAACTACTCTTATTATACGCAGAGGCAAACATTACGATCAATCCTATGGAAGCAGTAATTGCTTTAGATATCATACGAGAAAGCGCTGGACTGGATCCTTATACCGGAGCTATGGATGCTGCTTCTCTTACAGATGAGATGCTTACACAACGCAGGTACTCACTCTATGCAGAAGGACACAGATGGATTGATGTTCGTCGTTATAATCGTCTTGATGAGCTCCCTATAGACAGAGCAAATGATGATGTATTTTCTCAATTTCCTATACCGCTTACAGAACTTTAATATTAAATAATTGAGCAACTCTAAAACACCCTACCTATAGGGTGTTTTTTTATGCTTTCGCGAAAGCGTAATTACCCACAAAAAAAAAGCGCATTCAGCTTATTGCCGAATGCGCTTTTTCACACTTAACTAACTAACAAATTATGCTGCTTCTGGCAGCTCTTTATCTTCTTCTGCTGTTTCTTTACCTCCTCGTATTTTATATTTAATACGATATACTATGTAATATAGCAATGGTACAATAATAAGAGTAAGGAAGGTAGCTATGATTAATCCGTAGATTACTGTCCACGCAAGTGGCCCCCAGAAAATCACGTTATCACCTCCTACATAAATCCCTGCATCAAACTCTTGGAACAATCCAAAGAAGTCAATGTTAATTCCTATTGCAAGCGGTATTAGACCAAGAACGGTTGTGATGGCAGTAAGCAATACTGGGCGTAAACGCGCTCTACCTCCTTCTATTATCAATTCTTGCATTGTCTTTTTATCAAGCAATTGCTTGTCTTCAAGACCTAGCGCTACTTCTTTTCTATCTACTAGCAACTGCGTGTAGTCCAGAAGTACCACCCCGTTATTTACTACAATACCAGCAAGTGAGATAATACCCATCATAGTCATTATGATAACGAAAGGCGCTCCACTTATGATAATACCTCCAAAAACTCCTATAAAGCTCAAGAAGATTGCAATCATAATAATCACTGGTTTTGATATAGAGCTAAACTGGAAAATAAGTAAGAAGAAAATTAACGCAAGACCTCCAAAGAAGGCACTTACTAAGAAGTTCATTTCTTTAGCTTGTTCTTCAATTTGCCCTGTGTAGTTTACCTTGATATCCTTAGGCACACCATCAAAGTTTTTCATCTCTTCTTGAATGGCTGCAACTACCACACCCGCATCTGTAAATCCAGCAGCAAGGTTAGAATATACCGTTACCACACGTTTTGAATCTCTGTGCTTGATCGCGCTAAAAGATGATGTATTTTTTGTAGTAGTAACAGCACTCACTGGCACTTCTTTTACTTGCCCAGTTGCTGGATCTCTAAACGTAATATTCTGATTAAATAAAGCAGATTTGTCATAACGCTGCTCTTCATTAAAGCGCACGTAGATGTCATAATCTTCTCCGTCTTTCTTATATACTCCAGCTTTATCACCAAAGATAGAACGACGTAGCTGCATACCTACTTGACCTGTTGCCACACCTAGCTCTCCAGCCTTCTGGCGATCTACAATGACCTCTGTACCTGGTTTACCTCTATTTACATTAATCTTAAGCTCATCTACACCTGGCACGTTACGGCTGTTGATGTAGTTACGCATTTGCTCTGCTGCGATAATGAGTTCTTGGTAATCTTTACCTTCTAGCTCGATGTTAATAGGGTATCCTTGTGGTGGTCCTGCAGCATCTTTTTCTACTGTAATCACCACTCCTGGGTACACACCTCTCACGGCATCTTGCACTTTAAAGCGTAGCTCTTCACTATCTGCCTCGTTACGGTACTTGTACTCACGCATTGTTGCCGTAATTTTTGCTTTATGCGGCATCTCGGCAGCACTACCGCCATCTGTTTGAGGATTACCTGCACCCTCACCTACTTGTGATACAGAAGTTTCTACAAGAGCATTGTAATCTTCGCCCTCTAGATATGCTTCGTCATTAAATACTTTAAAGACGCGCTGCTCTATTTCTTTAGTAATGGCATTTGTTTTCTCGATGGCTGTTCCCTCTGGATACTCGATATACACCGTAATTTGGTTAGGCTTATTATCTGGGAAGAACTCTATAGCGGTACGACCTGCACCTATAGAACCTCCAAATGCCATAAAAGTTAAAATTAACAGTAGAAAAATACCTCCTACAAATGCAATAGGTCTGTAGCCTCTAATAGACCACCCTAAGAAGTTTTTGTACACCTTCTCAAGCCACGTAAGGAAACGCTGCTGAAAAACATCGGCGGCACCTTTAAGTAGGTATTTGTAAATCCACATAAAGATAATAGTCGCTAGCACTAGACTTCCTAGACCGCGTATGCTTCCACCTAAAAATAATATCATTAACCCAATAGGCAACATAATGAGTGATGTGCGTATTAGAAATTTTCGCGAAAGCGCCTTCTCCTCTGTATTCATAAACTGTGATACGAGCATCGAGTTTATAAATATTGCCACAAATAATGATGAACCTAGCACCACAGATAATGTGATAGGGAAGTAAATCATAAACTGTCCCATAATGCCTGGCCATAATCCTAACGGTACAAAGGCTGCTACGGTTGTAAGTGTAGAAATGATAATAGGGAAAGCAATCTCTCCGATACCTTTTTTGGCCGCTTCTATGCGTCCCATACCTTCTTCATCCATAAGGCGGTATACGTTTTCTACTACCACAATCCCGTTATCTACAAGCATACCTAGTCCCATAATGAGGGCAAAAAGTATCATCGTATTCATCGTATAACCCATTAAATTAAGGATCATAAAACTCATAAACATAGACATAGGGATTGCAAAACCTACAAAGAGTGCATTTTTAAACCCTAAGAAAAACATAAGTACACCTACCACAAGTATAATCCCGAAGATGATATTGTTTACTAGGTCATTTACTTGGTTTTCTGTTTTGGCACTCTGGTCATTTGCGGTACGCACAACTACATCTGGAGGAAAGACCTCTGCCGTGGCGTTTTCGATAATCTCGTTGATTTGCTCAACGGCTTCAATCATATTTTCGCCAGAACGTTTCTTTACATCTAGCATTACCACTGTCTCGCTTATCTCCTCATCATCTACGGTGTCTCCATCATAAAGCGTGAGGTCACGTGCATAAGTAGTTTTATCTTCTTCTGTAAATGATACCGTTGCGATATCCTTTAGGTATATCGCTCCATTTTCTGATTTAATTACAAAGTCTTCAAGCTCTTCTGGGCTTTGTATCTCTCCTATAACGCGTATGTTACGACGCTGCCCACTGCTTATAAGGTTACCTGCAGAGAGGGTCATATTCTCATTACCTATAGAAGCAAGTATATCGTTAAAACTTACTTGAGCAGCAATCATTTTATACACATCTACCGCTACTTCTACCTCGCGTTCTTGAGCACCACGTATGGTTGCTTCCTTGATTTCTTTAAGACTCTCTATCTCGTCTTGTAGGTACTCTGCATACTCCTTGAGTTTTATAGTAGGGTAGTTACCAGATACGTTTACATTAAGAATAGGTGTCTCTTCTGAGATACTTAGGTCAAAAACATTAGGCTCTACCTTAGCGTTGTTAAACGTAGGCCAGTCCTCATTTGCAGTTTCTGAGTCTACCTCATCCTTAACACGTTGCTTTGCAACTTGTACATCTACGCCTTCTTTAAACTCTACTGTGATGATCGCATAATCTTCTTGTGAGGTAGATAATACTTCTACCACATCAGAAAGATTCTGCAGTTTATCTTCTAGAGGATCTACTATGAGACGTTCTATATCTTCGGCAGTGTTACCTGGGTAAGGTGCAGAGATATAAATTTTAGTCTCATTAATTTCTGGAAAGTTCTCACGAGCCATCCCTAGGTAGGCTCCCATCCCTAAGGCAAGAAACAGCGCCATAAGAACGTAAATAATAGTAGGATTATCTATCGCCCAACTTGAAATCGCAAACTCCTTGTTTACATTTTTCTTTTTCTTATCTGTCATCGCTTAGTATGTTAAGATTTTTACTGGCTGGTTATCTTTTACAGATCTCGCACCTTCTACAATGATTTTATCTCCTACTTCTAGACCAGATAGTACTTCTATGTTAGGTCCTTGAGATTTACCTGTAGTGATAATCTTTTGCTGTGCTACCATTTCGTCCGCTTTCGCGAAAGCGGTATACACAAATTGCTCACCAGCTGCATTTTCATTAATCACATTGAGAGGGATTAAAATTGCACTTTCTGCCGTGTAATCGTTGATAGAAAGTCTCGCTGTAAGATTAGGTTTTACCTTTCCATCCTTATTAGGAACGTCTACTTCTATCGCAAAACTTCTGTTTGATGGCTTGATATAATTACCCGTCTGGCGCACGGTAGTCTCTACAGACTCTCCTAGTACTGGAAACTCCACTTTTACCTTTTTACCAGCCGTTACTGTAGGTAGGTAGCTTTCTGGAATCTCTGCCGCTACATACATATTATCAAGATTTACGATTCTGAATAATGCCATACCTGGAGCAACCACGGTACCCTGGTCTGTAATCACCTCATCTATTACTCCAGAAAATGGAGCTGTAACCGTTGTTTTACCCAGCTGACTTTTAATCTGGCTCACCATATTTTGAGATGACTCATATTGTGTTTTTGCCTGCAAGTATTGTATTTCTGAACCTATTTTTTGATCCCAAAGACGTTGCTGGCGCTCAAAAGTAGTTTTTGCAAGTGCTAGTTGAGATTCCATTTGTGCTACTTGACTGCTTAGACCTCCGTCATCTATACGAGCCAGTGTTTGCCCTTTACGCACGCGCTGTCCTTCTTTTACAACTACACGAGATAAGGTACCTTGATACTCTGGGTAGATAAGTACATTTTGCTTAGTCTCTACATTACCTTGCACCTCTATAAAGTGATTAAACAAGGTGTCTTTTACCGTCATTGTGGTAATAAGAACCTCTTTTTTCTCTCTAGGATTCTTTTCTTCTAGCACCTTTTCTATTTGTGCTAGTTGATCATTTGTCGCTGCGACATCTGCCTTAAGTGCTTCTTGTTTTGCCTGTAACTCCTCTACAGATCCAGACTCTAGAAGGGCTTCTACAGATTTCTCGTTACTGTCTCCACCGCAAGAGGCTAGCGCGATACTTAAGATGGCAAGTGTGATATATTTTTTCATCATTGTTCTATTACTGATTGGTACTATTTGGATTCTCTTTTTAAAAACTAGTTGTTTGTATAGTTAGGTACATTAAGAATAGTCTCTAACTCTGCTTTTGTTGTTACAATTTGTAGCATTGCCTGTATTAATTCTTGCTGCACTTGGTAAAGCTGTGTTTGCGCTTGTCTTAAATCAAAACTCGTACTAAGCCCTTCTCTAAACTTTACTTGGTTTTTATTTTCAATGCGCTCTGCAAGTTTGATGTTTTCTAGCGCAGTGTTGTAGTTATCTATCGCAAGCTCGTGATCACTTTTTGCAGATGCATAAGCAAGTTTTATCTGTTGCTCTGTCTCCTCTCTTTGAGTTGCTGCTTGATCTAGCGCAATCTCAGCCTGCGCTGTTCTTGCATTACGCATACCAGAACTAAAAATAGGGATGTTGAGTGTAAAACCTGTGATAGACTGTGCAAACCACTTCTCATCACTATCAAAAAAGTTAAACTCATTACGCCCTGCAAAGGTACCCACATTAATAAACGCTCCTAGTGTAGGCAAGGCCTTGCTCTTTTCTAGCTTAAGCTCTAGTGCTCTTTGCTCATTAAGATTATTTACAATCTTATAGTCTACATTTTGCTCAATGTTAACCGTATCATTAAGTAATCCTAGTGCTGGAACAGCAAGTGACTCTAGACTATCTTTAAGAACCGTCTCCTCATCTACCCCTACACCTATTGCGAGGTTAAACATTTGCTTTGCAATCACCACCATTCGCTTTGCATTTGCACGCTGGTTTTGAAGCGACAAATAAGTGATTTGTAACTGCTCTACATCTTCCTCTTCTGCAAAACCATTTTCAAAAATGAGTTTTGTCTCCTTAAGGTTATCTTCTAGGTTTGCAATATTTCGATCTAAAATTGCTACACTTTCTTGTGCAAGTAGCACACCGCCATAAGCGTTTATAACTCCTTTGCGTACTTCGAGTTGTGTTTTTTCATTTGCATTTTTAGAATAGTCTAGAAACGTCTTTGCAGCTTGTAGACCTACAAGGTAGGACCCATCAAAAATAAGCTGACTCAATGTAGCGGTCGCAGTAGCATTTTGCTGTGTTCCAAAAACTACGGGTATAAAAGTACCTGGCTCTCCTCCAGTAAACTCGGCTGGTATAAGCTGTGTAGGCTGCTTGATTTGATAATTATAATCTAGACTTGCGCTTACTTGTGGCAACCCACTCGCTGTGGTCTCCCACTTTTGCTTTATTGCCTTTGCGATATCACGACGGCTATTTATTGCTGTGTAGTTGCTATCTAGAGCAAAAGTCACAGCCTCTTCTACAGTAAAACTTCTAGTCTGTGCGGTCACACCTACACTAGCAAGAAGTATTAGGGCTATATATAATCTCTGTATCATTAGTTATGGTTAGATTTAATAAGTTTATTTAAAATTTTTCTACCCTTAGGGGTTACAATACCGCGTATGTGATACTCTAAATACATATCGTGCAAGTCTCCTACAGGAAAAGCAGATCTAGGGAAAATCGTCTCATCTTTAATACCCGTCATACCGGTGAAGTAAATGTTTACCACAAACGGCACACTTATTTCACTAATAAAAAGTCCTTGCTCTATACCTCTAAGCACATTTCTAGTAACACAGCTCTGCATATAGTCGTACTGACTCTTTCTAAGGGTCTGGTGTATCTTAGGGTAATATTTTTGAAGTTGATACATAGAAGAAGTGCGCTCTCCGTTTATATGCTCAAGTACATATTTCTTTATGTCGTATAACTCTTCAATAGGATTTAATTCTTCATCAAGTATCCCATCTATACCTCCACAGACAGAATTAAACATATCAAGTGCGCAAGCAGAGACAATAGCCTCCTTATTAGCATAATAACTGTACACCGTCTTTTTAGACATTCCCATCTCACGGGCAATATCATCCATAGTAATGCTCTTAAATCCTTGATTTAAAAACAGTTCGGTGGCGGTTTTTAATAATTGTTCTTTCATAGTCAAGGCGCGAAGATACGCAGGAAACTTTTTAAGTTTTTAAAGTTTCCGTTAACTTTAGTTAAAATTTAACAACTGTAAGTTTTTACTGTGCGCTTTCGCGAAAGCGTAATAGGGCATAATCTCCTTTTATCACTTATTTTTACAAAAAATTGCCATTTATGCACAGCATACCAGAATACACATCTATATTTTTAGAATATCTCAACAAGCACGCGCTAGAGAAGGAACCTAAAAATCTTTATGAGCCTATTAATTACATCTTACAACTAGGTGGTAAAAGATTGCGTCCAGTACTTACACTTATGGCGTGTGAGCTTTTTGAAAAAGACTATAAGGATGCACTAGATGCAGCGCTGGCAGTAGAGATTTTTCATAACTTCTCTCTAGTGCACGATGATATTATGGATGATGCACCCTTGAGACGCGGGGAAGAAACGGTGCACGAGAAGTGGGATATTAATACGGGTATTCTTTCTGGTGATGCAATGCTTATACGTGCCTACCAGCTTTTTGAAAATTATGAGGGAGCCACCTTTAAGGAGCTGGCAAAACTGTTTTCAAAAACAGCAATAGAGGTTTGTGAGGGACAACAGTATGATGTAGATTTTGAGACGCGTGACGATGTGACCATCCCAGAATATATGAAGATGATTGAGTATAAAACCGCTGTTCTCGTAGGTGCTGCACTTAAAATGGGAGCTATTGTAGCTGGCGCATCAAAGAGTTGTCAAGAAGGTATTTATAACTACGGGCGTGATCTTGGGCTGGCTTTTCAACTACAAGATGATTATCTAGATGCCTTTGGCGATCCAGAGAGTTTTGGAAAGCAAGTAGGTGGCGATATTATAGAAAACAAAAAAACATTTTTATACCTCACTGCCCTAGCAAATTCTAACAAGGATGATGCACAACAGCTAGAGCACTTTTTCTCTATCTCACCGGCAGATCCTACAGATAAAATAGAGACGGTAAAGCAACAATTTCTGGACTCAGGTGCCGCAAAAGCAACCGAGGAAGAAATAGCTAAGTATACTCAAAAGGCGTTTACCGCACTTGATAATGTAGACATCTCAGAAGATAAAAAGGAAACGCTCAGACTTTTTGGGCAAGGGCTTATGAAGCGCACATACTAGCGAGCACACACCTTTTACAAGCAGTCCCCACGTAAACTTTTAACTAAGAGTTTATTATGGCACTCCGTTTGCTTAAATTTACGAGAACTAATCAATGTTACTCGTGAAGTATTTTCTATTTATTTTATTAGCCGCGGTGAGCCTCTCTAGCTGCGCTCAAAACACTTGGCATAGTGAGCAACTAGCTATAGATGACTCGTTACAGATTGCCGTCATACAGATACCAGAAAATAGAAAGCTATCACAAACAGAGGTTTTCTCAATGGGTAATGATTCATACACGCTTACCCTACATAACACAGACTCCATATACAGCACAACTCACACCCTCAAGCTTAATAACAACACCTATAAAGCTTACATAACAACCCTGCCGCTTATTACTATAAACGCCCCGCAAGAAATTGTAAATGAGCCTAAACGTATGTGTCGCATTGGGTATGCAGATGAGGAAATCACATTTACAAGTTATGCCGGTATTGAGCTACGAGGTAGCAGTTCGCTTGTTTTTAAGAAGAAAACCTATGACCTCAACTTTTACAAAGACAGCCTAGGTTTTGAAAATCAAGACTACAAGCTGGCTGGAATGCGCTCTGATGATGACTGGATTCTGGATGGACTTTATAACGAGCCCTTACGTATGCGCTCTTTTATCTCACTTAATCTCTGGAATGATATCTACACACCACATTATCTAGATAAAGAACCTAAGGCAAAGGCTGGTGCGACCGCCGCTTATAGTGAGGTATTTATAAATGGTCGCTACAAAGGTCTTTTCTTACTGCAGGAGCAGGTAGATCGCAAGCTAGTTAAGATAAAGAAAAACAAGGGTGATACCGTGCGCGGTGAGATCTTTCAAGGGGCACGCTACCTGGGTGCCAGCTCCTTTGACTCTATACCTCCTGCAAAGAATTTTTTAGCCAGCTGGGGTGGTTATGATATAAAATACCCATCGCCTTCTAATGCGCCTTGGGACAATGTATATCCTTTTACAGACTTTGTGGTTAATAGTGATGATGACGCTTTCGCGAAAGCGATCTCAAAACAATTTGTACTTGACAATGCTATAGATTACTTCTTATATATAAATGCCCTACGTGCACCAGATAATCTAGGAAAAAATCTCTACCTGATACGTTATGATGCAGGAGCGCCTTACTTTTATGCTCCTTGGGATCTGGACGGAACACTAGGCACCATCTACAGCGGAAAGCGTATAAATACCACAAATGACTTTTTAAGCAACGGACTATTAAGAAGGCTTATCGCCACAGATGCAGATGATTTTATTTCACGTTTTCAAGCGCGATGGCTCACCTTACGACAAGGAGTTTTAAGCGAAGAGCAGTTGCTCAAAAAACAAATGGACACCTATAATCTACTAAAAGAGCAGCAAGTATACGAGAGAGAAGCGCTCGTATGGGACACGTTTATTTATGAGGAAGAAGGCATTACGTATATGCAAGAATGGACAAAAAAGCGACTTGCCTTTTTGGACAAATACATTAGTTATTTAAAATAACAAGCGGCTGTAAAACTAAGCAGTAAAAGAGTTAATCACCTTCAAAAAGTCTTCGCGGTTTTTTACAAAATCAAGATCTGAGATGTCTATAATCTTTACATTAAGATTATGCTGTCCTTTTATAAAATCTAGATACCCTTGATTGATTTTTTCTAGATACTCTGGAGCAATACTTTTCTCATAACTACGGCCACGCTTCTTTATATTTTTAAGCAAACGCTCCGTGTTTTGATATAAGTACACATACAAGTCTGGTTGTGGCATATCTTTATACATCATCTCGTGGAGGCGCTTGTAGAGTACATACTCCTCTTCTTGTAGTGTAACTTGTGCAAAGATGAGCGATTTATATCGATCATAATCTGCACACATAAAGTCTTTAAACAAATCAAACTGACCAATATCATCAAGCAATTGCTGATAACGATCTGCTAGAAAAGACATTTCTAGAGGGAAGGCAAACCTATCTGGATCTTTGTAAAATTTAGGTAAAAATGCATTGTCTTTAAATCGCTCTAAAATAAGTTTTGCATTAAACTCCTCAGAAATCATTGTAGCGAGACTTGTTTTACCAGCGCCTATATTACCTTCTATCGCTATATAATTGTAACCACCTAGATCTATACTGTCTTGTGGCTTCTTGAGCCACTTTGCTTGCTTTGTTAATGTGCTATCATCTTCACAGTCTTCTAGCAACGCTGTAAAAGATTTATTAAAAACAGGAGCTACATCTTCTGCACTTATATCTACGAGCGGCTGCAATACAAAACGACGCTTGAGCATATGCTCGTGTGGTATGGTTAATCGCTCTGTTTGCTTGACAACATCGTCATATAGTAATATGTCTATATCTATATATCGTGATTGATATCCTTTTCCCTCTATTTTATCTCTGCCTAGTAACTTTTCTATAGCTTGCGTTGCATCTAAGAGCTTACTTGCAGATAATGATGTTTCCATCTTTACAGCACAGTTATGAAAATCTGCTCCCTCAAAACCCCAAGCTGGGCTTTGATACACTGGTGAGATTTTGCGCACACGTCCTACACGCTCAAAAAGCAATTGAATTGCATTATTGAGTGCCTCGTACGTATTACCTTGATTACTGCCTAATGATAAGTATATAGTATGCAATGAGATAGCTGTTCTAAGTTGGGCTTAAGATTTCACAACAAATTAAGGAAATCAAAATCACAATGCCCTAATTTTGAAATTGAAGTTATTAAGAAAATGAATCAAATCTCTAGTCACTTAAACTCAAAGGACTTACAACTAGCCTATCGCATCTATTTTACACTAGGTGCTCTTTTTATATGTGCCCTGGTGGTATCTAACCTTATATTTCAAAAATTCTTTAGCTGGGACTTTTTTGGCATTTATACTTTTGAAATTTCTGTAGGGATACTTCCCTACCCTATCACCTTTCTTATTACAGATATTGTAAGCGAGATTTACGGAAGAAAGAAAGCAAACCAGATGGTCACTGCTGGCATTTTTGCATCTCTCTTTTCGCTACTCATCGTTTATGTGGCAAAAGTAGTTCCTGCTACTAGCTGGTCACCTGTAAATGATAGCCTGTTTACAACTGTATTTGGTGCTACGGCGCTGGCAGTTTTTGCGAGTATGATGGCCTACTTGCTTGCGCAATATGTAGATATACACATTTATCATTTTTGGAAACGAGTAACCAAGGGCAAACACCTCTGGCTCAGAAATAACTTCTCCACCTTTTTATCACAATTTATAGATACGGCAAGTGTGCTTTTGCTCTTGTGCGCCTTTGGACTAATAGAGTGGAATTTATTTGGCGGACTATTATTAGGTGGATTCTTATTTAAAATTCTCGTAGCGGCATTCGACACACCGTTCCTTTATCTAGGTGTATGGTTATTTAAGAAGCGTTTTAACCTTGAAGAAGGAGAAGAAATTAAGCTCCCTGTATAATCAAGTATATTCACACTAAGGCAGATTGTAAAAGACAACATTAGAAAACCACAAATGAAAAAGATATTTAAAATTATAGGCATAGTAGTTCTTGTACTTGTTATCGTTCTTGCTGCTTCTCCATTTTTGTTTAGAGGAAAACTAGAAGACCTCCTCAAGGAAACCATAAACAATAACCTCAACGCTCAAGTAGAATGGTCTTCTCTGGATTTAAGCCTCTTCAGAAGTTTTCCTGATGCTACGGTTATAGTAAATGATTTTACGGTAGTAAACAACGCACCATTTGCAGGTGACACACTTGCGAGTGGTAAAGAAATACGCATTGAGATGGGCGTTACCCAGCTCTTTAAAAACACAGCAGATGAGCCTATTGCTATAGATGCACTATCACTTCTAGAAGCAAACGTACACGTACAAGTAGACTCCTTAGGCAATGCAAATTATGATATTGTAAAAGAGACACCAACTACAGAGACTACTACTGAGGAGAGCTCAGAACCTTTTGTTTTTAACTTACAAGAGTACAGCCTCATAGACTCAAAAATAATTTATGACGATCGCTCTACACAAACCCACTTAGAACTTACAGAGGTAAACCACACGGGTTCTGGAGATTTTTCGGCTATTGAGAGTGAGCTAGATACGAAGACCCACGCTGTAGTATCTTTTGATTATGGCGGCACAAATTACTTAGATGGGCACGATCTCGACCTCGAGGCTGTAATCCAAATGGAGCTAGAAAAACAGAAGTATACTTTTAAGGAAAACCTAGCCAAAATAAACGAACTCCCACTAGAGTTTAATGGTTTTATAGAGCTTCTTGAAGATGGTAATCTTATGGACTTATCATTTAAAACACCTTCATCAGATTTTAAAAACTTTCTAGCCCTAATCCCTAAGGAATATAGAGCAAATCTTGATGAGGTGGAAACGAGTGGCGATTTTCGCGTAAGCGGAATTATAAAAGGGAAAACAACCGAGACTAACATCCCAAATCTGGATATTGAGATTGTGTCTAACAATGCTTCTTTTAAGTATCCTGATCTCCCTAAAAGAATGAATAACATCAATATAGATGTAAAGATTAAAAATAATACTGGCATTACAGAACTTACTTATATCGAGATAAACGACTTACGTTTTAAGATTGACCAAGACACCTTTACAGCAAAGGGAACACTTAAAAACTTGATGGGTAATATGCTTGTTAATCTTGACCTAGATGGTGCGCTAGATTTAGGTAACATTGACAAGGTGTATCCTCTTAATCTAGACCAGCCACTGCAAGGTAGACTTGTTGCAGATGTAGTGACGAGTTTTGATATGAACGCTGTCGAGAAGCAACAGTATCAAAATATAAAAAGCTCTGGTAATGCTACACTTAGTGACTTCACTTATAGCACTCCACAACTGCCAAATCCCATTGCTATACAAAATGCAGATGTGAGTTTTAAAACCGGTAACATTGCACTTAACTCATTTGCCGCCACAAGTGGATCTTCAGATATAAATGCAACGGGATCTATAGAAAACCTCATCCCTTTTGTGATGTCTAAGGAAGATTTAAAAGGGCATTTTGATGTGACCTCAAAGGTGTTTAATCTAGATGATTTTGCAACCAGCACTGCTACTACAACTGGTAACTCACCAGCTAGCACAGGTGAGAGTAATACCGCCATACAAATTCCAGATTTTCTAGATGCCTCTGTAAACTTTAATGCCGCAAAGGTAATTTATGATGGGCTAGAACTTAGTAATACAAAAGGTAGCGTGACCATTGCAAATGAGCAGGCATCATTAAGCAATCTTAACTCTGGCATCTTTGGCGGTGCGGCAGGACTCTCTGGATCTGTCACCACACGCGATGGTGCTCCTACTTTTAATATGACTGTAGACTTGAGCAGTATAGACATAGACCGCTCTTTTAAGGAGCTAGAGATGCTGCAAGGACTTGCTCCTATTGCAAAGGCACTACAAGGCGCTCTCAATACCAAAATACAATTGCAGGGACAGCTAGATGACAACTTCAGCCCTATCCTTAGTACCATTTCTGGAGATGCCTTTGCAGAGATTTTGACCGCAGATGTTGATGCAGATAAAATGCCGCTTCTTAATCTCCTATCGCAAAAACTTGATTTTATAAACCTTGACGACCTGAAACTAGACAAGCTCAAAACAAGCCTTACATTTAATGATGGTCAGGTGGCTGTAAAGCCTTTTGATTTTAACATAAAAGGAATTAATGTACAAGTAAGCGGTGGACATAGCTTTACAAATGAGATGAACTACACCCTCAACCTTGATCTCCCTGCAAAATATCTAGGCGGAGACGTGAGCGGCTTACTCTCAAAACTTACAGATGCCGAAAAAGAGAACATCCATATAGACGTTCCTGTTTCCCTTTCGGGAAATTTTATTGCGCCTAAGGTAGACCTTAACTTAAAAGCAGCTACCACAGCGCTTACTAACCAGATTATAGAGATCCAGAAGCAACGCGCAAAAGACAAAGTAGAAGACAAACTCACAGATGTGCTAGGAGGTCTTTTAGGTGGAAACAAAACAACACCAAACACCACTGCGACAGATAGCACAACTACTGACACACAGACTCCTCAAAACACCACCACAACCCCAAAAGCTGAAGACGCCATTAAAGATGTTGCCACGGGAATTTTAGGTGGTCTCTTTGGAAAAAAGAAAACAACAAAAGAAACAGTGAAGGATACGGTTAATTAACCGTTTTTATCACGCTCATTTTCTAACCTATTTTCGAGACTATTATATTCCTTAGGAGTTTCTGCACTCTCTATAACTTGAACACTAGATTGCTGTACTGTCTCTGGTGGGGCTACATATCCAGGAGCTCTTTTTACAAAGGTTTCCTTTACGCGTTCTGACATAATAAAGTATGGAATCCAGACCGCACACCTAAAAATAGCCTTAATAATTTCTTTAAGTGACTCTTGATTTTCTTCTGGAGTAAACATATCTGAAGCAAGCGCATTTGCTGCAACACTATCTAAAATTAAGAAAGCAAGTGTGCCAGCATATAGAATAATCATTAACCTAGGAACAATTGTCCTTCTCTTAAAGAACAATATAATTACCACAAAACTATATACGATAAGCGCTACATTAATAATCATCTCTATGGCGATGAGTATAATCATTGGCTTTCCTGTTAAGCCTTCAGAATTCCATAGAGCAGACCAAGTATAGGCATCAAAATAACCGTCTTCAGAAAGTATTTGCACTAAAATAACGATAGGAGTAAAAACAAGACCTATTGCAATAAGTATGAGCCAGCCTCCTATATTTTTCCCTTGTGTATCCTTAACCTGAGCGGGCACATCATATTCGTAATAAAGTCTATAAGCTCCATACCCAAAAAACATCAAGCTAATTACTAGTAGGAAAATAGCGATATAACTTAGTCCTGAGGTTTCCATTGCAGAGGCTGCTTCTAGGTCATAAGTAATAAAATAAGAAAGATCATCTTGAACCTTACTATGATCAGATATATACTTACGCACGTCACCAGCCTCAACAAAATCTTTCTTTCTAGAGTAATTATGAGTTACTAGTAGTTTGTTTCCAAAATGGCTTGCTTGCTGTTCATACTTAAAATATGAGCTTTCGACCGTATTTTTATAGTCTTCAAATTCCCAAGGCTCCGGTAAGTTGACTGTGATATTAAACTCAATATCTAATGGATAGTTTATAGCATATGGCGCCGTGCGCTCTGGTGATGTAGTAGGGTTTACATAACTCTCTAATAATAACGGATAGGTCTCAATATATATAAGCTGCTCATTGTCTGGTGACTTTGCCCAGATAGAATCTATAACGTAAGACTCTCTTACTATAAACTCATTACGAGTATTTCTTAAATCCTCTACCTCAAGGTCATCTCCCTTTTTTATATTAGGATATAATGTACTGTAAAATCGCAGGTAGTCTTTTTGTATTGAAGCATTACTACGCTGGTCAAAATCTGCACGTAATCTATCTGCATCACTCCCTTTATATGTAGTTACAACGGTTAATGCTCCAGACCCATTAATCTCATCTATATCATATATCTCACTTATAGCAACCCCTCCTGTTGGCTTAAAATCAATTTGAGTCAGCCCTTTTTCTCCAGGTTTTAAAACGAGCCCCTTCTCATAATTTGGAAAAAATTTACCCTTTGCTCCTGTACCCTGATTTGAGATTGTGGGATCGATATAATAATCTTCACCGTCTAGATTATAGGTAACAACACAATGGTCAAAGAGATTAGGCGTAGGGAGTTTATCACCTATACTCTTTCCTGCAGTACTGTTTACCAGCATAGGGTATGCCTCAATGCCATTTGCTTGCAGCAACTCACTTAGTAAAAATGACTTCCCTTTACAATCTCCAAATCGTTGCTCAAGCACCTTAAGTGGTGACTCTGGTTTATGAGAATTCATCCCATTTTCAAAACCAAAATACCTCACATCATCTTGTACAAAATCTATAAGAGTATTTGCAATCTCCTCCTTAGAAGGAGCAAGATCTTTGGTCTCACTTTTGATATTTTGATCTGACAGTCGTTTTAATCGTTTTTTATCTGCGGCACTTAATGTGTAGATCTCTTTATACTGATTTACAATACTCTCCCACGATTCATAATTTACAAATTGCACAAAACCATAATCATCATACCACATAGGCTCGTTAGTATCATAAAACTTAGGTGCAACATCTTCTAGCGTCCATTCGTAAACCTTGCTATTACCTGAAATACTTTCTGCTGGCTTAGGCGCATTATTGAAGTATTTAAACTTAAAAGATTCATTATTAGGCACAGTCACCGTAAAGTGTAGTTTACCTACAGGGGCTGCATATTGAAAATAAAGACTGCTACTATATCCTCCTTCATAAATAGGGTTCTCTCCTGCTATAGTGTAAGCATAGTCTATCACATCACCCTCTCGCACATCTGTAAGATTTACAAGACTTGTAAGTCTCCCGTCATATAGATTCTTTTCTAGATTAGACTCTCTTTGTATAGTCTCAATCTTATTAAGATTAAGTTGAGAGATACGCTCCCCATCACGTATGATATCGATTTTATGAAAAATGAGCTTCTCATAAGATGGGTCAAATTCAAATGTTAGATTAGACATTTGAGTTATGCCCTCTCCATTTATAATTTTAACTACAGAGTTACTATATCTAGTTTTATTTACAGCATTAAGCTGCTTATCATATAGAAGATAGTAGTAGCCACTTTCTGCTTCTTCATTTTCAATATTCTCCTTATAGTCAACTTTATTTACCCACGATGGGATTTGTTTTATACTAGGATTTTGAGAATAGAGTGTTGTAAAAAAAAGAACGAATAGTAAACGTAAAATATGCTTCAAAGCCTGATTGATTTGTGGGTAAAAGACTACAATATAAGCTGTTCCAACTTAATTAGCAACGTATAAACTCTCAAAAATGTTTCCGCTTTCGCGAAAGCGGGATACTACCCCTCGTCATCTACCTTAATCTCGTTGAGCTCTTCGTTTTTGTACTTGGCATAGTCAAAACCACTCTTCCACCAGATTTTCATTTTTTCTTTATTAAAAATGAGCGAATTTGTAGTGAGTACCGTCGGTGTATAATAGAAGTTTATTATCGCCTCTTTTTGATTGGCAGCATATTTACCTATGGTAATATTTTGCTTTTCGATACGATCCATCATAAAGCCGTGTAGATTGCTTAATAGGGAGAACACGTTAGTAGAAGGGAGATTATTATAATAAGTCACTTCTGTTTCTAATATGATTACATCAATTTCGGTTGCGCCGCGTTCTACAGCCTCCTTGATGGGTACTAGTGCGCCAAAACCTCCATCTGCATACTCGCATCCATTTTTTGAGGCGAGGCTCATAAAAGGGATATAATTACACGACATCCACACCCAGTCACAAAAATCTTCGTATGTCTCTTCCTTACTGGATTTATATTCCGTTTTATGAAGTGAGAGATTAGAAACTGTGACTAGCACTTCTTTACCACTAGCCTGTAGCTGTTCATAATTTTCACGCGTAAAGGTTTTTTCTATAAGCTTGCGTAGCTTCTTACTTTCTCCAAAGGTTTTAGAGCCTTTTAAAAAATTGCGCAGTACGCTCCAGTGGTCTATAGCAATAGATTGCTCGCCAAATTTATCTTTCTTTATTACAAAAGGACATACATTAAAAATAGCATTTTGATTTACAGAGGTGTATACCTCTTTTATCTTTTCGATATTTTGAAGTGCAAGATGAGGCACTAAAAGACTTCCTGTAGAGGTGCCTACAAGCATATCATACTCTTTGCCCATTTCTTGCATAAGGTACTGAGCAACACCGCCGCCAAAAGCGCCTTTACTTCCTCCTCCTGAAATGACTAATGCTCGCATACCTCGTTTTAACTAATAGCTAGTCGAAAATAAGGTTTTTAAATTACAAATAGTTTTACGCTTTCGCGAAAGCGTCTAAAAGAACATTATCCCACCATTATCTGTCTCGCCTTTTTTACCTAGCGTGTTAAACTTCCAGCTTAAACTAAGCATAAAATACTGTTGCAATACGGTACTCTGTACGTCTTGTATAAAGTTTGCATTTGCCGTACGACGGGCGTTTGTATTTTGATCAAGCACGTCATACACCTTAAGTGTAGCTGTTGCTCTTTCTTTGGCAAATGAGTATGCTAGTGTCGAGTTCCAGAACAAAGCACTTTGCTGAAAGTCACTTGCAATATTAGGGTTATAGTTATAGTTTATCTCATTACGCCATTCCCAGTTTTTTGGCACAAAAAGAGCCGTACTCAAGCGCACTGTGTGCGAGATAAACTCTTGATCATCAAATGCATCTAGACCAAACTCAGTTTTTGAAAATGAGATGTTATAACTAGGACGCACCTCAAAGAGGTCTTTCCAAGTAAAAGTCACATTTACTCTTGGGGTAAGTGATCTTGTTTTACTTGCATACTTCACATCATTATTGAAGTTTACATTACGGCCAAAGTTCCCGTAAATACCTCCACCATATTTTATGGTTCTTAGTGAATCTATCTTGAGCGTTTTATTATAACCACCACCAGCGCCTACGTTATAATTACCATCTACATTCTCATAAGTAGTGGTGCGCACAAGGTTTTCATCTATGGTAGTTTTATTTACCACGGCATCATTTGTAACACTACCATTACCGTTTAAGTACCAACCACCACCTTTCTGGAAGTCAAAATTATTAAACCCTCCATAAAAATTATAGACATTAGAAGGTGATAAATCTGGATTACCCACAGTGATATTAAGTGGGTCTGACACATCTACAAAAGGATTGAGCTGTTGCACATCTGGCGGACTATTACTCTTACTCACACTGGCATATAATGATGCCTTTGGACTAAAACGATAGTTGATGTAAGAGTCTAGTTCTAGCGCTTCAAAATTTTCCTTTACATTAAGTTCTGGACGCAGATTATCTGTATTTTCTAGTGTTCTAAAAACATAACCTGCTCCAAAGTTAATATTAAACTTCTCTGTGTTATAATTAAGTCCCAGCTTAGGTGTTGTGCGCATATTGCGCCCCTCAAAGTCCGTGCTTAACGTCTCATTAAGTGTGCTGTACTGCTGAGTATTTTCATCAAAATCAAAAGTAGTTCTTGATCGCTTTCGGCTATCATCACGATGCCCAAAATCTGCATCTAGGAATAACTTTTTTGCAATAAGGGGTATGCGGTATGTAAAGTTAAGATTGTATCCATCCAGCTTAGTCTCACCATCTGTAAACTGGTTGCGCTCTATAAGCTCTGGAGCATCTCCTAGTATGGCAGTATTAGAGACTATAAAATCCTCACTTTCTTGTCTGTTTATTTCGTTCTGAAGACGAGCACGCACGTAGGCTCCTTTGTCACCCCACTTTTTTGTAATACTCAAAGTGTTTTCAAAATTCTTCCCCTGATCTTTTATAAAGTTTGCATTATCAGACTGGTTTATAAGATCCCCATTTTCATCAAGAGACTCTTCATCACGAGTATAGCGCGTCTCACTCTTTGCATAAGAAAACTTAGGACGTATGTTTATGAGAATAGTAGAATCCTTCTTAATATTTATAGTTGCATTTGCACTATGATTATCAGAGTTTGAGTCACTTCTTGAGTTGCTATTTGTAAAAAAACGACGATCTGGCAAGATGTTCTCACGCTCGATACGTGTCTCGTCAAAAGAGTTTGCTGCAGAGTAGAAGTAATCCATACTCGCATCAAAACCTTTTGCATACTCATCTGTATAATTTGTCCCGATGCTGCGACTGTTTGTAATACCCTGGCCACCACCAAAACTGCGCCCGTCTATACCAAAACTTCCATTACCGTTAAAGTAGACACTTCTCCCACCGCCAAACATCTTGCGTATCTCCCCAAAGCTAAAACCAGCCTCGTTTATATTATTACCTCCAGCAAGTACACTTATGCGCCTGTCATTATCAAAAGCATTTACAATACCGGCATACTCAAAGCGCTCATCTGTACCTGCACCAGCAGCTACACGACCAAAAACGCCCTTGTTCTTCTCTTCAGAGATGGTCAGATTTATGGTTTTATTCTCTTGATCACCATCTTCACCAGCAAAAGCCTCATCATCTGTTTTTGTATCTACCACTTGTATCTTTTCTACCATCTCCTTAGTAAGGTTGCGTGTAGCTACCGTAGGGTCATCGCCAAAAAAGGGTTTCCCATTTACAAGTATCTGGTTAACTTCCTTACCATTCACTAAGATTTTACCATCTTCATCTACCTCAACACCTGGCAGCTCCTTGAGAAGGTCCTCAATGTTTGCATCCTTTTTTGTTTTGAAAGAGGATACGTTAAACTCTAAAGTATCTTTTTTTACAGTAATGGGGGCCCTACTTTTTACCACAACCTCTCCCAGTGTGTTAGTCGCAAGCCCCACTTCTATAACGCCTAAAGAAATATCACCCGCACTAAGGTCTACTTGCTTGCTATAATTTTCATACCCCAAAAAAGATATATTAACTCGAGCATCCTTTTCTTGGGCTCTCCCTTCTAGGGTAAAAGCTCCATTTTGATTTGTGATGGTGTAGGTGATGAGCGTACTATCTTTTACGGTTTCAAGAAAAACGGTAGCAGCCTCAAGTGGCTCTTTTGATTCCTTGTCTGTAAGTGTACCTGTAACTGAGAAGTTTTGCGCTTTCGCGAAAGCTGAAACTAAAAGAAGTCCAACTAAGATTACTAAATGACGTAATTGCATTGTACTGATTAATTGATGAGTACGTAAATAACCAACCTTTTAGTGAGAAGTTTTAGCAGGATATTGTTTTTAATATAATTTTAACAATTTGAGATACTCCTTAAAAAAAGGTCTTGAGTGATTCTTTCTATACACGCTTTCGCGAAAGCGTAAAAAACCCACAACTGGACCTAAATCAAGTATCTAAAACAAAAAAAGCGACCTATAGAGGTCGCTTTTCTTATATATAAAAGTGGTTTTACTTCTTTCTAAAGTAAATAGAAATAGGCACTCCAGAGAAGTCGTAAGCTGCTCGCAGCTTATTTTCTAAAAATCTTCTGTAGCCTTCTTTAAGGTATTGCGGCAGGTTACAGAACAACGCAAACTGTGGTTGTGGTGTAGGTAGCTGCATACAGTACTTGATTTTTACATATTTACCCTTAATAGCCGGTGGAGGGAATGCCTCTACTAGCGGTAAGAAAAACTCATTAAGCTCACTGGTCTTGATACGTTTTGTTTTACTCTCGTAAACTTTTACGGCAGTCTCAATAGCTTTAAAAATACGCTGTTTCTCAAGCACAGAGATAAATACAATAGGCACATCTGTAAATGGCTCTATCTGCTGTCTAATGTGCTTTTCAAATTCTTTCATTGTGTTAGTCTTCTTTTCTACAAGATCCCACTTGTTTACTAAGATTACTATTCCTTTTCTGTTGCGTTCTGCAAGCCAGAATATATTTTGCACCTGGCCGTCAAAGCCTCTTGTTGCATCTACTACAAGTAGTACAACATCTGCGTGCTCAATAGCACGTACAGATCTCATCACAGAGTAAAACTCAAGATCTTCTTTTACCTTAGCCTTACGACGTATACCTGCCGTGTCTACAAGGTTAAATTCAAAACCGTAGCGATTGTACTTTGTATCCATCGCATCACGAGTGGTTCCTGCAATATCTGTTACGATATAACGCTCCTCACCTATTAATGCATTTATAAAAGAAGATTTACCTGCATTAGGACGACCTACTACCGCAAAGCGTGGTAGCTCATCTTCTTCGTTTTCTTCTTCTTTTTCTGGTAATGCCTCAACTACAGCATCCAGAAGATCTCCTGTACCACTACCATTTGTAGCAGCAATGGTATAAAAATCACCAAGACCAAGATTATAAAACTCTACAGCATCTGCCGCACGTTTATTATTATCTACTTTATTTACAGCAAGAAAAATAGGCTTCTTAGATCTACGTAGTAAGTTTGCAACCTCTTCATCCATCCCAGTGATACCGTGCTCTACATCTACCATAAAGATAATAGCATCTGCCTCATCTATGGCAAGCTCTACTTGCTTGTCTATCTCTGCTTCAAAAATGTCATCACTTCCCACAACATATCCACCAGTATCTATGACTGTAAACTCACGTCCATTCCAATCTGTTTTTCCGTAGTGGCGATCTCTGGTCACACCACTCACAGCATCAACAATTGCCTCACGACGTTGTACTAACCGATTAAAAAAAGTGGATTTCCCTACATTAGGGCGCCCCACAATAGCTACTATGGTACTCATTGTAAAATTTTTAGGTCTGCAAAGATAGGCTTTTAAAAAGGACAAAGAGATGGTAAACAACGTAAATACATCGTCACATAATGGACTAAGGATTACTTAAAATGCTAATGATATGATAAACTTAATGAGAACTAGGTGTCTATAATTTAATTTTGCATCCTTATAACACACTTTAATTGATTTTACTCTTACTACTCCTTGGTTTTGGGATTGCCCTAGTCGCTACAATTATCCCTAGCGCGACTAATTTACTTGTACTCAAAAAAGCTACAGGCGGCAGCATATTTAAAGCGATGTTTGTTGCATACGGAGCTGCACTGGGCGAAACTATTGTAGCAGGGTTTGCTATAAGTTTTGGTTTTTTAGTAAAAAAGCTCTACCAAGATTATTTATGGATACAGATTGCTTTTGTAGTATTAATGCTCTTAGCTGGTATCTTACTTATTCTAAAAAAAACCAGCTCACAAACTTCAGAAGATGAAGCGCATCAAAACTTTGGCACTGGTTTCTTACTTGGCTTTTTAAACATCCCTATGTTTATTTTTTGGGTAGCCGTGCTGTCTTCTATTTCGAGCTATGTATTTATAGGTAAAAACTCTCCTTGGAGTGTCATACTCTCTTTTCTTGCGGGAGTTCTAATAGGAAAAGTTGTGATGCTTTATGCATATGCAAGACTGAGTGATTTTTTTTCAAAGAAGTTTTCTAATCTTGAAAATAAGATGAATATAGTGATAGGTATTGTACTTATAAGTGCTGCAGTCTTTCAATCCATAAAGCTTATTACTGCATAAATAAGCGCAGATAGCGTAAGTTTTACTGTAAGACAACTACTAATCCTTTATGATTATTCTTGCTTTCTTCATAGGCTTTACAGCTACAGTTATAGGTGCACTGCCACCAGGAGCATCAAACCTTGCAGTGATTAAGGCACGAGTAAAAGGGTCTTATCAAGATGCTGTAAAGTTGAGCTATGGCGCTGGTCTAGGTGAGGCATTACTTGCACTTACTGCTTTAAGCTTTGGGATGGTTTTACAAGAGTTTATCTCTATGAACTACTGGGTGCAATATCTCGTTGCATTTTTACTTGCCCTTGTAGGCGTCTATTTTATAGTAAAGAAGCATTCTCAAAAAAATCCAAAACCAAGAAAACAATCTCAATATTTTGTAGGTTTTATTTTGAGCTTTATAAATCCTCCCGTTTTAATCTATTGGGTAGTTGTGTTTTCACTACTAAGTAAATGGATGCTCAGCGCCGGGCCCCATCCTTATCTATGGACCATTTTATTGCTTGCAGGCGTGTTCTTTGGTAAAATAGCCACACTCTTGATGTACAGCAAGTTTGGCTCTCATATTAAACAAAAGTCTACCTCGAGCCCTAATTCTCTTAATCGTTATATAGGCATTACACTTATTGTACTCTCGGTGATACAGCTCGTAAAACTAGTAGTTAGTTAAGGATCTCTAGTCGCACCACATAACCTTCCCAGCTACGTACGTTAAAAACAGTGTCGTCTTCAAAAATGAGGTATTGCCCCTTTATGCCTTTAAGAGTTCCCTCGTATGCAGGTGTTTTATCTAAGTTAAGTGTCTTAAGTTTTTCTGGGTAACGCTCTACAGGAAAGTGAACGTGCGTCTCCTCATTAGTAGGGATGAAATATTGCTTTGCTTCTTCTGGTATATATTGTTTTAATATTTCTCGATGCTCCTTAAGATTTACATCTTCTATATCATTTTTGAGCATTTTACGCCAGTTTGTTTTGTCAGAAACGTGTTCCTTTAACGCAAGCTCTGTAATACCTGCAAGGTAGCGGTTAGGTACTTCTACAATTTCTATAGCCTCGTGTGCACCTTGATCTATCCATCTTGTAGGTACTTGGGTTTTACGAGTTACTCCTACTTTTACATTACTAGAATTTGCTAGATAAACAATGTGCGGTTGTAGTTGGACACTTTGCTCATAAGCGAGATCGCGATCTTCTTCTCCTAGATGCGCTTTAGACAGTTCTGGTTTCATTATCCACTCTGCAGCTTGAGGTACTTTATAAAAGTCATCATAGCAATATCCTTGTCTAAAAATCTTTTTATTCTCCCCACAGGCAAGGCACTCATATTTTACAAACTCGATATGCAGTCTCTTATTAAGCAACTGATTCACCTGTATAAAATCACCTTCCATTACGAGGTAATAATTTATAGGATCTGTATGCTCCGTTTGCATTTTCTTGAGGACACCTTGGTATTGCATTTATAAGAATTTTGATTACTGCATTGTATAAAAAAGGTTAAATTAGCTTTCACGAAAGCAAAAAAAACAACCTATCACACACGTGTAAATATACCAACTTTATGCCGATCCCTTTAGTGCATTCTATTGCTTCTTGGTTCTTAAAAAAGCGCATTCACCAGATGGAGCTTTTTATGAAATACCCAGCCGAAGTGCAGGAAGAATTGCGCGCAAAACTTATCGATAAAGCAAAGGATACCGAGATAGGTAAAAAGTATGATTTTAGATCTATACGTAGTTATAATGACTTTGCCCAGACGATCCCCATCACCTCTTATGAGGAGAATCAAGCTTATATAGAAAGAAGTCGTAAAGGAGAGTCTAACATCTTATGGCCTACCCCTATAAAATGGTTTGCACAGAGTAGCGGCACTACAAATGCACGAAGTAAGTATATACCCGTAAGCCCAGAGTCGCTAGAAGATTGTCATTATGCAGCAAGTAAAGATTTACTCTGTATGTATCTCAATAATAACGAAGGTTCTCACTTATTTTCTGGCAAGGGGTTGCGCTTAGGTGGTAGTAAGCAACTATATCAAGACAATGGTACTGTATATGGTGACCTTTCTGCAATACTTATAGACAATATGCCTTTCTGGGCAGAATTTAGCAGTACTCCTAATCACGACATCTCCCTGTTAAGTGACTGGGAGGTAAAAATGCAAGCTATCGTAGATGAGACGATACAGCAAGATGTAACCAGCCTTGCAGGTGTCCCATCGTGGATGCTTGTGCTACTCAACAATGTACTAGAAACTACGGGGAAAGATAGTATACTGGACATCTGGCCTAACTTAGAAGTTTACTTTCACGGGGGTGTCAATTTTGACCCTTATCTTAATCAATACCAGAAAATCATTCCATCAGACTCTTTTAAGTATTATGAGATTTATAATGCCTCTGAAGGATTTTTTGCCATACAAGGGCAGAATGACTCAAAAGAGTTGCTTCTTATGCTAGATTACGGGATATTTTATGAGTTTATCCCTATGAACACCTACGGAACTTTAGATCAAAAAATCATACCTCTAAGTGAGGTAGAAGCTGGTGTAAACTATGCTATTGTTATTACGACAAACGCTGGTTTATGGAGATATAAAATAGGTGATACGGTGCGTTTTACTTCGACCAATCCATATAAAATTAAGGTAACTGGTAGGACAAAACATCACATTAACGTTTTTGGCGAAGAGCTTATCATCGAAAATGCAGAACAGGCACTTAAAAAAGCCACACAAGAGACTGGTTGCGAGATAAAAGACTATACTGCTGCACCCATTTTTATGGACGGAAAAGAAAAAGGTGCACACGAGTGGGTTATAGAGTTTAAAAATCCTCCAAGAGATATGAGCACTTTCAACACACTCCTTGACCTTGCACTACAAGAGGTAAATAGCGACTACCAGGCAAAACGTTTTAATAATACCACACTTAATGCTCCAAAAATACACGCAGCGCGAGAAAACCTCTTTTATGACTGGCTACGAGAAAATAACAAACTAGGGGGGCAACATAAGGTGCCGAGGCTTTCAAATAAACGAGATTTTATAGAGGCTTTACTACATATCAATTAATTACCAAAACACGTAGGGAGCTACTTGAAAAATTATGCTTTTTTAGTCGCTCATCGGCAAAAAACACCTTCTTATCTAAAAGTCAGGCTTTTACTTTATTCTTAGGGATATCACTCTTAATTTAGAGCAATGCGATTCCCCAGAATCATAATTAAGGAGATGAAAACAACGCTAACTTTTTTTACAGTTACGGCTTTATTGCTTTGCACATTTACAGCACTAGGTCAAGATCAATTAACCTATACTGCACTTGCTGATAATGTAGCAAATTATAGTGCTGAAGAAAAATCCTTCTACGGTGATAATGGTTTTAAGTTTGAAACCTTTAATACTGGTATTAACTCAAAATATTCTGACTACGGCATAGGCTTCTTTAGAGAGAAATTTATTTCATTTTCTGCTCGTAAAATAGGTGGTCTTGCAAAAAAGGATCCCATATCAAATGAACCATATACTAAGTTATATTGCTCAGACATCACCTATGATTATGACTTGAAAAGACCTTTATTATTCTCTTCTATTTTAAATCGCAATGACAATCTAGGTACCCTTGCCTTTTCTCAAGATGGCAACACCCTATATTTTACACAGAGCAAAGAAGATCATACACAAAGCTTTGAACTTTATCGCGCAGAGATGAATCCAGAGCGTGAAGGTGAGTGGATAAACATCACAGCACTATCAGTTAATGGGGATTACTCTGTTGAAAATCCTCATTTGAGCAGAAATGGCGAGTGGCTTTACTTCTCTTCAAATAAACCAGAAGCTATAGGAGGTTTTGACATTTTTAGAATTGCAGTAAAAGACAATGAACTTATAGGAAAAGCAGAAAGGATTGAGGGTAGTGTAAACACGGTTCTTGATGAGAAGTTTCCACAAACGTCTCTTGATGGCAAGTACCTTTACTTCTCTTCAAAAGGACACGATAGCCAAGGTGGTTATGACATCTTTAGGTCAAGAAAATCTAAGCTTGGTTTTGTTTCTACAAGAAACTTAGGAAGCACCATTAACTCTCCAAAGGATGAAGTTGCATTTATACAGGCAAATGAGAACATAGGTTATATGACCTCAAATAGAGATGGGGGTAATGGAGGTTATGATATTTATAAAATAGAAGAATCTATACTAGCACTTAGCGTTGCAGGAAAAGTTATAGACGCAGAGACAGAGATTGCACTGGCAAATGCTTCTGTTGCCCTACTTGATGATTATGGTGAAGAAGTAGCAAGTGTACGTTCTAATACAGATGGTAGTTATAACTTTCCTGTAGAAGGGTTTGTAAACTATACGGTTATTGCTTACAAAGATGGATTTGAAACTACTCGAGAGACATTTAATACAGCAGCTCAAGAGGATAAAATATTTGTCAAAAATCTCATACTTGGAGCCACACCAGCCCCTATTGCAAAAACAGCAGAAAAAACGATACTAAAAATAGATAATATTCTGTTTGACCTTGATAGTGATAGAATTAAAGAAGTTTCAACAATCACTCTTAATACAGTGGTGGCTACGCTTAGGGCAAATCCATCTATTAAAATTGCTATTAATGCCCATACAGACGCACAAGGTAGCGCAAGCTACAACAAGAGACTATCTATGCGAAGAGCTGCCTCAGCGATGAATTATCTACTAAGCAAAGGAATTTCAAAAGATAGGTTACAGTCTCAAGGTTTTGGAGAAGAACAACTACTTATAAACTGTACATTGTGTACTCCGCAAGAAAATGAACTTAACAGGCGTATAGAGTTTGTAGTTATTTCAAATGAGTAACTCTAGTACATAATTAAAATAGCAATCACTATGAGAAGTAATGATTGTAAAGCAGCTATCAGTTGGGGGACCGATAGCTGTTTTTTTTATGTTTATACGGTACGCTTAAAACAAAAAAAGAAGCATCCTAACAAGGACACTTCTTTTGATATAATTTATTATGCTTTTAAAGGCTATGAAGCGGCTTTAAGCTTCTTGAGCGTAGACTTATTTAGTTTACCCTCTGCGTAGGTTTTAGTCACATTAAGTGACTTCTCATCTGAGCTAGGCAAATCAAACATTGCATCTGTTAAGATAGCTTCACATAAGCTACGTAGCCCTCTAGCTCCTAGTTTATATTCTATAGCCTTATCAACAAGATAATCTAGCGCATCATCTGTAATGCTAAACTCTATATCATCCATCGCAAAAAGCTTCTTATATTGCTTTATAATCGCATTTTTAGGCTCTGTAAGGATTGCTCTAAGCGTTCCTGCATCAAGCGGGTTCATATGAGTTAATACAGGGAGTCTACCTATAATTTCTGGTATAAGACCAAAGTCCTTTAGATCTTTAGGTATAATATACTTGAGCATATTATCCTTCTCCAGAGCCTCATCGCTTTTACTTGCTACAAATCCCATAGCCTGCATATTAAGACGCTTAGAGATATGACGCTCTATACCGTCAAAAGCTCCACCAGCTATAAATAAGATATGCTCTGTATTTACTTCTATAAACTTCTGGTCTGGGTGCTTTCGTCCTCCCTTAGGCGGTACGTTTACTACCGTTCCTTCAAGTAATTTTAATAAAGCTTGCTGTACACCTTCACCACTTACATCACGAGTAATAGATGGGTTATCACTCTTACGAGCAATTTTATCTATCTCATCTATAAAGACAATACCGCGTTGAGCTTTCTCTAGGTTATAGTCTGCTGCTTGTAACAAGCGAGTTAAAATACTCTCTACATCTTCACCTACATAACCAGCCTCCGTAAGAACCGTTGCATCTACAATAGCAAGTGGTACGTTAAGCATACGCGCAACTGTTTTTGCTATTAGCGTTTTACCAGTACCCGTTTGTCCCACCATCACGATGTTACTTTTTTGGATCTCGATATCATCATCTGTATCTGGTTGTAATAATCTCTTATAGTGATTATAAACCGCTACAGACATTACTCTCTTTGTAAATTCTTGACCTATCACATACTCATCTAGAAACGACTTTATCTCTTGTGGTTTCTTTAACTTGAGTTCTCCTTCAAGATCATTTGTAGCTACATCCTTAGACTCTTCTATAACAATACCGTGAGCCTGCTCGATACATCTATCACATATGTGTGCATCTAGCCCCGCAATAAGTAGGTTAGTCTCTGGTTTTTTTCTGCCACAAAATGAACATTCTAAATCTTCCTTTGCCATTCTATTTACTATTTTGACTTGAATTACGCTTTCGCGAAAGCGTACCACTCATTAGTCTCTCTTCAAAATTTCGTCTATCATACCGTATTCAAGTGCTTTATCTGCCTTCATCCAGTAATCACGATCACTATCGTTATATACTTTATCATAATCTTGCCCTGAGTGCTTTGCAATGATATCGTACAACTCTTTCTTGAGTGTAAGGATTTCCTTTGCGGTAATCTCTATATCACTTGCTTGACCTTGTGCTCCACCCATAGGCTGGTGTATCATCACACGGCTATGTGGTAAACCGCTACGTTTTCCTTTTTCTCCAGCACATAACAACACGGCTCCCATAGAAGCTGCCATACCTGTACAAATGGTAGCAACATCTGGTTTTATAAACTGCATTGTATCATAAATACCTAAGCCAGCATACACGCTTCCTCCTGGTGAGTTTATGTAAATCTGGATGTCTTTATTTGCATCTGTACTTTCTAAAAATAGTAACTGTGCCTGTACAATGTTTGCTACCTGGTCATTTATTCCAGTACCCAAGAAAATGATGCGATCCATCATTAAACGTGAGAACACGTCAAAGATCGCGATATTCATCTGGCGCTCTTCTATAATGTTAGGAGTAAGTCCCTGAGGAAGCATACTCGTTATGATTTTATCGTAATAGTTAGAGCTTACACCCTGATCTTTAATTGCAAATTTTTTAAATTCTTTTCCGTAATCCATATCTATTCTAGCAATATTTTCTTTAATAAAAAAGCGTTTTACCTAGTCTAGTAAAACGCTTTAAAGATACTTATTATCTAGGAGGTATTCTAATTGTATACTTCCTTAACAAATTCGTCAAAGGTTACTTCCTTTTCCTTAAGTTTTACATTTTCTTTAAAGAATGTAAGCATTTTTACATTCATAAGCTGCTCAGAAAGACGCTTTACTTCTTCTTGATTACCAAGTATACGTGCTGCGATATCATCAAGCTCTTTTTCTTCTGGGTTCATTTGCCCGTACTGCATCATTTGTGCTTTAATCATATCTTTAGAATAATCTTTAAGCTCGTCAAATGTTACTTGAAGTTCGTTTTCTGTAACGACTTTACCCTCTATAAGCTGCCATCTTAAACCTTTTTCAGAGCGTGCAAACTCTTCTTTTGCTTCTTCTTCTGTCATAGGCTTCTCACCTGTAGACTGTATCCATCTAGCTAAGAAGTCTGAAGGTAGGTCAAACTTAGTTTCATCAATAAGACGCTCTGTAACGTCATTCATAAGTTGCTGGTCGCTCTGTTGTGTAAACTGGCGCTCACCATCTTCTTTTATTTTATCTTTAAGCTCTGTCGCAGATTTTACTACGTCCTTTCCGAATAACTTATCAAAAAGCTCTTGATCAAGATCTGCTTGCTCACGCTTGTTTGTTTCTGTAAGTGTAAAAGTAACTTCTGCATTCAGGTCTTTTGCTTCGTCTTCAGAGATTTTTAATGCTGCTTGGTATGTTGCAGGCTCTGAGAAAAGACTTTTAGTCTTAACCGTAATTACATCTCCAGGTTTTGCTCCTACAAATGCATCTACATTTTTCTTCCCTTTAAGTTGCTCTATCTCAAAAGTAGCTTGGTTATCTATACCAGCTTTCTCACTTGCAAATGTTCCAGTTACTTCACTGTCTTTTGCAACCTCTGTTTGAGAGATTAACTTCCCGTATTGTTTTCTAATAGTAGTTACTTGACTATCTACCATTTTATCATCTACCTTAATCTTATAGCTAGTGATTGCTTTTTTAGGCTTAAGATTTACATCAAACTTAGGCGCCATTCCTAGCTCAAACTCAAAGTTATAATCTTCTGCATCCCAGTTAAAATCTTCTTGATTTTTTGGAAGCGGATTACCTAACACGTCAAGCTTCTCCTCTTGTAAGAACTTACCTAGAGCTTCTTGAAGTATTTTATTTACCTCATCTACACGCACAGCCATCCCGTATTGCTTCTTCACCATTCCCATAGGCACGTGACCTTTTCTAAAACCAGGAATATTTGCTGTTTTACGATAGTTCTTAAGTATAGACTCTACCTTCTCGTTATAGTCATCCTTAACGATTTCTACCTTCACTACTGCGTTAAGGTCGTCTATTTGCTCTTTTGTAATATTCATTATAATGTAATTTTGAGGGCGCAAAAATACGATATTTTTACAACTCCAACAATCTTTTAATAAGTGCTTAACGTCCTCTTACTTATCATCTTTAAGTAGCGAGAATAATATGCTCTGAAAAATACTGAGTAAAATACTAAAGAGGAGTGCTATCCAAACGCCACTTACAGAAAAACCTCCCACAAAATAATCTGCTATTAATATGATAATGGCATTTATGACAAATAAAAACAGTCCGAATGTCACGATTGTAACTGGCAGAGTAAGTATCACAAGTATAGGCCTTACTATAAATTTAAGTAACGCGAGCACTACTGCAACAATGATAGCAGTCACAAAACCATCTACCGTTACACCTGGCAAAAACTTTGAAAGCACGACCACAGCAACCGCCGTAAGCAATATTTTAATAATTGTATTCATAATAGGTTGTTTTATAGGTTAAACACGCTTTCGCGAAAGCATAAATTTACACATAAAAAAAACGCCTTTTATAAAAAGGCGCTTTTACTATATAGTATGTAGGTTGTAAAACTTAGTTTACATCGTTGCTTATAGCTACTGTTGCATAAGAACCGATATCTACTCCTGGTATTGTAGAACCATACTGATCATTTATTGCATCTATAATAGCGTTTGCAGTAAATGCATAACCTCTAGGTGTAGGGTGTACACCATCTAGAGAGAAAGCCCCTCCAGTTACAAAGTCTGAGGTAAGCACTCCACCGTTAAAAGAAACACCACCATTTGCAACCACTTGTAATGCAGAACGTGCATCTACAAAAGCAAGATCATTTGCCTGCGCAAGTGCTTGTATAGTGGCATTGTACTGTGTTTGTGCTGCCGTGATAAGCTCTTGCTCTTGTGAGGTAAGTACAAACTGGTCTTGTAAAGGACGTGACACTCCATTTATAGCCTGTAGTGCAGCCTGCTCTGCAGGGATTCCTAAAGAAACTAATAGATTTAAGAAATCTTGATCTGTAGTTCCAAGCACTCCCGCTGTAGTAAGTGGCACTAGATCATCATTTGTAGTCTGGCGTAATTGAGATAATAATCCCGCAGTAATAGGATCTAAGTTAAAAGGAGGTCCTTGTACTATTGCAGAAATATCTGTAAGGTCTTCATCTTGTATCGTGATAAAGTTTGCTCCTTCGGCAAATGTGATTTGACGAGCAGCAGCCTCTTCTGCAGTGATGATTCCAAAAGATGCTAGACCTGGTAACACTTGAGTGTTATATGCTGCAAATGCTGCATTAAGAGTAGCCGCAGTACCTGCGTCTAAAGGAATAGACTGAGATGGTACCGTAGTAAAGAAAGGAATAGATGTTACATCTGGAATATTTACAAGTGCTCCTTGTGCTCCAGAACCTACTAGAAGTCCAACTTCTTGAGAATACACACTAGCAAAAACGTTAGGGTCTGTAATGTCATTAGGACCGTATGTAGTAGGATCAAAGTTTCCTGTCTGATCTACACCAGCACCACCTGATGTTGCAAAACCTAAAATATCATTGTTACCTATCCATAAAGAGAAAAATGATGGGTTTGCCGCAAGTGCATCTCCCATAACTGTAGCATTAGCCTCTGATGCAAATCTTGCAAAATATGGGTTTGCCTGTCCTGTAGGTACTCCAGCTACATTACCATAACCTGGCGCCACAAGGTGAAAACTCTTTGCACCTGGTACACCCACATTGTTAAAAGGTCCCGTTACAACATTTGTAATTTCTGTAGTAGGAGTTCCAGATAATACTGCTGGTCCTGGATTACCATTTGCATCTGTCGCAAGTACAAAGCGGTTATTTGCAATTTGAGTACCTCCTAGTGTTAACCCTCCTAGGTTATCACTTACTAATGGCTGTGTAAACTCACCTCCACCTGCAAGCGCAAACTGCTGCGCCATAATGTTAGGGTATGAGTTTTCTTGACCAGTTATATAAAGTGCTCCATCTGCAAAACCTGCAGTAAGCGAGTTACCTACAGCCACATATGAAGAAAAGTTTGCTTCTCCATTTGTGTATACTGTTCCATCCTCAATTTCATTTTCAAATTCTGGCTCACAAGCAACAAGGCCAAGTGCAAGCGCAGGAAGTGCGATATAATTAAAATATTTTTTCATTGCTGTAATTTTATAATTTGTAGCTTAATCCTAAACCTGGTGCAAATGCACTTGATCTATACGTTCCCGCAAATGGGGCTTCAACACCACTTTCTGTATATGCATCATAAGAAGCATCTACCTCTCTAAAGGCTAAGTATAAGAAAGAAGCATCTATAGCGAGCTTCTGTGTTACGTTATAAGAGAATCCTCCTGTAAAACCAAAAGAATCATTACGTGGAGTTTCTGGAGAGAAGAATCCTTCTTGTACTGGAGACTCGTCAAAATAAGCACCACCTCTTAAAGCAAGCTTATCGCTTACGGCATACTCTGCTCCTAGGCGTAATGTCCAAGCGTTTTGGTAGTTTCTTGGGTTAATAGACTCTAGTGCTACAGATCCATCAGGATTTAAGAAATTAAGATCAAGAGAGTTGTATATATCCCACTCTGCATAATTTACATCTGCGTTAAGAACCCACTTATCTGTAGGCTTGTAAGTGACACCCACTGTCCACTCTGCTGGTAATGGCAATGTTGCTGTAAAGTCAAAATCTCCGTTTACAGTAGGTGCAAGTGGTGAGTTAGGCACATTTGAGAATGTAGCTGTACCCTCTCCTTGCTCTACCTCGATATCAATTCTAGATCTATAGTTTACACCAAAAGACCACTTATCGCTAAACTTAGCATAACCACCTACAGAAAAACCATATCCTTTTACTCCAGAAGCATCAACCTCTACATTTGATCTATTTCCGTTTTCGTCTGTTAAAGTTCTTGTAAGATTTCGATTAAAGTTTACACCTCCTATAGCCAGAATCGGTCCTCCTCCAAAACTTACATTTTCAGTTAATTTTGTAGAGAATATAGGCTGTATAAAAATAGCAGATAGTTCTATACTATTTACTAAGTGCGATCCAGACCAATCTGTTGGATACTCTACTGTACTACCATACGGAGTATAAACTGCTAGCGCTACAGAAGACTTCTCGCTAAGCTTGTAAGCTGCATATAAATATAGAGGCGTTCCCGTAGGGCTGTCTGTTTGTGAAGATGTTCCAAACTCTGTGTTCTGGTACTTTACATCAGAAAATACTCCAAAGCCTCCTACAGATATACTTAGTTTACTTTCTAGGTGCACAAGGCCTCCTGGGTTAAAGAATGCTATCTCAGCACTGTTTACATAAGCCACACCTGTGTGACCCATTGCTAGACCTCGTTGTCCCTGTAGACTCACTCGGTAACCTCCGGCGTACGTCACTGCACAAACAAGTAGCAGAACAATGACACTTAATACTTTTTTCATAATTTAATTTAGGTTATGGGAATTGTGTTATTCGTAAAAATGTACCTTCAAAAATAAGCTATTTATAAAGGAAACTTTGATTTTTTACACATTTACTATGCATACATAGCTTTTTGTGATTGACAATACTATAAAAAATTTATCACTTCTTTATAAAAATCTTTAGGATTTTCTGCGTGAAGCCAGTGACCCGCATTAGAAATTGTCTTGATTTGCGCTTTCGCGAAAGCGTTATAAATCCCATTTTTATCTTCCTCGAGGATGTAATTAGATTTATCTCCTCTAAGGAATAAAGTAGCATCGTTATAAGTTGCGCCCAGTGGTAAGGGCTTTCCTATTTCTTCAATATTTTGAATAAGAGCCGCTAGGTTCATACGTAAACCTAAAACTCCTTTTTCTACCCAATAAAGATTTTTAAGTAAAAACATTCTCGTCCCTAAGTCTGATATATAATTTGCTAGAAATTGATCTGCTCCAGACCTACTAGACATCGCTTCGCTATTATTTGAAAGCGCTGTGAGCCCCTCTAAAATAGTTTGGTGATGCTGTGGATATTCTTTAACTCCTATATCTGCAATGATAAGTTTATCTACCATAGCTGGATACGTAACCGCAAAGAGCATTGCTGTTTTTCCTCCCATAGAGTGACCTAATAAGTGTATCTTATCAAGTCCATTTTCTTCACAATATAGTTTTAGATCTTCTACCAACACCTCGTAGCTAAATGTGTCACTATGAAAACTTCGACCGTGATTGCGCTGGTCTATAAGATGCACTTGGTAACCATCTGCAGCAAATTGTTTTGCCAGCGTTTTCCAGTTGTCACCCATACCTAAAAAGCCGTGTAAAATCACAAATGGCTCACCCTCTCCTATAATATTTGAGTGTACTATCATTTATTGTAATTTTTCTAAATAAGAGGCTACTACGGTCTCAAAACCAAGATATAATGACTCTGCCATAAGAGCGTGGCCTATAGAAACCTCTAGCAAATCTGGGATGCTGTTATGAAAATATGCCACATTATCTAGAGAAAGATCGTGTCCTGCATTAATGCCTATACCTAGATCACTAGCTAGAAAAGCTGCTGCGATATATGGTTTTATAGCCTCCTCCTTATTTATGGTATAACCATCTGCATAAGCTTCTGTATACAATTCTATTCTATCTGCACCTGTTTCTTTTGCCCCTTCTATAATTTCTAATACAGGGTCAACAAAGATTGAGGTGCGTATACCTGCATTTTGAAATTCGGCTATAACCTCCTTTAAAAAGTCCTTATGTTTTATTGTATCCCATCCCGCATTACTTGTAATTGCATCTACTGTATCTGGCACTAGTGTAACTTGTGTAGGTTTAGTCTCTAGTACGAGATCTATAAATTTTTGAATAGGATTACCTTCTATATTAAACTCTGTAGTCACCACATCTACTAGATCGCGAGCATCTTGATATCGTATATGGCGCTCATCAGGTCTAGGGTGTATGGTTATTCCTTGCGCGCCCATTTTCTCAAGGTCGCTTGCCACCTTTAATAGATCTGGCACATTCCCTCCTCTAGCATTACGCAATGTGGCTACTTTGTTAATATTTACGCTTAATTTTGTCATAGCTATCATATATTATTTGATGTCACAAAAATACAAAGAGACCAGTGCTAGGCGGGTATTTTTTCATTATTTTGCATTATGACATTAACAGATTTTATAATAAATGACATAAAGCCTGTCTCAGAAAAAGAGAATATAGGCGAGGTACAATCTATTTTTACACAAACTACGTACTCTCACGTGCCTATTGAGCGAGATGGGATTTATGTAGGGTCGCTCCCTGAGAATGATACACATTGCCTAGATGCAACTACCCCTATAAGTGATTATAACCACGGGTATGAGCAATTTTTTGTAAGATTTGATACTAACTGGCTAGACGTACTAGAAGCCTTTGCTCAAAATGGCTGCAACCTTATGCCAGTACTTGGAGAAAACAACACCTATCTTGGTTATTATGAACTTGAAGATGTGATGAATTTCTTTAATAACACACCATTTATAAGTGAGCCTGGAAGCGTAGTTGTAATTGAAAAAGGAGTGCAGGACTATTCTTTTAGCGAAATAAGCCAGATTGTGGAGTCTAACGATGGTAAACTGTGGGGGATGTTTATCTCAAAAATAGAAAATGATGTAGCAGAGATTTCTCTTAAAATAGGAAGGTCAAACTTTAACGATATACTAGCAGCTTTTAGAAGATACAGCTACATAATAGTCTCAAGTCATCAAGAAGATACATTTCTTACAGACCTACGTGAGCGATCACAATACCTTGAGAAATACTTAAACATATAACTAACTATGAAAATTGGTATATACGGTCAGTTCTACCACGAGGCCGCAGGACAATACATCCAGCAGCTCCTAGATATTTTAGACAAAAAGCAAATAGAAGTTATTATAGAGAAAAACTTTCTCAAACTTATACACGAGAATGACACTATAGAGAAGGACTACAATCACTTTTCTACCTTTAGAGAACTAGATAACACTTACGACCTTTTTGTGAGCATAGGTGGAGACGGTACAATTCTAAAAACTGTTACATATGTACGAGATCTTAACATACCTATAATAGGGATAAACACAGGTCGACTAGGTTTTCTTGCCACTATCAAGAAAAATGACATCGCCGCTTCTATAGAAAAAATACTTACCGGCAAGTACAGCATCTCAAAAAGGAGCCTACTACAAGTCACTACCAATAGCAAAAAAGACCCCATAGGAGAACTCAACTTTGCACTTAACGAGATTACTGTAAGTAGAAAAAACACCACCTCTATGATTTCTGTAACTACAAAATTAGACGGTGAGAATCTTACAAACTACTGGGCAGATGGTCTTATAGTTGCCACACCTACAGGCTCTACAGGCTACTCACTAAGCTGTGGAGGACCAGTAATCACGCCACAAACATCAAGCATTATACTCACCCCCATAGCGCCTCACAATCTTAACGCAAGACCACTAGTTATACCAGATGACACCACAATCGAACTGAGCGTCTCTGGAAGAGCAGATCAACATCTTATCTCTCTTGACTCAAGAATAGCTACGGTAGATAATGAAACAATCATAACGCTACAAAAAGCCCCATTTAAGATAAGCCTCATTCGTTTAGAAGGAGATAGCTTTCTAAAAACACTTAGACACAAGCTACTCTGGGGAGAAGATAAAAGGAACTAGACAATAATTATGCACAAAGGCTGTTTTCTTTTAGGACTGACTATATAGGGTTTAAAGACGCTTTCGCGAAAGCGAACACACACATAATCATCTTAATAACCTCTTATTGCCAGTACCATCACAGAATTGTTATATTTGCAAACTTTTACGGCTATATGAAGTACCTGACGATTGTTTTAATCGCCATTTTTTGGAATTTTGAAGTGCAAGGGCAAACCTATGAGATAGGGGCCTTTATTGGTGGGTCAAATGTTGTAAGTGACATTGGATCAACTAATTATATTGCGCCAAACAAACCAGCTTTTGGAGCGATTTTAAAATGGAACCGAAGTTCAAGACACTCCTTCAGGTTTACAGCCCTGTTTACAGAGCTGGAAGGAAATGATGTAGATAGCCACGAAGCTAGAAGACAAAGTAGAGGATTATCATTTACAAACAGTTTACAAGAAGTCTCACTGGGACTGGAGTATACCTTTTGGGAATTTGATATGTTTAAAGATCGTAATGCAAATGCACCATACTTATACTCAGGTATAACCGCATTTAATCACGAAAACATTTCTAGAGTAAGTGGCGTTACTCAAGATGGGAATGCTCTGGACTTTGCAATACCAATCGTGTTAGGCTACAAAGTAGCTTTTAACTCTATGGTTATTGCATTAGAAGGTGGTGCTCGTTATACATTTACAGATAATCTGGATGGAAGCGCACCCGTAGGAGATGACAATACGATAAGTATTGGAAATAGAAATAATAATGACTGGTATGTGTTTACAGGTGTAACTGTAAGCTTTACCTTTGGCCGCAGACCTTGTTTCTGCGCATTTTAAATATATAATGGACGCACTCGCCCACATTGACAAAAATAAATTACCCCAGCACGTTGCCATCATTATGGATGGTAATGGACGATGGGCGAAAAAACAAGGACTCCTTAGAGCCGTTGGTCATAAAAAAGGTACAAAAGCTGTAAGAGAAGCTGTTGAGGCTGCTGCAGAGCTGGGCATACCCCACCTTACACTCTACGCTTTTTCTACAGAAAACTGGAACAGACCTAAAGCAGAGGTAGATACACTTATGAATCTACTCGTCTCTTCTCTAAAAAAAGAAATTTCTACACTTCAAGACAATGATGTTGCGCTCAACACCATAGGTTTAACGAGCTCTTTACCTAAGAAAGCCCAGCGAGAACTCAATGAAGTGATAGAAAAAACAAAAGACAACAAAAGGCTTAAACTCACTCTAGCACTGAGTTACGGCAGTAGAGAAGAGCTTATAAAAACAGTACGAGAAATAAGCGATAAAGTTAAAAATAACCTAATTTCGCCAGCTGAAATAGATGAATCTTGTATAAATCAGCATCTTTACACCTATGACATACCAGATGTAGATCTGTTAATACGTACAAGTGGAGAGCAACGAGTGAGCAATTTCTTGTTATGGCAAATTGCCTATGCTGAATTTTACTTTACAGAAGTATTGTGGCCAGATTTCAGAAAGGAACATTTACATGACGCTATTTACAATTATCAGAAAAGAGAACGAAGATTTGGAAAGACAAGTGAACAGATTAAATAGTATAGCTACTTTTTCAAGAGCAACAGGCAGATGGATTTTTATTTTGGCCTTATTATGTAGCACCTTAGTAAATGCGCAAAGAGACACCCCGCTAGATCCAAATATCAAGTATGAAATTGCAGATATTAAGGTTACTGGAACTTCTACTTACAATGAGAATACTGTAATTGTATTTACAGGGTTAAGAGTAGGAGAACGTATATCTCTTCCCGGCACAAAAGTTTCTAACGTAATTAAGAAATTGTGGTCATTAGAGCTGTTTTCTGATATTAATCTTTATGTGACAGCAATAGATGGGGATAAAGTAGATCTCCAGCTAGATATTAAAGAAGTGCCAGAACTTAATGAAGTGCACTTTAAAGGTATTAAGCAAAAGAAAGGTTCTACCTTTATCAAAGACAATGGCCTTAACAAAGGGGCAAAAGTCACAGAAAACCTTGAGACCACCACTACAAACTACATTGAGAACTCATATAAGAAAAAAGGATTTTTAAACTCAAAAGTATTTGTAAATACAGTACCTGCATCAGACACGTTAGGTAAAAACAAAGTCAATATGATTGTAAATATTGACAAAGGAGAGCGTGTGAAAATTAAAGATATCAACTTTAATGGCCGCGAAAAATTACAAGAAGCAAAGCTCCTTGGATCAATGAAAAACACAAAGGAGAAAAAAATCTGGCGTCTTTGGAAAAGGTCAAAATTTATTAAGGCAGACTATGAAGACGACAAAGTAGCCATAATAAATAAGTACAAAGAAAAGGGATATCGTGATGCTAGAATTGTATCAGATTCTATCATTAAAAATAATGACAAAACGATAACTGTAGAAATAAATGTTGAAGAAGGTCGTAGATATTATATAGGTGACATAGACTTCATAGGAAACTCAGTTTATACAGACGAGCAACTAAGTAGACAGTTAGGTCTTAAAAGAGGTGATGTCTACAACGGTGTTTTACTTCAAGAACGTATAAAAGATGATACAGACCCTGATGCAGATAATATCGCAAACCTTTATCAAAACAGTGGTTACTTATTCTCAAATGTAAACCCAGTAGAGACTAGTGTAGAAAATGACACCATAAACTTTGAGGTGCGCATTACCGAAGGTAAACTCGCTTACTTTAATAAAGTAACTGTAAAAGGTAATGACAAGACTAAAGATAAAGTTATTTACAGAGAGCTACTTACCAAGCCTGGACAGCGTTACAGTAAGAAAGCAGTAGTAGGTACAATACGTGAGCTTGGTCAATTAGGTTTCTTTGACGCACAGCAGCTTACTCCTAATTTTAATAATTTTGACCCAGTAGGTGGAACTGTAGATCTAGAGTATAACGTTGTAGAGCAAGGAGCAAGCCAGATAGAACTTCAAGGAGGTTTTGGTGGTGGAGGTTTTGTGGGAACTCTAGGACTCTCATTTAACAACTTCTCTATACAGAACATATTTAATAAAGATGCCTACAACCCATTACCTATGGGTGATGGCCAGAAGTTTTCTTTGAGAGCACAAGCAAGTCAGTTTTTCCAGACGTATAGCGCTTCTCTTACAGACCCTTGGTTTGGAGGAAAACAACCAGTACAATTTTCTACATCATTCTCGCACACTATACAATACCTTTTTACAGGTATTACAACAGGTAGCGCAAGTGATCGTGTAGATAGAAACAGTAAATTCTTAATTACGGGAGGTTCTGTAGGATTATCTAAGCGTCTTAAATGGCCAGATAGAAACTTTAGCCTATCACACGCTATAAGTTTCCAGCACTTTGATTTACAAAACTACAACACAGGTCTATTTACCTTTGGAGATGGAGCTTCAGAAAACTTGGCCTATACTATAGGTCTAAGTAGACGTGAGCTTTATGGAGGATTAATTTTCCCTACAAGTGGATCTGACATAAGTCTAACAGCAAAATTAACCTTACCATACTCTGCTTGGAATGGTGTTGATTATAAAGGTCTAGCTATAGAGCGCGATGAGGCTATCGCAGATGGTCTTAGCAGCACAGGTAAAACTGTAGGAGAGATAGATCAAGAACGTTTTAACTGGCTAGAATACTATAAAGTAAAGTTTACTGGTAAGTGGTATACACCACTTGTAGGTAAGTTTGTACTACAATCTGGAGTAGAATTTGGATGGCTAGGTGCTTATAATCAAGATAGAGGCGTACCACCTTTTGAACGTTTCTTCTTAGGAGGTGATGGTCTAGGAGGTTTCTCTCTTGATGGTAGAGAGATTGTAAGACTTAGAGGATACCCTAACCAGTCTGTAACTCCTATAGATAGAGGCGCTATTTTACAAAGCACAGGGCAGGCTAATGATGGTGCTACCATTTACAATAAATTTAGTCTTGAACTACGTTACCCTATCACATTTAGCCCTCAGGCGAGCATCTATGCATTAACTTTTGCAGAAGCAGGATCATCTTATGACAATTTTAGAGATTATAACCCGTTTCAATTGAGTAGATCTGCTGGGGCAGGAATTCGTATATTTATGCCGGCCTTTGGATTATTAGGTCTGGATTTTGGATATGGATTTGACCCAATTCCTGGTACAACAGGAGCAAATGGATGGGAAACTCACTTCATTATCGGACAGCAGTTTTAATTTTTGGCACGATTATTTCTAATGCAACTCTGAAATTATGAAGACAAACGTTTTTATCTTATTAATAGCAACTTTCCTTTTAGGCCTTAGCGCTCAAGGTCAACGAGCAAGTGGTGTACGTATAGGTTATATTGATATGGAATACATTCTCGAGAATGTACCAGAATATCAAGAAGCTTCCTCACAACTTGATGAAAAAGTTGCAAGATGGAAAGGAGAGATAGAAACAAAGCTCGAAGAAGTATCTGCAATGAAAAAACAGCTAGATAATGAGCGAGCACTATTAACGAAAGAACTTATAGAAGAGCGTGATGAAGAGATTGCTTTTGAGAGAGATCAAATCTTAGAGTATCAACAAAAACGCTTTGGACCTGGAGGAGATCTCGCTATACAAAGAAGACAACTCGTAGAGCCCGTACAAGATCAAGTTTTTAATGCGGTGCAAGAGATATCTACAGCCAAAAAGTTTGACTTAGTTTTTGATAAATCTTCAGATCTTATGATGCTTTATACTGCAGACCGCCTTAACATAAGCGATCAAGTATTAAGAAGTATAACTCGTGCTGCAAAGCGCAACCAGATAAACAATAAGAAAGAAGAAAGAGACTTTGATATAGACGAAGCAAAAACTGTAGAGCAAGACAAGGCTACCCAAGAAAGACAACGTGCTATAGAGGCAAAAAAATCTGAGCGTGAGGCAGCACTAGAAGCACGTAATAAAGAACGTAATGCTCAAAAGGCAGAGCGTCAAGCAGCTTTTGAAGAAAGAAGAAAGAAACTTCTTGAAGAGCGTAAACGTAAAAAAGACTCTATTACAGCTGTGCGTGAGGCAAAAGCAGCAAGTAGAAATTCTGGAACTCCTACTTTAGATAAAAAAACAGGTGATGCGCTCTCTGCAAAAGAAGCAGCGCTAGAGGCAAGAAAAAGAAGAAAAGATTCTATAATTGCTGTACGTAAAGCAAAAAGAGATTCTATTATAGAAGCTAGAAAAAGAAAAGCAAATCCTTCACAAGCAGATGGCGAAGATGGAGGAGGTATTTAACCCTTATTAAATTTTACACTTAACTCAAATTAGATTACAATGAAACAGTTTACAAAAGTATTAGCAGCAATTGCACTTATCGTAGGAATGAGCAGCGCTATGCAAGCACAAAGCAAAGTTGCACACATTAACTCGCAGTCTCTTGTAGAAGCTATGCCTTCATATAAGACAGCTATGGCAGAGCTAGAAAAACTACAGAAGTCATATGATGCCGACATCTCAGGAATGGGTAATGAACTTCAAAAAACATTAGAACGTTACAACCGTGAGGCAGAAACGCAAACAGATGAAGAGAACCAAAGACGTATGAACGAAGTACAAGAAACTCGTACTAACATTGTGAAGTACCAACAGTCTGCAATGCAAAAACTTGAAGTAAAACAACAAGAGCTTATCAAACCTATCTTAGAAGAAGCTAGACTTGCTATCCAGAAAGTAGCACGAGCAAAAGGTTATGAGTTTGTACTTGACTCAACTCCAGGAGCAGGAGGCGTTCTTATGGCAGATGGTTATGATCTAATGGCAGACGCAAAAGCGGCTCTAGGGATATAAATCTAAAGCTTGATAACCAATCACTGAGTACATTATCAATAAGTATATAAAAACTGCCCTTTCTAGGGCAGTTTTTTTTATTTTAGAACTATGAGTAATAAGGATGTTATAGGAGTTTTTGACAGTGGTATAGGGGGCACCTCCATCTGGAAAGAAATAGTGACTAGACTACCTGGCGAAAACACCATCTACCTTGCAGACAGTATAAACGCACCATACGGCGCAAAGTCTAAAGAAGACATTATTGCTCTCTCTGTAAAAAACACAGAAAAACTCATTAATCTAGGAGCCAAAATCATTGTAGTAGCTTGTAACACGGCAACTACAAATGCTATAGACTATCTTAGAGAACACTACAATATTCCGTTTATAGGTATAGAACCTGCTATTAAACCTGCAGCTGTACAATCTCAGAGCAAGGCAATAGGTATACTCGCTACAAAGGGCACACTTAACAGCGCGCTTTTTCAAACTACCTCAGAGAGATGGACACAAGGCGTAGACGTTATTGAGGTAATTGGAGAAGGTCTTGTACCTCTTATAGAGCAAGGAGATCTAGAGAATCTTGAGCTATACAACTTATTAGAATCCTATATACAGCCTATGGTCGAAAAAAACATAGACTACCTCGTGCTAGGTTGCAGCCATTACCCCTACCTCATCCCATTATTAAAAAAGATGTTGCCTCCACACGTAGCAATTATAGACTCTGGGCTAGCTGTAGCTAGACAGACAGAGGCAGTTTTAAAAGGTTTAAACAATCTTTCGGGGGACGTGTCAAGTGAGCACTACCTGTATACTAATGGAGATGTGAAGGTGCTTAAAAAGGTCTTATTACGCTTTCGCGAAAGCGTAAAACCCACCACCACCATTACTATATCACACAAAGATTTTTAGAAACGTTTATTTAAAGTAAGCAAGCAGGTTAGACTTCTGACTCGCCGAGACAAGCACCTCTTTACCAGTACTCATAACTACGCTCCCGCCCTTTCCTTTTTTGTAACCAGTAATCTCATTTACATTTACAAGAAAAGACTTATGCACTCGAGCAAACCCAAAATCTGTAAGGGCTACTTCAAAAAACTTGAGCGTTTTACTTACTAGCTTCTTATCGCCAGATTTCATAAAAATCTGCGTATAATTATCATCTGCCTGGCAGTATAAAATATCTTTTGCCGGGAGCACCTCAAAACCATCTTGTACAGGTATAGTTATCTTACCCTGCTTATCCATATTGTGTGTGGTAAGCACCTTGTTTTCTAGTGCATTTTCTTTAGACTTTATCTCGATTACATAGTCTACTGCTTTGATAAGCTCATCTATAGAAACGGGTTTAAGTAAATAATATGAGGCGTGTGTATTAAGCGCATCCATCGCATACTGATTATATGCCGTGACAAAGACTGTCTCAAATGTACGATCGCCCACTTGCTCAAGCAGGTCAAAGGCATTACCCTTAGGCATCTCCACATCTAAAAAGACAAGATCTAGTTTATGATTGCGTATTAACACAAGGGCTTCATCTACATTTTCGGCCTCCCCAACAATAGTTACTTTTGGGCAATATTTTGTAAGATAGTTGCGCAGTATCTCTCTACTTGTCTCTTCGTCTTCTACTATGATTGTTTTGAGCTCCATAATTATGCTTTTTTAATAAAGAGTTGTACTTGTGTTCCCTCTCCGTTTTCAAAAATATCTGATACCGCAACACTTATTCTATCGCCATACATCTCGTTAAGGATTGCAATACGCTTTTTGATATTACCCATTCCTTTAGATTTCTGTTTCTTTTGATTTTCGGTTTTCAACTCCTTGCTTCGCTTGCGCCCCACTCCATCATCAGAAACGGTTATTACCGCCGTTTCTTCATCTTTTTGAGCAAAGGTTATTTGTAATTTTCCTTTTTCTTCTTTGTACCTCATACCGTGCCATACCGCGTTTTCTACGTAAGGCTGGAGCAACATAGGAGGTATCATAAATGCGTCTACATCGAGCTCTTCATCTACCTCGATCTCGTAGTCAAATCTATTTTTGAACCTAAAATGTTCTAGCATTGTATAGCGTTTTATGAGATCTATCTCGCTAGAGAGTGGTATAAAATCCTCCTCACTATTTTCTAATACGGCTCGCATTAGTATAGAGAAGTCAGACAAGTATCTATTTGCAGTGCGCTCATCATTAGTAGCTATAAAGCTATTAACAGAATTAAGGGCATTAAAGATAAAATGCGGATTCATCTGTGAGCGTAGACTTTTAAGAGCAAGTACATTATTTGCATACTGCTGCTTTTTACTACTACGGTACATTGCAAAAGCTGTAAGCATAAGCAAGGCTGTCACTAGAATTAATGATCCTATAATCACCTTTTGTCTAGTATCACGTGCCTTTACAAGCTCTTGCTCTTGAAAAGCTAGCTGATATCTACTCTCATTGAGTTGTCTATCTTTTTCTAAGCTTATGATTCGGTTTTGTTGTTCTGTAATATCTTTTGCAAATCTTGTAGCCTGCGAAATCTCTTGTTCCTTACGATTGTAACTAAGATCTACCACCTCCTTATAAGCCTCGTAAGCTTCTTTAAACTTATCTATGTCACCTTTATCTCTATATACCTCAGAGAGCCTTCTACGTGCATTAGTTTCTACCGTGAGGTCTTCTTTGCGTTTTGCTTCTTCAATACTTTTGTTAAGAAATGTTATAGACTCGTCGTATTTATTTTGAGCAGCCAGTGCAAATCCTATCTTATAATTTTGCTTTTGAGTGGTAATAACATCATCATTAGAAATAGAGTCTGGTGCAACCACACTTAAGTCTTCTATAGCAGATTTACGTAACTCGATCTCTGCGTCATAAGATTTGTTTCTACTATAATAATCTGCAATGTTTGTTTTTGCTCTTACAGAAGATTCTGTTTTTTCAAGACTAGATAACTGCGCCGCTTTGTTATAGTTTGATGCTGCTTCTTGTTGCGCCCCTTGCTGGTCATAAGCATCACCTATTTTTGTACGCACGCGTGCAGCTTCTGAGACTTTATTAAGCTCTGAAACCGTACGCTCTACAGCTTCATAATTTGTAATAGATGTCACATAGTCACCAGTAGCAACGTAGGCGTCTCCCAGGCCTTCTTTTACTGTAACAAGCTGTTGGGGAGTGAGCTTTTTGTTTTCTAGCCTTTTGTAGAGACGTATACTCTCTTGATAACTCTTATTATTATAGTATGCCTTTGCAAGAGCAATCTCTACCGCAGTGCTGGGTGTATTCTTTATACTAAGCTTATAGTTTGTAATGGCAAGATCATACTGTTTCCAGAAACTATAAATATCACCTAGTAATTTAAAACTCTCTGCTCGCTCTTGTGATGACAAGCCCTCTATGGCAAGTGCTTTTGAAACTTGATCTACGCCAGCAGCGGCATCTCTCCTATATATAGATTGTGCCTCGCTGAGATATGTTTTATAGCTTACTAATTCTTCTTCTACATCTTGCATTTGCTCGAGCGCTATAGCCTCTTCCAGCGGCCTTACCTCTACCCTAATGCGCTGCTTGTCTTTTACTGTATAATAAACAGTTTCAAAATCTTCACTTTTAACCACAAGCTCATCACCTAATTTTGCCTCTATACGAAACTCCCCATCGCGGCCAGTCTTTGTGTAAGCACCTCCAGTAACCTCTACATTTACCTTGTTTACAGGCTTCATAGTTTCGGTATCTAGCACACTACCTCTTAAAATGAAGATCTCGTTTGTGCTACGACTTACGGCTCTATTTTTTTGCTGTGCTTGCATTGCTGGTGACAGCAAGGCAATACAGAGTATGCATAATATGTAAATTCTAGTTCTCATTGGTATCAAACATACACTATAAATCTAGCATCCTAAAATCACAAGGCCCCGCAACTTGCTTATAAATGGCATTTTACATCCATATTTTGCCACTTTACTCAAATCACTGGTGCGTTCACTCACCAGTAGTGCTAGTTTACTCAATAACGATAATTTCTAGACAAAGCCCTTGCTACTTTTGACTTGTAACTAATTCAAAAAGAGACATTAGACATAACTCTCAACATTTTTATTCATCTCAAAAAACAAACTTATGAAAACGCTATTGCTACTTGCTGCTACCCTGGGAACACTCACAAACAGTATCGCAGGAGAACTTAAGGTGGAAAATTACGCTTTCGCGAAAGCGGAAACCTCATCACTACACATCTCTACTCCTAAACCTGACACAAACACCATAAAAGTCGCTTTGCTGCTGGACACCTCAAATAGTATGGATGGTCTTATAGACCAGGCAAGGGCTCAACTCTGGGAACTTGTAAACGAGCTTGCACTTGCAAAATGTGGAAATGACTCACAACCAGATCTTAAAATTGCCCTTTATGAATACGGTAATGATCGCCTTAATGCAAGAGAGGGATACATTAGGATGGTGAGCGCCTTTAGCACAGATCTAGATGAGATTTCTAAAAACCTTTTCTCACTCACAACAAATGGTGGTAACGAGTATTGTGGTAATGTGATACAAACCTCGCTCAACCAGCTAGACTGGGGTAAAAATGCAAACGACCTTAATTTAATATTTATAGCCGGCAATGAACCCTTTAACCAAGGGCCTATTACTTATGAAAGTGCTGCTAGCAATGCTTGCGGTAAGGATGTAACCATAAATACTATCTTTTGTGGTGATTATAATCAAGGTGTTAAAACACATTGGAAAGATGGTGCTGCGCTTACAAAGGGCGACTACATCGCAATAAATAGCGACCGTACAACGGTACATATCCCGTCTCCTTATGATGATGAGATTTTACATAAAAATGCAGCACTTAACAAAACCTATGTAGGGTATGGAAATCTTGCCTCGAGTAAGATGGCACTGCAAAGCAGTCAAGACACTAATGCAGAGGCATATGGTAGTGCAAATGCCGTAAAAAGAGCCGTAAGCAAGAGCTCAAGGTTATATAAAAATAGTAGCTGGGATCTTGTAGATGCGCTAGATGATAATGAGGGGATTGTAGAAGAGCTTGAAGTATCAGAACTTCCCAAGGAATTAAAAGGAAAGGACGAAGAGGAAATAAAAACATACATCGCTCAAAAAAAGAAAGAACGTAAAAAAATACAAGAGGAGATTGCCACTCTTAATAAGAAGCGTCAATCATATGTAGCGGCAAAGACAGATAAGAAAGATAACGAGTTGCGCAACGCCCTTATTGAAGCAATAAAAAAGCAGGGTAAAGTAAAAGATTACCACTGGGAAGAATAAGTTTAATACATCTAAATTTTAATTGCCTCTAGCGACAACTAGAGGCAATTTTTGTTTTTATGATTCTCTTAACGTCTATACAAATCACTCTAGCCGTATAAGATAGAAGTAAACACTAAACTAAAGATTTATGAGTATTTCAAGAATATCAAAAAACACCCTACTTATTGCACTTACTGCAGGAATGATAACCTCTTGCGTTTCAAAGAAAAAATATACCCAATTACAATCTGAGTATGACACTACAAAGGTTACACTTACCAAAACTAAAGTAGAGAAAGAAGAGATAGAAGCAAAGTATGCTGCTATAGAGCAACGTGTAGATGATTATAATAATAAAATTAACGCTCTTAAAGACACCAACACAGATTTACAGGCCTCAAATGATTCAAAATTTGAGATTACTACAAATGGTACGGTAATGTCTGAAAACACAAAAAAGAAACTTAGAGCTGTACTTGCAAATGTAGATCCAAGTGAGCTGGCACAAGCACAAACACTTGAAGACTCTATGAATCTTGCCGTATCGCACAAGCTCAAACGCAACCTAGACCGCGATGTGTATGGAAACAACGCTAGCCAAGATATTAACATCGACATAGATGATACGGTTGTACAAATCTCTATCTCAGATAAGATGTTATTTCGCTCAGGAAGCTATAAAGTAAGCAAAGAGGCAGATGATCTTTTAAGACGTATTGCAGCAGTAGTAAATTCTGAGCCTGCAGTAGAGGTTATGGTAGAAGGACACACAGATAGCCGCACCGTTAAGAAGGGTTCTTACCTTAAAGATAACTGGGACTTAAGTGTACAGCGAGCTACAGCAATAGTACGTGAGTTACAAAATAAACATAACGTAGATCCTGCAAAGCTTATAGCGTCTGGGAGAAGTAGCTATGTCCCACTTGTAGAAAACAACAGCAAAGAGAATATGTCTAGAAATAGAAGAACACGTATTCTTATTTTACCCAACTTAGATAAGTTTTTAGCACTTATGGCTTCAAATGAGTAAGTCTAGATAATGTCTTAAAAACAAGAAAGCCTCATCAATTTGATGAGGCTTTTTTATTGTGATTACGCTTTCGCGAAAGCGAGATAATAGTTAGTTTATTGCAGGGCAATTACAGTCATAAGGATCTTTATTTACTCCTAAATTAAGACCTAATGTAATCTGGTGGAAACCACCATTAGTAAGCACTACAGAGTTGCTCTGGTATGAGTATGTGTAACCAAAAATAAAGCGATCATACATTCCTCCTATAAAAGGTGTAACGTATTGTAATTTTTGTACATCTACAGTTTCACCATTTGTTGTAAACTCTGCTCCGTCAAAACTTCTTCTATATGACAAACCTCCCCAGAGACGTCCCCAGTCAAGTTTATAATATGCTTTTGCATTTACATCTAGTGTAGCTTCACCCGTTTGCTCTGTTGCTTGAAACATTACAGATGGTTCAAAACTCCAGTCTGTATAATTAGGTGTTACCGCATATGCCATTGAGACTATATAGCGACGCTGGTTGTTAGGCTCAAAATTTTCACTAAAAATATCACGCTTTGCAGGTATTGCATTCTTAACTGTAAAATGTGCAGAGAAGTCTAAGAAGTTATAAGACATTCCAAAATCTACATTTAAGTAAGAATCACTTTGCTCTATTCCTGAAATTACTGGATCAAAATCTGTGAGGTCAAAATTAGTCTCGTCTAGTTTACCCTGTATTATACCAGCGCTTATACCAAAAGAAAGCTGGTTAAGATCTGCAAAGCTACGACCTAACATTAAGTGATAAGCAAATGTTGCATAAGCACCTTGCTGAGAAAAGTATCCATTTCTATCATTAAAAAGGATACCTCCTACACCTATTTTCTCACCTACTCGACCATTCATACTAACCGTTTGTAATGCTGGTGCATCATCTACTCCTGCCCACTGGCCACGAGCAGTTCCTCTTAACTTTGTGGTTTGAGAGGCTCCCGCCATAGATGGGTGTAATAAATACAGGTTATCTTGTAAGTAATCAAGGTATACAGGTATTCCCTCTTGTGCAATAGCATATTGCGCAAAAAACAAGGCTATTAGAAAGTAGGATTTCTTCAAACTCATAGGTTTTTCGTTTTCTATACAACAGTAAATCGCATTGGATATTGCCCCTTGCGACTGCAGTCTATTATTTTTTAAGTAAGGCCTACAAAAGATTTTACTTCCGTAGCTCTCAAATATATGACTTTTTACAATACATATCCTTAAATATGAAGTGAACTCATATCGGGAGATACTATTACAGCAGCATATTTACCAAAATATAACACTAGTAGTATTAAAAATAATAACATCGTCCCTAGTACTCATTCATATACTATTCTATAACATTTTAAGGCTCATCTTCCCTACCTTTGCAAAAAAAGATCACCTATGGCAACATATAATATATCTGTAGAGGGAACATCAAATCCTGCTATCAAAAAATTTCAAGCAGATCAATTTCTTGTTAATCACAATAGCTACGAATTTAAAAATATAGATGAGGCTGCAAACTCTCCACTTGCACAGCAACTGTTTTACTTACCTTTTGTAAAAACTGTTTACATCGCACAAAACTTTGTCGCGATAGAAAAATATAATATCGTAGAGTGGATAGATGTGCAGCAAGAAGTTGCAAACCAAGTAGAAGATTATCTTAATGATAACGGGCTTGTAATTATAGAAGATGTTGCTGCCAAAAAAATACCAGTAACAGTATATGCAGAGTCTACGCCTAACCCGTCTACTATTAAGTTTGTAGCAAATAAAAAGCTGGTAACAACCTCTTTTGAGTTTAAAAGTATTGATGATACTGCAAATGCACCTATGGCCAAGGCGCTTTTTCACTTTCCATTTGTAAAAGAAGTATTTTTTGATGAAAATTATATCTCAGTCCAGAAGTATGATATGGCAGAGTGGGATGAGGTTGTAACTGAGACACGTGAGTTTATACGTGACTACATTCAAGATGGAAAAGAAATCGTAACTGCAGAGCAGCTCAAAACTCCTCAACAAGTAGACGCCATCGCCGAAGAAAAGTTTGAAACTCTAGATGACGTATCAAAAGAGATTGTAAATATTATAGAAGAATATGTAAAACCTGCCGTTGCTAGTGATGGAGGTAATATTGTTTTTAAACATTATGATGAGAAGACCCAAAACGTCTCGGTAATTTTACAAGGTGCTTGTAGTGGTTGTCCTTCTAGTACGTTTACACTTAAAAACGGAATAGAAAATATGCTTAAGCAAATGCTCCCAGGTAAGATCAATATGGTAGAAGCTATTAACGGCTAGATTTATAATCTCACAAAATTAAAAAAGCCTCATTACACAAAAATGTAATGAGGCTTTTTCAGTTAGAGTAACGTTTACTATTTAAAAGCATTCTCTCCTGTAATATCAAGCCCTGTTATAAGCAAGTGTATGTCGTGCGTACCTTCATAAGTGATTACACTTTCTAGGTTCATCATATGGCGCATAATACTATACTCTCCTGTAATACCCATACCACCTAGCATCTGGCGTGCCTCACGAGCAATTTTTATAGCCATCTCGACATTATTACGTTTTGCCATAGATATTTGTGCAGACGTGGCTCTATCTTCATTTTTGAGCTGTCCTAGTCTAAAAGCTAGTAATTGTGCCTTTGTAATCTCTGTAATCATTTCTGCAAGCTTCTTTTGCTGCAATTGGAATGCGGCAATAGGCTTCCCAAACTGGATACGCTCTTTTGCATAACGCAATGCAGTATCATAACAGTCCATTGCGGCTCCTATTGCTCCCCAAGCAATACCAAAACGTGCCGAATCAAGACAACCTAATGGCGCTCCTAATCCAGATTTATTTGGCAATAAATTTTCTTTAGGCACTTTTACATCTTGAAAGATAAGCTCACCTGTTGCACTTGCTCTAAGTGACCATTTATTGTGAGTCTCTGGAGTAGAAAATCCTTCCATTCCTCTTTCTACTATAAGACCGTGTATACGTCCCTCTTCATTTTTTGCCCACACAACAGCCACATCACAAAATGGGCTATTTGAGATCCAAAGTTTTGCCCCGTTTAATAGATAATGGTCCCCCATATCTTTAAAGTTTGTGACCATCCCACTAGGATTAGACCCGTGATCTGGTTCTGTAAGTCCAAAAGATCCCATAAACTCACCAGAGGCTAGTTTTGGTAAAAACTTGTTACGCTGCTCTTCAGAGCCATATTTCCATATAGGATACATCACTAGTGAAGATTGTACAGAGGCAGTAGATCGCACACCAGAGTCACCACGCTCTATCTCTTGCATTATAAGACCGTAAGAAATTTGATCTAAGCCAGCTCCGCCATATTGCTCAGGAATATATGGTCCAAAAGCACCTATCTCTGCTAGGCCTGGAATGATAGATTTTGGAAACTTTGCATCTTGCGCTGCTTGTTCTATTATAGGTGATACATCACGCTTTACCCAAGCGCGGGCAGCATCACGTATTAATTTATGTTCTTCGGTAAGAAGGTCGTCTAGATTATAATAATCTGGAGCCTCAAAAAGATCTGGTTTCATAGCTTAGTTTTTTGCATCGTAAAAGTAGCGAAAACGTTTTCAATGCCCAAAACCAAGCTTACATTTTGATATAGAAGTCTTTAACTAGCGAGACATATGCGTCCGTATAATCGTGGCGTGACTTTTCTATAATAAGTGTTGTTATCTCTGCGGGACTTTGCGGGGTTACGCTTTCGCGAAAGCGGTCTTCTCCACCTACCACTTCTTCATCTTGAACAGCAAATGAGAAAGACATAAGACTGCGCTTTACTGGTGCGTCTGGGGTTCCTTTTACTCTGGTAATTCTTGTAGGCACAAGTTGCGCTCTTGAGCATAGCAAAATAAAATCTTCTTCACGCTCATAAGGGATTATAACGTTAAATGTACCTTCTGGTGAAAGCAGCTTTGCTACCGCTCCCACAAGTAACTCAAAAGGCATCGCAGATTCAAACCTTGCTTGCTCTCTTGCATCTTGGGCTGCACCATCATTTTGCGACTTTTCTTTTAATGCATCTTGCGAGGCTTGTGTGAGATCTTCTGTATAAAATGGAGGGTTACAAACTATAAGGTCATACTCATCATCTACCTCTGCCGCAAACTCGTATAAATGTGCGTGGTAACAAAACAGACGATCGCCCCAGTCACTGTTTTCAAAATTTTCGGTAGCCTGCTCATAGGCATTATCATCTAGCTCTACGGCATCTATAGTTTGTGCATCGCAGCGCTGTGCAAGCATAAGTGCAATCACACCTGTGCCTGTCCCTATATCGAGTATGCTATCTGGATATGCCTCTGTAGACGTCCAAGCACCTAGCAAGACGCCGTCTGTACCTATTTTCATCGCACAGCGATCTTGAGCGATGGTAAACTGTTTGAATTTAAAGGGTTTTGATGACATTATATGTATAAATCTATCAAGCCTTCAGGTAATTCAAAATGCATTTGCTTGTTCTCGCGGTCTACTTTCTTGATAAAATCATCTACCATAGGGATGAGTACTTGAGAGCCATCACGGTCTATTTCAAAAATAGCCTGCGTGTTACTGTCATTTACATAAGTGATGGTACCTATTTCACCAAAAGCCTTATCTACTGCAGTAAAGCCTACTACCTCGTGGAAGTAAAATTGATCTCCGGTTAACTCTGGCAATAGGTCTAGTGGAAGGTATAAACCAGCTCCTATCATATCATCTGCATCTTCTTCTGTATCTATATCCTCAAATTTTACACGGAGCAGTGTAGACTTGTGTAGTTGTGAAGACTCGATAAAATAAGGTACAAGACTAGGCCCAAAATCGATAAAGACGGAGTCCATATCTACATATTGTTCTGGCTCGTCTGTATCTAGCTTTGCGAGTAGTTCTCCTTTAAAACTGTACTTACGTACTATTTTACCTAGGTAAAAACATTCTTCCTTTTTCATATGTTGTAAAAATACAATGATATCTTATAAAATAAGAAAACGTCCTAATAATTACATTAGGACGTTTCTGTTACATTTATAAAGCCCCTGGGCTTATAATGCTGTTTACTCTTCAGAGTCTGAAGCTGCTGCTTCTCCCTCTGCACCAGGAGCATCCTCAGCATCTGCAACCACTTCTGGCTGTGCTGCTGCGATACGAGCCTCGTTTACAGCTTTCTCAGCTGCAAGAGCGTCTGCTTTTGCTTTTTCTTCTGCTTTAGAAAGGTCACCTTTCTTAGCTGCTACTTTAGAAGCTTTTTCTTCTAACCAAGCGTTGAATTTTTCTTCTGCTTGCTCTTCAGTAAGCGCTCCTTTACGTACACCACCTGCAAGGTGATTTTTGAGCATTGCTCCTTTGTACGATAAAAGACGTTTTGCCGTCTCAGTAGGCTGCGCTCCGTTTTGTAACCACGTTACAGCTCCATCTACATCTAGATCAATCTGTGCTGGGTTAGTGTTTGGATTGTAAGTACCTATTTTTTCTAAGTATTTACCATCTCTCTTTGCACGTGCATCTGCTGCTACGATCCAGTAAAAAGGCTTTCCTTTTTTACCGTGTCTTTGTAATCTAATTTTAACTGACATAAAAGTTAATTTGTGGGGTACCCGACCCCTGTTTTTATTTAAGTCTGCAAATATACTACAATTTTTAATCCTTTCGACACGTTATATCTTTAATATAGAGTACTTTTGCAAAATATTTAAGACACCCCTCAATGAAAGTATTATTTCTTACATTTTTGAGTGTAATGCTCTTTACTTCTTGTAGTACCATAGAAGACAATAGTCCAGCCTTACAAGGAATTAAAGACAGCTTACTCTTTAGAGCAAACGACTCAAGAGCCATTTTTAACATAGATGGCAGTCTAGTAGTCGCTGGAGAACGCGGCCTTGAAGCTGTAAACATTCTCGTTAATAATCAAAGCCAGAGTCCTGTAACCCTAGGAGGTGCAAATAACACAAACATCGCAACCTATACAGATGAGAACGGTATAGAGTACAGCACTCTTAACGCGCTATCTACCGGAAATTTTATCTATACTCTTAATGGAGACAACAGCCTCTCTGGAGAGTTTAACTTTACGGCATATACAGAATCCCTACAAGACTCTGTTTTCTTTTATAGAGGTATTGCATATCAAGTCCCTATACTAAGTCCTTTAATGAATGAACCAGAAGTAATTGTACTTCAAAACAACTTTACTGCAAAGGTAAATACGATAACGTTTACTCCTACTATCATAAATAGTTCGGTATCTGGTAATCTTATAACAGTAGTGGGACAAACTTCGACCACATCTCTTGCGTTAAACTTTCCGCTCAACACAATGCCAGGTGACTATTTACTAGGTACAAATCCAGACCTTTCGGCTGGTTATACGGTTCCCAATGGAGTATCTAATGCTACATCTGGAGAGCTTACCATCATTACAAATGACGCAGCAAATGAGCTTATTGTAGGTACCTTTTCTTTTCAAACAGATGATGGGTTTGACGTAACAGAAGGTGCATTTACTATAAATTACTAAATTTTATTACGCTTTCGCGAAAGCGGAACCACGCACAATACGAGCACTCCACAAGGGGTGCTTTTTCTTTTATGTTAAGTATTTTAAGACACTTAACAGAGATTTACGTTAATATGCGCCAAAACTAGCGCTATGAGGTTAAAGGTGGTTAAACCTCTATCCCAAAGCCCTGTCTCCCTGTACCTTTACATCATTACTAACAACAAAAAACATATTATGAGCTATACAGAAGAAGTAGGAAATAAGTTAAACAATTTATTAACCAAGTCATATGATGCAGAAGCTGGCTATAAGAAAGCAGCAGAAAAAGTAAGCAACACAGGACTAAAAAACTTTTTTAATAACCGTGCTCAAGATCGATATAACTTTGGACACGAAATTAAGGAAGAGGTACGCAGCTTTGGCCAAGAAGTAGATAAAGGAACAAGCTTTACAGCAGATGCGCACAGAGCGTGGATGGATGTAAAAGCAGCTTTTACAACAGATAATGACGAAGCGGTTTTAGAAGAAGCAATACGAGGAGAAAAGGCCTCTGTAGAAACATATAACGAAGTACTCGCAGAGACTTCATTACCAAACTCAACAAGAATAATACTAGAAAAACAACGTAATAGCATACAGAATGCTCTTAACGAGGTAAAAACTCTTGAAGAGTGGGCATAATTGCCACATTTTAAAAAATTGGATTTGAAAAAGGAGAAAAATCCCAACCAGTAGGTTGGGATTTTTTTTTGCATCAATTTCTCATCATCAGCCACTTATAACGAGTAATATTATTGTGCATAAATCATTAAAATTTGACATTAAATAAGGGTATATTAAAGAGTAAAATTCTGTACATTTCTTATCCACATTTTTTACGCCTATGTACCTCATTTTTGACACCGAAACTACAGGACTTCCAAAAAACTGGAACGCTCCTATTACAGACTCAGACAACTGGCCACGCTGTATACAGATAGCCTGGCAGCTGCACGATGAGATGGGACAAGTCATAGAGCACCAAGATTATCTAGTAAAGCCAGATGGTTTTGACATTCCCTATGATGCAGAGCGTATACACGGGATATCAACAGCGCTGGCAGAAAAAGATGGAGTAGCACTCTCAGAGGTTCTTGAGAAGTTTAATGTCGCACTATCTCAAGCAAAATATGTGGTGGGTCAAAACGTAGGTTTTGACACAAATATTATGGGTGCAGAGTTTCACAGGCTCAACATTGGCAACGACCTGCAAGAGCTGCCCGTACTAGATACGTGTACAGAAAAAACAGCAACACTTTGCCAGTTACCAGGGGGACGAGGTGGAAAATTTAAACTACCTACACTTACAGAATTACACAAACATCTTTTTGGTGAAGGTTTTGGAGAAGCCCACAATGCTACGGCAGATGTTGAGGCGACTACGCGTTGCTTTTTAGAACTTATACGCCAGCGTGTATACACAAAAGAGGAGCTAGATGTACAGCCAGACTATTTTGACAGGTTCTCTCAAGCAAACCCGCAGCCCATTGAGTTTATAGGGCTCAAGCACATCAATCTCAAAAAAGCCTCTGAGCGTATTGCCAAAAAACTAGCTGCGCAAAATGAAGCTCCAGAAATATCACAAACAGAACTAGAAGATAATGCTGCAAAGCTCTCTGAGGTTAAGTTTGCTCATCTACATAATCACTCACAGTTTTCTATACTACAGTCTACCGCTAGCGTGCAAGACATTGTAAAAGCTGCTGCGACTCAAAAAATGCCTGCAGTCGCTATGACAGATATGGGTAATATGATGGGTGCATTTCACTTTACAAAAGCCGTAAAGTCTCATAACGCAGGTGTCAAAAAAGCAAATGCCGCAGCTGTAGAGGCTGGCGAAGAGCCAGAAGGAGTACCTCTTAAAGCCATTATAGGTTGTGAGTTTAACGTATGTGTAGATCACAAAAACAAAAGCCAGAAGGATAATGGGTATCAAATAGTGATCCTCGCCAAAAATAAAAATGGATATCAAAACCTCTGTAAAATGGCGTCTATTGCCTACACAGATGGTTTTTATTATGTACCTCGTATAGATCGTAATGTGATAATGCAATATCGCGATGATCTTATTGTACTCACAGGTAACTTATATGGAGAGGTGCCTAGCAAAATACTTAACGTAGGTGAAAATCAAGCCGAGGAAGCCCTCATTTGGTGGAAAGAGCAGTTTGGCGATGACTTATATATAGAGTTAATGCGTCACGGGCAAGAAGATGAGGATAGAGTGATGCCTGTTTTAATTGCGCTTTCGCGAAAGCATAATATTAAAACTGTCGCATCAAATAACACGTTTTACATAGATAAATCTGATGCAGATGCGCACGATGTATTGCTTTGTGTAAAAGATGGAGAAAAAGTAGCTACTCCAAAGGGGCGTGGTCGCGGCTATCGTTATGGCCTTCCCAATGATGAGTACTACTTTAAAAGTGGAGAGGAAATGAAAACCCTCTTTGCAGATGTGCCAGAAGCTATTTTAAATGTACAAGAGGTTGTTGATAAAATTGAACCTTATGAACTTGCGAGAGACGTACTGCTTCCAGCTTTTGACATACCTCAAGAATTTGTATCTCCAGAAGATGCAATAGATGGTGGAAAACGTGGTGAAAATGCTTTTTTAAGACATCTGGTTTATGAAGGTGCAAAAAAACGCTATGGTGAAGAACTCTCAGAAGAAGTTACAGAACGTTTAGATTTTGAGCTTGACGTTATAGAAAAAACAGGATACCCGGGTTACTTCTTGATTGTAGAAGATTTTATACGCGAGGCTCGTAATATGGATGTATCTGTTGGACCTGGTCGTGGATCTGCCGCAGGATCTGTTGCTGCATACTGTTTATGGATTACAAACATAGACCCGATGAAGTACGACCTACTTTTTGAGCGTTTCTTAAATCCGGATCGTGTGAGTATGCCCGATATTGATATTGACTTTGATGATGAAGGACGTGGGCGTGTAATGCAGTATGTAATAGATAAGTATGGAGCAAATCAAGTTGCACAAATTATTACATACGGTACAATGGCTGCAAAGTCTTCTATACGTGATACCTCTAGAGCACTAGATCTATCACTAGGAGATGCAGATCGTATTGCAAAGCTTATACCTACTATGAGTAAGCTGCGCAAGATATTTGGCAAGACAGATGCAGAGTTGCGTAGTTCTTTTAGATCTGATGATTTACCTAAGGTACAAGAACTTATAAATATAGAGACTCAAGACAATCTGGAAGGGCAAATGTTAAGGCAAGCACGCCAGCTAGAAGGGTCTGTACGTAACACGGGTATTCACGCCTGTGGAGTGATTATCACGCCAGATGATATTACAAATTTTGTACCTGTTGCACTAGCAAAGGACTCAGATCTCTATGTAACACAGTTTGACAACTCTGTAGTAGAGGAAGCTGGATTGCTTAAGATGGACTTCTTGGGTCTGAAGACCCTTACTCTTATAAAGGACACTGTTAAGCTTGTTAAGTATCGCCACAATGTAGATCTGGATCCTGAGAATTTTCCTCTGGATGATGAAAAAACATACGAACTTTTCCAGCGTGGAGATACCGTAGGGATTTTTCAATATGAATCACCTGGTATGCAAAAGCATATGCAATCTCTTAAACCTACCGTTTTTGAAGATCTTATTGCGATGAATGCCCTTTATCGTCCAGGTCCTATGGAATACATTCCCTCTTTTGTAAGAAGGAAGCACGGGGAAGAAGAAATTGAGTACGATCTCCCAGCGATGGAAGAGTACTTAAAAGAGACTTATGGTATTACTGTATATCAAGAGCAAGTGATGCTTCTATCTCAAAAACTTGCCGACTTTACAAAGGGTGAGGCAGATGTACTGCGTAAGGCAATGGGTAAAAAGCAAATTGCAGTTCTTGATAAAATGAAGCCTAAGTTTATAGAACAGGCATCTGCAAAAGGACACGATCCAGAAAAGCTGGAAAAAATATGGAAAGACTGGGAGGCTTTTGCCGCCTATGCCTTTAACAAGTCACACTCTACCTGTTATGCTTGGATTGCTTATCAAACAGCATATCTAAAAGCACACTACCCAGCAGAGTATCTTGCCGCTGTACTTTCTAACAATATGAATGACATAAAGCAAGTAACATTCTTTATGGAAGAGGCAAAGCGTATGGGACTAGAAGTACTAGGCCCAGATGTAAATGAATCTTTTAGAAAATTTACGGTAAATGATAATGGCGCTGTACGTTTTGGTATGGGTGCGGTAAAAGGCGTAGGTACAGGAGCTGTTGCCACTATTGTAGAAAATAGAAAAGATGGTAAGTACAAATCTGTTTTTGACTTTGCACGTCGCGTAGATTTACGAGCAGCCAATAAGAAAGCCTTTGAGAGCCTTGCACTTGCCGGCGGTTTTGACGAACTAGACGGCGACACCCACCGAGCGCAGTTCTTTAATGATAATGGTGATGGGATTACCTTTTTAGAAAAAGCTGTAAAGTATGGTGCTCGCTATCAAGAGAATGAAAATAGCTCTCAGGTAAGCCTTTTTGGCGAGTCAAGTGAGGTGCAAATTCCAGAACCAGAAGTTCCTCCGTGTGAAGAATGGGGCACAATGGAGAAGCTCAAACGTGAGAAAGAAGTGGTAGGTGTATATATATCTGGTCACCCACTAGATGATTTTAAAACCGAGATGGAAACCTTTTGTAACGCAACAGTTAGCCACTTTAACCAGATGGAAGCTTTTGTAAATAGGGAGCTTACCTTTGGCGGGGTGATTACAGACGTTCAACATCGCGTATCAAAAAATGGTAAAGGCTGGGCCGCCTTTACAGTAGAGGATTTTACAGATAGTTTTGAGTTTAGAATGTTTGGAGAAGAGTACCTCAAGATGAGGCACTTCTTAATACCTAATAGTTTTATACACGCAAAGGTCTTTATAAAAGACGGCTTTACTAATAGGGAAACTGGTCGAAAAGGAGATCCTCGCACACAGTTTAATAGTATACAGCAACTTCAAGATGTTATGGAGAATAATGCAAAAAAACTCACCATAAACATTGATATTAATGAAGTAGCTGAAGCTCGTGTAGCCGAAATTAAAGAAATATTAGACCAACATATGGGTAGTGCAAAACTGCACTTTCAAGTCTTTGAACCTAAGGAAAAAATCTACGTAAAAATGCCTAGCAAAAAGACCAAGGTCAAAATTTGCCAAGAACTACTAGATTCTCTAGATCAAAATAAAATACACTATAAGTTAAACTAAGCAACATTACGAGAAGGCACTAGCTCTCTACGTACAAGTATTGTAACTTCTTCTTTATAATTCTCCGTCTGGAGCGTATAAGTAAATGCCTGCGGATTTTTGCTACTCTTAACACCCTGCATACTAGCTTGGTGTAAAAGATAAGTGGCATAATTGGGATACCCTAGATACTTACAAAGCATCTCTATCATCTTTGCGTTAGGGCATAGCTCATCTTCATCGACCCCATCTACATAACTATTGTAATAATTGAGAAGCGTTCTTCTTGAAATTTGATACTTACACTCGCACCATAAACTATTTGCTAGGTGATCTGCCCATTGTGTTTTCGTGTTTCCGGGGGTTTCTGTTTCCGCTTTCGCGAAAGCGGACAAAACAATTTTTCTAAACATCATAATGGTATTTTTTTTTCTAATTCATTCTTACATACAAGTCTATTAAGAACAGGAAAGGATTTTCCATCGGTTTTCCATCTAGCACTCTTGATAAGCTAGATATTTACGTATCTAAAAGATAATCAGTACACAAAGAACGATAATTGGCAATAGGTTTCATAAAGGAAATCCGTAAAATGCAGCATATTTTTTCTTTGTGTAGGTTTTTTCTTTCAAAAAAATATAACCCTAAAACATTAAAATTATGAAAACGACAATTTACATCTTAGCATTTTTATTTATGGGAGTAACTTTTACTGCTTGTACTCCAGATACCGTGGTCGAAGAAAGTGATCGCATAGAGAGCACCTGGGGAGAGGATGATAATGGTGGACAAGATGAGAAAGAAGATGAAGAGGATAATTAGACCTTTTGCATCTTAATATTTTTTACTAATTCGTATATTAGAGGGATGAAACAGTTTATTCTGTCATCCCTTTTTTTACTGTATAGTTTTACGGTTTACAGCACCCTCGCACCTCAGAAATATAATGCTGAGGATAGTTTACTGTACTACAAAAAGTTAAGCCGTAAAAAAAAAGAATCCTACAAAGATAGACTGGCAGCAAATGATAAAGCAATTTACTGGTCAAGACAAGTGTCTGACTCTGTATACCTTGAACAACTAATCTATAGGTGTGATTTGTATTACTATGATAAGCAATACGATCAAGCAATTGCCCAGACTAAAACAGTATTAGACGAAGCAACTAGACTAAAAAGCAAGCGATTTATCGCTCAATCTTATGATAATCAAGGAGATATTTATAAGAAAAAGCAGAATACCTCTGAGGCCTTTACAAACTTTGTACACGCCATAGAACTCTTTACTGAGTTAAAGGATAGTATACAGATTATAAAAATTTCAAAAAAAGCGAGCTACATACAAACCAGTCTTGGCGATATGGATGGAGCAGAATATACTATTGTAAATGCTCTTGACTATAGTAACACATTAAAGGAACCTTCAGAAATCTCTTGGTTTTACGACATTCTGGGAAGGGTTTATAGAGAGCGTGGCTTGTGGCAAGAGGCAATACGGTACCATCGTAAAGCATTACAACTTGAGAACAACAAGGGAAGTAAGGCCTCTCTAATTAATAATTATGCCATTACACTATTAAAATCTGGTGATAATGATGGAGCTATACAACAACTAGAGGTAGGGCTTGCTTATAAAGATAGCTTATCACTCAATACATTATACCGACTCAAGGATAACTATGCATTTGCAAAATCACGTGCTGGACACAAAGACGCCATACCCTTACTAGAAGAAGCTTTAAACCTACGAACTAGCATAGATGACATACCAGGAAAGTATGCCAGTCATATACACCTTGCAGAGGCTTATATGACATTAGGAAATACTAAAAAGACTGCATATCACGCACAACAAGCTTATAATATATCTTCTAAAGCTAAGAATACTGAAGCTGTTGTAAAAGCTCTCGATTACTTGATCCCCGTAACCAAAGAATCTAATGTTCTTTTCAAAGAATATACAAGCTTATCAGATTCTCTAACTAAAGCGCAAAACAAAGCTAAGTTTGAGTTTGCAAAACTGCGGTATGATGTAGAAAAGGCCGAAGAGCGGGAAAACATAGCCTTACAAAAAATTACGGCCTCACAGTTACGAGAAGAAATTGCTATAAGAAAGAGAAACTGGGCACTAGTAGGCATAGGAGGTCTTTTAATCACAGGTTTAATATTTATACTATACCAAAGAGAACGCTCAAAAAAACAGCGAATACTAGATCGCTATGAAACAGAAAAACGCCTTGCCAAAAAACTACACGATGAGCTTGCAAACGAGATTTACCTAGTTATGAATGAGGTAGAAAACGAAATAAGCTCACCTGCAGTAGCAGATAGACTTGAAGACATTTACAAGTTAAGTAGAGACCTCTCTAGAGAGACTAAGCCTATACAAACAGATGAGAACTTCCCGACAGAACTTGCAATGAACTTACAAACCTATACCTCATCAGAAAGAAAACTAATACTAAGAGGTCTAGAGTCTATAAACTGGAATGTGATTAATCCCGAAGTAAAAATCGAGATTTACAGAGTATTACAAGAGTTAATGACTAATATGAGAAAGCATAGTAAAGCTTCTCTTGTAGCGCTAGTTTTTAAGAGTGTAGACAAACTTTTAGAAATTAATTACAGTGACAATGGTAAAGGAGTATCACTATCAAGAGATAATCGCGGGAGCGGTTTGTTAAACACGCAAACCCGTCTCAAATCTCTAGGAGGAGAAATAAAATTTGACTCTGCGGTAGATGAAGGTTTTAGAGCAGAATTATCAATCCCTATTTAATTTACAGTACAATGTTTAAAAAAATACTAGCGGCCGAAGACATAGATAACATAAAACTGGGTGTCTCCTCTATTCTTAAACAGCTCAAAATACCAGAAGTTGTACACGTCGAGTACTGTGATGAAGCCTTTTTAGAATTTAAAATGGCCATTCAAGATAACGCTCCTTTTGACCTTTTAATCACAGATCTCTCCTTTAAAGAATCTCATCGTAAAGAGCGCCTTACCTCTGGAGAGCACCTTTTTAAAGCTTTAAAAGAAGTAGATCCATCCATTAAAGTAATCGTCTACTCTATGGAAGATCACCCACAACGTTTTGACAGCCTCTGGAAGTCTGGCTTGCTAGATGGTTATGTTTGTAAAGATAGACGAGGGCTAGAAAATCTTAAGGAAGCCATAGAGCAAGTCGCAAAAGGTGAGAAATACATCTCTCAACACCTTGCAGATAATGTAAAACAAAAAAATCTGGTAGAACTCAATAACTACGATATTGAGCTATTAAGTCTTCTCGCAGATGGGGCTACACAAGATGAAATACAGCATTATTTTAAATCCAAAAATATGAAGCCTTACAGCCGCAGTAGTATTGAGAAGCGACTGCGTGAGTTGCGCACTGAGTTTGGTGCAAAAACTACTATACACCTCATACGTTTGTTAGCAGACTTGCGCCTGATTTAAAAAAAGTCAAAAAAAATTAAAAAAAAACGCCCAAATAAAGGAAATCCGTAAAATTTTACCTCCATACCATCATATCTTTGTGACTCCCCCGTAGCTTTTTTCATAAGAGGGTTATTATTCAAGATTTTGATGATATTTGAAAAAAAGCTATTATAAAACTCTCATTTCTTATAATGGGAGTTTTTATTTTTATGATTACGCAAACCTAAGCTTTCCCCAACTGAAAAGCACTCATTAAATTTTTTTAATGAGTGTTTTTTTTTACACAACTCTAAAAACTTATATCAAACGACTTAGTTGCTTTGATTATTAACACTATGGAGACCGCTTTCGCGAAAGCGTAAAAAAAGAAAAGCCAACTTATTACAAGTTGGCTTTTATATATTATTATATCCTAATGATTTACATCTCTAAGGCTTTCTTGATATCTCCATCCATAAGAATGTTAATAGGATCTTCTAGTGCTTCTTTTACAGCGACTAAGAATCCTACAGACTCTTTACCATCGATAATTCTATGATCATAAGATAATGCTACAAACATTATAGGTGCGATTACAATCTCGCCATCTTTTACGATAGGGCGCTCTACGATATTGTGCATTCCTAAGATACCAGATTGAGGTGGGTTTATGATAGGCGTAGATAACATAGATCCAAATACACCTCCATTTGAAATTGTAAAGGTTCCTCCTGTCATCTCATCTACAGTAATCTTACCGTCTCTAGCTCTTATTGCAAGGCGTTTTACCTCGCTCTCAACCCCTCTAAAAGAAAGGTTTTCTGCATTTCTAATAACTGGCACCATAAGTCCTTTAGGACCTGATACGGCAATTGAGATGTCTTTATAATCAAAAGTGAGCATCTCTTTACCATCTATCATACTGTTTACAGCAGGATACATTTCGAGAGCTCTTACCACTGCTAGTGTAAAGAATGACATAAACCCTAAACCTACACCGTGCTTTGCCTTAAAGTCTTCTTTGTATTGCTTACGCAGGTCAAATATAGGCTGCATATTTACCTCGTTAAAGGTAGTAAGCATTGCTGTTGTATTTTTTGCTTCTACGAGACGCTCTGCAACTTTACGGCGTAGCATAGATAACTTAGTACGTGAGTCACCTCTAGAACCGGGTCCTGGAGTTCCCATAGAAGGTGTTGCTTTTACAGCATCTTCTTTAGTCACACGGCCAGCTCTACCTGTACCCGTAACTTGGCTAGCGGTCATTCCTTTTTCATCAAGAATTTTTCTTGCTGCTGGGCTTGGAGTTCCAGATGCGTATGTCTTTTCAGTTTCGGCTGGAGCTTTTTCTCCTGTGTTAGGAGTTGCTGCCTGTTCTTTTTTGAGTTTTTCTTCTACTTTACCATCTCCACCACCTTCGTCACCACCTTCATAGGTGTCTGTAGCCGGCGCCTCTGCAGCAGTATCAATAAGGCACACAACTGCACCTACCTCAACAGCATCACCTTCTTCTGCTTTAAGTGTAATGATTCCACTCATCTCTGCTGGAAGCTCGAGCGTTGCTTTATCACTATCTACCTCGGCAATGGCCTGGTCTTTTTCTACATAATCGCCGTCTTCAACGAGCCATTGTGCGATTTCAACTTCTGTGATGGATTCTCCCGGTGAAGGGACTTTCATTTCTAAAACCATAATGTTTCTGGTTACGCCAGTGTTACTCAACTTAATTAGACTAAGGACGCTGGCGGCTATTAATTGTTACTATTTTACAGGCGCTTCAAAAACGCTATCTATTACTTTTTTGTGTCTTGCTTTTGATCTTGTACTACTTCCCGCAGCTGGAGATGCATACACACGTCGCGATGCTACTCTAAGTTTTACTTGATCAAAATTCATAAGCATATAACCCCAAGCTCCCATATTTCTAGGCTCTTCTTGTGCCCAGACATAATCTGTTACATTAGGATAACTTGCAATAATATCTTCTAACTGCTTTTGTGGCAGCGGGAATAGTTGCTCTATACGCACAAGGGCTACATCATCACGGCCATTTTCCTTACGACGCTCTAAGAGGTCATAATAAAACTTACCTGTACAGAATACAAGTGATGTAACTTTCTTCTTATCTACCTCAGTATCATCAAGAACTTCTTGAAAAGAACCTGTGGTGAGCTCCTCTTTAGTACTCACTACAAGAGGGTGTCTTAATAATGATTTAGGTGTAAAAACTACAAGCGGTTTTCTAAAATTCCACTTCATCTGGCGACGTAGTAGGTGAAAGAAGTTAGCTGGCGTCGTTACATCTGCCATTATAAGGTTATCTGTTGCACAAAGCTGTAGGTAACGTTCCATACGTGCACTAGAGTGCTCAGAACCTTGACCTTCATACCCGTGAGGTAATAACATTACGAGTCCATTTTGTGTTTTCCACTTAGACTCTGCAGCGCTTATGTATTGATCTAGCATTATCTGTGCACCATTTGAAAAATCTCCAAATTGAGCCTCCCAGATAGTAAGTGTTTTAGGAGCAGCCATCGCATACCCGTAGTCAAAACCTACCACTCCATACTCAGAAAGTAGTGAGTTATAAATATCCATCTTACCAGCTACATCTAGACGGTTGTGTAGATTAATCTCTTCTACATCATCTTCTGTTTTGATAATGGCGTGACGGTGAGAGAATGTTCCTCTCTCTACATCTTGTCCAGATATACGTACATTAAATCCTTCTTCCATAAGAGAACCGTAAGCTAGAAGCTCACCCATTCCCCAGTCTAATTGATTCTTTTCTGTATACTGCTTATTTCTATCTGCAACAATACGCTGTATCTTGCGTATGAATTTTTTATCTTCTGGTAACTTAGTAATACCGTCTGCTATAACATCTAGCTTACTTATATCATAGGTAGTATCTACAGGAGTAAGAATATCTTCTCTACTTCCTATCTCATACCCTTCCCAGTCATCTGCAAGAATCTCAGTAATTACTGTTTTATCTCTCTTACGAGATTCTTCAAGATCTTCTTCAAGATCATCTTTATATTCTTTTTCGAGCTGCTTTACATATCCCTTTTCTATAACCCCTTCTTTAAGAAGTCTTTCTGCATAGATATCACGAGGATTTGAGTGTTTTGAGATTGCCTTATATAATAAAGGCTGTGTAAATCTAGGCTCATCACCTTCATTATGCCCATACTTTCTATAACCTAGTATGTCTATAAATACATCACGGCCAAATTGCATTCTAAAATCAAGCGCAAAAGCAAATGCGTGACACACAGACTCTACATCATCTGCGTTTACGTGTAGTACTGGAGACAAGGTAACCTTACCTACATCTGTACTATAGGTAGATGATCTCGCATCGAGATAGTTTGTTGTAAAACCTACTTGGTTATTTGCTACGATATGTATCGTACCACCCGTGCGATATCCTTCTAACTGTGCCATTTGCACAATTTCATATACAATACCTTGACCAGCTACGGCAGCATCACCGTGTATAGCAATAGGAAGGATTTTCTTCTCATCTCCTCCTAATTGATTATCTATTTTTGCACGAGACATCCCCTCTATCACTGCTCCTACAGTCTCAAGGTGCGATGGATTAGGTGCTAGGTCCATACGTATTTTATGTCCTTTATCGCTTTCGCGAAAGCTAGTCCACCCCATATGGTATTTTACATCTCCATCAAAAAGTTCATCCTCATCATACTCTTTTCCGTCAAACTCAGAAAAGATTGCCTCTGGTGATTTTCCGAAGATATTTGCCAGTACATTAAGACGACCACGGTGTGCCATCCCTACTACAAATTGCTCAACACCTTTATCAGACCCTCTCTCGATAAGCGTATCAAGACCCGGAATCATAGCGTCAAGTCCTTCTACAGAAAAACGTTTTTGCCCTACATACTTAGAGTGCAAGAAACCTTCAAAAGAAGCTGTTTGATTTAATTTTTTGAGAATATGCCTTTTTTCCTCTTTTGAGAAAGAAGGATGGTTATCATTTTTATTGAGCCAGTTCTGTATCCAAGTAATCTCTTCTGGATTACGAATGTACATATACTCAATGCCTATGTGGTCACAGTATATAGCCTCAAGGTGGTTTACAATCTCTTGTAACGTCTTCTTCCCAATACCTAAAATTGAACCAGCTTCAAACTCTGTACTAAGATCAGACTTAGAGAGTCCAAAGTTTTCTATCTCTAGTGTAGGTGCATATTTACGGCGTGCACGTACAGGGTTAGTCTTTGTAAAGAGGTGACCTCTGTTACGGTATCCGTCTATTAATTTTACTATTTGAAATTCTTTTTGAATTCCTTCAGGAATAACCACAGTCTCTCCTCCTACATCACCAGTAACCTCTTCTGCACTTTCTAGCCCAAAGTCAAAACCTTGAAAAAAAGCGCGCCAGCTAGCTTCTACACTATCTGGGTTAAGTAAATATTGATCGTAAAGCTCAGCAAAGTAAGCGGTATGTGCGGCATTCAGAAATGAAAATCTATCCATTTGATATTTAAGTTCTGCGTCTTGCGACTTTAGAAAAGCAAAAATACGATAATTAACATTTTTGGACATATAATACCTATATTTATAACAGAGAATTAAGACACTACAGCTATGAAATGTAATTTTTTAGGGATTATACTACTCACAGGCCTCTTTTTTACAATGACAACAACAATTCAAGCGCAAGAGAATACTACAAAACCTAAAAGTGAGTTTTGGAGCAAGGTGCGTTTTGGCGGTGGATTAGGCTTAAATTTTGGTCGAAACAATACTAACATCACGGTTGCACCAAGCGCATTGTATCAACCCAATCAATATGTCGCATTTGGACCAGGACTTAATTACACTTATCAAAAATTTGGAGATTTTAAAACAACTCTTGTAGGGGCAAGTGCTATTGTCATTTCAAATCCGCTTGATTTCTTACAGCTCTCTGGAGAGTTTGAGCAACTTCGCGTTTTTCAATCGGTTTCTGGACTACCAGACATTCCAAACTCTTGGAATACTGCACTCTTTCTGGGCGCAGGATACCGTCTCAACGTAGGAGGAAATAGCCTAGGCGCAATCGGGATACGTTACAATGTACTCTTTGACGATAATGATTCTGTTTATGCAGATGCGTGGCAGCCTTTTGTACGTGTCTATTTTTAATACACGTTTACTACTATTATAACTTTGAGCCAAGCACAACATTCCACTCCTTGATATCGTAAGAAATAACAATACCATTTTTTACATAAGGATCTTGTGCCGCAAATGTCTCAACTTGTGATTTGTCTTTTACTTGAAAGATTAGCACACCTGTTTCACCAGGACCTTCTGTAGCTCCACCTAGTAGAAGACTGCCCGCAGCTACAGCTGCTTTTGCAACCTCAAAATGATCTTTGCGATAAGGTGTTCTTTTCTCTAAATAGTTTTCTATAAAAGTATATGTAAGGATGTAATATTTCATCTAGTCCATCATAATCTCTAGAAGACCTATCGCCGCCTCACTTATTTTTGTTCCAGGCCCAAAAACTGCTGCAGCACCAGCCTCAAATAAAAATTCATAATCTTGCTGCGGAATCACTCCACCTACAATCACCATAATATCTGGTCTTCCTAGCGCCTTTAGCTCTTCAATTACTTGAGGCACTAATGTTTTGTGACCAGCCGCAAGTGATGAGACTCCTAGTATGTGCACATCATTTTCTACTGCTTGTTTTGCTGCCTCTTTAGGTGTTTGAAATAGCGGCCCTATATCTACATCAAACCCTATATCTGCGTAGCCAGTTGCTACTACTTTTGCTCCACGGTCGTGACCGTCTTGCCCCATTTTGGCAATCATAATTCTAGGACGACGCCCGTCTTGCGTTGCAAACTGGTTTGCGAGTTGTTGCGCTTTCGCGAAAGCGGAATCTTCTTTCATCTCTTTGCTATATACACCACTAAAGGATTGTATCTGCGCTTTGTGACGCCCATAAACCTCCTCTAGTGCATCTGAAATTTCTCCTAGGGTTGCTCTTTCTCTAGCTGCTGTAACCGCAAGTGATAATAAATTACCATTGCCCTCTCTAGCTGCGTTTGTAAGCGCCTCTAAAGCTTGAGAAACTTTAGCTGAGTCTCTGTCATTTTTGATTTGATCCAGACGCTTAAGCTGGCCATCACGCACCTTTGTATTATCTACATCAAGTATATCTAGGTGCTCATCTTCTGTAGGTCTGTATTTATTAACTCCCACTATAATATCTTGACCACTATCTATGCGGGCTTGCTTTCTAGCAGCTGCCTCTTCAATACGTAGTTTGGGAATACCAGCTTCTATAGCTTTAGTCATACCTCCTAGCTCCTCTACCTCTTGAATAAGCTCCCAGGCTTTATGAGCAATATCATTTGTGAGAGACTCTACATAATAACTACCCGCCCACGGGTCTACGGTTTTTGTAATATGTGTTTCTTCTTGTAAGAAAATTTGTGTGTTACGAGCGATACGAGCAGAAAAATCTGTAGGCAAGGCAATGGCCTCATCTAGTGCGTTAGTGTGTAAACTCTGCGTCCCTCCAAAAGCCGCTGCAGCAGCCTCAATAGTTGTGCGCGCAACGTTATTAAATGGATCTTGCTCTGTAAGACTCCAGCCACTAGTCTGGCAGTGCGTTCTCAAGGCAAGAGACTTTGGGTTTTTAGGGTTAAATTGTTTTACAATTTTTGCCCATAACATTCTGGCGGCACGCATCTTTGCGATTTCCATAAAGTGGTTCATCCCTATTGCCCAGAAAAATGAAAGCCTTGGCGCAAAGCTGTCTATATCCATCCCGGCAGCAAGCCCAGTTTTTATATACTCCAGTCCATCTGCTAGGGTGTATGCGAGTTCTATATCACAAGTTGCTCCGGCTTCTTGCATATGATATCCAGAGATTGAGATACTATTAAATTTAGGCATCTTCTTTGCTGTATATTCAAAGATATCTGAGATGATTCTCATAGATGGTGTAGGAGGATATATGTACGTGTTACGCACCATAAATTCCTTAAGAATATCATTTTGGATTGTACCCGAAAGTAGCGCCGTATCTACTCCTTGCTCTTGAGCTGCGACTATATAAAATGCCATAATAGGAAGCACTGCTCCATTCATAGTCATAGAGACAGACATCTTATCTAGCGGTATCTGGTCAAAAAGGATTTTCATATCCTCTACCGAGTCTATCGCCACACCTGCCTTACCTACATCTCCTACTACGCGCTCGTGATCACTATCATAACCACGGTGTGTTGCGAGATCAAAAGCTACCGAGAGTCCCTTTTGGCCTGCGGCAAGGTTTCTACGATAAAATGCGTTACTATCCTCTGCAGTAGAAAAACCCGCATACTGGCGTATCGTCCAAGGTCTTCTTACATACATTGTACTGTAAGGCCCGCGTAAGTTAGGCGCCATACCGGCCACAAAATCTAAGTGCTCTAGATCTTGGACATCTTCAGGAGTATAGGTAGATTTTACATCTATCTTTTCGGCAGTGGTTTTTAAAACCACATCTTGTTGAGAACTACTTTTTACTTGAGCCCCAAGGGTGATATGTTGTACGTCTCTTCTACTCATTACTTTCTTGCGCTACTTGCGCTACTGGCGCAAGATGTTGATAAAATGCATCTAGTGCCACATAGAGCGCAGTGACTCTTTGATCTTTTGCTTGTCTTCCAAAGTTACGCATACGTGAATTGAACAACTTTGGGTTCATAGTATTAGTCTCTACAAGGGCATTTATAGTGGTAGACAAATCTTTATCTTCCATATTATTTATAACACACTGCACTGCAGGATGCTTATAGTTAAGATTACTAGTGCCTCCATCTTCAAGCAAAATATTGCGAGCCCGTAATTCTTTATAAATAGCAATGGAGTGACTTGTTGCAACTCTATCAAACTCTGCTGTACCCGTAAAACCTACATATAAGTAGCGACCGTAAGCACTTACAAGACGTTTTGCCTCTGGATCATATGCCTCTGTAATATCTTGTTCAAATTGATATAGCGCCTCATTAAGTAACGCGCTATCTTCATCACCACAGGTAGTTATACTTTCTTTTTCTGAATATTGTAGTGTAAGTTCTTTCTTGTCATCACAAGATATTAGGCTTACAGACAAAAGGAGAACCACTACTACTAGTTGATTAATTTTTATCATATCTACTCAGTTTTAAGACGCTCTTTTTCGACAGTTTCTGCGAGACGTCTCATTATTATAGGTTCGATTATTGTTTTGCGTGGATTTATTTTTACAAAAGGATATAACTCAAGATTGTCCTTCATCTTATCATCTTGATTAGGATGCTTGTTAGTTCCTAATAAAGTAATGACTCCCTCATCAAAAAGCTGCTGCTCTCTAGTAGCGCTTTCTTTAATCTTGCGTTGTACGGTTCCATCTTTGAGTTGTTTTAATAGACCCCCATTGCGCTCTATATCCTTAAACAGCGTAAGTGCTTTTTCCGCTAGCTGATGGGTGAGTTCCTCAACATAGTAAGATCCATCTGAAGGATTTTGTACAGCATCAAAATAGCTTTCTTCTTTAAGCACTATTAATTGATTACGAGATATGCGCTGTCCAAAATCATTTGTTTTATGATATAATGCATCGTAAGGCATATTTACCACCCAGTCTGCTCCTCCTAAAACTGCGCTCATACACTCTGTAGTGGTACGCAACATATTAGTATTATAGTCGTAAATAGTTTTATTTCTACGGCTTGGGTGTGCTACGATTTTAATAGCTGTGTCTTGATAAGAAAAAGCACTTAAAACAGTTTGTGCTAATTCTCTTAATGCTCTAAGCTTTGCAATTTCAAAAAAGTAATTTGCACCCACACTTACCTCTACAACTACTTCTTCTAGTTTAAGATTTTCTTGCTCGCAAAAGTTTAAATACTCAGCTAGTTGTGCCATACCGTATGCCAGTTGCTGTACCATAGTTGCTCCAGCATTCTGATAAAGTGTAGTGTCTATTGTAAAGGATGACGCTGCTTCTTGTATAACTTCTTTAAAATCTTGATGATCCTTATTGAGGTTTGTAAACCAGTTACCATCTAAAGCAAGATGGTTAATAATATCTAGCTTTACTACGAGCTCATACTTATCACTATATCGATATAGCTCCTTATAAAATTCTGCGTCTAAAAATGATAGATCAAAATACAGAGGCACCGAAGTATCACTAAGCGTTGTAAATAACGCAGCTATATCAAAAGGTTTATTGGCTTGAAAATAAACAGCCTCTACACCATTTGCTATAGCATTATTTGCCGTCTCTGCAGACTGTACTGCTTGATTTATAAAAATTTTCTCTCCTACAAACCACTGCTTAGGTAATGGTATTGCTGGTGATTTTTTTATCTCATCTTTATGGTAAAAAGGGCGTACGTGTATACCCTCTAAGCTCTGCCAGACAAGCGTCTCATTATAATCTGCACCCTTAAGATCAAACTGTATTTTCTGTTTGTATGCTTTTGCAGATACTGGATCAAATTCTGAAAATAAACTAGTCTTCATTTTCCTGTTTTAAACTATCTTGATATTCAATAATGTAAATCTCCTCGTTATCCTTTTTCATAAGGTATTCTTCACGAGCAAACCGCTCTAAACCTGCGCTATCTTTAAGCTGTAGTATTTGAGCATTATCCTTTGAAATTTCGTTTTTAAAATAATCGCGGTTACCCTTTAACTTATCTCGCTCTTGGTTAAGTTCCCTGTGTAATAGGTATGAACTCCCGTCAAAAAACAGCATCCAGATTAAGAAAATGATGGTAATGAGTAAATATTTATTACTCAATACTCTAAACCATTTTTTTTGCCTCAGCTCTTTGACACCCATTGTAGTAAATATAGTAAAACCTTAATTTAAACGTTCGTTTATAATACTTCGTACAATATCTACAGCAACAGTATTATACCTATTGTTTGGTATAATAATATCTGCAAATTCTTTTGTGGGCTCAATAAATTGCTGGTGCATAGGCTTAAGCGTGGTTTGATACCTATTAAGCACTTCATCTAGATCTCTACCGCGCTCTGCAATATCCCTCTTGAGACGACGTATTAATCGCTCATCACTATCTGCGTGTACAAAAACTTTGATATCAAAAAGATTTCTAATAGCAGGATCTGTAAGTATAAGGATACCCTCTACCACCATCACATTAGTAGGTGTGGTAAGCACCGTCTCTTCTGTACGGTTATGTGCAACAAATGAATATACTGGTTGTAATATATTCCTTCCTTCTTTAAGCTCTTTGAGATGTTGACACAGCAATGGAAAATCTATCGCATTAGGGTGATCAAAGTTTACTTTCTTTCTTTCCTCCATAGAGAGGCTAGAAAGATCTTTATAATATGAGTCTTGGGAGATAACCGTTACCTGTCCTTCTGGAAGGTCTGAAACTATCTGATCTACTACGGTAGTTTTTCCACTACCGGTACCTCCACCTATACCTATTATGAGCATAATTGTAATTGTGTTGTTTTAAGTACGCTTTCGCGAAAGCGTTATTCTTTTTATTCCTCTTCTTGTCCGTATTGATCTATATACTCTGGGTATAAAAACTCATTATATGGAAAACGTGTTACGTGTATCTCTCTCACGCGCTCGTATACCTTCTTTCTAAAGGAATCAAAGTTGTTTTTATTAAGCGCCGAAATGAATATCGCATCACCATTAGTGCGTGACATCCAGGTCTCCTTCCACTCCTCTAGTGAGTAGTGAGCCCCCGTGCGCTCTACCATAAGGTCATCATCATCATAAGCCTCTGCCTTATATGCATCAATTTTATTAAAGACCATAAGCGTGGGTTTATCCATACTTTTTATCTCATCTAGAATCTTATTTACGGCATTAATATGATCTTCAAACTGTGGGTGTGAGATATCTACCACGTGTAATAGTAAGTCTGCCTCGCGCACCTCATCTAGCGTACTCTTAAAAGAGTCTACTAGCTGTGTAGGTAACTTTCTTATAAACCCAACGGTGTCTGAAAGTAAGAATGGTAAATTACCTATTACCACCTTACGCACAGTAGTATCAAGGGTTGCAAAGAGTTTATTTTCGGCAAACACCTTACTCTTGCTTATCACATTCATAAGGGTACTTTTACCCACATTTGTATATCCTACAAGGGCTACTCTCACCAGTGCACCACGGTTACCACGTTGTGTAGACATTTGCTTGTCTATGGTTTTCATCTTCTTTTTGAGCAGGGTGATGCGGTCACGTACGATACGTCTATCTGTCTCAATTTCTGTCTCTCCAGGGCCACGCATACCTATACCTCCACGCTGGCGCTCAAGGTGTGTCCATAAACCTACTAGACGAGGTAAGAGATACTCATACTGCGCAAGCTCTACCTGCGTACGTGCATAACTAGTTTGTGCTCGTTGTGCAAAAATATCTAGTATAAGATATGTACGATCTACAATCTTACACTTAAGTAGTGCCTCAATGTTACGCTGCTGTCCCGGTGTAAGCTCGTCGTCAAAAATGACTGTACCTACATCGTGCTGCTCTACATAAGCAGCTACATCTTCCATCTTACCTGTACCTATAAAAGTTTTAGGGTTAGGACGTTCTAATTTTTGACTAAAACGCTTGAGAACCTCTGCTCCTGCCGTGTAGGCCAAAAACTCGAGCTCATCAAGGTATTCTGTCATTTTTTCGTGCGTTTGTTTTTGGGTTACAAGTCCTACAAGAATGCACTTTTCATATTCTATTTTTTCAACTTCCAGCATAAATACAAAGGTAGCAAATGGATTGCAGTCTTTTTGACTAAATTGTGGGTCTCATAGATACAGTTTAAAATGGAGGATACATCCGCTTTCGCGAAAGCGCAAACCAAAAAAATAAAATGTGCTATAGGTTTTTATAATCTTGAAAACCTTTTTGACACAAAAAATGACCCCGCAACACTAGATGACGACTTTACACCAGGTGGTTTTAAGGAGTGGAACTCTTATAAGTTTGACAAAAAAGTTAAAAAACTGGCTAAGGTTATTTCTAAAATAGGAAAAAAAGAGACTGCGGCATCACCAAGTTTACTAGGCGTAGCAGAGGTAGAAAACAAGGCTGTACTAGAAGCACTAATAAAAACTAGTAAGCTTGATGACGAAGGGTATAGCATTGTGCACTATGACTCTCCAGATGAGCGTGGTATAGATGTAGCACTTTTATACAAGAAGAAAGATTTTACGGTACATAAGAGTGAGGCCGTCACATTATATTTAGAGACAGAAGAGGGAGATCGTGATTATACCAGAGATATTTTATATGTGCAGGGTAACTTACTAGGTACAGAGGTACATATACTTGTAAACCACTGGCCATCTCGACGTAGAGGAGCAAATGAAACTTCTCACAAACGAATAAAAGCCGCTCAAAAAAATCGAGAACTTATAGACAATCTTGTCGCACAAAATCCAGAAGCAAGGGTAATTATAATGGGTGACTTTAATGATGGACCACACAGTGAGAGCATAAAAAAACACCTGGTTAAAACTGACTTTTACAACCCGATGCTTTATCTCGGGACGAGATATGAGGGTAGTCTTAATTATAATTATGAGTGGTTCATTTTTGATCAAATTATCTTTTCAAACAACTTTGTGCGCATTTATAACAATGACCTTCTTTATGAGAAGTCTGATATTTATAATGATTTTTATCTCACAGAGTACGATGGGAAGTTTAAAGGTAATCCCTTTAGAACATATGCTGGCAAAAACTACCTGGGTGGCTATAGTGACCACTTCCCTGTCTATACAATTTTAACGGCAACTGTTAAAAACTAGAATTTACCAAGTAGGAAAGAAGTCAGTTGTCGGATTTATAAAGTATTATATCCAATATTTTTGTTAATTGTTTGAAGATTGCTTTATTTGTTACACCTTAGCAGTGTATATAATTTAGCATTATAGTATATTCATTACATAATTTGTATCATAATTGTGCAGTTCTATATGTTTTAAGGATATTTCTTTATTCAACTATAAGGCTATAACTCACGACAAACCCAATCAAATGAAGAGACTTTTACTTTCCCTACTTTGGCTTATCCCTTCGGCATTATTTTCACAAATTACTGTAGACGAATCACTAACAACACAACAACTCGTAGAAGACATTCTCATAAACGCCTCTTGTGCAGGAACTGAGAACTTTGTACAAAGTACAGGTACAGATTTTGCATCTGTAAATGGCGTGGGTGCTTTTAATGCAAATGGCAGTAACTTCCCCTTTCAAGCGGGAGTAGTACTAAGTTCTGGTAGCGTATCTACGGCACCGGGCCCTAACCTTACTACGCAAAGCAACGGTGGGGCAGCGTGGCCAGGAGATACAGACTTAGAAAACTTTACTGGTGCAACGGCAACAAATAACGCTTCATTTATACAGTTTGATTTTACTCCTTTTACTGAGCAATTGAGCTTTGATTTCTTAATGGCATCAGAGGAGTACAATCAAAATTTTGAGTGCACATTTACAGATGCCTTTGCTTTTATACTTACAGATAATGACACAGGAACCTCTGTAAACCTTGCTGTACTACCTGGCACAAACACTCCAATAGAAGTGACAAACATAAGACCTGAAGTACCTAATAATTGTGCTGCAGTAAATGAAGAGTTTTTTGGTCAGTACAACTTCCTCCCTTTTAATGATGAAAACACAGCTGCAACAAACTTTAATGGTCAAACTGTCGAGCTTACCGCATCTACCACAGTAGTACCTGGAAATTCATACACGATTAAACTTGTGGTAGCAGACCAAACAGATAGTCTTTTTGATATTGCAGTATTTATTGAGGCTGGTAGTTTTAACGTTACAAATACAGATCTAGGTGAAGATTTACTCGTTGAAAATGGCCTTGCATCTTGTGAAGGAGACCCTGTTACTCTAGATGCTACAGATCCAGATGCAGAAACTTACACCTGGTTGCTTAACGACGTAGTTATAACTGGAGAAACATCATCAACACTAGTTGTTACTGAGCCTGGTGAATATAGCGTAGTAGTAACTCTTACAGATTTGCCAGATTGTGAAGTACGAGACGATATAACAGTCGAGTTTATTTCTGAACCTGCAGTAAATATTGATGATGTAGTTTCTTGTATGGGAGAAACCGAAACTTTAGACACAGGCCTACCCGCAAGTACAACAACATTTGTTTGGAGTCTAGATGGAACTGTTATAACAGGGGAAACAGGACCATCTATAAGCGCAACAGCATCAGGAACATATACAGTACAAGCTATTTTTGATGCTGGATGTACCTATACAGATGATGCTATTGCTACTTTTAACGTAGCGCCTATTGTAGACCTTGGGGAAGACATCAATAGTTGTCTTGAAGATGCTGTCACTCTAGATGGATCTCCAACTAATGTAGATCCATCTACCTCTACTTATGAATGGTTTTTAAATGGAACTCTTATAGCGGGAGAGACCTCTGCTACTTTAGAAGCTACAGCTACAGGAGTGTATGAAGTTTTTGTAACCTTTGAAGGGTGTGTTGGGACCGATACATTAACAATTAATCAAGCTAACGAGGATGGCTCTAGTTGTAATATAAATGATTTATGTCCTGATGCCCTACCACTAGTATGTGGAGACACTGTAACAGGAACAACTGTAGGATCTACCTCAACTGGTGAGCCTGGAACTTGTGGAACAGGTCCTGGAGCTCCAGGAAACTACTATACATTTACTGGAACAGGAGAGCTTATACAACTAGCAATGTGTAACTCTACATATGATACAAAACTTCAAGTATTCACAGGTACCTGTGATGCTTTAACTTGTGTAGATGGAAACGATGATTCTTGCGGGCTACAATCTGAAGTAGACTTTCTTTCTGTAGAAGGTGTAGAATATACAATCTATGTTTTTGGATTTGGATCAAGCGTAGGAGATTATGAGCTTACTGTCACCTGTATTGAAGCTCCTCAAGGTTGCCTTGATGCCGAAGAACTACTTTGTGGTGATACCGCTACTGGGACTATAGTTGGAGCGCCAGCAACAGATGTTCCATTAGAAGATTGTGGAAATATAGGTGCAGGAGACTCACCAGGAGTCTGGTTTTCATTTACTGGCACTGGTGATAGCACTGAATTTAGTTTACTTGACTCAACATTTGACACTGGCTTACAGATTTATTCTGGCTCTTGTGAAGAGCTCATATGTGTAGAGGGTAATGACGATTTTGGTGGCACAGAGCAATCTAAAGTAGAGTTTATTACAACTGTAGGTACAGAATATTTAATCTATGTGTATGGAGAAAATGGAGCTACTGGTGGTTTTGAATTATCTATAGAATGTACTCCACCTGCAACTTGTGATGATATTGAACCACTATGTAGTCAAGAGGGCCTCATTTTTGAAAATACTTCTGACGGCTCATCTGCTCAAGATGGGATTGATTATGAGTGTTTATTTTCTCAACCTAACCCTAACTGGTTTTACCTTGAAATAGGTCAAGAAGGTGACATAGACTTAGAAATTGTTCAAAACACAGCTTTTGACGCAGATGGCAACCCTACAGGCACTGAACTAGATGTAGATTTTATAGCTTGGGGACCATTTGACAGTCCAGATAACGCCTGTCAGAACTTAAATCCAAGTACAAGTGTAGATTGTAGCTTCTCTGCAGCCGCTGTTGAGACATTTACAATTCCTGACGCTCAAGTTGGTGAGGTTTACATACTTCTCATTACGAATTTTAATGGATCAAGCGGATTTATAAGTGTAGGTCAAACTGGTGGTGATGGAAATACCAACTGTAGTATTGTATGTCCAGATTTTGATATAGACCTAGGAGGTGATCAGTCTGTTTGTGACGTAAGTTCTATAGAGCTCACTGCAACGCTTTCTGGAAGCAATACAGCAAACCCTTCTTATGAGTGGAGCACTGGAGAAACAACACCTTCCATTACTGTTACAGAAACTGGTGTTTATGAAGTTATTGTTACTGTAGATGGTTGTTCTGAGAGTCAAATTGTAAATATTGAGTTTGGATCAACACCTGTTATAGAATTAGGAAACGATTTTGACACTTGTTTCGAAGATGCTATTTTCTTAGATGCAAGCCCTTCTAATATAGATCCATCACAAGTAACTTATCGATGGTTTCAAGACGGTATAGAATTACCAGATACTTCCTCATCAATAGAGGTTGTAGAGCTTGGCAATTATGAAGTTGTCGTTTCAGATAATGGTTGCGTTGCTACAGACAGCATACTTATTACAGGCAGCATTCTTGGTGTACAGCTTATAGATAACTTCCAAACTTGTCCTAATGAATTACAAACTCTGACTGCCACAACAGACGCAGCTGGAGTTAGTTTCCAGTGGTTTGTAAATGGAACAGTAATAGATGGCGCTACAAGTGCTACCTATGACGTTATATTACCATCTACTACTGTAGGTACTCAAACCTTTACTGTAGAAATAACTAGAGGGGTTTGCTCTGGCACTGCACAGGTAGATGTGACTCTATATGAGGTAGGAAATTGTGTTATTTCCGAAGGTCTTTCTCCATCTGGATCACCTGGCTTCAATGATACACTTGACTTACGCTTCCTATCTGACAGATCTGGAATAACCAATCTACAAATATATAACCGTCTAGGTACTTTAGTATTTGAACAAGACTCATATACAAATGAGTGGAGAGGACAAACTGATGCAGGTGATGACTTGCCTACAGGGACTTATTTTTATGTAATCTCTCTTGAACGAGAAGACCCAACATATGGAACTCAAGCTACAGGGTGGATTTACTTAAATCAAGAATAATCAAAAATCTAATTGTACCTACGATATAGTTGAATTAACAACGAGACAACAATGAAGAAACTACTATTACTAACGCTAATTTTAAGTCTATTTTACGTAGACGAGTCTGTTGCTCAACAAGACCCACAGTATACACAGTATATGTATAATATGAATGTGGTAAATCCAGCGTATGCTGGCCTTAAAGAGGGTCTTGCAATAAACCTATTATATAGAAACCAATGGTCAAGTTTAGACGGGTCTCCAGAGACCTTTACATTTACTGCACACTCACCTGTTTCAGAAAAAGTGGGGCTAGGAGTATCACTTATAAGAGATGAGCTAGGCCCAGTAAGAGAGACTAACGCTTATGCAGACTTTTCATACACCATAGATGTAAGTGACGACTTTAAGCTTGCTTTAGGTGTTAAAGCTGGGGCAACTTTTCACGAGGTAGGCCTTGTAGACCTCGAACTTCAAGATCCCGGCGATGCATTTTTCTCACAAAACATTAATCAAACGTATCCCAACGTAGGGACCGGTGCTTTCTTATACAGCGATAAGTTTTATGTAGGACTCTCTGTACCTAATTTACTTAACTCTGTTCATCTAGATACTAATGAACTAAAAATAGGCTCTGAGACTAATCACTACTTTATAACTTCGGGTTATGTTTTTCAAGTTTCAGATAATGTAAAACTTAAGCCTTCAGTAATGATAAAATCTGCGTTTGATGCACCAGTTTCTTTTGATGCAAATGTTAATGCCCTCTTTCTAGAAAAATTTGAATTAGGCGTTTCTTATAGATATGATGATTCTTTTAGCGGGATAGTAGGTTTTCAAGCAACACCAGAGTTTAGAATAGGGTATGCTTATGATGCAGTAACTTCTGAGATAAATAACATAGCCCCATCCTCACACGAGATTATTATAACCTACAACATTCTGCGTAATAAAAAAGCATTACGCTCACCTAGATACTTCTAAACCTAACCATAGCACACTAATATGAAGAAGTTTTACTTATATATATTGCTCCTAATTTTTACAGCAACAGGAGCCGTAGCACAAGACAAAGACACAAAAAAAGCAGATGGTCTGTTTGAGAGACTTGCTTATACCGAAGCTATAACTGAATACACCAAACTTATAGAAAAGGGAAAAGCAGACAAGTATGTATATGCACAACTCGCCGAAAGCTATGCAATACTAGGCAATACAAAAAAAGCAGTTTCTTTTTACAAAAGAGCTACTAAAGGAAAAAGCGCAAAGCTCACACCAGATCTTATGTATAAGTACGCACAAGCTCTTAAGGCAGAGGGTAACGCGGCAGACTATAAAACTTGGATGCAAAAATTTACTCAGGCAAAACCCAATGATTCTAGATCTGCTAGTTTTTTAAAGAATTCTAATTATCTAAGCCAGCTTTTAGGTCAAGAGCCGGCTTATACCGTAAAAAATGCCGGAGCTTTAAATACAAGTTATGCAGACTATGGGAGTGCAGTAAGTAACAACACCCTTTACTTTGCTAGTGCTAGAAATACAAATCGCAAAAAACATAATCTAAATGACGAACCCTTTTTAGATATATATACAGCGACACTAGACGGATCAAAATTAGGAACAGCCTCTTTACTTACAGGTGACGTAAATACAAAGTATCACGAGGGCAAAGTAGCAATCTCTCCAGATGGAAAACGTATGTATTTTGACCGCAATGACTATTATAAAGGAGATCTAGATAAGGACGAGGCTGGCGTAAACCAAATTAATCTTTATACTGCAGAAAAGGTAGGAGGAGAATGGGTAAATGTACAATCTGCTCCATTTAATAGTGATGAGTTCTCAACCGGTCATCCCGCAATTAGTCCTGACGGTAACACGCTCTATTTTTCTAGTGATAGACCTGGCGGAAAAGGAGGGTCAGATTTATATATGGTTGCTGTAAATAAGGATGGAACATTTGGCACACCTACGGCACTTAAAAATCAAATCAATACAGAGGGTACAGAAGTATTCCCTTTTATAGCTCAAGATGGCACTTTATATTTCTCAAGTGATGGTCATATGGGTATGGGAGGCCTTGACGTATTTATGTCAGAGAGTAAGGGGGCAAACACGTATGCTATTCCTCAAAATGCAGGTCCAGGGATAAATAGCCCTGCAGACGACTTTTCAATATATATAAACCAAGATACAGATACAGGTTTTATCTCTTCAAACCGTGCCGGTGGTAAAGGAGGAGATGACATTTATATATTAGGACAACTGCCTCCTTGTGATGTAGATGTTGCTCTCACGGTAGTAAATCCAGCTGGAGAGGGTATAAATAAAGCTCTTGTGATTGTAAATAACACTACAGACAACACAAGTGAGTCTGACACTGCTACAACAACGGGTAGATACCTCTACCAGTCTAAATGTAATCGCACATACACAATAACTGCTAGTGCAGATGGCTATAAAGAAGCAACTCAAAACATTACAGTAGGTAAATCTGGTGTTAACCAGACTATAACGCTAGAACCTATAATAGATCAAGTAGTTGTTACAGAAACAGAAGTTGTTTTAAATCCTATTTATTTTGATTTTGACAAGTCTAACATACGCCCATCTGCGGCAGCAGAGCTAGATAGACTTGTGAACGTTATGATGCAATATCCTACAATGGTAATAAGTGCAGAGTCACACACAGATATACGTGGGTCTGAATCTTATAACAAGAACTTATCGCAACGTCGTGCAGACTCTATGCGAGATTATGTAGTAAGCAAAGGTATAAATGCTAGCCGCATCTCAAGCATAGGAAAAGGAGAGTCTGAGCCTGCTATAACTTGCGGTTCAAACTGTACAGAAGATGAACATCAACTTAACAGACGCTCTGTCTTTAAGATAGTCACTAGATAAACTGGATAATTATTAACTAACCAACCATCCAAGAAGCCGCAATGCGTAAGTGTTGCGGTTTTTTTTTACCGTAATATCAAATTAGTATAAAGCACTAGTTGTAACTTGACATTACAATGTAGCCTATGGTTTTCTAAGAAACCGTACGGTTATATACAGCCAAATTTTTTGGCCTCTTGTGTTGCCAACTATCGAGAAGCACATTTATTTCAGAAGTCTAGCTAAACTACCTTGATGCTTTAATAAAAAAACCCACTGCTAGTAGCACTAACAGTGGGTTTTTAAAATGTATTATTCCGCTTTCGCGAAAGCGTATATATAACTACGTTACTTAGTTTGCATTGATCTGTATCTCATCAAGCTCAAAAGTACCATCAAAATCTGGATCACCAGACCCGCTGTATCTAAAAGCAACATAACCGTTAGACTCAATACAAGAAAGATCTACAATACCAGAGTCTATCCAGTCTCCAAAGAAATCTCCATCATCTACAATCACTCCTGCAGGTAAAACATCCCAAGTGGCTGTTGCAATAGTAGCCTCAGTACCATCCCAATCACTAGAAAAAAGAAGGTCAAGCGTACTACCGTCTGAAAAACTGTTTGAAGTCATAAACTGAAGTGTCTCACCAGTATTAGCTTGAAGGTCTAGCATAGGTGTGATTAACCAAGCGATAGTAGCATCATCTCCAGACTGGAAAGATCCTACTCTTGCAGAAATACCTAAAGAGGCGTTTTGACCTCCACTAGAGTATGCCTCCCAAGTTTCTGACCCTTCTTGCTGGTAGTTAGTCCATCCATTTCCAGATATTGGGCTATTTGTAGCTTGTGTCTCAAAGAAATCTTCAAAAAGAATTGTACTTCCTGCAGCATCTGCCACACCACAATCTATCTCTACCGGATCACAACGCTCTGCTTGATCAAAAATTACGTCATTTCTGTCGTTTATAGCAAGATTAAAGTCTTCTCCAAAGAAATTACGAGTAAGTACTCCAGAAATACTTCCGCGTCCCGTAGGAAGCGCTATAGACTTGAAATTTGCAAAGGTACTTGTGCTTAAAATAAGTGTTTGCTCTGTCGCACAACTAAAGATAGTGCGCTCTCCATCAAACTCATCTAGTGGCTCACCCGCATAAGTAAGGCTTTGATCAATCACTTCTTCTTTTGCAAATTGAACATCTGTAAGTTTTATAAAAATGTTTTCTAAGTCTTCACTTAGGTTTGAGATGGTTGTCTCTACAGGAACAATAGTCTCTACCGTTGCAGATCGCTGTATGTAATCAAATTGTAGTGGAGCTGGTATCTTCTCAAGGTTGTTTGTAACTCCCAGGGTTAACACACCGTTACTTTCACCAAGGTGAAGACCTCCTAATTTTACAAATATCTTACGCCCTATCTCATAATACGTAAATAGAGGGCTCTCGTCTATTAAGATACGTACACCTGCAGTAGGCGCTGTAGCGTTGTCTTGTATAATGATTTCTTCAAACCAGTTACCAGACTCATCACTGCTTATCACAAATCCTTCTACATACTGTGTAGACTCTGTAAGGTCTACCGTTTCTCCTTCTTGAAGGAATAAGTTTCTAAGTGCAGAAACAGAGATTACTTCACCATCAAGAACAGGATCTGTTGCGGTAAGATCTGGTGTGCTAAAATCATCATCTTGCACACAACTAGTTATAGTAAGCAACGCAATAATGGCTGCAAATACGTGGGTTAATTTTATTGTTTTCATATTAAATATATTTCTTAATTGTTTTATTAAAAGCGCACGTATGCGTTTACATAGTATGTTGTTCCTCTACCGAAGAAGAGACGATCACCAAAAACTGGGGTGTCTCTTTGTGCCTCTTCTAGGCTTGACCTATAATTTGCTCGTCTACTATCTTCAAAACCTCCTGTAATGTAGGTCTCATCTAGTACATTATTTACAGTTGCAAAAAAGCCTACAAAGTAGTCTCCTACCCTCCAAGATTTACCTCCTATAATATTGACCAAAAAGTAATCATCTATTTCTGTCTGTCTTAGTAAGTCTCTCGCTACATCTGTATCATAATCATTAAATGGCTGTCCATCTATATCTTGATTAAAGTTTGCTGTTCTAGCTAGGTTACTAAAGTCTAAGTATGAATTTGAGAAGTAGTTTACTGTAAGTCCAAAGTTCCAGAATTCTGGGTCTCTATACTCAAAACCTAGTTGGTAGGCTCTTTCTGGTCCTCCTGCAACGTGCAAATCTTTAATAGCAGTTGTCCCATCACCAAAGGTTTGAGGCCCCTCAAAATCGTCTGATGTATAGTATATATTAGGATTATTTGCATACGTATATTGCCCTACAGATGCCGCAGCCTTAAGTTTAAGAGTAGGTAATACCTGCGCTTCTATACCTAGTTCTGCTCCTATATTTCTACGTTCTACATTAGTGAGTACCTCTTGAACAAAAGAAGCTTCTGTACCAGCAATACTATTTTGTGTAAAGAAGAAACCTATGTCTGTTCCTTTTTGAAAACCAGTATAAAACCCTGTAAGACGTCCCTTTACTATAGGTGATCTAAAAATATAACTTGCATCCACACTCTGTATTTGCTCTGACTCTAAGCCTATAACTACATCATTGTTTTGACGCGCATTACTAAAGCTATTTCGTATACCTGGAGCTACAGAATAATATCCTGCATTTACATCTATAAGGTGACGCCCCGATAATTTATAGGTTGCACCCGCTTTAATTCCTCCGTTTGTAAACGAAAGTTTCTCACTAGGTCCAAAAGAGCGACTACCTGTAAAGTTTCCGTTCTCATAGAGTCCCGTGCGCTGGTATGAAGTATTACTTGCTGTACCAGACACATAAAAATCTACTTTATTATAAGTAAATTGTGCCTGTGCAAAGCCAGAAACTACGGTCGCATCCATATCATAATTATACTTATAGCGATCACCCTCTACTACTACTCTATTAGGGTTACGTACATCACTCTGTGCAAGATCTCCATCTTGCCCATCTTGACTCTCACTTACAGAAAAGTTATCTATATCTAGAAAACCATCTCCCCCTAGTAGGTCGCTTACTTGTGCATAATTTTCGCTTTTTAACCCTCTATAGCTCACATTACCATCTATAGTGATAGCGTCTGTTACTTGAGAGTTAATTATCACATTTGCACTAAGCTGGCTATCATCTATCACATCGTCTTGAAGTATGATATTAGAATTGCCTCCATTAGCATTTGCTTGATATAAAGAGTTCCAATCAAATTGACCATCATTTATAAAGTCCTGCTCTAGAAGGTATGCATTCTGAAAATCATAAGCCGTAGGATTAGGATCTTGTAAAGCATAACTAGGCAAAAGTTGATAATAGTTTGGCGCTGGATTTCTCAAACTACCATTATCTACTCTACCACTTTTTATAGAACCAAACTGGTAGCCCAGGTTTGAGTTGATTGTTGTTTTATCGCTTAATGTCCAGTAGTGATTAAGCATCAAAACAGGCTCTTCTATCTCTCGCTCTCTTGTATTACGTTTCTCTCCATTTTGATAGCCCCAAAAAGGATTATACGTTCTTCCTTTTAGGTCAAACTGCTCTTCTGTAATAGCTGTCGCTCTACCACGCCTATTAGGGGTATAGAATCCTGTAAAGTTTAAACTATGTGCATCATTTATTTTCTTCTCTACAGAGAGATACATAGAGTTTGCATCATATAATGTTCCATCTTGAAAACCTTCTTCTCCAAAACGTCTTGCTAGTAGCACACTATATGCCCATCCATTTCCGTTAAGACCAGAATTATAGCTTGCCATCACTCTACCTTGATATGAGGCATTTGCCGCAGCATATGATATTCTACCTCCCTCTCGTTCTTGTGAAGCTCTCATTACGATATTTGTAACCCCTGCGAGACCTCCAAAACTATATTCACTAGGAGTAAGTCCTTGAGAAAATTCGCGATTACGCTGTGCGTCATTTAGTCCTCCCCAGTTACCCCATTGTGGTCTTCCGTTAAACTGTTTATTCATCTCAATCCCGTTAATGAGCACTTTGCCATTTGCATTATCGAGACCTCTAGGTCTAAAAAAAGTTGCACTCCAGTCAAAAGCGGCTGCGCTTAAAAAAGCATCGCGACCGGCAGATAGAAGTCCTGATACATTAAAGTTACCTAGATCATCATCACCACTGTTAAGATCATTATCAGAAAGTGAGATTAACCCTATTTGCTGCTGCTCTGCAGAGATGTCTACATCTAGTGTAATCAAATCAAGATTGAGCGTTTGCCCAGTTGTAAGAATAATAGGAAGTCTCTTGGTGATAAAACCATTTTTTAAAACCAAAAGAATCTGATCTCCTTCCTGAGTTAAGTTGTTAAGTACAAATACTCCCATAGCATTTGTCATTGTTTCTGCAGCGCTCTTTTCGAGACGTAAAGTAACGTCTGGAAGCGGCTCAGAGGTGATGGCATCCATCACCGTTCCTTTTATTTGTGTTTGTGACCACGCTGTGGCCGCTAGAAACACACATAAAAGTGATAAAGTAAATTGCTTCATAAATGATTAATATTTGGTTGTTTTATTAAGAAACCGTTACGATTCTAGGCCAAAAGTAGGCAAAATAGAACATTTCATTACCTTTGACACGCTCTCTGCAAAAGAGTTTACAAAAAGATAACACACATCTATTTTATGAAACTAAAAGTACTCGCCTTATCTGGTTTATTGACTGTTACCGCTTTCGCGAAAGCACAACAAGACAAAACCTATCGTGCACATACCATTGCTTTTTACAATGTAGAAAACCTCTTTGATACAGAAAACGACCCCATCACCTATGATGATGATCGCACACCAGATGGTAAAGACCACTGGACCGAAGAAATTTATCAAGATAAAGTAAGCAAGATGGCGCGCGTCATTTCAGAAATAGGAGCAGATGTAACAAATAATGCTCCAGCACTCATAGGCCTTGCAGAAATTGAAAATAGAAAAACAGTAGAAGCACTAGCAAATGATCCAAAACTACTTGCTAAGGATTACGGCATTGCTCATTTTGACTCGCCAGATAGACGAGGGATTGATGTAGCCCTTATGTATCAAAAAGCGCTTTTTAAACCGACTAACATTAGCAAGCACGAGCTTCTTATTTATGATAACGTTGACACAAGTAAAAGGGTGTACACGCGTGACCAGCTCTTGGTTTCTGGGCTGCTGGATGGTGATATGATACACGTGATTGTAAATCACTGGCCATCTCGCTCAGGTGGAGAAGCACGAAGTCGTAAAAAACGTATCGCCGCTGCTGCACTTAATATGAAAATTATAGATAGCCTGCAGAGTAATGATCCTTATGCAAAGATTATTACAATGGGAGATCTCAACGACGACCCTACAAGCCCTAGTGTAAAGAAAACAATGAAAGCGTCTGGAAAGAAAGAAAAAGTCAAAGATGATATGCTTTACAACCCTATGGAGCCTATGTTTAAAAAAGGGATTGGTACACTCGCCTATCGTGATGGATGGAATCTTTTTGACCAGATTATTATAAGTGCACCTTTGCTTGATAAAGATTTTAGCACATACCGCTATTATAAAGCAGGTATTTACAATAAGAACTACTTAAGCAACCCTAAAGGGCGTTATAAAGGATACCCTTACAGAAGCTTTGCAAATGGAGGCTACACAGGAGGATACAGTGACCATTTCCCAGTGTATGTATACCTTATTAAAGAAGACCAATAAAACAACTTATAATAGTTAATAAAAATGTCCGCAATCTAATTATTAGATTGCGGACATTTTTTTGTTTTAATCACGCTTTCGCGAAAGCGTAACACTACCCATAAAAGGTATAGTCTAAAGGGCTATATTAAAACCACTGCGACCAAGGTATAATAGCAAGTACTGCAATTAAAGCAAGCGTATAAAATATGGCTATCTTCTTGAACTTAGGCGTAGAAAGGCGCTGTTTTTTATGTTTTGAATACCCCACAGTAACAAGTACTACAGCAATAATCATAAGGAAAGGGTGCTCTACAGCTAGCTGTCTAGCCTGGCTAGATAAACCGCCCATTCCGTTTGCTTTTATGGCTTGTAAGCCATTAGGAGACACAAACCATAACACAAGCCCTATGAGTAACTGTATGTGCATAGTTATAAGTGTAAACAGTGTTAGACTCATATCCTTACCTCCATACTCCTTTTTACCAAAGAATTTAGAGAGGGCATTTACTGTTGCAATAACAAGAACTATAAGAACTAAATACGCCCAAAAAGAGTGGACAAACTGAACAACTGAGTACATATGATGTATATTTATTATGGTTGAGTGTCAAAGATAATTCATAAATATAAAAGCCGCTACTGTTTCCAGTAGCGGCTTTTTAAATTGCCTAAGCAAACAATTTATAATAGCTCTTAGTTAAAGATATAACGAAGACCTACTTGCATTTGCCATCTTGATGATTGTAATCCTGAATCATCAATACGATCTACGTTTTTACCTATTACGTTTCCTGCATCATCAAACTCAAGTAAGCTCTCTACAAAGCTAAATACTGGTTGCTCGTCAGATGTTGAAACTGTTTGTAATGGTGAAACGTTAGATCCTACAAATTTACGTACTCCCCAATCTTTGTTGATAAGGTTTGTAAAGTTGAAGATATCTAAAGAGATCTGGAATGTGTTTTTCTTGTCTCCAGTTTTTACATATATATCTTGTAAGAACTTAAGATCAACGATGTGGCTCCAAGGTCCTCTTGAACCGTTACGCTCAGCATACTGTCCTCTACGAGTACTTAAGTAATCGTCAGACTCGATAAACTGGTCAAGTAACATCCACTGTCTAGCTTGCTCTGCTGCGTCACCAGAGAAAGTAATTTCTGACTGGTTTGCTGGAACATAAATAAGAGCGTTATCACGTGAATCATCATTTAATAAATCACGACCTTCTCTGTATGTAAAGCTATATGGTGAAGATTGTGACCCTTCATAGAAAAGACCAATTGTAGTTTTACCTCCAAAGTCTCCACCGTACTCAATCTCGTAAGATGCGTTTGCAGAAATACGACTACCTAAAGAGAAGTCAGAACGAGAAACTGGAATATCTGAGTTCTTACCATTTACAGTTTGAATTCCTCTCCACTGTGAGCTGTTTTGAGAAGATGTACCATCAAAGATTTTTTCAGACTCTCCATAAGAGTAAGATACTTGTCCTTGGAAACCGTTCTGGATAGGCTTTCTAAGTGTAAACGTAGCGTTGTAAGAAGATCCTTCGTTTGTGTTAGAAGCAAGGATGATTCTACCATAAGTATCATCTATCTCATCACTACGGTTGTAGAACGGACGGTTATCTGCTCCATCATAGTTTCCTACTGGGTCACCTAGGTTAAGGTTCTCATAGTAAACATCTGTAAGTACATCATTATATAAGAAGTCTGCAGATGCGATTAATCCCCATATAGGTAATTTTTGATCGATAGCGATGTTGTATTTACCTACTTGTGGAAGTTTAAAGTTCTTAGCAAAAAGATCGATGTTTCCACCTACTCCTCCAGAACCTGCAGCAACAACTTGTGTTTGCTGGTTTACATCTGCTTGGAAAGGCTCTCCGAAGATAAAGCTAAATCCACCAGTTACACCATTGTTGTTATAAGTACCACCTGGCCATACTAAAGGAAGTCTTGAAGTAAATACTCCTAATCCTCCACGTACTTGTGTTGTATTATTTCCAAAAACATCCCAGTTAAATCCTAAACGTGGTGCGATGTGAGCAGAAGCATCAACACCTTGACCTACACGTGCTCCTTGTAAATCTTTACCTGCAGCAGTAAGAAGAGATACTGTTCTTGTGTTAAAGTCATCATTTACAGTACCATCTTCCCAGTAAGGAATATCAACACGGATACCTCCTGTTACTTTGAAGTTTTCTGTTACTTGTACTTCATCTTGCACATAGAAACCTAATTGAGAAGTTCCAAAATCTGCAGATCCAGCAGACTCATCACCTACAGCACCATTACCTACTAAAGAGTAACCGTGTTGAAAAACGTCTGCATCTTGACCAGTTAAGAACTGGTTAAGTCCAGAAGAAACTAAGTTTCCATCATCATCAAATTGATCTTCGAAAGTATAATCTCCGTAGTTAAAAGCAAAGAATAAGTTCTTTGCAGATGCGATCTCAAGGTTTGCACCAAGTGTTACAGCGTGACGACCAGAAAAGATCTGGAAGTTGTTGTTTATTGTAAAGATATCCTGCTCTAGTAAGTTTGCAGTAGAGAATGGCTCAGATCCAAAAGAGATTGTACCTCCTCCATCTTGAATATCTACAGTAGGGAATGGGTTACCAAAAGGATCTCTATCATCCTTTACAGAAGTATATCCTATCTTAAGGTTGTTTGCAAACTTAGAACCAAACGTAGAGTTTAACTCAAATGCAGTAGAATATGTCTTTGTTTCAAAAAACTCAGAACCATTAATGAAACCAATTCCTCTTTCTCCAGAGTTACGAGCTTCAAGATTAGTCGCCTCAACGATACCTTGACGTATAGATACTTTGTGGTTTTCGTTAATGTTCCAGTCTAAACGTAAGTTTATCTTGTCACTTTCTAAAGTTCTAGTATTGTTATCAAAAATACCAGGATTATAACCGTACTCAGACTGTAAGAAGCTAGCAAGGTTTGCAAGATCTGCCTCAGAAGATCTTCCTTGGTAGTTTGAAAAAGTAAATGGTTGAGGTGTCTCGTCATCCTGACGCTCGTAGTTTGCAAAGAAGAATAATTTATCTTCGATAATTGGACCTCCTATACGGATACCGTAAGTCTTAGCAGAAAATTCTGCAAGCTTCTCACGCTCATCACCTTCATTTGTTAAATCTACAGGAGTTTTACCTGCAAGACTCTCGTTTCTTAAGAAACCGTATACACTACCTTCCCAGTTGTTAGATCCAGAACGCGTTACTGCGTTTACAGATCCTCCAGAGAATCCAGACTGACGTACATCAAAAGGAGCAAGGTTAATTTGGAAAGACTCGATAGCATCTACAGAGAACGGGTTTACACCTGTCTGACCTCCGTTAGTACCTGAACCTGCAAGACCAAAAACATCGTTGTTTACAGCACCATCAATGTAGATTGCGTTGTAACGGTTGTTTTGACCACCTAGAGAGATAGAAAAACCATCGTTCCCCTCAGTAATCTGAGCTTGTGGAGTAACACGTGCAAAATCTGCTATACCTCTAGATACAGAAGGAATTGTAGCGATGTCACGCTCTGTAATTGTAGTTTCTGTACCAGTTTTGTTTGTGTTAAACACACTGTTATTAGATCCAGTAATTACAATCTCGTCAAGTGCATTTGCATTTTCTTGCATTGTTACACTTACTCTTTTAGTCTCTCCGAGACCTAAGTTAAAACCGTTAAGTGCATAATCTTCAAAACCTACATATGTAATTGTAAGGTTGTAAGGACCACCTGATTTAAGGTTTGGTAAACGGTAAAAACCGTCAAAATCTGTTACTGCTCCATAAACAGAACCTGTAGGTACGTGTGTAGCTACAATGTTTGCCCCAGGTAATGGTCCTTCAGTGTTGTCTAGCACACGTCCAGCAATGGAACTTGTTGTTACCCCTTGCGCAAGTGACGAAGCCGTCACAAGAAACAAAGCGATCAATGATAAAAATGTAATTTTCTTCATGATATTTATTAAATAATTAGCAGTGCAAAATTACTTTAATTTCCTAAGCACCAATATTAACTTAAGGTTAACTTATTTTCATAAAGATTTGAAAAAATTGATAGAACTTAAAACGCCCTGAAATCAAGCTCTCAGGGCGTTTTAGTGCTTCATATATTTTGTAAGAAAATTACTACAATTTATAACGCTCTAGTAATGTTCTAGTTGAACTATCGTGAGACGTCATCTTATCGTTATCCATATCAGATAAAACTTGTTTGGCAAGTTGTTTTCCTAACTCTACACCCCATTGATCAAAAGAGTAGATGTTCCATATAACGCCTTGCACAAAAATTTTATGCTCATACATTGCTACTAATGCTCCAAGACTCTCAGGTGTTAATGCCTCACCAAGTATAGTTGTAGTAGGTTTATTTCCTTCAAAAACTTTAAAAGAAGCTAGCTCTTTTATTGCTTCTGGACTTAAACCTCCGGCTTGCAACTCAGCAATTACTTGATCTTTTGTTTTACCATTCATTAAAGCTTCTGTTTGTGCAAAAAAGTTTGCCATAAGCTTGTCGTGATGACTCTTCTCTCCGTGCAATGATTTTTTAAAACCTATAAAATCTGCCGGTATTAATTTTGTACCTTGATGAATAAGTTGAAAGAACGCGTGCTGGCTATTTGTACCCGGCTCTCCCCATATGATATTACCTGTTTCATAAGAAACACGCTCTCCATTGCGGTCTACACTTTTACCATTACTCTCCATAATAGCTTGCTGTAGATATGCGGGAAGTCTATGTAAATATTGAGAATAAGGAATTACAGCCTCTGTCTCAACTTTAAAGAAGTTATTATACCACACACTAAGCAGTGCTATTATTACAGGTAAATTCTTCTCAAAAGGAGTGTTTTTAAAATGCTCATCCATTTTAAACGCGCCGTGTAGTAGGCCTTTAAAATTATCATACCCTACAGCAAGTGCAATAGAAAGACCTACAGAGCTCCATAGTGAAAATCTACCTCCTACCCAGTTCCACATAGGGAACACATTATCTTGGGAGATTCCAAAGTTTGCAATAGCTTCTGCATTTGTAGAGACTGCGACAAAATGATTTTTTACAGCATCTTCTCCTACTTTATCTACAAACCACTTGCGCACGGTAGTAGCATTGCTAAGTGTCTCTTGTGTAGTAAATGTTTTTGAAACTATGACAAATAATGTGGTCTCTGGATCAAGATCTTTAATGGTTTCCATCACGTGGTCACCATCTACATTTGATATAAAGTGTGTATTGAGACGTGTCTTATAATATTGTAAAGCCTCTACTACCATTACCGGCCCTAGATCAGAACCTCCTATACCTATATTTACAACATCTGTAATTTCCTTTCCTGTAGCTCCTTTATGCGCTCCAGAAATCACCTTTTCGGTAAAGGTCTGTATTGATTTTTTTACGGAGTCTACTTCCGCTTTCGCGAAAGCGTTATCACTCTCATCACGCAGTGCGGTATGCATTACAGCGCGCCCCTCTGTAGCGTTAATTTTTTTACCACCAAAAAAACTTTCTATACCCTCTTGTAGGCCTACCTCTTGAGCCAGCTTGAGTAGAAGAGTCATTGTCTCTTGTGTGATTCTGTTTTTACTATAATCTACATAAAATGTATCCCAAAGAATTGAAAAATCTTCTGCACGCTTGTCATTCTTAAAAAGATCTGTAAGATGTTTATCTTTTATCTCCTCATAATGCGCTTGCAATTCTTTCCAAGCTGCGGTAGTAGTTGGGTTTATATTTTTCATTTTGTTGTATCTAGGTGATTATTGTAAAGCCTCTGTAGCTTCTTGCTCTTCTGTAATATCATCTTCAGCTTCTGTCATAAAAGGAAGATTGTCTAGCTGTAATTGTAATGGTCTCTTTATACTGTCAAAAACTGGTAGCAACTCATCTGCCATAGGCTCTGAGGCTGGAAGGTCTTCTGCAAAAGGATCTACTTGTTTGCCATTTTTCCAGAATCTATAACATACGTGAGGCCCTCCTGAGTTACCAGTCATCCCTATAGTACCTATTACCTCGCCCTGTCTTACACTCTGGCCTACTTTTGCTAGGCGTTTTTTCATATGCAGGTATTGTGTATCATACGTACCATTGTGACGTATTTTTACATAGTTACCATTACCACCACGTCTTTCTGACTTGGTAACCACACCATCTGCCGTAGCTAGAATAGGTGTGCCTATGGGAGCGGCAAAGTCTGTTCCTTTGTGAGGTCTTACTCTGTAACCGTAATATTTTATCCTTCTCTTCAAATTATATCTAGATGATAATCTCCCATACTTGAGCGGACTTTTAAGAAAGGCTCTTCTTAAGTTTTCGGCATTTTGATCAAAATAGTCATAACCTCCAGGCAGTGAGTCGTTTTCAAATCTATAAGCATAAATCTCTCTCCCTCTATGTTCAAACACGCAAGCCTTTATATTTCCGACTCCTGCAGGTACAGTGTCATTTACAAATCGCTCATCATAAATCACTTTAAAACGGTCACCTACATCTAGTTTATTGAAGTCTATAGTCCAGGCATAAATATCTGCCATTTTAATACTTACTAAAACACTAGCTCCTAGATCGTCAAAAGTAGATGAGAGGTTGCTACTTATTACTCCAGAAACTTCGCGCTCTACGATAGTAACCGGGTGCTTTTTTGCAGCAGCAGTAACATCATCTTCAAAGTCTACAACCACATAGTCCTCTTTATTTTGCTCATAAATAAAGACCTGAGCTGCCTCAAGAGTGTCTTTAGATTTAAGCAGCATATATGGCTTCCCTACACGTATACGACGCGTGTCAAACACATTTTTTACACTGTCAGATATTTCTTGAATAGTAGCATAATCTACATTTGAGTCAAAGAGTATTTTACCAAAACTGTCACCAGACTGCACAGTATCTCTCTCTACCACATAATCATCAAGTACGTACCCGTACTCTTTGATCACTTCTGGTTCGGTTTCTAGAGTTTGATCTATAGGTGTTGAAGTAGCGTCTTGCTTCTCTCCACAAGAGAATAGGGCAAGGCTTAAAAATAGTGTAATGTAGAGGCGATAATAATTCACTAAAAGTATGTTGTTTTAAACGTCCTTTCCCCAGTTTGCAAGCTCTTCTTCACTCCAGACATCTGGAAAGAAAATGCGACGCTGGTACTTAGGGTGCATATATTTGGTCCATTCACTGCCGCCAGTTGCTTCTACAACTTTTTTACCATTATTGAGGTAATGATTTGCTGCGTGATAATGTGACATCACCCAGGTTACATTTACTGTATAATCATAATGGCGCATTGCATCCAGCAGCTTCTTATCTTCACGAGCTTCCTTAGGCAAGCTTTTAAAGCGAGCATACAAATTTATGGTATTATATTCTTTTGTAAAGGCGACAAAGTCGTTTTTATATTTTGCCTCAAAGGCAGAGAGTAAATATGACTTTTTACCTGTGTTGTAATCTTTTCCGGCTGCTTGCCAGTACAAGTGTTCTAACGCGTGCTCATAAGGAGTATTGCGATCTATGCTTTCGCGAAAGCGGGCATCTATAAGGTTTATTAAGTCTGTGCTTGCAAACTCTATCTTTCTGTACTGTGCGCTTTGAAAACCACTTGCTGGTGTAAGTGTTTTTCTAAACTTCATATACTGCTCTATTTCCATTCCTTCTTGCATTATGCTAAAAGAACTGGTGAGCATATCAAAATAACGACTTATACGATCCAAACGAGAGCTAAAAAAATCTACCGTAAGATCTGGGTGATGAGCCACCTGCTCTATCTCCCATAGTATCATTTTAAATAAAAGCTCGTTAACCTGGTGGTACATCACAAATACATTCTCATCTGGAAAGTTTGTGCGCGGTATCTGTAAACTTAAGAGTGCATCTGTATGGATATAATCCCAGTAAGTAATGGGTTTACTTTGTAACAAGCCCTCAAGGTGATCGTCTAGATCTTGATCTATTTTTTCATACTTATCATCAAGCTGATTGATGATTTTTTCAATATCTGGCTGTATGGTTTTCTTCATTTATAATTGCGACTATAGAAGCTTAAGTTCTAACTCAAAAAAAGATTAAAAAGTGTGTAGCTATAGTCTCTATCTTATTAAATGGCAATTTACAAAAATCCCTAGTCAAAGACCATCTCAAAAGGATACTTAAGCCCCTTGTAAGCATCAAGATCTGCCTTAAGAGACCCTACAGATAAGCTTGCCTTAATGCGCAAGGGTATTTTATTATCATCATCACTCACCCATATGGTAAGACTTTCTTGCTCTTTAAAAACTCTACCAGACTGTACCAGTGGTCTAAACACGAGTGTTTTTACTTTTCCGAATTTTGTTCTAATGGTCTCACGCTCTAAAAAACGCATCTTAAAAGGATAGTTTTCCCCATCAAAAAACATTGTGAGGTTAATCTCATCACCAGCTTTTAACCCTTCTGTCTCTAGATTATTGCGCAGGTAATACATTGCAGAGACCATATCTTGTATACCTGGCTCCGTATCTATAGTGGTCTTTTTGTTATGCTTTAAATCGTTTATGTGTGCTTTATTTGCTTGCTGGTCAAACTCAATCACCTTATTTTTAGTATGGCCACCCTCATCTATTTTGCGCAAGAATTTATAAGGCAAGTCTGTCTTTTTATCTACCCAGCTCTCATAATAATCTTCTACCCCAAAGGCAAGACCCACAATACCCGTAGTCTCTCCAAAACCTTTAATGTGATGCACAGGCTTGCCATTAAACATCTCATCCTTGATGTCTATAGTTGCATACCCACCCGTGAGCAATCCGTAATGCACTCTAAATTTAAGCCACTCACCAGCTTGATACGAGTCATTGTGCGCTTTAGTTACAGGAGGATCTGGCATTTGCACAAAAGCTGTGGTTAAAGCAAAGACTGCCAGCAGGGTACCTATTATTATATGTTTATTTTTTGATTTCATTTTCTGGGGTTATTTGGTGGTTATACCCTTAGAATACAATTGTTATTCCAAAAATAGGATAACAAAAAAACTTCGCCATATTTCTAAGACGAAGTTTTCGTTAAAATATTGTAATTCTGAGTAATAAAAGGAATTACGCTTTCGCGAAAGCGCACTCAAAACTACAACGTACCACGCTGTGCTTGCTCCCTCTCTATAGACTCAAAAAGCGCTTTAAAGTTACCTGCCCCAAAGCCTTTTGCTCCCATACGCTGTATGATTTCAAAGAAAAGGGTAGGTCTATCTTGTAGTGGTTTTGTAAATATTTGTAATAAATACCCATCCTCATCTGCATCTACAAGAATTGATAATTCTTGTAAACGCTCGATATCTTCTTTCATCACCTTCATATGCTCACCCAGGCGCTGTGGGATGTCATCATAATAAGTTTGTGGTGGTGGTGGCAAGAACTCAATACCGCGAGCCTTAAGCTGTGCAACCGTTTTTATAATATCATCTGTTGCTAGTGCGAGGTGTTGTACCCCAGCACCTTCATAAAAATCTAGATATTCTTCTATCTGTGATTTTTTGGCAGCCTCTGCAGGTTCATTTATTGGGAACTTAATGCGACCATTACCGTTACTCATTACCTTACTCATTAAGGCAGAGTACTCGGTGTGGATTTGCTTATCATCAAAAGACAAGAAGTTTACAAAGCCCATTACGTCTTCATAAAATTTTACCCATTTATTCATCTGGTTCCACCCTACGTTACCTACCATATGGTCTACATATTTAAGACCCGTAGGTGTCGGGTTGTAATCTGACTCCCACACGCGGTAGCCTGGTAAAAAGGCACCCTCGTAATTTTTGCGCTCTACAAACATATGAACGGTTTCCCCATAGGTATAAATACCTGCTCTTACCGTTTCTCCCTGATCATCCTTTTCTACAAAAGGTTCACAATATGACTTTGCGCCACGCTTTGTTGTTTCTTCATAAGCGCTTCTAGCATCGTCTACCCATAAGGCAACCACCTTTACACCATCTCCGTGTTTTACTATGTGGTCATTTATAGGTGACTTACTGTTAAGTGGCGATGTAAATACGAGACGTATTTTATCCTGCTTTACTACATAGCTCACCTCATCTCTAGAGCCCGTCTCTAGACCTTTATAAGCATATGGTTGAAATCCAAAAGCGGTTTTATAAAAATGGGCAGCCTGCTTTGCATTGCCCACATAAAACTCTACATAATCTGTACCCAGTAGCGGAAGAAAATCTTGCGCTCCTTCAAAAATTTTTTCCAGTCCGTAGTCTACGGATTTTAAGTCTTTTGCCATATTATATATTTATTTACAAGCCTGTAGCACTAGCTCTTAACTTGTCTTTGTATTATTAATTTGTTGTTTTTTAATTTTTCGCGAAAGCGTACCCACCCTAGTGGTCTAACCACGACTGGTAGTAACTCTCATCTGCAATGCTCATTGCATCTTTACATACTTTAAGAGGCTTAAAAGTATCTACCATAACGGCAAGCTCTTCTGTACCTTCTTTACCTATACTCTTTTCGGCAGTGCCGGGGTGTGGACCGTGAGGGATACCGGCTGGATGCAGTGAGATGTGACCTGCCTCTACATCTGCCCTACTCATAAAATCGCCATCTACATAATACAGCACCTCATCACTATCTATATTACTATGATTATATGGTGCTGGGATACTTAATGGATGGTAATCATACTTTCTAGGCACAAAACTGCACACTACAAAAGCATCTGTCTCAAAAGTTTGATGTACTGGTGGTGGCTGATGTATGCGCCCTGTTATGGGCTCAAAATCGTGTATAGAAAATGCATATGGATAGTTGTAACCGTCGTAACCCACCACGTCAAAAGGGTGAGAAGCATATACCATCTCAAAGATGTCATCTTGCTTTTTTACTTTAATTACAAAGTCACCTTTCTCATCATTAGTTTCTAACTCGTAAGGCTGGCGGAGATCGCGCTCACAAAAAGGAGAGTGCTCCAGCAGCTGGCCAAACCAGTTGCGATAACGCTTAGGCGTATATATAGGCCTGCGTGATTCTACAATAAATAGCCGATTATCTTCTGTATCAAAATCTATTTTATAAATAACACCACGTGGTATTAAAAGATAGTCTCCGTATTTAAAATCAAGATTACCCAGATGAGTTCTGAGTTTACCTGTTCCTTTATGAACAAAGATAAGCTCGTCTGCATCTGTGTTTTTATAGAAGTACTCTTGCGTGCGTTCTTGGGGAGCAGCAAGTATAATGGTACAATCACTGTTGGTCAGAACGGGTTTTCTACTCTCCAGATAATCTTTTTCTGGTTTGATTTGAAACCCCTTAAAACGGTATGACTGCATATTATTCTCACGAGCAATTTCTGGTTTTACAGAGTATTGCTTGCGTATTTCCTTAACCTGTGTGGGTCTATGAACGTGATAACTATTTGTACTCATCCCGTCAAAACCTATCGTACCAAACAGTTGCTCTGAGTATAGGGTACCATCTGGTTTACGAAACTGTGTGTGACGTTTATGTGGGATCTCTCCCAACTTATGATAAAAAGGCATTTTTATAAAATTTAGATTGTCTTAAAGTTACTCAAAATTCAAGTAAGACATCTATTCAGGGTCCCTCTTTATGAGGAAATTAAGAAGTAGTGGTAAGTATATCCAGCCCTGTGCATTCATATGGTGTAAATATATGGGTTTTTTTACGCTTTCGCGAAAGCGTACTCAAAACTACTAAAAACCCTACGAGGTAAGAGCCTTCAAAACACCTTGAGCAAACAGTCTTGCGCTTGCTGGGTCATTACGTATCCATAATTCTGGCTCCACGATTTCTAGCTCGCCTAAAAGAATGTCTCCGTTCTTACCCCAAAGTATATCTGCTCTTCCATATGCTGGCATTGTGCTGCAGGCTTTAAAACAATTTTCGGCAAAGGTGATTTCTTCTTGTGTAGGTGAGTAGGGATGTACCGTACCTCCCCAATCGTCTTGCACGCGATAGTCACCTTGTTTAGGCTTTTTAAGAATAGCGTGAGTAAACTTCCCATTAAAAACCATAAGTGAGGCCTCGCCACGAGAGGAAATGGTGGGTACAAATGGCTGGATGAGCATATCTCGCTCTGCTACTAGGTTTTCAAAAACCTCTTCATAGTCTGCTCGCTCAAACTCTAGTACCTTATGCGTGTGAAAGGCACCGCCAGCAATAGCAGGTTTTATAACCACATCTTGCCAGTCACGTTCTAAACAAACCTCTGCAATTGATCTGTAAGAACCTGTATCTACATACTCAGTAGGCACTATAGCGACACCTTTATCTTGTAAATCTTTAAGGTAGTGTTTATCAATATTCCACTGTATGAGGTCATAGGAGTTAACAAGTTGTGTCTTTGTTTTTACAATCCTTAACCAAGCTGAAAACTCCTCGTAGCGTTCAAAATAATCCCAAATGGTTCTAAAAACCACGGCTCTAGTTTGTGACCAGTCACACTCAGTATCATCCCAAGCGGCACAATGTACCTTTAGACCTAAATCCTCTAGTGCTTGAGTAATAAGCTTTCTTTCGTCAAGAATATTTTGCTCATAGGTGGTTATAACTTTTGGGTTAAGGTATTTCTGGCAAGTAAGTATGGTTACATCTATAGTGTGAGCGCTCATCTTGGTCTATTATTGATATATTATTCTTAAAACTTTCTGTCTGGATGGAGCATATCTAAGACAACACTAGATGTTTTATTATCTATAATTTCTTGTACTAACTTACCTGTACTAGGTCCTAGTGTCCAACCCATCATAGCGTGACCAGTTGCGATTGTAAGGTTATCACACTTAGCGCTTTTACCTATGTACGGCATCCCATCTGCAGATACAGGTCTAAGACCGCACGCAGCGGCTTCCTTTTCTTGCTCCGTAATGTGTACCTCTGGAAAGTACTTGTTTACTCCCTGGGCTATTGCCTCTACTCGTGTTTTATTAATAGTGTGATTAATACCAGCAATCTCCATTGTTCCGGCAAATCTAGTAAAACCATTCATAGGTGTGATGGCTACTTTTGCTTCGGCAAGTATGGCTGGATAGGTAATTCCCGTAGCAGTTTTAGTCTGTATGCGATACCCTTTTCCGGCTTGTAGTAGGAGGTTAATGTTAAGCTTTCGCGAAAGCGTACTTGTCCAGCTACCAGCAGCTAGCACAAACTCATCTGCCGTGAGTACTTCTTTATCTGTATGCACGCTGGTTATCTTACTGCCAGCAGTTGTTATATCAAGTACTTTTTCTTCTTGCCTAATAACGACTCCCTCACGTAACAAATATGATTTTATCTCCTCCATAAACTCACCGGGTGTGCTATGATGGTCACACTCAAAGTAGGAAGCTCCTACGATATCTAGCACAGTTTCTGGCATCATTTTCTGTACCTCTTGAGCCATTATTGTTTTTGCTTGAAGGCCTTCTTTACTTGCGATTTGCACTAACTCATCTTCGTGATACAGGGCTTTTTCTGTCTGGCAGAGCATTAACAATCCTTTTTTCTCAATATGAAATGAGAAGCCCTCTTCTTTTTTTATCTGGTGATAGAGATCTCTCCCCATAACCGCCATTTCTCTCATTACCGATATGGAGCGATGTACGTGATTTTGATTACAAGACTTATTAAAAGCAAGAGACCATTTTAAGAAGTCTGCATTAAGTCGTGGCTTTATATACAGCGGACTCTTTTTATTAAACATCCACTTTATTCCTTGCTTCATAACCCCTGGAGCTGCGAGCGGAATTAAGTGACTGGGCGACATATAACCAGCGTTTATATAACTGGCTCCATCACTCATTTTAGATTGATCTATAATGGTAACCTGATGTCCAGCCTTGTGTAGAAAATAAGCACAGCTCACTCCTACAATGCCTCCTCCTATTATGATAATATGCTTTGCCATAGTCAAGACCTTTTGCGTTTTCTAAATTACCGAAAATCCGAAAGCATACGGATCTTCTTCATCTATTGTGATTGTATTATGACCATAAATACGTGCCCACCCTTGTATACTAGGTATGACTGCTTTGTACTCCCCCACCACGGTCTCTTGCTCAACACGACCTATAAAGGTAGAGCCTATAAAACTCTCGTGCGTGTATGCCTGACCGACCTCTAGCTTTCCTTTTGCATACAGTTGTGCAAGCCTCGCAGAAGTACCAGTACCACACGGACTGCGATCTATAGCTTTATCTCCATAAAAAACAGCGTTACGCCCATCTGAAGCGGGGTTAATAGTATCACCCGTCCATAGCATATGAGTGACATCTCTTATGGTCTCATTTTCTGGATGTATAAATGCACTAGGGTATTTCTTATTAATACGCTCTCGCACCACCTGGCTCATCTGGATAATCTGGCTAGCTGTAAAATCTTGTACTCCTGTAAAGTTTTTTTGAGGGTCAACAATGGCATAATAATTACCTCCATAGGCTACATCAAAATGTATTATACCCAGCTCTGGACAATCTATCTCCAGATCTGTAGCAGCGAGATATGATGCTACATTAGTAAGACGTACCCAATCTACTTTATTCTTAGTTTTTTGGTAAGCAATTTCTACTAGGCCTGCAGGGGCTTCCATTTTTACTACACCTTCTTTTTTAGGTATAATGAGCCCTTCTTCTATGGCAATTGTTATTGTACCTATCGTACCGTGACCGCACATAGGTAAGCATCCAGATGTCTCAATAAACAAGATAGCAACATCGTTTACAGGGTCGTGAGGAGGGAATAATATACTACCACTCATCATATCGTGTCCTCTAGGCTCAAACATCAAGCCCTTGCGTATCCAGTCATATTCTTTTAAAAAATGCTGGCGTTTCTCGCTCATCGTTTTGCCCGCAAGTTCTGGACCTCCCTGAGCAACGAGTCGCACTGGATTACCACACGTATGAGCATCAATACATTTAAAAATATGTTTCATCACTTATGATTCTGTAATGTGACTCCTGTGAGGTTAGCTATTAATTAAATTACATAGGGGTAAAAGGCATAAATGCTAGCTCAACCTTACACTATCAATTACTTTTTTGTATCCACTCTTTTACTCTACGATCTAAAATAGCAAGAGTTACTGTACCCTGTTCTAAAATAACCTCGTGAAAATCTCTTATATCAAAACGACTGCCCAGCTCTTTTTCTGCAAGTGTTCTTAGCTCTCTTATTTTGAGTTCACCCATTTTATAAGCCAGTGCTTGCCCTGGCCAGGATATATATCTATCTGTTTCTGTTTGTATCTCGTGTAGTGACAATGCTGTATTTTGTGACATAAAGGCTACTACCTCTTCACGAGTCCAACCTTTTGCGTGTATACCAGTATCTACAACTAACCGGCACGCACGCCACATCTCATAGGTAAGTTGACCAAAACGTTCATACGGTGTTGTATACATACCCATCTCTGCTGCCAGATACTCACAGTATAAGCCCCAGCCTTCGCCATAGGCATTTACATACATATTACGCCTAAACTGAGGAATACTATCACCCAACTCTTGATTAAGTGCTCCCTGTAAGTGATGGCCCGGCACAGCCTCGTGCACAGTAAGAGATGGCAGTGTGTAAAGGGTCCTACTAGGTAAGTCGTAGGTGTTTACCCAGTAATAACCTGGGCTTGTGCTTCCCTTTGGACTACCTACATATCGCCCTCCAGTATACTTAGGTGCAATTGCATCTGGTACTGGTGCGACACCATAGGGCTTGCGTGGTAATGTTTTAAAAAATCTAGGCAGTTGCGCATCTGCACGCTTTGCCATATCACGTGCAATCATTAAAAGTTGCTCAGGAGTTTTGGCATAAAACTGCTCATCTTCACGCAGGAATTTTAAAAAATCTGCAAAGCTTCCTTTAAAAGCTACTTCTTTTATAATCTTTTCCATCTCGCTTTTTATGCGAGCAACCTCTTCAAGTCCTTTGTTATGAACAGCATCTGCCGTGATATCTAGTGTAGTATAATAACGTATACGGTTTTGATAATAGTCGTCTCCATTAGGGGTTTCAGATACTCCTATGGTAGTGCGTGTGTTAGGTAAATACTCATTCTCAAAAAAAGCTTTTACACTTTTAAATGCTGGAACTACACTGTTTTCTATAGCTAGCTTTGCTGCTGTTTCTAAAGAATCCTTCTGCTCCTCTGTGATTGACTCTGGAAGATTTAAAAAAGGTGTGTAGTAAAAACTGTCTTTATAATCTGCTACAATTTGCGAGTTATAAGTACTCTCATATCCCTCAAAAATAACCCGCGGCTGCGACACGCCTTTTTTTATTCCTTCCCTTAATAATGGTACATATTGATTAACCACCTCTGGCAAAGCATTTAACTTGTCAAGATACTTTACAGCTTGCTTGTATGAGGTGATGGGCCGCACCATATAGTTCCAACTACTATGAAAACCTGAGTCAGACAGTAGCGGATTTAAAAAGCTTTCATACTCATAGTAGTCTACGGTTTCTTGCAGCTTAAATTTTAATAGCTCGAGAGATATCCTTTCGGTTTCTGACAAGGTTTTTGGCGAGATGGTGTTAAGTTTTTTGAGTTGCGCTTTCGCGAAAGCGGACTCCTTCTCAAATCGCTCTTTTGAAAACACCCCCAGTGGATGCACTCCCTTGCTACCCTCGTTCCATTTAAAACTTTGTGACGCCTCAATACATTGCTTGAGCTGCTCTGTGGCAGTTTGTGCAATAGTCGTTGTAGACATAAAAAAGGCTATCACCCACACTAAATATCTCATATTATTTTAAATAATCTGGCAATAAAGCCGTTGGAAAATCTTGAAAACTAAAAGGTCTCACCCATCTCATAATGCTATGGTTACCCACTGCCGTAAATCTACTATCTGTACTTGCAGGATAAGGTCCTCCGTGTGTCATTCCATCTACCACAGCAACACCAGTAGGCACACCGTTATATATAATGCGACCCACTTTATTTTGTAATGCTAGTGTAATGTCTTGTAGGGCTGTAGTCTCATTATCTTCTGCAATAATCGTGGCGGTAAGTTGTCCCTCAAGGCTGTTTATTATTTTAAGAAGCTCATTTTCATCCCCTGCAAGTACAACCATAGAAAATGGTCCAAATACCTCTTTATGTAATGTCTTATTTGCGATAAAAGAAGTTCCATCTACTACGGCTAGTGCTGCGGTGGTATGGTTAGGTTTTGATGAAGACCCTCCTACTTTAAGAGATACGCTCTCTTGTTCTTTTATCTCATTTTTACTTCTCACATATCCTTCTTGTATGCGAGTATGAAGCATACAGCCATTGGGAACGGCCTCAAGATGTTTTGCTAGAATTTCTATAAAATGTGTTGTCTCCTCGCTCTTTACTGTTATAATAAGCCCTGGATTTGTGCAAAACTGTCCTACGCCTTGCGTGATAGAAGCGGCATAGGTTTCGGCTATTTGAGCTGCTCTTTTTGAGATTGCCTGTTGTGTTATTACAACTGGATTAATACTTCCCATCTCTGCAAAAACCGGAATAGGAGTCTCTCTAGCTGCAGCAAGATTGTATAATGCTCTCCCTGCGTGGTGACTGCCTGTAAAACCTACTGCTGCTATACCCTTATTTTTTACAAGTTGCTCTCCTACCTTTTTACCACTACTATTAAGGTTAGAAAAAACACCTTCTGGCATTGCCGTCTTTTGTGCTGCTTTTGTTATTGCTGTCGCCACCATCTCACCTGTGCCGGCGTGCATAGGGTGCGATTTTACAATTACTGGGCATCCTGCTGCAAGTGCACTTGCCGTATCTCCCCCAGCGGTAGAAAATGCCAGCGGAAAATTACTCGCTCCAAAAACCACTACTGGCCCCAGCGGTATGTATGTCTTTTTTAAATTACCACCTTCATCTTGTAATAACGGTAGTCTCCAAGTGTCTTTTTTTACAAGCTCTGCAAACATTCTTAGTTGGCCTAGCGTTCTACCTCTTTCGCCTTGAGCGCGCCCTTCTGGAAGACCACTTTCTTGCATATACATAGTTATTAGGTCTGAGCCTAATGCCTCAATCTCATCTGCAATGGCGTTTAAAAAGCTTGCGCGTTTTACACTAGGAAGTTTACTATATGTGCTAAAGGCGCGAGCTGCTAGATTACAAGCCTCATCTATTTCTAACTGGGTGGCTTCATAAAAAACTGTTGGGTTATCACTATTGGTCACGGGGTTTGCCGTCTTGTAGGTTTTTGCTCCCTCTGCAGATTGTTTATACCCTATTTGATTTTTACCTGTAATCATTATGCTTTTATAGTTTTATGGTGCGCTACAATAGCTACTGGTTTATGAACCACGGTTGTAGATGCTGGATATTTTATTAATAACTCTTTAGGCCTAACGGGACGTTTTTCAAATCCTCCTCCACAGTTAGGACATACTTCTTTTAATAGCTCTATGACACAAGTGACACAAAAAGTACACTCAAAGCTACAAATCATTGCCTCACCAGATTCTGGTGGTAAGAGCACATTACAATGTTCACAAGAAGGTCTTAGCGCAAGCATTAAAGATTTTTATAGTTAGGTAACGTAGGCCTTGTGGCTATTCCTTCTTTTATAATCTTGAGCACGTGCTCTCTTTCTTCTCCAAAAAGCGGTAACCTAGGTGCTCGCACATTTTCTGTTCCTATACCTGTATGTGCCTCGGCGAGTTTTATATTTTGTACTAATTTAGGATTTATATCTAACTCTAGTAAGGGCAAAAACCACCTATAGATAGCAAGTGCTTCTTGTATTTTTCCTGCTTTTTGTAGCTCATAAATAGCGACCGTTTCTTCTGGAAAAGCACATACAAGTCCTGCTACCCAACCATCTGCACCCATAAGCAATGACTCTAGAGCAAGTGTGTCTACACCTGTCATAATTTTAAGCCTATCGCCAAAGTTATTTTTAATGCGCGTCACGTTTGATATATCTCTTGTGCTCTCCTTAACTGCTTGTATGTTATCGTGTTTTAGTAATACCTCAAACATCGCTAAGGAAACCTCAATTTTATAATCTACAGGGTTGTTATAAATCATAATGGGCAGTTTTGTACTACTAGCCACATCACTAAAGTACTGTATCACCTCTTGATCTCCCGCTTTATATCGCATAGGTGGCAACATCATAAGGCCGCTTGCACCGTCATCTTCTGCCTTTTGAGCAGCGGCAATAGCGCCCTTTGTAGACTGCTCTGCAATATTTATCATCACAGGCACTTTACCATCTACATAAGCAACGGTCTCTTTTGTAAGTGTGCGCTTCTCGTGATCTTCTAGCGTACTTGCTTCTCCTAGTGTCCCTCCTAGAACTATGCCGTGTACTCCAGCATCAAGTTGTGCTTTTATATTTTTTTTAAATGCTGGTATATCCAGTTCATCAGTATCAGTAAACTTGGTTGTAACAGCTGGCATTACACCTTTCCACTCTATCGCCATACTTTAAATTTTTTATCAAAGATAGCCGTACGACAACCTCTAGATTAAATACTGTTTTATCCATTACTGACTGTATATTATCCAAATATTAAGCTCTTATGTCATTATCAAGCAAAAAAGTATCTTAGCTCTATGAAAGTGTTGCCTTTTAAAATACCCAAGCCTACTAATGCTGCCATACTTTTTCAAGTTGATGAAGGTGTGTTATACAACTCCCTTCACAATCACGAAGAGGTGCAAATAAGTTTTATAAAAGAAGGATCTGGGACACTCTTTGCAGGAGATGCGGTCCATTCTTTTGTTAAAGGAGACATTATTGTTTTGGGTAGTCACCAGCCGCACGTTTTTAATAGCGATGGTAAACAGGCGTTAATGCATACGGTTTTTTTTAGTCTTGCCTCCTTTGGAGATACATTTTTGGCACTAGATGAGGGCAAAGGGATTGTAGACTTTTACGCTTTCGCGAAAGCGGGATTTAAAACCTCCATAACGCCAGATATCGCTGCGCTTTTTAACTACATCGCTACAGCAAAAGGCATCTATAAGCTGGGCTATTTTATAAACATTATAACCGCGCTCAAGGTCGCAAAGCACTCTCCCCTATCTGAATTTATATACGAACGCCATATCTCTGAAAAAGACGGAAAGCGTATGAGCGCCATCTTTGACTACACCTTAAGCAACTATCACCAAGACATTACTCTAGCACAACTTGCCGCTCTCACAGCACTGACGCCACACGGGTTTTGTAAATATTTTAAACAACGCACAAATAAGACGTATTTTACGTTTCTTACAGAAGTACGTATCTCAAAAGCCTGTACTTATCTTGCTACAGATAGCGATCTCACCATAGGTACTATAGCAGACCTATGCGGCTATAAAACGCTATCTCATTTTAATAAAAGCTTTAAATCTATAAAAGGAATCACTCCCACAGTTTTTAGAAAAGGAAAATGACAAAACCTCAAACTCGCTAGTTATGTTTTTTATAATTATCTTAAGACGATAAAGTGTTAAATACACATATCTTTACCTTAACAACCAAGACCACATACAGATGATAGATACTCCTCTGCGTATACTTATAGTAGAAGACTTAGTGTCTGACGCATTTTTAGTCCAGAAGCAAATAAAGAAGTTTTGCACAAATGTAGAAATAAGTATTTCTGATAAGGAACTCTCGCTTGCGGTGGCTCTTAAACAGTTTTTACCAGACATCGTGATAAGTGATTTTAACCTCGAGGGTTTTACGGGCTTTGACGTTATAAAACAGGTAAAAGAATTTAATAAAGAGATTCCAGTCATTATCATCACTGGAAATCTTAATAATGAAGAAAAAGCCGCCGAACTTATTATGAGTGGCGCTTCTGGTTTTTTCTTAAAAGAAAATCTCCAGAATTTACAGCAAAAATTGCTCCCTCTTTTTGAAAAATTTATTTCAGAAAAGCAAGATCTCATTAAGCGCCTAGAGAGACAACGCGAGAAAGATGCAAGAGAAAAAGAGCTTACAGATTATCTACGCCACCACGATTTTGAAGCCTATGAGCACAAGGAAGCCATTCTTTCACTTAAAGAAAAAGTACTTAAGTTTTTATCCCTAGACTAATGGATAGCTCTCAGTCTAAAAATATCGTAAGGTCCCTATACCTTAGTTTTTTTTCTACCCTAGCAGTCATCTTGCTTATAGGGGCGCTTTATCTAGCATCACAATATTCTCAAAAGTGGATAGTACATACTAATGAAGTTAAGGCGCAAATACACAGCGTATCAGAAACTATACTCAAAGCCGAAACAAAATTGAGAGGCTATCTCATAAGTAAAGACCCAGATTACCGTATAGATTACAAGGTAGAAATTGCAAAACTTGATGATCGCCTAGAAGTTCTAGAACAAAAAATAGAAGGCGACCCCGTACAGGTCAAAAACCTTAAAAAAATGCGCTCTCTACTCAACCAGCGCGTCGAGGGGATGAATGACAACCTAGATAACTACATCTTACGCACACCAGAAGAAAATAGAAAAAAATCGGGTAGGGCAGAAACACTTCAACTCATAGAAGATATAGAGAGTATGAAGAATGTTATGCTCATAGAAGAAAATGAGATTTTAAAAGAACGTAAGTCTACTTATGATAATATCTATGTTTTGAGCCTTATCGCTCTGGTTATCGCGCTATTGCTTATGCTTTATAATGTATATGCGGTAAAAAAACGCCTTATGCCACTCTTCTCAAGACTCGCAGAAAATAATGAAAAGTTAATCGAGCTAGTGCACTCTAGAGATGATGAGATTGCCCTTAAGGAAGCACAAATGGCAATGAATGAGGATCTCATACACGAGATGGAAAATAAGAACAAACAACTTAACCAGTTTGCATACATTGCCTCTCACGATTTACAAGAACCATTACGTACAGTAGATAATTTTATAGACCTCTTTGAAGAAGATTATGCAGAGAAGCTAGACGGTGAAGCCGCTACTTATTTTGGGTTTATAAAAGGGGCTACTTCTCGTATGAAAACCCTTATTACTGGTCTTCTTAATTATAGTAGGTTAGGGCGATCTGGATCACGATCTAAAGTAGAGCTCTCTCAACTTATAGAAGAGATTAAGATAGACCTAGGCCCAAAAATAGAAGAAACACAAACTGTCATTACTCACGACACCTTACCCATTGTACCTGGTTACCCTGTAGAACTAAGACAGCTATTTACAAACCTTATTACTAATGCAATTAAATTTACACCTCCAGAGCGTACCCCAAAAATTCATATAGGACTTAGCGAGACTAAGCTATATTATAGGTTTGAAGTTATAGATAATGGTCTAGGTATTAAAAAGGAACACCTTGAGAAGGTGTTTAATATGTTTACCAGACTACACAGTGCAAAAGATTATGAAGGTACTGGTATAGGTCTCGCTTTCTGTCAAAAAATTGTAGAACTCCATAAAGGTAAAATAAGCGTATCATCTACTATAGGTGAAGGGAGTACTTTTACCTTTACATTAAAAAAATAACCATATGCAACCACTAAGAGAGATATTACTTATAGATGACTCTGAGTCTGATAACTTTGTACACTCTAGAGTCATAAAAAAAGCAAAAGTTACCGCAAAAGTGACAATAAAATACTCTGGTGAAGAAGGACTAGAATACCTAAAAACGTTAATAGATGAGGACTACCCAAAACCTGACCTCATCTTTTTAGACATTAATATGCCGGGTATGGATGGATTTGAGTTTTTAGAACATTATGAGAAGCTAGAAATCAACCAGAAAGCAGGTGTTGTTATAGCAATGCTCACGACCTCAACATCACCAGTAGATAAGCAAAAGGCTGAGAAGTATCCTTTACTGTGTCACTTTGATAACAAGCCACTCACAAAAGAAAGTCTTATGAAGATATTGCGTGAGCAATTTCCAGGCAGATTTGATGATTAATTGCCTTTAAGTCGTTGCCATAAATCTATGAGTAGCTTCTTTCCATTTTCTGGCGTAGGTCGGTCTTCGGTGGCGGTTATGGTACCATCATTTTCTGTAAGAAGGTATCTAAACACAAACTGACTATCATTATCATCATTTGTAATGAGGCCAAAACGGAGGTCATTATACACCCAGCTCTCTTCCTCTTTTTCTAAGATGTACCATCCTTCAGAAATGGTAATAAGGCGTTGTACCTCATCTGTCTCAATCCACTTTTGGGCTTGCGCTCTTTTTTTAGGAAACGTTTTATAAACTATAGGTTGAGAATCAAAAAACGAGTAATCGCCTATAAGGTAAGTATCCTGTGTATCGATATTAATATTCCATAAAACCGTGTTGAGTGGCGCAGGTCTGGTCGAGATTTTAGTATACGTGATTCCTTGCTCTTGCAATGACGCTTCTACTTTATGGTGCACCGCAAATTTTATGAGAACCGTAAGTAATAAATAAGCCGTACTAAGATAAATACCTAGGTTGTTAGTACGCTTTCGCGAAAGCGTACCTCTACCCCTTGTAGCCGCCGCAATAACACATATGAGAAATGGCAGTGTGTATAAAGGGTCCACCACAAAAACGCTATTAAAAGCAACTCTCCAGTGAAAGGGCCAAAATATTTGTGTCCCCCAGGTGGTAAATGCATCTAAAAGTGGATGTGTAAACAGGCCCCAAAAGAAAAGTTTTGACCAGCCCGCCCAGCCTACATCTGGTCGCTTTTTTATCTGGTGGACAAGCCACCCAAAAAACGGTGCGGCTATGAGTGCAAAAATGATGCTGTGGCTAAAGCCTCTGTGCATCTCTGTTGCTGTAATAGTATCTGTAAGGTATCTCCACACCACATCTAGATCTGGTATGGTGCCAGCTATGGCTCCCCAGAGCATTGCTCTATTACCCACTTTTTTACCTAAAACAGCTTCTCCTACGGCTGCACCTAGTACTATTTGAGTTAGACTATCCAATATTATATGTGCTGATCTATTAATATCATATTACCGTCTGGGTCTTTAAACAACATACTTCCAGGGCCGCTTGTAGAGGTATCTACTTCAGTGATGGGTGTCACATTATGTGCTTTGAGATGTTCTTGTATTACTCGCACATCATCATATTGATCTTGAGGCTGGGCATTTTCATCCCAACCTGGATTAAATGTAAGGATGTTACCCTCAAACATTCCTTGAAAAAGACCTATGAGAGCATTTTGATTTTTCATAATCAAATAGTTTTGCTCCATCGAACCTGCAAAAACGTTAAACCCAAGCGTCTCATAAAAAGTTCTGCTTTCTTTAAGGTTTTTTACATTTAGACTCGTAGAAAAGGCACCAAGTGTCATAATAGAAGTTTTAAGTTACTATCGTAAAGTTAGTAATTCATATTAAGTGAAGGCATTAATCTACTATACCCATCTTTTTAAGAAGAAAGCTTGCATTCATATTTTGACAAATGCCTTCCTTAAAGGTGTAATCAAAAAATAGCTCATCATCTATAATTTGTGCATCAAAGTAATAGTTCTTTACCTCTGCAAGATCGTTTGCGGCCTCACAAAGACTTAAGTCGTGTGTTGCTATAATGCCGGTTGCTCCATTACCTACCAGCTTGTCTATAAACTTACGGGAGCCAGCAGCTTTATCTGTACTATTAGTTCCTTTTAGAATTTCATCTAGTATGATAAAATAGCGCTCGTTTACAATCTCATCTACTATAAACTTAAGGCGCTTGAGCTCACTAAAGAAGTAACTCTCATCATCTGTAAGGCTATCTGTGGTGCGCATACTGGTAATGAGTTTTATGGGTTTATAAACTGCCTCACTGGCACAAACAGGTAAGCCTATGTTGCTCATTACAATTTGTAAAGCAACGGTGCGTAAAAAAGTACTTTTACCAGCCATATTTGCACCTGTTACTATAAAAAACTCATCATCTTTTATAGTAATATCATTAGTCACAGCAATGGCAGGATCTAGCAGCGGGTGTGCCGCTCCCTTTACACGTAAGGTTTCTCCAGCTGCTACAATTTCTGGAAAGACGTGATGGTTATGATTAAAGGTATAATTACCCAAGCTATTGTAAGCGTCAAAAAATGATATCACCTCAAACCAATCATTTACCGCCTCTCGATTTGTAATAATCCAATCTTCTATCTTGTACACAACACCTATATCACGCAGAAAAAACCCATTAGTTATAAGTCCTACTAATATGTTATTACGTTGATCTAGGGCATCAAGGTGTCTTGAGAATTTTTTTAAAATACTAGAACTTGCTTGTGCTTCTGTAATGACTTTTTCTCTTTTATTATTAAGAAGTGTACTCGTAAACTCTTGAGTTTCTATCTCTGCAAGTAAACTTGCATATTGAGTAAATGTAGTCTGTATAGCACTTGTATGAGCCGAAAGTAACCCTATGTTTTTTACATATCGCCCACTTATTAATAAACCAATACCAAAAATGACAAATACCCACCAGCCGGCAATAAACCCTAAAAAATAAGCTCCAACTACTGCCAGTGAAATTACAGAAAAGACCTTTGTAAAAACTTTCATCATCTTAGGTACAAAAGTGGTATACTCTTGTAACCAGCTTACAACAGCCTGCGCAGAGACATCTGTTTTTACAAGTGATGCAATAGCTCCATATCTAAGTCTCCAAGTGGCAAGTGTACTAAGCTCCTTTACGGCTTCTTGCTTCTTTTTAATCTCTAGTGTATCATTAGAGAGCATCATCTCTGCAAGTCTTGCAGAGCCGCTCTGTAGCGCTGTACGATTAAAGTATTGATAAAAAGATCCACGGCCAAAAAGGTCTATATCTTGACTATATAAATGTTCCGGATTATGAAACTCACTCCCATCTGGTAAATCTGTAAAATCTCGTTCTAGTACTTTAAGCTCTACTTCACTACGCACTATGAGTGCTTTAAGTAGATCTCGCTCGTGCTGTAACTTACTATGACGCCCCACTAGTATTACAAAAGCAACAATACCCAATAGTAAACAACCTATAAGCAATTGCGTATTACCGAGGCTAAAGTATATACCAGCTCCAGTAGCTATAAAAACGGCAAGACGCACAGTACTTGACACATTGAGTTTTGTCTTGACTTTAGATAATTCAAGACTGTGTTGTGTTATTTGATCCTTATAAAAGGTAGTAGGTGTATTCATATTATAGCGCCTTTAACTCGGCTTGAAGTTTTTTTGTCATTTTTGAAACCACTAAATTATATGAGTGGTCTGTAAGCTCAATAAGTAACGAGACGGGTAGCGATTCTAGCACACAAGTGTTCCAGTGTGTTTTGTTCATATGCCAGCCAGGAGTAATGGCGCCGTCGTGCATCTCACGCAGTTCTACAGAGCGATCTGGGTCGCATTTAAGGTTTACAGCTAGAGGCACGCGCTCTAGTCCACACACGGCAAACATCTTACCCATTACCTTAAAAACGAGCGTATCTGCATCAAAGGGAAACGCTTCTGTTACGCCTTTTTTACTCATACAATATTCTCTAAAGGCCTCTATATTCATCCTTTTTTGATATATGCGATTTTACGCTCTGCACTTGTGAGCGGTTCAAACCAAGTTTCCATAAATTCAAAATCGGCTGGTGAGACGTCAAATTGATATGTCGTCCCTTTTTCTAGATTGCGATGCGTCACGCGCTGCTGTCTAACTTCTTTATCTATGTCTAAAAAGTGTAACTGGAAAGGGATTTGTTGCGCTTTCGCGAAAGCGTAAAAACGTGCTCTCCTATCTGCTTTTGCAAATCCTAAATCTAGTATAGCTGGCGTACCTGCCTCGTGTAACTGGATGATAAGTGACTGTATCATCTCATCGCTGCGGTTAATACGTTCTAAAAACCAGTCTACACCATCTGTCTCTTTCTTGTCATCTAGAAAGAGCGTCTTGTTCCAATAATCTATAGAGAATATGACACCTTTTACCTCTTTTTTAAGAGCGAGGGCATAGGTGGTTTTACCCGCGCCAGTGTTACCTGTAATGAGATGTATCACTAGGCTTCTATTTTAGGTTTACTCGTTGTAGTGTCTGATATTTCTAGTGATGAGTAGTCTAGTTTCCAGCCTATGGTTTCTACCAGTTTTTGCATTAATTGCACCGTCTCAAGTGCTTGAGATTTTGCCTCTTCATACAAGCCGCTTTGTGGTATTTTATCGCGTATGTGCTGCTTTGCTTCTCTATTAATCTCGGTAAGATCTGTACTAGTAAAAGGGTTTGCCCAGCCTTCTTTCTTGTCATAATACTTAAAATCTGTCTCTACAGAAAGTAACTCAGGATCTGGAAAGCCAAAGAGTTTTATGGTTCTATTCTTATCATCTGCCTCCATCTTTATTTTAGTAAGATCAAAACCTATGTGCGCCTTTGCATCTATGAGTACAATAGCTTTTTTTGAACCTAATAAGAGGTTCATCCATTTATTTTTGAGGCCTTCATAGTGATATATTTCGGCAAAATCGCCTTCTACGGTTATGAACTTACATACCGTGCGTATGCGCTCCATAAGCACTACAGATTGTGCGTGGGCATCTGGTGTTTTTGATTTGCCAGAAAACCAGTTGTATATAAAATATGAGAGTACCGCTCCTATTGCGAGCCCTATAAATACTAATTCCATAAAGTAAAGATACTAAAAGCCCTCTTAGACCTGTATACATAAAAATGCCAGCTACTCTCGATAGTATGCTGGCATTATCTTAATTATGATATGGGAGGTGAATTGTTACTTGCTTTCTGACTTAAAGCTCTGTATGGCCGCATTAGGCTCCATAATAGTGTACCCTTTCCAGAAATTAGGATCATAGTTAGGTAAGTAGGTCGCTTCTAGCTCTTCACTCTCTGTTACATTTTTATAAGCTGGCTCGTCTATTACGACAGAGTTAAACACGACAAGCTCTTTTTTTGAGTAACTCGTAGTTGCAAACTCTATCTCCATCGCTACTTCATTTTGTTTTCTTCGGCCTGCTACGTTTTTATTTTTTTCGATGATTTTAAGTGGTCTATCTATGCCTACTTTATCACCATCTTCTAGCTCCATATATCGCAGTGAGTAGCCTCCATTTTCGTCTTTTGCATAGATGCTCTTGCCTCTATACAAGTGCTTTTTATAGCTTATCCCGAACATCCCAAAGCTAGAGAGCTTACGTACATTCTCATACTCTAGGCGCATTACCGCATAGTCTTCTGTATTAATGTACAGCGTGCCTTTAAAATCTTTTCTACCCTTAGGTTCAAAATCTACCACATAAACAATAGCATCTCCTATAGATGTAAATTCCTTTTTTGTAAAACGGTAACGGTTGGACTTTGTTAAAAAATCTAGCTTTGTATCTTCTTTATAAAACATCGCTTCAAAAAGATCAGAGAGATCAGACTTTATACTCGCTGTGATGGCCTGTTCTTTATCATTTTCTTCTTGCTCTGTATCTACCTCAATTTTGAGTCCGCCGTTTGAGCTCCCCATCTTAGTAGAGTCGTCTACCTCTATGGTTGTACCTATAATTCCAGATTTTATTTTAAAATAGGAATCTGCTTTTACATTCTTCTCAACAATCTCTTCCAGTCTTTTACCAAAACTCTCTACACCTACATCTTTCTTACTTTTATCATAGAGCTTTGCCGCTTTATCAATAACAAGTTTTTGTTTATTGTAGTTGCCAGCAAGCGTACCTACAGACTCGCTGTAATAATCACTTTTCTTTTCGACCGCTCCCACCAGGCTGTCCATAAATGCTTGATTAAACTCTGGAATGGTTGTCTTTTCTACCTCAACATCCATTTTATCCATAGTATTAGACGCAGATTGTCTAAAAAATATTTTTTTCTCGGTAAGAGTGTTGGGATAATTTGTGGCAATATTTTCTTTTACACGCGCTATAATATCTTCTGCCTCTAGCGGATTATTGGTAAGAAAAACGTTTTCTAGCTCGTTAGTCTTTACCTTTAATTTAATAATTGTATCTCCTACTTTTTTAGGTAAAATAGCCACCTCCTCATATCCCATAGAAGAGATATATACAGAGTCTTTAAGACTTGCTAGTTTACGTTCTCCTATGGTAAAGATGCCTTCCTCATTTGTAATGGTACCAGTGTTTCTAGACAGCTTTACGGTGGCAAACGGTATAGGCTCATTAGTACGCGCGTCGTGTACTGTTGCGTTAAAAGATTGAGCAACTGCTGTAGCTGCATATGTGCCTATAAGGAGTGTTAAGATAAATTTTATAAGTGCCGTCATAAGATTGCTGTTTTATATATAGACGCAACAAAAGTTAAAATGGTTGCCTAGGTTTTTACAAAGACGCTGTAAAAGCCTAATTGTTACCTAAACAACTAACTATCAACAAAAAAAACATCCCGTAGGATGTTTTTTATTCTTCTTCATTCTCTTTAAGAGCTTTCATTTTTTCTTTGGCAACTTTAAGTCGCTCTTGGCTCGCTTCTCTTTTTTCGCGCTCTTTCTTTTTCTTGCGATCCATAAGTTTAGAATGCTTTGCCTTATTCTTTGTGTTTTTTGGTGTTCCTCTTTTTGCCATACTGCAAATATACTATAGGTTATGTATTTGCCTCTTTAAAAGCTTCTTGCATTTCTACAAATGCAGCCACAGGGTTTTGTGCATTCCATATACCTCCCAGAGCGCCTACTCCTTTAAAGCCAAGTGCCACTGCCTCTGGCGTGGTTACAGCATTAATACCTCCCATCCCTACAATAAACTTATCGCTTGCTCGCACATCAAACCCACGACCTTGCATATCACTTTTTGAAATAGCGGCAAAAACGGGACTTAGAATTGTGTAATCAAAAGTTACAGACTGAGCTTCTAGATCTTCTAACTCGTGGTATGATGATGATACTTTTTTATTCGCTTTCGCGAAAGCGGAAACATACCCTTCTAACCGAGTTTCTTGCGCTCTCCACTTTGCTTCTTCAAGATGCACACCGCGCAAGTCAAACTTCTTACAAAGCTCCTCGTGATAGTTATGAGTCATTATACGGTTGTGATACTGAGCGTCTACTCGATTGAGGTATGTAATATGTTCATCAAGGCTTGCTTCAGGTTTTCTAAAATGATAATGTGTTAAACCTGCTTCAAATAAATGGTGAAGCGTCTCTACCTCATCTGGGGTGGTTTGCTCTGGAGAAATTAATAAAATCATATTATGATTTATTAATGATATCAACTAATGCCGTCTTGTCTAGTACACCAGACTGTCTCCAGACCTGTTTTCCATTTTTGTACAATATCATTGTAGGCACCCCGCGCACTTGATACTTTGCTGCTAGCGGTTGGTTTTTATCTACATCAATCTTTACAATTTTTACACCATCTCCTAGGGTTTCTTTTACTTGTTCTAAAATAGGTCCAAGCGTTTTACACGGCCCACACCAAGTAGCAAAAAAGTCTACTAGCACAGGAGTGTCAGAATTTATGATATCGGAAAATGAAGATTTCATAGCAAATGTTTTTAGTAGTACAAAGTTAATCTATCTTACTACAACCACACTCACTCACCTACTTTTACACTTATTAACAAGTAGAGGTTAAAGAGTTTTAAAAGTATGGCAAACACTATTTTATGAATGTATCTTGAGGTAAACAAAAAAAATAAGAATTATGAGCAAGACAACACCTAACCCCGAGAAAACTAGTAAAAAAGAACAAGCTATTAATCTAGAAGCTACTCACGGTAAAGAAATAAATCACCAAGTAAAAGATAAAAAAGAGTACGTACAACCTAGAGATAACCTTAATGATAACAACTAGAATTTATAAAAAGTCCTAAGTACCACTACTTAGGACTTTTTTATAGTAATGCATTATCCTTTATAGTCGCTACAACTTCTGGATTAAGCAGGGTGCTTATATCTCCTAGCTGCTCACTCTCGCCACTAGCAATCTTACGAAGTATTCTTCTCATAATTTTACCAGACCTTGTTTTTGGCAATCCTGGTGTAAATTGAATTTTATCCAGTTTTGCAATAGGGCCTATACGTTCTGTTATAAGCTGGTTAATCTCCTTACGCACGTTATCTTGATCCCTACTCTCTCCTGTTTCTTTAAGAATCACATACCCATATAAAGCATTACCCTTTACATCGTGAGGAAAACCTACGATGGCACTCTCTGCAACAGCTGGGTGCTCATTTACGGCATCTTCTATAGGTGCGGTACCTAGGTTATGACCGGATACTATAATAACATCATCTACACGACCAGTTATTCTATAATAACCTGTTGCATCTCTTAGGGCGCCATCACCCGTAAAATACCTGTTCTCATAGGCGGTAAAATAGGTTTCTTTATATCGCTGGTGGTTACCCCATATGGTACGCGCCATCCCTGGCCAAGGAAACTTGATAGTAAGACGCCCGTCTACTTGATTACCCTTGATTTCGACGCCATTTTCATCCATAAGTGATGGTTGTATCCCTGGTAATGGTAATGTTGCAAAGGTGGGTATAGTAGGTGTAGCATATGGAATAGGACTTATCATAATGCCTCCAGTTTCAGTTTGCCACCAGGTGTCTGCTATTGGGATTCCTTTTTTACCTATGTTTTCATCATACCAGTGCCACGCTTCTTCATTAATAGGTTCTCCTACGGTTCCTAAAATTTTAATACTTGATAGGTCATATTTGGTAACATTATCAAGACTCTCTTTGGCCAACGCACGTATAGCCGTAGGTGCTGTATAAAATTGTGTGACTTTATGTTTTTCTACAATTTGCCAGAATCTACCCCAGTCTGGATAAGTGGGTACACCCTCAAACATTACTGTAGTTGCCCCATTTACCAGTGGCCCGTATATGATATAGCTATGACCGGTAATCCAACCTATATCTGCCGTACACCAGTATACATCTCCTTGTCTATATTGAAAAACGTTCTTAAACGTATATGCGCTATATACCATATATCCCGCTGTGGTGTGCACCATACCCTTAGGCTTACCCGTAGATCCAGATGTATAAAGTATAAAGAGAGGGTCTTCGGCATTCATTAGGGCCGCATCACAAGTTGCACTTGCTTTTTCTAGTAAGGGCTGTAACCAGTGATCACGGCCTTCTTTTATTGCTACTTCTGTATGTATTCTTTTTACAACAAGCACACTGTCTACACAAGGGGTTTTTGCAAGTGCCTCATCTACGATACCTTTTAAATCTATGGTTTTCTTACCTCTATAAGAGCCATCACTCGTGATTACTAGCTTACAAGAAGCATCATTTATGCGTGTACTAAGTGCTGTACTAGAAAAACCAGCAAATACTACAGAGTGTACCGCGCCTATACGAGCACAGGCTAGTACGGCTATAGAGAGTTCTGGTATCATAGGGAGATATATACATACACGATCACCTTTCTCAATGCCCTGATCTTTTAACACGTTTGCAAATTTGCACACGCGCTCGTGCAGTTGTTTATAAGTAATGTGCTGTGCTTGCTCATCTACATCATTAGGCTCAAAAATGATAGCCGTTTGATCTGCCTTAGTATACAGGTGCCTATCTATACAGTTTTCTGTGATGTTGAGCTGCGCCCCTTCAAACCACTTTACCTCTGGTTTTGTAAAATCCCACTGCAGTACAGTATCCCACTTTTTTCTCCAGACAAAGTTCTCTTCGGCTATTTCTTCCCAAAATTTTTCGGGGGTATTTACAGACTTTCGGTATACCTGAAAATACTCCTCTAGGCCTTTTATGTGGTAGTTACTCATAAGTTTTCTAATTACAGATAAAAGATAGGAAGTAATTATTTAATAGAAAAAGATATAAGTACGCTTTCGCGAAAGCGTAATCTATATACACACAACACTATAATGGAACAGGATTTACGTCTCAATATCCTAAAGCATCCGCCAATGAATAAGTTTTTGGTATATAAATACTTACTAAAAATCACGAAAAAATAAAAAATCGCAAATTTTATCGATAAAATGTATTATTTTCAAGATATAAATCACAAAATCAATTAATTACGTCTGTTTTGAGTATAAAAAATTGATAAGAGCTACTTTAATGGTCCCAAATCATATACTATGGTAAGACAAAGCGTTTTATTTTTACTCTTTTTTTTAATCCTACAGCCAGCCGTTTCTTATAGCCAAGAAAAATTTTCTCAAGAAGATATTTTAATGCTTCAAGAAAAAGAGCTTACAAAAGATGAAATTAACTCATATCTACCTCTCATATTAGAACTATTTAATGAATCTAGTTATGAAAAAATCATTGAGGTTTCACCCTATCTTATAGAAAACGCACAGCGTCTCGAAGAGCAAGCTCTTGCGGCTAGACTACGAAGCGCTTTAGGTAACGCCTTTATACAAGTAGACAATATACACGGAGCAGAAGAGCTATTTACAAAGGGTCTTGAGGAGCGCAGGCAAGCTAGTGACACCTTTGGAATGGTGAGTGCTTATATCAATCTGGGTAATACTTTTTTTGAGCAAGAACCGCAAAAAGCTATTGAGTATTTTGAAAAGTCACTAGAACTTAGTCAAGAGGTTGCAGACAATACGGTAGCATATTTTGTAGCCTATAATAACCTAGCCGAACTATATGTTACTATAAACAAGCCAGATAGAGCGCAACCGTATCTAAACAAGGCAAAAGACCTGCTCGAGCTTCACGATTTTAACGGCAGAAAACAAAATTTTGAGAGTACCGTTTACTATGTACAAGGTGCCATACACCTATTACAAGATAAACCACGAGAAGCTATTACTGCAATAAAAAAATCTATGGAAATAGGTGGTGAGAAGCAAGATGATAATTACAAGATTAATAACTATAAAAATTTAATGCAGGCTTATGAATCTTTAGGGATGTACAGAGAGATTAATGAGGTGCGTAAAGTTTATGATGCTCTCGTTGAAAAACGATATGAGTCCAATAAAATTAAACAAGAAAAAAATGCTACTTCGCGTTTTAATCTCAACAAATACAAACAAGAACTTAGAGCATCTAAGTTAGAAAATGATCTAGCGGCACAAACGGCTCAACAAAACAATTTGCTCCTTAAAACCACACTAGCTATAGGGGCTATTCTACTCATACTAATAGCCTCCCTTTTATATGGAAGATCAAAAAGAAATAAGCTTTTACAAAATTTGAGAGCAAAAAACAGACAGTATCTTGAAGCAAAAAAGAGATCACAAAAGCTAGCAAGTAGCAATACTAAATTTCTATCTACAATAAGCCACGAGTTGAGAACACCCCTGTATGGAATCATAGGTCTATCCTCTGTTTTTTTAGAAGATCCTGCGCTTAAATCGCATAATGACGACCTCAAATCATTAAAATTTTCGGCAGATTATTTACTGGCTTTGGTAAATGACATACTGAGTTTAAATAAATATGGCTCTAAGGAAGGGGAGCGCCTACAGATGTCAAATTTTAGCCTCGATAGATTAATACATCACATAGGGCAAAACCTAGAATTTATTAATAAGAAGAATAACAATAGTTTTCATAGCATTATCGATCCAGAGATTCCTAACACATTGTATGGAGATAAAACCAAGATATCACAAGTGCTTATGAACTTAATGAGTAATGCTAGTAAATTTACAGAAGATGGCAGCATTACCATAAAGGCAACTCTCAAAAAACAAGTAGGCAAAGTAAACAGCATACTGTTTGAAGTAAAAGATACCGGTCAAGGTATACCAGAAGAAGAACAGGCAAATATCTTTAATGAATTTGCCCAAGCAGAAAACTTAACTACTCAAGACGGAACAGGCTTAGGGTTACCCATTGTAAATAAGATTTTAAAAATACTGGGGAGTAAACTTTCATTAGAAAGTAGCCCTAACAAGGGTTCAAACTTTTACTTTGAAATAGATCTCGAGACCGGGAGTGAAGAACACGTAGAAGCTCCATTTGAAATCTCTGGTTATGATAAGCTTAAGGGTAAAAAAATACTGATCGTAGATGATAATAAAATCAATCAAGTAGTTACCAAAAAAGTTCTCGAGCAATATGGTATTGAAAACAATACCGCTAGTAACGGCCTAGAAGCTGTATCAATGGTACAAGAAAACACGTATGACTTTATCCTTATGGATATTAATATGCCCGTGATGAATGGAATAGATGCGAGCGTTGCCATAAGAGAATTTAATACTACAACTCCTATTATAGCATTAACTGCGACAAACTATAATAATGAAAGTAATGAGCTGGGCAAACACGGTATAGATGATAGTATTTTAAAACCGTATAAGACAGAAAAACTTCTTGCTTTATTATTGCATCACCTATCATAGCATACTCACAAAATGTATAAAACAGACTTAATAATTAACCTATAAAATTGATTATAAGCAAATTACCTTACAAGTTGATAGGAAATTTATTCATTTACAAATACTTACAATCATTTACAAGCGACTATAAACGTAAGTAAGCGTTTACCTTTCGTATGGAGATTGTTTTATGTTTCATATTTGCACTGTTCACAAGAACGATGATTTTCTTGGGAGTGACTCAAGAAAGAACTGAAACTAATTTGGCAGGCTTAACCTGCTCAAGAAAACAATTTTATTATGAATGCATTACGCAACAAAGTACAACTTATTGGACGTTTAGGTCAAGATCCACAAATCACAACTTTTCCAGACGGAAACAAAATTGCCAACTTCTCTATGGCTACAGATGATTCTTATAAAGACAAGAATGGACAAAAGATAGAGCGTGCCTACTGGCACAACATCGTAGTACGTGGTGGCCTTGTAAAAGTGGTAGAGAGCTATGTACAAAAAGGTCAAGAAATTGCTATAGAAGGAAAACTTACTAACCGTTCTTGGGAAGATAAAGATGGTATAAAAAGGTACACTACAGAGATTGTGTGCAATGAGTTATTAATGCTTAGCAAGAATAACTAGTAGCTTATCACTTAGTTTACAGTCAGATATATGCGTCATCAATTTTATGTATATGTCTGGCTGTAACTTAAGTCTCCATTATAAAATAGGGGTATTAAAATCATACATTGAGTACCTTTGTCACAATGACAAATTCTGCACTACCCACACAACAAGATTTACATAAATTACTCAAAACTCACTTTGGTTATGATGGCTTTAGACCTAACCAGCAAGAGATTATTGAGTCCATTTGTAATGGGCAAGATGCACTAGTCATAATGCCTACGGGTGGTGGTAAGTCTATGTGTTTTCAACTGCCAGCACTGGCGCTTGATGGGGTTGCCCTCGTGATCTCACCGCTTATTGCTTTAATGAAAGATCAAGTAGATGCTTTGCGAGCAAATGGTATTAAGGCAGCCTATTATAACAGTACACAACCACCAGAAGAGATGCAAAAGGTACTATCTGACCTACAGCACAATGCGCTAGATCTTATTTATGTGGCTCCAGAAAGTTTACAACTATTAGACCCCGTACTTTCTACTATAAAAATATCACTCATTGCCATAGATGAGGCGCACTGTATCTCATCTTGGGGACACGATTTTAGACCCGCATACACACAACTAGGCTACTTAAAAAGACGTTACCCAGAAACACCACTTGTAGCACTCACGGCAACTGCAGATAGGTCTACACAAGATGACATTGCACAACAACTTAGTATCCCACAAGCAAAAAAGTACATCTCCTCTTTTGACAGACCAAACCTCTATCTGGACGTGCGACCAGGTCAAAAAAGAAACGAGCAAATTCTTGACTTTCTAGAAGATCACCCTTTTGAGAGTGGAATCATTTACTGTCTATCAAGAAAAAGCACAGAAAATCTCGCGGCCAAACTTAAGAGCAACGGGCACAACGCTGCCGCCTACCACGCAGGTATGAGTGCAGAGCAACGCTCAAAAGTGCAAGAAGATTTTATAAACGACACCACACCTATAATTTGCGCCACAATTGCCTTTGGGATGGGTATTGACAAGAGTAACGTGCGCTGGGTCATACACTATAATATGCCTAAAAATCTTGAGGGATATTATCAAGAAATAGGTAGAGCAGGTCGTGATGGCTTACCCTCACACACCGTGCTTTTTTATAGCTATGCAGACACGATGCAGCTACGCCAGTTTATAGATGGAGCAAAAAATGCCGACTACCAGATGGCTAAGCTTGACCGTATGCAGCAATATGCAGAGGCTCTAAGCTGTAGGCGTAAGGTTCTCATAAATTACTTTGGCGAGTTCTTATCGCAAGACTGTGGCAACTGTGACATTTGTAAAAATGCCCCCGCATATTTTGATGGTACCGTACTTACTCAAAAAGTACTTTCCGGGGTGGCACGTATGCAACAAAAGGAAGCAATGGGTACCGTGATAGACGTTTTACGAGGTTCTCAAAACGCCCAAGTGTATGACAAAGGGTACCAAAATATAAAAACGTACGGCGCTGCAAAAGATGTCTCTTGGCGAGATCTTCAGCAGTATGTGATACAAATGATTAATCAAGGATTGTTAGAAATACGCTTTCGCGAAAGCGGAAGACTTCTCCTCACACCGCTTTCTAAAGAAGTTTTATACGACGGTAAAAAGATACAACTTGCAAAACCTAGTAAGGAGAAAGCCAAACCGATTACTAAAGAACGTAAGCCTAAAAAACCAAAAGGCTCTCTTTTTGAAAAACTACGAGAACTAAGAGCCGAACTAGCTAGAGAGGCAAATGTTGCGGCTTATATTGTATTCTCAGATGCGTCTCTCAAAGATATGGAAGACCAAGAGCCTGTGACTCAAAAACAGTTTTTAGACATACAAGGTGTAGGGCAAGCCAAAATGGAAAAATATGGCGCCGACTTTTTAAAACTCATCAAAGAACACCTCAACAAACCAAAACCTAAAAGCGGTAGCAAAACGTATCTCGAGACTAAAAACCTCATCCAGCAAGGTCTCTCACTTGAAGAAATTGCAGAGACTCGCAAACTCACCATAGGCTCTGTGTACAATCACCTCATAAAGCTGCACGAAGAGGGTATGGAGATAGATTTTTACCAGTTTATACAGCCCGTAGAGGTCAAGCAAGTACACGACGCCATCTTAAAAGTGGCAGATCCAGATAAGCTCAAATCTTTTTATGAATTCTTCAAGGAGGAGATGCCGTACTGGAAAATAAGACTTGCGCTATTTTTAAAGGGTAAGTAGTTTTCTTTTTACCTATTTTTAGGGTTATGAAAGAATTTACGCTTTCGCGAAAAATAGGTTTTATTACAGGCCCGTTACTTTGCATTCTCATACTGGCATTACCTTTTGATATTATCAACCCAGCGATAGACAAAGTGGTTGCCATTGCCGTATGGATGATTATCTGGTGGATTACAGAAGCGGTTTCTATCTCTGTAACCGCGTTAATCCCTTTAGCACTATTTCCACTACTTGGTATAGGTACTATAAAAGAAGTTGCAAGCAACTATGCAAACCCAATTGTGTATCTGTTTTTTGGAGGATTTGTCATCGCCCTAGCGCTAGAAAAAGTACAACTGCACAAGCGTATTGCGTTGTCAATTCTCAAAATCACAGGGACTAAAGCAAACGGTATCATCTTAGGTTTTATGATTGCCACTGGCCTTATGAGTATGTGGATTTCAAACACAGCAAGTACGGTCGTGATGCTCCCTATAGCTGTATCTGTTATACAGCTTCTCATAGATGACGAAGATGGATTTACAAAAAACGACCGCAACTTTGCGCTTAGTATTATGCTAGGTATCGCCTTTGGCGCAAATATAGGTGGGATGGCAACATTGATAGGCACACCACCTAACTCTGTAATGCTTGCCTTTTTAAATGAAAGCTATAATGTAGATATAGGCTTTTTTCAATGGATGAAAATGGGTGTTCCCTTTTCTATCTTATTGATGACTATTACCTACTTTATGATTACCCGCGTCTTTTATCGCAACGGTTTAGGCACCATAGGGAAGTCTGCAAATATTATACAAACTGAACTTGACAAACTAGGTCCTATCTCAAAGGGTGAGAAAGTGGTCTTAGCCATATTCCTCATTACAGCAATCTCCTGGATGTTGCGCTCGTATTTAAACAACCTGCTACCAGATATTACCCTTACAGATACAACCATTTCTGTCATTGCCGCACTACTTATGTTTATAGTACCTATTGATTACAAGAAAGGTTCTTTTCCGCTCAATTGGGAAGATACCTCGCGATTACCTTGGGGGATTCTCATCCTTTTTGGCGGTGGTCTTGCACTCGCCTCTGGACTAGCGCAATCTGGTTTTATAGATATGATAGGAGATTACATCTCACAGCAAGAAGACTGGAGCATATGGGTGGTGACTGCCGTGCTTATTTTCTTAATGCTCTTTATGACCGAGTTAATGAGTAATGTAGCCCTCGTGACCATACTCGTACCTCTTGTGGTAGGTATTGCCATCGGGATGGATGTGCCTATGCTACAAATGGTCATTCCCGTAACCCTTGCTTCTAGTTGTGCTTTTATGCTCCCTATGGCTACACCGCCTAATGCGATTGTATTTGCAAGTGGTCACGTACACGTAGACCAGATGGCACGTGTGGGTGTGGTTTTAAATCTTATCTCTGTGGGCTTACTCTTTGCGCTGGCTTACTATGTAGTTCCGGTATTGTTTTGATATTTAATCATTAAGACTATATTTGTAAGAAAAATCATTTTATGAAATTAAAATTACTTTTTGGTATATTAATGTTTCAGAGTGTTCTAGCTCAAGCTCAAGAAATTTTTACTGATTCATTTGCAGGGCAGGGAGCTCCATTTTCACTACACACTATTAATGACGAATTATACGTAGGACTCTTTGATGTGAACGCAAACAATGTAGCCTATATTCAAAAGGTGCCCTTTAATGACCCAACTAATAAAATAACAGTAGCTGAAGCTACATCTGGAATTGGCTTTATAAAACTAGCTTATGACGAAACTTCTAACATCCTCATAGGCGGTACTCCTAGTTCTCTTTATAAAATAAACTTGAACGATGCCCTACCTATACAAACCGAAGCATTTAATGATACGAGTGTAGATGCCCAATTGGGTTTAATTTTGTCTAACAGCACACTTTACTTTGTACGAGATAATACAATTTTAAAATATTCTTTGAATGATACTGAGTACACAGAAACCGAGGTCTTTGAGAATGACAATCAAATAATTATTGGAGAAATTTATAATGATGAGCTTTATTTCTTTGAACGCACGGAAAATGGAAGCAACTTAACATTATATAAGATAGATATTACTGCTAGTTCGCCCACTCCTGTATTAGTTTCTAATATGGAAGGTTATAATTTTGGGTTTGCACAAGATGTATATTTAAAAAATAGCTTGCTATACGCTACAATTGAAAGCTCGGCAAACCATAGTATAATTAAGTTTGATCTAGAGGACGCCCTACCGGTTACCCCCGAACTTGTAGTAACTCCAGACAATGCTCCATTAGGCATCACTAGCTATGAATCTAATCTATATTATATCACTGGAACGCAGAAAATTTTCTTTATAGAAGATCCAGAATTGTTAAACACAAATGAGTTCAAGAAAGAAAATTCAATCGTTTATCCTAATCCTGTTGTAAACGATAGATTGTATATACGTTCGAGATCTAGTGATAACTTTCAGTTAATAGATATCAATGGGAAAATAGTTTTGCAAGGAACTCACAATCGCGAGGCAATTACTTTGCACAACATAAACTCTGGAGTGTACTTTTTGAAACTATTTAATAGAGATGGTGAGGTTCTAGAAACACAAAAAGTGATAAAGAAATAAGCACTGCACTGCACTGTACATTTTTGCAAAAACAAATTATAATTTAAGGGTACTTTTTTTAAGTTACGCTTTCGCGAAAGCGTACTCACATTACAACTCAGTAGGTTGAATACCACTTACACATATGCCGAGATCTGTGAGAGTTTTGGTTTTCTTTTCATTACCCGTAATCATCGTGATGGAATTCACTTCTAGATGCTTCAAAATCTTTGCTGCAGCGCTAAAATCACGATTGTCTTTATGAAAACCTACAGCGTCGTACGCATCTGCCTGCGGCATACCTTCTTTTTTAAGCGGTAAGGTATTGAGGAGTGCATAATGACCATTTCCTTTTCCTTCTTGCTCTAGCCAGATTACAATGCCCTTTCCTGCTCGTTCTATAAGTTGCTGTGATATTTCCATTTGCTCACGGCAGTCACACTCTATACTATTAAAATGGTGAGCAAAAATGCACGAGGAATGTACCCTACAAAGTACATCTTCCGCTCCTGAGACATCTCCCATCACTAGCGCGTGAGACTCCTTGATGCCATCATAAAAGAGTATCTCTTTGTAGATACCGTATTTGGTTTTAATAGTTCCTTCGGCAAGTTGTACGATCATTGTGTTGTGATATTAACTAGTTTACTTTTTCTCCATTTTGATAAACAACTCTTTACCTGCACGAGCAGCTACTGAGTTATAGGCTGTCTCCATTTTTTGAATGTCAAAGTGTTTTGAAAACACGTTTTCATATTCTGTAGTGCTTCCTCCGTATGGTGGTCCTTTCTCAGTAAGAGGAAAGTTAAAAAGTAAGCCTACGAGCTTCCCTTTATCTTTAAGCAATGTATGCATATGTGCAACATAAGCAGGTCTCAAATCTGGCTGCAATGCGCAGAAAAACGTTTGCTCTATGATAATATCAAACTGACCGTCATATGTAAAGAAATCTTCTTGTATGAGTTGCGAACTAGGAAAATCTGGCACTCGCTGTTTCAAATTTTCTAATGCAAGTTGAGAAAAGTCTACTACATACACATTTTTAAACCCCTACTCCCAGCAGTACTGAGCCTCATAGCTATAACCGCCACCAGGGATTAAAATTTTAAGCTCCTTATTTTCTAATTGATCGAGGTAGGCTTTGATAGGTGGAGAGACCTCTTTTAGGTCCCAACCTGTACTTCCCTCTGCATAGCGATTATTCCAATATGTTGACGTGAGTTCCATCATTTAGGCTTTAGTTTTAAAACAACATCTAGTGCATAGCAATTTAAGTAAATTACTGGTAGCAGATTTTAAATGTAGTTTGTGTTGCTTGTGGTTACGCTTTCGCGAAAGCGTAAAAAGACCCTAATTATATACCGTAGGGTATTGTGAAGTAAAAGGTGGTCCCTTTACCAAGCTCTGATTCTAGCCAAATGCTTCCCTTATGGATACTTACAATCTTTTTACAGTGTGCAAGACCTATACCGGTTCCCTCATACTCATCATTAGTATGTAGTCGCTGAAAGATGGAGAAAATGCGATCTTGATGTGCTTGATGTATACCTATACCATTATCTGAAAAAGAAAACTGCCACATACCTTGTGATGGGTTATCTACATTACTCACTTTTGTTGTGGTTATGTTGAGAACGGGACTTTTGTTTTCCGGGCAAAACTTGAGTGCATTTGTGATTAAGTTTTGGAACAATAAGCGTAGCTCCACTTCAGAGCCAGACACCACTGGCAGTTGTGTGTAATTTATGGTGGCACCTGTGCGTGTTACAAGTGATGTAATGTCTTTCTCTAAATCTTGCAGTACTTTATGTGTGTCAACCTGAGTAAAAACTCTTGTTTTACCTATTCTAGAATACTCAAGAAGCATATTTATAAGCTTAGCCATACGATCGCTTGCTTCTTCTATAAATTCTAGACTTTGCATTCCCACCTCATCAAACTGTTCTCCATAATCTCCTCTTATGAGGCCTATAAAGCTAGAAATAGTATTAAGTGGCTCTTGTAAGTCGTGACTAGCGATATATGCAAACTGCTCTAGGTCTTCATTTTTTTGACTCAATTCTTCTTTTTGCTCAAGTATGGTTGCATTTTGAATAGTGAGTTGCTCTATAAGTTTCTTTTTTGTGCGATAATTCTTGTATAGTACAAAACCAGCAATAAGAAATAATAGCGCTATACCTGTAAGTAACCAGTTTACAGTAGCTCTTAGGTCTAACTCTGAAGACTGCTCGAGCAGCACCTTTTTTTGATCACTTATACTTACTTTTTGCACCTCAATACTGTCTTGCCTAAGCTTGATTTCTCTCTTGCTATTTTGTAAAAAAACTTCTTGCTTATCTAGTTCTCTTAATTGATTTTTGATTTTGATCTCAAGCTGCTGTGCAATCTCCCTTTTGTCTTCTATAGTTTTCTTTTGTAGTTTATCTACTTCTCTCAACTCTTGTATAGAGTTGTCTTTATACTTTACAATTTCTTGTATGGTATCTATAATTTCGTTTTGACTTAACAACTCACGTTCTTGACGATTAATTACCTCATCCTTTTCTTTTGCATTTGCAAGAACTGTCTGGAGAGAATCTTGCGCCTCTTCAAAAAGTGCTTGCCATTTTTCTGAATTTGCAATTGCATATGACTGTAGTGACGGGGCTACCTTAAAGCTATTTTGGCTTAATAAGCCTTGATTAATCTGGTGTCTAAAAGTTTCTCCTACCCGCACTATGTTAATCATTGAGGAATTAAATAGGTAGTCTTCTGCAATAACTAGCACTCCCTTATTCTCTAGGGATTGTAGGACATACGGCATCTGGTAATTGTACTTTCTATTTACATAAAGTACATCTACATCTTGAATATCTTTTATGGATAAAAAGTTTACTACAGCAACCTGTCTGTCTTGTACTCTTCTTTGTTGAGCCATTGCTCTGAGGTCAATAAGCGTTCTGTCTGGGCCCAGCACGCCTATTACAAACTGCTCTTCTAGCGGTTCTGGCCAGCTTACTTGCTGCGCTATATTAAAGATATAAATAGCTCTTTGTACTCTCGAGACTTGGCTGGGTTGTTGCTGTGCACTCATAGAGGCTAGCGCCCCTAGAAAGAAGATGATTATAACTGATTTTAAAAAACTACCTCCTCTCATCATAAGTCACTACAGCTTGATAGCTACCTTTACAAAATAGTTTGCTCCTTGTACCCCAAACTGACCAACCCTTCTACTATAAACAAAATTACCATTACTAGTATTTGAAGAATGGGTATGCTTATCTGGATACACATTTAAGATATTGTTGCCACCTATAGCAGCTCTCACCCTTGAACTAAACTGATAGTCTACAGATAGATCTGTAATTATCTTTGGTGAGAATTTTTGATCTCTTGACTCTATATTGCCAGTAAACTCATTGAGAACCCAATTATTTGAGTTGCCATCTTCTGGATGGAAATACGTTACTGGCCCAAACAATGTGTTATTAAGTTGAACACGGAGTTTTTGAACGTCATAAAAATTTCTAAAACTAAGTTTATAACCCGGTTGTCCTTTTTCAAGGCGTCCTATTTCTTCTCTATTAAAAATAACCTCTTCTGCCCCCTCAAAAGCTACTGGAACCCTAATATCGCTTCCCAACTTAGTTTTATTAATATTAAAACCTAAGTAGCTTTCTATATTTCCAGTTCCCAATGATTTTTTAAATACTACAGAAGCATCAAAACCTGAAGTCTTTGTGTCTATAGCATTTGTAAAGAACTGCGCCGCTCCTACGCCAAAAGGATCAAGAATATTCTCATAACCCTCTGCAATTCTACCAGAAAGAACAATTCTATCTTTTATAGAAATATAATAGTAGTCCAGAGATACAGAAAGGTTTGCATTTATCTTACTACTTAAACCAGCACTGTAGTGATTAGACAGCTCTGGTCTTAATTTATCTACGTTAAAAGCTTGGGCAGTAAGTGCACTCTCATTATTAAACGTACCCACTTGTACAATATCACCATCTATAAACTGAGTACTTATATTTTGAAAAAACACTTGATGTAGCGATGGGGCTCTAAAGCCTGTAGCAACGCCACCTCTTATACTTGTGTTTTCATATACCTTATAACGTGAGGCTAGTTTCCATATAATTTGATTCCCGAAGTTGTTATAATTTTCATTTCTTGCTGCTCCTTGTACTAACCACTGGTCTGTCACATTTGCCTCTACGTCTACATAAAAAGAGCTATTTGTTCTAAACTTATTAAGCTCATTGTCTGGTTGAATTCCTGGGAAAACCTGCGCTCCTGCTATTCGAGGTATTTCTTCTCCGTCTTGATTTATAAAAACGCTACCTCCATCTATATATGAGGCTTCTTCTCCCGCTCCTATCTGGTAATTTTCTACTCTAAGCTCTGCTCCAAAGGAAAAGTTAAGTCCAGAACGCCAGTTAAAAGATTTAGAAAGATCAATGTTTGATGTATTCTGACTGTATAAAAACCCTCCAGCATAAAAAGTAGTGGGTGATGCTACCCCCATTGATGCATTGTTAGAATTATTTACCGTATAATCTAGAGAGTTTTTGCCTATAGAGTGGCTAAAGTCTATAGTCCACTCACGTTTTACCCCTTTTATGCCTAGCGTAACCGCATCATCTTGAATATCTGTAAGAATTTGAGGCGAAAATCCATTAGGAAATAAATCTGTTATTACACGATCCTGATCTTTTGGGAATCTATAAAAACCAGCACTTTTACCTTCTCTATAATTTCTCCCTCCATTAAGATATACCTGAGCACTGTCTGACACTTTAATCTCACCATTAAAATGGATTGCAAGATTTTGGGTCTCTGCATTTCCTATTTGCATTACCTGTCTATCTGAATAACCTGTTTGATTATAAAAATCATTCTGTTCAATGAGGTTAGCATCTTCTTCTGGGTTATCTACATAGACACTACCTGTATAATTACCTGCTCGGTTTGTAGCTTCTCTTTTTCGGTACTCCCCTGTTAGGTTCAAAAAGCCTTCTTTACCTATTTTCATCCCAAAATTTGCTCCCGCAAACTGAGTAAGACCATCGCCCTCTTGATTAATTTTTACTAAATTATCAAGTGTGATAGCATTAGTCTGTTTCTTTAATACGATATTGATTACTCCAGCAATAGCATCAGATCCATATTGTGAGGTAGCTCCGTCTCTAAGGATCTCTACTCTTTCAATAGCACTTACTGGTATGGCATTAAAATCTGTTCCCACAGCACCTCGACCTATCGTACCATTTACATTAAGTAGTGAGCTATTATGTCTCCTCTTACCGTTTATTAACACAAGTACTTGATCTGTGCCTAGCCCCCTTAAAGTTGCAGGATCTATATGATCTGTACCATCTGCTATGGTTTGATGTGTTGAATGAAAAGATGGTGCTAGATAATGTAAAATTTGACTTAACTCTATTTGCGAAGAGTTTGTAATTTGCTGAGGCGAAATAATATCTACAGAGGCTGTGTTCTGAAATGAAGAGACTGGGTCTGATCTAGTACCAAGAGAAATAGGCTCATCTGCCGAAAAACCAGTTTCAAGCTTAAAATTTATCTCCTTTGTTTCTCCCGCTTTTACAACCACAGTACTGTACTGCACGTTATACATTACAAAATTTGCAGATAGAATGTATTCTCCTTCATCTACTTCAAAAGAAAATGCGCCATCTATGTCTGTTCGTGTTGATTTATTATAGCCCTCTATTGAGACTAATGCTCCAGGAAGCACGCCATAATTATCTGTAACTACACCAACAATTTTTGCTCTAGTTTGACTATAACTTACTGTTGAAATTATAAAGACAAGAAATAGTAAGGACTTAGTATACTTAGGCATTATAGCTATAACATTACACATTATTTAAACTAAGATCATTTGATCGATCACCTCTTCAAGCATCTCTGGTGAAAGCATTTTTTTCTTTACCCCTTTTACAAATGGGTAAGTCGCTAGTTTATCTTGTTCTGCCTGTCTGGGCATCGTTGCAAGAAGCAATATAATAGGGATATTATGATTTTCTCGCTGCTGGTAGTGTTCTAAAAATTCCCAGCCATTCATTACTGGCATATTGATATCCAAAAAAATAATATCGGCTAAGTAACCAGCATCTAAAGCTTGAATAGCTTCAAGCCCATTGCTCGCTACTTCAATAGAAGAAAATTTACCAGATCTTTCTAATACAACTTTGTTAAAATAAGATACAGGTTTACTGTCGTCTATTAATAAGGCTTTATACTTCAAAGTTGAGTTTATTTATTTCTTGTGACCTGAAAGAAGTGTCATTTACGGTTTTCAAAACACCATCGAGTATGTTAAAAGAAAGTGGCTTATTTATGAAATCTCTCACTTTATAATTTACAATAGATTTCTTGACGTGCTCTGGATTTGATGAACTAGAAAGGATAATAACTTGTATGTCGCTTCTAAAATCAGCATTGAGTTGCTCATAGTGATCTAGAAACTCCCATCCATTCATAGCAGGCATATTAATATCTAAAAATATGATGTCTGGCTTGACTTCTTCTCCAGATACAACTTGATCTAAAAACAATAAACCATCTTTTCCGCTCTGTACTGTTTTGACGTGTTCAAATTCCGAGTGGCCTACAACAACTCGTTCATTAAAAAAATTTACAGCTTTGTCGTCATCTATTAAGAGGACTCTTTTCATTATAGGGTATTCTAGGGGTTGGGTATGAAGCAAATATCAAAAAAACATTATTCCCAATACAACGTAGCTTGAAAAAATGAAAAATTATCGATATAATAGCTATTATAATAGATAAAAAACACTTTCAATGTTAAGTCATTGTAATATGTTAGTGTTATTTTAAGATTTAGTGCGGCACTCAGTCATTTATAAAGAGATATAACACCACTTTTAGTTGCTCATTGCTCGCTCATTTTTTTCATCTATCCACGCCTGCCCTTTTCGGCGTCTCATAAAGTTATCATAGTGGCGCATATAGAACACATTGTATAGTGCTTTCCTGAGGTTAGACACTTTTCGCGGAAGCGCACGTAAGCTCATACTAAATCCAGGAGTTTCATATTTCATATAATGCCAGTATCCTTCTGGCATATACAGTGTCTCGCCGTGATTAAGATGGCAAATAAAACCTTTTGCCTTTTTAAGATTTGGAAACTTATCATAATCTGGATCATCAAAGTTGATATCCTCGCGGGTGATGAGAGAGTAAGGTACTTTGTAAAGATGTGGCGTCTCACTAGGAGGAAATAACACACATTGCTTTTTACCCTCAAAGTGAAAGTGTAAGATATTTGCCCAGTCTATATCGTGATGCATAAAGACTTTGCTCCCCTCTCCACCAAAAAACAGCATAGGTATTTGCTTGAGTAACCTTAAACCTATTTTTGGAAACTTAAAATCTTCTTTTAATGAAGGAACTTCTTTCATTAAGTTATACAGAAAAATGCGATAGTTAGTAGGCTCCTTTTTGAGCAAGTCTACATATTCACGCATACTCATTGTGGCGTGCGCTTGATTAAAACCCTCATCGTGTTTTACGGGTCTATCATCATAGAGTGGCACCTCCTTATCTCCGGCTATATCTTTTATGTAGGCTAGGTTCCATTTATCATAAGCCTTCCAGTCATCTATAAGGTGCTCTATAACCACGGGTTTTTGCGGCTTTACGTAATCACGTAAAAATTCCTTTTTGGTTATGGTATGTACTCTTGTAATTTCTTGTAACTGCATATAAGATGACCTTAAATTATGTAAAGCTATAGTACCACAAAACACTAACTCCCTTCTGGGAGTTAGTGTTTTGTGATATACTCTCGCGTATATCTACGATATTACTTCAAATATGGTTCTGCCTACTTAAGCGCTTTTCCGGCAAGTTTTGCCTCTTCGTTGCGCTCTATTTTGTGTCCTGGGCGTGACCATTTTGGTTTTTCTCCAAGTGATTCAAACTTAGAATCTACTGCTTCTACAGATTCTGGTTGTGCTTTTTTAACAAAAGGCTTTTGAGGAGTAAGACCTAATAGATCAAACATTTTCATATCCTCATTTACATCTGGATTAGGTGTAGTAAGTAGTTTATCACCAGCAAAGATGGAGTTTGCTCCTGCAAAGAAGCACATAGCTTGTCCTTCTCTACTCATCTCTGTTCTTCCTGCAGATAGTCTCACCTGCGTTTGTGGTAATACTATTCTTGTAGTTGCAACCATACGTATCATCTCCCAGATAGATATAGGATCTATATCTTCCATAGGCGTACCAGGTACTGCCACTAGTGCATTAATAGGTGTAGACTCTGGCTGTGGGTCAAGCTTTGCAAGTGCCGCAAGCATTCCTGCTCTATCTTCTACAGCTTCTCCCATACCTATGATTCCTCCAGAACATACGGTCACATTAGTCTTACGCACGTTAGAAATCGTATCTAGACGATCTTCAAAAGCTCTCGTAGAAATGACATCTTTATAATAATCTTCTGAGGTGTCAAGGTTGTGATTGTATGCATATAATCCAGCTTCTGCTAGACGCTCTGCTTGGTTTTCTGTCACCATACCAAGGGTACAGCACACTTCCATATCTAGCTTGTTTATGGTACGTACCATCTCTAATACGTTATCAAATTCTGGTCCGTCTTTTACATTACGCCAGGCTGCTCCCATACATACGCGTGAACTTCCAGACGCCTTTGCACGTAATGCCTGTGCTTTTACTTGTTGTACAGACATAAGGTCATTACCTTCTATATCTGTATGGTATCTTGCCGCTTGCGGGCAGTACCCACAGTCTTCTGGACATCCACCAGTTTTTATAGATAAAAGGGTAGAAACTTGTACCGTATTTGGATCGTGATGCTCGCGATGGGTAGTTGCCGCTTCATATAAAAGCGTCATCATAGGTTTATTATAAATAGCGAGTATTTCCTCTTTGGTCCAGTTGTGTCTTATTTCTGTCATAACGTAAAAATATGAAATAGTCTTAAGCAAGTAAATGGCTATTACTAAGTTTTTAAAAAAATGTAGCCAGTACTGGTATAATTTTATGTGTTAAAAGTTCTTTTGGTACGCTTTCGCGAAAGCGTAATACTACCCTAAGCTTTCTCTACGATAATACTCACGGCATTACCTCCAAAACCTACAGCGTTTACAAGAATCTTGTTAAGAGATTGATCTTTTGTTTTATCCTTGAGGTATGGTACACCTATAAAACGTTGCTCTTGCAACATATTTATAGCAAGCTCTAAACTTAACAAACCACTTGCGCCAAAGGTGTGACCTATTTTCCACTTGTTTGTAGTGAGCATAGGTAGCTCTTCACCAAAAACGGCTTTTACAGCGCCCATCTCAGAGGTATCGCCCTTAAGTGTACCTGGTGCGTGCATTACAATAGCATCTATCTCAGAAAGGTCTGTTTTGCCCAGTGCCATTTTCATAGATTTCTGGAAGCAAAGACCCTCGTCAGATATTGATACTGCGTGGTCTAGCATCTCTGTAGCATATCCTACTGCAGTTACATATGCAAGTGCATTTTTCTTTTTTCCTAACTCAAGACAAGCTACTGCTGCAGCTTCTCCTAGTACCATTGTGTTTTTCTTTTTAAAGAGGTTAAGTGCCATATTAGGATATGCACTTGTACCCTCTTCTGTAGGTGTGAGTTTCATTGCTCTTATTTGTGCAATGGTAAACGGTGTAAGTGCCGCCTCAGAACCTCCTACTAAGAATTTTTTTGCCATTCCAGATTGTAACCACGCCACGCCATTTAATAAAGCGTGTAAAGCAGTACTACACGTTATAGAGTGCGATATGTCTGGTCCAGTAGATTTTAAATCGTTTGCTAGCCAAGATGAAATATTACCTAGCGTAGTAGATGGTGATGCCTGTGTAGGAACGATGTTTCGTTCTTTGTATGTTTCAAAAAACTTTTCAAAAAGTTGCGTTGCACCTCTTGAAGAACCTACGTTTATACCAAAATCTCCATCTTTCCATCCTGCTTGCGCTACAGCAATTCTACCTGCATAAAGAGCATATAGTACAGATGGATCAATTCTTAAATAGTTTTTATCTTCTCGACGTATAGCCTGAATAGCTTTTTGGCCCTCTGGTGTTAACCTTGCAGTAAATGCTTCTAGCTCTTCTTCCCAAGCAATTTTTGTAGTTGTTTCTTGGTATGCGTTCCACTGCTCTTCAGCATTTGAACCTAATGGAGAGATAGAACCTAGACCGGTTATAGCTATAGGAGTTTTCAAAGTATAAGTTTGTTTAAAATTGGATTTACAAAAGTACAATTTCGCGAAAGCGTACCCCATCTATTTTTGAGTTTTCTTATAAAGAAGTGTAACTTTTACCTCATAACTGTTACCTATCTAAAAATCAATCACAATGGATAATCAAAATGAACTTATAGAGAAGCCTAGCTGGTGGAAACGCAACTGGAAATGGGCTGTACCCGTAGGAGGATGCCTCTCTATAGTCGTAATAGGAGTCATATTAATAGTAGGTGGCGTCTTTGCTTTTGCAAATAAAATCAAAACAGCTTCTGGAAGTGATGAGGCGCTGGCTCAAGTACAATCTAACCAAGAAGTGATTGCTGTACTAGGAGAACCTATAGAAAGTGATGGTTTTGGGAGTTTTAATATCTCTTTTAATAATGGAGAAAAAAGAACTAATGCAACAACTCCCATAAAAGGCCCTAACGGAACTGGCGTGATACATATCATCACTAGTGGTGAGGATGATGAGAAAGTGTATGAGGTTTATAATGTCACTATAGATGACAGTGACCAAGTGATTGACCTATCGCCACTACTGCTAGAAGACAACTAGAAATGATCTAGCGCTTCTTGTATAGCGCTATACACTTTGGCCAGCTCTTTATCTGTAATTACATAAGGCGGTAGCACATAAATGGTATTACCTAACGGCCTAAGCGCTACGCCTCGTAGCATAAAAAACTGGTAGAGCTCGTCACGCAGGTTGCCATAACGCGCCATCTCTATAGTAAGATCTATGGCGATTACAACACCTTTTACTCGCACATTATTCACTTTATGATGTGCTTTTACAGTTTCTGCAAATGCCATATGAGCAGCGTTAATACGCTCTCTACTTTGTGTGATTTCTTCGGTTTGCAGTACTTCAATTCCTGCAATAGCCGCAGCACAACCTACGGGATGCGCACTAAAGGTATGTGCGTGAAAAAATCCTTTATGTACTTCCTCACTTAAAAAGCCTTCAAAGATTTCCTGAGTACAACTTGTGATACTGAGCGGAAACATTCCCGCAGTAAGTGCCTTACTGAGGCACATTATATCTGGCTTATTATCTAACTGGTCACAGGCAAAGACGGTTCCCGTCTTTCCAAAACCGGTCATAATCTCATCTGCAATGGTGAGTATATTTGCCTCACGGCATTTTTTTACAAGCGCATCAAGACCCGCAACCGAGTGGAACTTCATCCCAGCAGCACCTTGTACTAATGGCTCAAAAATAAAAGCCGCACATTTATTTGATGCAAGTATCCCCTCTAGCATATCCATTACTTCGTCAAGATTATCTTCTTGCGGAGTTGGGATACGTTCTACTTTAAGTAAAAAATCTTCAAAAGGACCGTTATATGAACTCAAACCCGAGGCGCTCATCGCCCCAAAGGTATCGCCGTGAAAACCATCTTCAAAAGCGATAAGCGTGTCTCTCTTATCTCCTTTGTTGTGATAATACTGCAGTGACATTTTGATAGCCGCCTCTACTGCTGTAGAGCCGTTATCATTAAAAAACACCTTCTCTTGGTTACCTGGTAAAATTTCTACCAACTTTTCGGCAAGGGTAACTGCTGGAGGATGCGTAAACCCGCTGAACATTACAAAATCCAACTGCTGCATTTGTTTATGCATCGCGCTAGTGATATACTCATTACCGTGACCATACATTGCGGTATACCAAGATGCTATACCATCTATATACTCATTACCAGCATCATCATACATCACGGCTCCTTTTGCGCGGGTAATCACAATAGGATTTCTAGCCGTTTGATGCTGCGTGAGTGGGTGCCAGAGGTGCTTGCTGTCTTTTTCTAGTATAGTCACAATTATAAGTTTAGTGCAAAGTTAGTTAAGGCAATAGCCTTCTTAGTTAGAAAGAATTTAAAAATAGTCTAGAGATTTATTACACTTTCGCGAAAGCGCTCTGCATACTCTGCAATAACATTTTCATCAAAGTAGGGTTCTTCATCAATACGACCTATTACGGTTGCACCACTCATTTTTTTAATAATAGCCTCTGTGGTAGGATGCTCATCTCCAGAAAATATAATACCACCTATCTCAAGATTGCGTGCCTTGAGCAACTCGATAGTCATCAGTGTGTGATTAATACTCCCTAGGTAATGACGCGATACTACAATCACTTTATCTGTAGGGTTTATTACATCTGCAATGGTTTCGGTGTCATTTATAGGGACTAGTAAGCCGCCTGCACCCTCGATTACAAGTGAGTTTGTGGTTTCTGGTCTTTTGATTTTATCTACGGTAACGGTTACATTATCTATAGCAGCAGCCGCGTGCGGACTCATAGGTGTCTGTAATGCAAAGCTGTTATCGTGATATTGCGATATTTCATTTTTAACTAATCGCTTGACTTTGTGAGTGTCACTATTATCAAGATCTCCAGCCTGTACTGGCTTCCAGTAATCTGCCTGTAAGGCCTCTGTAACAATGGCTGCAGCAACTGTCTTTCCTACATCTGTAGAAATCCCCGTAATGAAATATGTAGCTTGTTTATCTTTCATCCTATATTCTTTTGTAGTTCAACAAAGCTCTTTAATGACTGAGCTTGTTTTGTGCTATAATTGGCTTTTTATTAATTCTAGAAGCTCAGTAACTTCATCTTTACTGTTATATGCGTGCAAACAAATACGCAGGCGCTCTTGACCTTGAGGCACTGTGGGTGATAAAATAGGCTTGACGTTAAAGTTGTTTTCTTTTAGTTTTCGCGAAAGCGTCTTTACCGCATCATTACCACGTATCACACCACAATGTATGGCAGAGTCACTATCTATAAAGAGCCCACCTAAAGCTAATCTTTGTACTTCGGCCTTAAAATGATTTATAAGTTTGCGCAAGTTCACAACTTCTGGTGCATCCTCATTTGTACATTCTAAAAATTGCTCATAAGCACTTAAAATAACGGCAAGTGAGTGTGGAGGCAGCCCAGTGGTATAAATAAAAGACCGTGCAAAATTTACCAAATAGCTCCTCAAAGCCTCACTACCTAAAATCGCCGCTCCGTGCGCACCTATCCCTTTACCAAAGGTGATAATGCGTGCAAAAACCTTATCTTCTAAATGGAGTTCTTGTACGAGTCCGGCGCCTTGAGGTCCCAGCACAGCGGTTGCGTGCGCTTCATCTATAATGAGGTGTATGCCATTTTTCATACAGATGTTTGCAATAGCAAGAAGGTCTGGCGTATCACCATCCATAGAAAAAACAGACTCGGTCACAAGGTATAGCTCGATGGCACCTTCTTGATCATCTAGGTGATGCATCTCTCGCAACCTAGAGACCAGCTTTTTTATACTGGCGATATCGTTATGCTTAAACTTATAGCCTCTAGCTGGGCTCATCTGTATACCATCTCGTATACTAGCGTGTATATACTCATCGTAGAGTATAAGATCCCCGCGCTGCGGCACACTCTGAAAGAAGCCCACGTTTGCATCATACCCACTATTAAAAACAAGTGCGCTCTCAGCTTTATGAAAATCTGCTAGCATCTCCTCCGTGCGAGCATATAGCTTGTGATTACCAGACAGCAATCTACTCCCTGTGGCTCCATTTGCACTGAGCTGCTCTTCTTGCAATATAGCCTGAGCGCGTGCTGTAATTTTCTGGGCGATGCTACTATTACTAGAAAACCCTAAATAATCGTTTGATGAGAAGTCAACGAGATTTGCTGGAGGCGTGAGTACTCGTAGTGCTTGCGTAGCTTTTCGAGCATCTAGTTTTTTCTGTAATTTTTTTGGTAACATATGGTAAAGATACTTCACCAATGTGACATTTTGTAGGGATAGAAGTGCCGTTAGTTTCTTACTTTTAAAATCTAAACTTTCCTTTATGAGATTACTTCTTATTGCATTACTCTTAAGCTCCTTTTGTATCGCTCAAACTAATGGGTATAGCATCTCCTTTGAAAATGCTGTACATCACGAGGCTAGCATTGCTATTACCTTCCCAGAACTTAAACAGAAGACCGTTACCGTACGTATGAGTAGATCATCACCGGGACGTTATGCCATACACGAGTTTGCAAAAAATGTCTTTGACTTTAAAGCAACAAACAGTAAAGGAGAAATACTAGAGGCAACCAGACCAGATCCATACTCTTGGGAGATTGAAAATCACGATGGAGAAATAAACATATCCTACACACTCTTTGCAAATAGGGCAGATGGCACGTACTCACAAATAGATGAGTCACACGCACACCTCAATATGCCTGCAACATTTATGTTTATGGAAGGAGAAGAGCATCGCCCTATCAAGATAGACTTTAATGTAAGGAAAGACTTAAACTGGAAAGTTGCTAGCCAACTCAAAAAAGTCTCACAAACAACATTTACAGCACCAGATTTACAATACTTTTTTGACAGCCCTACAGAGGTAAGTGATTACCAGTTGCGAGAGTTTATGGTAGATGGTAAAAACATACGTTTTGCATTGCATAGTGATGACAGTGCAGAAGATTTTGACGCCTACTGGAATAAGGTAAAAGCCATTGTTCTTGCACAAAAAGAAGTGTTTGGAGAGTTGCCTGCCTATGATTTTGGCGAGTACACCTTCCTTGCCTGTTACGCTCCTCACGTTTCTGGTGATGGAATGGAACACCGCAACAGTACGATACTTACCGATAGAGAATCACTAGCAGCTGGTGGTATGCAAGGCAATATAGGAACGGTTTCTCACGAATTTTTTCACTCGTGGAATGTCGAGCGCATACGCCCAGCAGATCTCGAGCCCTTTGACTTTACAGCAGCAAATATGAGTGGCTCTCTATGGTTCGCCGAAGGTTTTACAAGCTACTACACTAACTTAATTCTTGCTCGCGCAGGCGTTATCACCAGTGAAGATTATGTAAAAGGACTCAACCGAACGTTCAACTATGTATGGAACTCGCCTGCCCGCGATTATTTTAACCCTATTGAGATGAGCTACCAGGCACCTTTTGTAGATGCCGCGACCTCTGTAGATCCTGTAAATAGAAACAACACCTTTATCTCATACTACTCTTATGGAAGTGTATTAGGTCTAGCGCTTGACCTATCATTACGCCAGCAAGGGCTTAATCTAGATGACTATTTTAAAGCGGTGTGGAATCAGTTTGGAAAAAAGGAGGTTTCATACAGTATTCAAGATCTTGAAAATGTACTCTCTGGATATGCGGGTGACGCTTTCGCGAAAGCGTTTTTCTCTCAATATATTTATGATAGTAAGATGCCAGATTATCAAAACCTATTTACAAATGCCGGTCTGAAAATCACACGAGACAAAAACAAACCGTATCTAGGACTACGTGTAAACGCCGCTGAAAGCGGATTACGAATTGCTAGCCCAACTTCAAAAGGCTCGCCTGCATATGTTGCAAAGCTTAATAAAGGAGATCTTATAACTGCAGTAGATGGAGAAGCGATAACGACTGTAGATGCCTACAATGCGCTAGTTAAAAAGCTCACTGTAGGTCAAACGATTGCAGTGACTTATAAACGTTTTGGTAGCGAGACAACCACAAACCTAACAGTAAGCGCAGATCCTACCTACACCATCGCCACCGATGAAAAGGCAGGTAAAAAAGCTCGTAAGCTCAAAAAATACTGGCTACAAGAAAAGTAAAGGGCCATCCTTAAAGGTTATATCCCCAGCACTAAAAATAGTGCTGGGGATTTTTTATGTGTGATTTTTAAATAAAATTATTGTTTTTCAATAATTTTTATATATTTGTTATTGTAAAACGATAATAAAATGAAAAATTTAGCAATTCTTAGAAAACTAATTTCCCTTTACTACTACCTAATGGTAATACTATTTGCGATAGGGCTTATTACCATCCCATTTCTTCTATATCTAGGAAAGAAAACTGAGGTTTCATTTTTTGGTGATCAAATAAACATAAACTCGCTTTCCTCCACAAAAACTGCTATCGTTCTCTTTCTAATAGGCTCGCTATACTTGCTATACTTTCTATCCATTAGGTTGATTAAAAATACAGTGGATATCCTAGCTACTGGTGTATATTTTACACAAATGGTTATCTCTAATTTTAAAAAAGCAGGCAACTACTTTATAGCGATTGGAATTGGAGCAACTATTGTCAAGATTATCGTAGACCTCCTTGTCCTGAGTGAATTAAAAATAAACATTGATGGTGGGATGCTTGTGTTTATCCTCTTTGGGCTTTTCTTTATGTTTTTGAGTGAAGCATTTGCAAAAGCACAGACTATCAATGAAGAAAACGATCTAACCATATAACCTATGCCTATAACGATAAACTTAGACAAGGTGCTTGCAGATCGTGAGATGAAGAGCAAAGAGCTCGCAGAAATCATAGGCATCACCACAGCAAACCTTTCTATACTTAAATCGGGTAAAGCAAAGGCAGTGCGTTTCTCTACGCTTGAGGCTATCTGTAAGGCCTTAGGTTGCCAACCTGGCGACATACTGGAGTATTCTACAGAAAAATAGCCTTAAAGGCTTAAAGCCATTTCGTATTATATGGGTCTGTACCCGCATCATAAACATCTAGTTCCAACTGTAGAGCTATACCACGAGCTACATCAAGTGCATCATCTAAATCTTGATAATTAGAAAGGTTAAAATGTCGTTTTTCATCGTACCATAAATTAATCTCGTAGAAATCTTTAGAGTTAAGAAAAACGGCAACATAACTTAACTCTTCATATTGCACCCAATTGCCCCACTCAATACTACCTATAGTAGACATATCTCTAAAGCGATGATTCTTAAAGTTAAATCGATAATATTTTGAGATAGAATATCGTAAACCAAATATAAAGCAAGTAGTACCAAAATAAGCATACCCTCCTACGTGTTTTAAATCTACAAAAGATTGATACAAACAAAACAAAGTCGCTGTATAACAAGTAGCCGCAATAATATTTTCAAGTAACGACCTTGAGCCTTGAGATATAACTACATCTTCTTTTATCATACGTTAATAATACAAAAAAGCCCAAATTCTCATAAGAATTTGGGCTTTTAATAGTGTATGTTAATGCGCTTTAATCTGCTAGCACAATCACTTTATTGTTGTTCATCTCTACAGTACCACTAGCAATTACAAGTGACCACTTACCGTCTGGTGTTTTGGTAAATTTACCTTCTTGGCCATCGGCTATAGTAGGATTTCCTTCAAATTTTACAGTACCTGCTACTAGTAAAGAAACAGTTGCTGCGTGATTATCTAACATTTGGTATTCACCATTAACACCTGGTACGGTAACCGATGATACTTCACCGCTTACTAGAGATGCCTCTGGAGTTACAATTTCTAAATGCATAGTTTATAATTTATAGTACGCTTTCGCGAAAGCGTAATTAAAAATCTCTTAAGCCTCTTGAAGCATTTTTTCTCCTGCTTCGATTGCCTCTTCGATAGTTCCTTTAAGGTTAAATGCTGCTTCTGGAAGGTGATCTAACTCTCCGTCCATAATCATATTAAATCCTTTGATAGTTTCTTTAATATCTACCAGAACTCCTGGGATACCTGTAAACTGCTCTGCTACGTGGAATGGCTGAGAAAGGAAACGTTGTACACGACGTGCACGTCCTACGGCCATTTTATCTTCTTCAGATAATTCTTCCATACCTAAGATGGCAATAATATCTTGAAGTTCTTTATAACGCTGTAAAAGCTCTTTTACGTTTTGTGCACACTCATAGTGCTCATTACCTAAGATATCTGCAGTAAGGATACGTGATGTAGAGTCAAGTGGATCTACCGCTGGGTAAATACCAAGCTCTGCAATCTTACGTGAAAGTACTGTAGTTGCATCAAGGTGAGCAAAGGTTGTTGCTGGTGCTGGATCGGTAAGGTCATCTGCAGGTACATAAACCGCTTGTACAGATGTAATAGATCCTCTTTTTGTAGAAGTAATACGCTCCTGCATCGCACCCATCTCTGTTGCTAGTGTAGGCTGGTAACCTACGGCAGATGGCATACGTCCAAGAAGTGCAGATACTTCTGATCCTGCTTGAGTAAAACGGAAGATGTTATCTACGAAGAAAAGTACATCTTTTCCTTGTCCTTCTCCTGCTCCATCACGGAAGTACTCAGCTATAGTAAGTCCAGAAAGTGCCACACGTGCACGTGCTCCTGGTGGTTCGTTCATTTGTCCGAATACGAAAGTTGCTTTTGAGTCTCTCATCGCAGTTTTATCTACTTTAGAAAGGTCCCATCCACCTTCTTCCATAGAGTGCATAAAGTCATCTCCGTATTTGATAATACCAGACTCAAGCATCTCTCTTAAAAGGTCATTTCCTTCACGTGTACGCTCTCCTACTCCTGCAAATACAGAAAGACCACCGTGACCTTTTGCAATATTGTTAATCAACTCTTGGATAAGTACTGTTTTACCTACTCCTGCTCCTCCAAATAATCCAATCTTACCACCTTTTGCATAAGGCTCAATAAGGTCGATTACTTTAATACCTGTAAAAAGTACTTCTGTAGATGTTGATAGGTCTTCAAATTTTGGTGCGCTACGGTGTATAGGTAAACCTGCATCTCCAGTTTTAGGAAGATCATCCATACCATCAATAGCATCACCTATTACATTAAATAGACGACCATAAATATCTGCCCCAATAGGCATTTGTATAGCAGATCCTGTTGCAACAGCATCCACTCCACGGCTTAATCCGTCTGTAGAGTCCATTGAGATTGTACGTACTGTATTCTCTCCAATGTGTGACTGTACTTCAAGAACTAATTTTGTTCCGTTTGAGTTTGTAACTTCTAGTGAATCGTAAATTTTAGGTAACTCAGTTCCGCTCTCAAAAGCGACATCTACTACTGGGCCTATAATTTGTGCAACTTTACCTGTAACTTGTGACATTAGTCTCTATATTAATGTTTAGCAAAATAATAGCGAAAAACTTGTCGTTTTTCGTCGTGCAAAGATACTGTTTAATTTTTTATGCAAAAGTGTAAAGTGTAAGTTTTTGAAGTGCTTTTTTTAGAGATGATTACGCTTTCGCGAAAGCGCACTAAAAACTAGGGGTTACGGTTATTACCCGTGATAATTTCTATGACAAAAACTTTTTAGCCCAACCAAAAAGTAACGCATAAAAAAAGGATATTTTAAACTTGAGTTTAAAATATCCTTCTAAAAAATTCTAATTATTTACTACCTACTCTACCGTAACGGACTTTGCAAGGTTACGTGGCTGATCTACGTTTTTATCAAGCATCAAAGCGATGTGATAAGACAGTAATTGCAGCGGTATGGTTGCAAGTATAGGTGTGAGTGGCTCAAGAGTTTCTGGTATTTCGATAATGTGATCTGCAAGGCGTTTTACCTCTGTATCACCTTCTGTAACAATACCTATTATTTTACCACTACGTGCTTTAATCTCTTCAATATTACTTACCACTTTCTCATAATGGCCTTTTCTCATAGCGATTACAAAAACTGGCATCATCTCATCAATAAGAGCGATAGGCCCGTGCTTCATCTCTGCAGCTGGGTATCCCTCTGCGTGTATGTATGAGATTTCTTTGAGCTTTAATGCTCCTTCTAGCGCTACTGGGAAGTTGTACCCACGACCCAGGTAAAGTGCATTAGGCGCATCTTTATATTGTGCTGCTACGAGCTCTGCTTGATCATTACACTTAAGAGCTTTCTCTACCTTTCCAGGTATTCTCTCTAGTTCTTGAAGGTAATTTCTAAACTCTGAGTCTGCCATCTTACCTGTAGCTTGCGCTAATCTAAGTGCGATAAGCGTAAGTATGGTAATCTGTGTTGTAAACGCCTTTGTAGATGCAACCCCAATTTCTGGACCTGCGTGTGTGTATGCTCCAGCATCTGTAATTCTAGATATAGATGAACCTACTACATTACAAATTCCAAATACAAATGCTCCTTGTTTTTTGGCAAGTTTAATAGCCGCCATCGTATCTGCTGTTTCACCACTTTGTGAGATAGCAATTACCACATCATCTTTAAAGACAACCGGATTACGATATCTAAACTCTGATGCGTACTCAACCTCTACAGGAACGCGAGCAAATTCTTCAAAAATATACTCCGCCACAAGACCTGCGTGCCAAGAAGTACCACAGGCAATAATGATAATACGACGAGCGTTTTTAAACTTCTCGATATTATCATCAATACCCGCCATTTTTATAATACCTTCTTTTACAAGCATACGCCCACGGAAAGTATCTTTAATAGCTTGAGGCTGCTCATAAATTTCCTTAAGCATAAAGTGATCATAACCACCTTTTTCTATTTGCTCAAGATTAAGCTGAAGCTCCTCTATATACGGATCAACTAAAGAGTCATCTTTAATCTTACGTACTTTTAATTTTTTATGATTGCGTATTACCGCCATCTCACCATCTTTAAGATAGATGGTTTTCTTTGTATACTCTATAAAAGGAGTCGCATCTGATGCAATGAAGAACTCATCTTCTCCCACACCAATCGCAAGCGGACTTCCTAATCTTGCCACAACAATCTCGTCTGGCTTTGTCTTATCAAATACTGCAATTGCATAGGCACCTATAGTTTGATTAAGCGCTATTTGCACAGCCTTACCAAGCTTTACACCTTCATTTTTCTTGACATCCTCTATTAAGTTTACAAGAACCTCTGTATCTGTATCAGACTCAAAAGTATAGCCACGAGAAATAAGCTCTTGACGCAGTGGATCGTAATTTTCAATAATACCATTATGTATTATTACTAAATCTCCAGAATTTGAAAAGTGAGGGTGAGAGTTAACGTCGTTAGGCACTCCGTGAGTGGCCCATCTTGTATGACCTATCCCTATACCACCAGTTGTAGTGATATCTGACTCGAGCTTAGCTCGTAAATCTGCAACTTTTCCTTTTGTTTTAGAAAACTTAACGTCCGTTCCATCATATAGTGCTATACCTGCACTATCATAACCTCTGTATTCAAGCCTTTCTAGACCTTGAACAACTACAGGATAAGCTTCTCTATGACCTATGTAACCTACAATTCCGCACATATGTAATTTTATTTTTTAAAGTCCTAATGCTATGCCACAAGGGCTAGTAGGATCTATTTCCTCTGTTAATGTGTAAAAAATTCTTAATCTCAAACGCTTTTCTTCGTTTGGACTCGCACTACCGTGCAATATCGTTCCTTCTGGAGAGATAACAGAAGACAATGGAATTCTTTGCCCGTCTTCTGAATCACCCGTACCTCCAATAAGCGCAGTGTTCTCAACAGTTACATTTTGAGAAACCGCTAGCGCGAGACGTACATTTGTAGAATCATTTTGGATAATATTATTGATATGCTGAGTCACTCTAACTTTATAGCTTACACCATCACTATCTAAATCATCTTCAACTTCCCTAGTGAGTCTTCCCAAATGATTTATGCGCGTATCAACAGGACCATTTGTTCCTGTAGTTACATCTATGGCAGCATCTAAAAGCGTACTATTATTATCATAGTCATAAATAAAAACACGCTCTGGCTCTAACTGACCAGCTCCTGCATCATTAAGATCTTCTTGATCTACATAAAAAGTTAAGTTTGCCTCATTTATTAGGATATTACAAGAACGCAAAGCTTCGAGTTGGTCTGCAACACCATCTGCATCTGCATCTGCTCCAAATAAATCTATAAGCGCGATAGAACCATCACCACCTTTAAGGTATAGATTTTCTTCTCCATTTACCGTATTCTGGCTATCATTAAATGTTGTTGTGCCTATTGGGCTAATTCCAAAATCGTTTGTATACCCTATAGCACGTACACCACTCAAAGAGAGTGATATATCCCCTACACCATCATCTGTAGATTCTCCTGGTTCGCCTGAGTCATCATCTCCTTCAAAGCTATAATATATGGTTACATCTACCCCTGTTAGGTTAAATAGAATAGTACTACCCTTATCATCTATAGGCTCTGCTTTAAAATAAAGACCTCTAAAATAATCGTTGAATGTATTGCTATTAAGTAGAACTCCTGTGTCTTCTTGATTAATAATAGCTTCTTGCCAGTAAGCAACAACCTCTGCACCTGTTGTTGTGGTATTATCATAAGCCATTCTAATTCTTGGGCTCAACCTGTCAGAAACTTCAAACTCTGGATCTTCTGGTATGTTTCCATCATCGTCAAGAACTGGCTCTGTAAGAACAAGCTCCTCTGCACTTGGTACAAAACCTTCTTCCAGTTCCCCAGCACTGTTAATATCTCTTACTTCAAATAGCAAATCTCCCTCTACACCAGCAAAATCTCCAATCTCATTAGAAAAATATAATGCGGCATCTTCAAAATCTGAATTTGGATCTAAGCTATTTAAAAAGAAGTTAGATCTATAAACAGATAATTTCATCTGTCCTGGAGTATTTCCAAAAATAGAATCTAGTGTATACGTAGAAGCTCCATCATCATCTGTACCTTCATTAGTCGCAAAATATGCTAGTGAAAAGACAACAGAGTCGATTACTGTAGGGTTATCTTCTGTATTATCTCCAAAGTCAGGATTGGTTCTTGACAAAGCCACTTGTGAAAGAAAATTACTCGTAGTAGATCCATAAGTAGGGTCATTGTAATAACCTACAACACCTATCTGAGAACCATTAGTCTGCACTCCATTAAAACCAGAAGCATCTGCATAATTACGGCTATATGCTGCAACCTCAAAATCTTGAGCTACCTCTGTTTCAAAATTTACCTGCCCTACAATGTCTGTCCCTATAGAACCAAACTCATCCTCACAAGATATAATCAATAACGCAAGGCCCACTACTGCAAGTGCTTGCTTAAATAATTTGTTCAACTTCATAGCAACTATCTATTCTTCTAAAACTTGGGTAGTGTAAAAATCTTCGTATGCCTGAGGAAACTCCTCTTTCTTCTTATACGGCAGAACAGGGATTTTGGTCGTATTTAAAATTTTAAGCAAGTTTTCGTTTAAGTCTTGAGACCCCACAATGGCTGCATCACTATTTCTAATGGTCACCTTCATTAAGTTCTCGTAAGTTGGATCTTCAAGCTCTTTTATAGTCTCTGGATCTACTCCATCAAAAGCAACTTTGTTGAGCAACTCACTATTTAATGAACCTTCAAAACCTTGATTATACACAGATGTCACAATTTTACTTTGTGTAAAAAGTGGCTCACTGGCATAATATTGCTTTAAGTATAAAGGCAAAAGTGATGCTAGCCACCCTTGAACGTGTATAATATCTGGCGCCCAGTTTAATTTCTTAACCGTCTCCACCACTCCTTTTGCAAAGAAAATAGCACGCTCGTCATTATCAGGAAAAAGATTTCCATCTTCGTCTGTAAAGGTCGCTTTGCGCTTAAAATATTCTTCGTTATCTATAAAGTAAACCTGAATACGTTCTTTAGGTATAGATGCAACTTTGATGATAAGTGGCATATCAAAATCATTGATCACAAGATTCATTCCTGATAGCCTAATCACTTCGTGTAGTTGGTGCCTGCGCTCATTAATATTGCCGTAGCGAGGCATAAATATGCGTATTTGCCCTCCCTTGGAATTAACCATTTGAGGAGCTTCAAACGACATAGAGGCAATCTCGGTCTCTGGTAGATAAGGAATCACTTCAGATGACACGTACAATATCCTCTTATCTTTCATATATGTAAAATTAGGTTGTTATTCTATTCAAAAAACACGCAAAAGTACGAATTTTTACGCACTTAGGGTTAATATTAGTAAGTTTGCACCCCGTTAAAATTTTGGTAAAGTGCAAGCAATCACAGCTCATAATCAGATTTCTAAAATCGTCAGTCAAGCAAAAGCGCAAGGTAAAACCGTAGGTTTTGTACCCACAATGGGTGCATTGCACAAGGGTCACGCCTCACTAATAGACTATGCACTCAAAGACTGTGCCCTTATTGTAGTAAGTATTTTTGTAAACCCCACGCAGTTTAATAACGCTACAGATTTAGAAAAGTATCCCAGAACCATAGAAAAGGATCTCGCTTTTTTATCTCACTATGGGTCTAAGGTCACTGTTTACAACCCGTCACCAGAAGAAATCTATGGGGATAATGTGTCTTCAAAAGGCTATGATTTTGGCCATTTAGAAACCGTAATGGAAGGAGAGCATCGCCCAGGACATTTTGATGGTGTAGGTACCGTTTTAAACATTCTTTTTAGACAAGTTAATCCTCACAAGGCATATTTTGGCGAAAAAGATTTCCAGCAACTCACCATTGTGCGCAAGCTCGTTGATATAGAAAATCTTGATTTAGAAATTATAGGTTGCCCCATACATCGCCAAGAGAATGGTCTCGCGATGAGTAGCCGCAATGCGAGGCTTACAGCACATCAACTTGATATCGCTCCTTTCATATACGAGTCGCTATTGTATGTAAAAGATAATTTTGACACACATTCGGCACGAGAATTGAAAGCATATATCGAGTCTATCTACAAAGAAAAAGATGGACTAGAGCTGGAGTATTTTGAGATTGTAAATATCAAAAATCTTCGTACGCTTTCGCGAAAGCGTAAAAATCAACAATATCGCGCTTTCCTTGCCGTTTATGCTGGCGAGGTGAGACTTATAGATAACATCGCCTTAAATTAAACACCTTATTATTACCTTTGCACTATGCTAGTAAATGTTGTAAAATCAAAAATACACCGCGTTAAAGTAACGGGTGCAGAACTACACTATATAGGAAGTATCACTATAGATGAAGATCTTATGGATGCCTCAAAAATTATAGAGGGAGAACGAGTTCAAATCGTAAATGTAACTAACGGTGAACGCCTTGAAACGTATGCAATACCGGGACCACGCAACAGCGGTGAGATCACTCTTAATGGCGCAGCTGCTCGTAAAGTGGCAAAGGGAGACATCCTTATCCTTATTACATACGCCTTTATGGAGCTAGACGAAGCTAAGGAGTTTAAACCTACGCTTTGTTTTCCTAACGAAGAGACTAACTTACTCAAGTAAGCTTGTTTACAAAAAAACATACAAGCCTTGCGCTTAAAATTATACTCCCACTCGTGGGAGTTTTTTTGGTTTGGTATCAACTCAACAAAATGACTGTGACAGAGCGCAGTGATATGTGGGAAGCTATCAAAACGGTAGACCCTATATGGATAATTATCTCTTTACTTTTTGGGTTGTTTAGTCATTTTTCAAGGGCTTATCGCTGGAAATTTTTGCTAGAACCTCTGGGCTACAAGCCTAGATTTCGCTCGAGCTTTATGGCAATTCTCATAGGCTACTTTGCAAATACATTTATTATACGATCTGGAGAAGTACTACGAGGAGTGTCACTGTCACGCACAGATAATATACCGTTTGAAAAAGCCTTTGGAACTATTGTAGCAGAGCGCATTGCAGACTTAATTGTACTCCTCTTGGTTATGGCTACTGCGATTGCCTTACAGTCTACTGCTCTTGTTTCTTATTTTAGAGATAATGCAAATCCTATGGGTTTTATTATACTTCTTATTGTCGGGATTGCGACGGGTATCGTAGGGTTAAGATTACTTAAAACTTCCTCTCACTCATTTATTAAAAAGATAAGAGATTTTGGTCTTGGGCTTTTAGATGGCATCAAGAGTATACTTAAGATGAAGCATAATGGTGCTTTTATTTTTCACACGCTCTTCATATGGTTTATGTATATAGGAATGTTTTGGGTAATGAAATTTACAGTACCTGGCATTGCAAGCGCTCCACTAGGAGTAATTCTTGCATCTTTTGTAATAGGAGCTTTTGCTATGAGCGCGACTAATGCTGGTATGGGTGTTTACCCTATAGCAATGGGTGCAATTTTTAGCTTTTTTGGTTATGAAGGCGGGATCATTTTTGGATGGTTACTCTGGGGTACTCAAACTATTTTTAACGTGGTAGTAGGAGGTATTTGTGCCTTAATAGTACTCATATTTAATAAAGGCTGATTTTTTTACTACTTTAGAGCTTAGTAATCTAAAACAAGCCCCAAATGAAATTACGTTTTTTAACACTCATTATCAGTTTTTTAAGCCTACCGCTATTTGCACAAATAGACTATAAAGAGATTTCTTCAGATATTCTAGGAGAGACAAGACAGCTTAAAATACAACTACCTCGTAATTATGAGGGTAATGTAGATAAAACCTACCCTATTATCATTGTTATGGACGGTGATTACCTTTTTGAACCTGTCGCTGGTAATGTAGATTACTATAGCTACTGGGAAGAAATGCCTCAAGTAATAGTTGTGGGTATTAATCAAGTAGAAAGTCGCAATGATGACACCTATTATGACGAGGTAAGCAACTTACCATCAGACACAGGTGCTTCGTTTTTTGAATTTATAGGCCTAGAGTTAATGCCTTACCTAGATAAAAATTATAGAACAAGTACTTTTAGAATTGCAGTAGGCCACGATCTCACAGCAAATTTTATGAACTATTACCTTATGAAAGACCCTGCACTCTTTCAAGGATATATATCTCTTAGCCCAGACATCGCTCCTCAAATGGAAGAACGACTTACTGCTAGATTAGGAGCCATCGATCAAAAACTCTTTTATTACCTCGCTACTGGAACCGAAGATATAGGAGCCCTACGCAACTCTATTATCCAGCTAGACAGCCAGATTAAACAAGTTAAGAATGAAAGCTTGCAATACAATTTTGATAATTTTGAAGGAGCAACTCACTACTCACTCGTGGGAAGAGCTATACCAAAGGCATTAGAGCAAATGTTTTCTGTGTATAGACCTATAAGCAAGACAGAATACAAAGAACACTTACTCAAAAGTGACGCTCCGTATGACTATTTAATAGATAAATACGCTACTGTAAAAGACCTCTTTGGCCTAGATGACCCTATACGAATCAATGATTATGTTGCGACTGCAACAGCCTTAGAAAAGAAAGGAGACTGGACGGGGCTTGCAAACCTTGGGCAACTAGCTAGAAAACAATATCCAGAGACTATGCTAGGTAATTACTACCTAGCTTTATCTCTTGAAAAGGCTGGGGAACCTAAGAAAGCGATGCGCACTTATCAAAATGCTTTTCTACTAGAAGAAGTTTCTTTTCTTACTAAAGATCTTATGCTCGATAAAGCAGATAAAATAAAAGAGGATTTTGGCTACTAACCTTGTGTAAAAAACAATAACGCTTACGCGAAAAAATAAAAAGCTACCCACTATTAATGAATAGCTTTTTTTTACACATACATTTCAGTCCCTCAAATGAAATGTATACCACAAAAATCTCAAAAGATTGATGGTTTTGACCTATACCCTAGGTATAGTTTTCACCTAAACCACCGTATTTATTACCAAAAGCACCATTATTCTAAAAAAACTTGATCTTTAACAACCCATTTAGATTTGACAATCCTACTACGCTACATATTACTATTTACCCTTCTCTTGACCACTAGCTTCACTACTCACAGTCAAAAAGTAGCAGATGCTCTAGAGGTAACTTCTTTTGAGTACATAAGAGACGTAAATAATAGTATCACAAAGTCCACCCTTCTAACAGAAAACTTCAAACCAATAGATCAAAAAGATTTAAACTGGGGAAGTCAGAATGGATGGTACTGGTTTAAAATCACGCTAGATCTTAAAGAAAGTGAAGAAGGTGTTTACCACTTTAAAGTTCCCTCCATTCACATTAAGAATTTCTCTCTTTATCAAGTATCAAATGACACTTTAAAACATCTAGGCACCTCTGGAAATAATATTGACATTAAAAAAAAACCTGAGCTTGAGAGACTCACAAGTGTACCTGCAACAATGCAGCAAGGAAAAAATACATTTTATATACAGACTTTTTTCTGGCACGAGGCTTACTTCCCACTTACCATTGTAGATAATATTACTTACCAGCGCAATAACTTTACATCGCTTGCATTTTCTGGCAGTTATTTTGGTTTTGCCTTATTAGTAATCATCCTTAACTTATTTATGTATTTCACCTTTAATGAAAAGGTGTATTTATATTACGTATACTTCCTGTTTGCAACCTCTGTAAGTATCTTTTATGATGATGGCTTTTTCTCATACTTCTTTCCAAGTCTCATAGATTACTATGATTTCCTAGAGATGTTATTACACTGGATTTGTGGGCTTACAGCACTATTATTCTGCTTTACATTCTTGAGAATCGAAAAGGTGCTTCCTGGCATTAAAAAATGGTTTTATATAGCCCTATTCATATCTGCTGGATTTTATGCTGGGAGTTTGCTGCTAGATAACTTCTATCTATTTAGATACGCTGGGTATATGATGTCTTCATTACTTGTTGGTTGCTGGCTACTTTGCTGGTATATAGCTAGAAGATATAATTACGCATACATACTCGTAGTCGCATACCTCATATTGCTCTTTTCTTCTATAGGTCACTTTGCTGTGCGAGTAACTGGTTACCAATTTATTGAGATTACTTCAAATCAAGTAAAATTTGGTGGTATTATAGAAATGCTCATTCTAGGCACAGCACTACTATATCGCTTTAAATTTATAAAAAGAGAAAACCACGACATACGAAACCAGTTAGAACACTATGTAAAAGAGTTACAAAACGTAGCAAACACAAAAGAGCAAACACTCCAAGAGAGTGTAGATCAAATCAGTATAAGTCACAATCTTTCTAAGCGCGAGACCGAAGTACTTTTAGAACTCTCTAAAGGTTTCACAAATAAACAAATAGGAGAGGCCTTACACATCTCTATAGCTACAGTAAAATTTCACACTAGTAATATTTATGCAAAACTAGATGTGTCTAATAGGTCAGAAGTAATTGAGAAGGTAACCTAATATGTTTACGCTTTCGCGAAAGCGTACTCACACCCCCTACAACCTTACTCACCATCTTGTGTATATCTTAGTGCCGCATCACCAGTATTGCATCGTATGATTTCCTAATTTAGCCAAAAGCTTTTCTCTCAATGGCCAAAATTAAAACCACCTTTTTCTGTCAAAACTGCGGGACCCAGTATGCCAAATGGCAAGGGCAATGCAACGCCTGTAAACAATGGAACACCATCGTAGAGGAAGTAGTACAAAAAGCCGACAAGAAAGATTGGAAAAGCAGCACTACAAAAGTTTCAGGACTTACAAGAACAAGCAAGCCACTTAAAGTAGCAGATATCTCTACCGCCTCTGAAGCGCGTATGAATACAAAAAATGGCGAGCTTAACCGTGTGCTGGGTGGTGGACTTGTACCAGGATCGCTTACACTCTTAGGTGGAGAACCAGGTATAGGGAAAAGTACACTGCTGTTACAAATAAGTCTTGCTCTACCTTATAAAACACTATATGTTTCTGGTGAAGAAAGCCAGCAACAAATAAAAATGAGAGCAGAGCGCATACATCCAGAAAGCGACCAGTGCTACATTCTCACTGAGACAAAAACCCAAAACATCTTTAGACACGTAGAGGAGGTACAGCCAGATATCGTGATTATAGACTCTATACAAACACTACACTCAGATCATATAGAGAGTACAGCAGGCAGTATTTCTCAAATACGAGAAACCACATCAGAGCTTATACGCTTTGCAAAAGAGACAGCAACGCCAGTGATTCTTATAGGTCACATCACAAAAGATGGTAATATAGCTGGCCCTAAGATACTGGAGCATATGGTAGATACCGTACTACAGTTTGAAGGAGATCGCAACCACGTATATCGCATACTTAGGGCACACAAAAATAGATTTGGGAGTACCAGCGAGCTTGGTATTTATGAGATGCAAGGCTCAGGCCTTAGGGAGGTAAGTAACCCGAGTGAGATACTCATATCAAAAAATGATGAGGAATTAAGCGGTACAGCCATTGCCACTACAATGGAAGGAATGCGACCACTTATGATAGAGATACAAGCACTTGTGAGCACCGCAGTATATGGAACACCACAACGTAGCTCTACGGGTTATAATGTAAAGAGGCTCAATATGCTTCTAGCCGTACTTGAAAAACGAGCTGGATTTAAACTAGGTGCAAAAGATGTGTTTCTTAACGTGACAGGAGGCATCTCTGTAGATGACCCTGCGATAGATCTTGCCGTGGTAGCAGCCGTATTATCAAGTAACGTAGATATCCCTGTAGATAAGGCAATGTGCTTTGCTGCAGAGATAGGGCTTGCAGGTGAGGTAAGACCCGTAAACCGCATAGAACAACGCATTCTGGAAGCAGAGAAGCTAGGTTTTACCAGTATTATTATTTCAAAATACTGTAAAATACCAGATAATACTTATCATATAAATGTGATAAAAGTGGCTAAAGTGCACGATGTAGTGAGACACTTATTTGGGTAATTACGCTTTCGCGAAAGCGTAAAAAAAACGCCACCCTAGGGTAGCGCTTCTTAATAAGATGTACAGTATATTTATGGTGCAGGGTTTGGTATCGCCTCGTGTACCTCATCTATAGCCTTAAGAACCTCTTCAGAAAGGGAAACAGATGCACTGCCTATGTTTTCTTTAAGCTGTTTCATACTGGTAGCTCCTATAATATTTGCCGTAACAAATGGCCTATCATTTACAAAGGCAAGCGCCATTTGTGTAAGGCTTAAACCGTGACTATCTGCAATTGCTTTATAACGTCTTGTAGCCTCAAATGAGTTATCACTATGATAGCGACTGTAGTTAGGAAACAAAGTAACACGCGCATCTTCTGGATAACCATCAAGGTATTTACCTGTAAGTTGCCCAAAACCAAGAGGTGAGTATGGCAGTAAGCCTAAACCTTCTCTATGTAACACCTCTGTAAGACCTACCTCGTCTGTGCGATTAAGTAAGCTATATGGGTTTTGTACCGTTACGGCTCTAGGTGCTCCTTTACGAGCTTCTTCCATAAATCGCATTGTCCCAAACGGTCCTTCGTTTGATAAACCTATATGCCTGATTTTACCCTGCTTTACATAGGTGTCGAGACTTTCTAAAATGGTTGCAATATTATCTTCCCACTGCTCGCTACTGTCGTGCTTGTAACCTCGTTGCCCAAAGTAATTTGTATTACGCTCAGGCCAGTGTAGTTGATAAATATCTAGGTAATCTGTCTGAAGACGTTTAAGACTCTTGTGTAAAGCATCTTCTAGTGCTCCTTTTGAAAAACCTAGGTTATCTCTTATAGGTTTAAAAGTAGGGCTAGGACCCGTAATTTTTGATGCCAGCACAATCTTATCACGATTCTTATTTTTTGCAAGCCAAGTCCCAATAATGGTCTCTGTAGACCCTTGATTTTCGGGTTTAAAAGGAACACTATACATCTCTGCAGTATCAATGAAGTTTACTCCATTATCAAGCGCATAGCTCATTTGCTCGTGTCCTTCTGCCTCAGTATTTTGACGTCCCCACGTCATAGAGCCTAGGCATATTTTTGATACTTCTATATCTGTATGCGGTATTTTATTGTATTGCATCACTTCTTATTTACTTAAAAATTGAATTTTTAATAGGTGTAATATCACTTGCCTTGACAACTATTGTATTAGCCCAGATATCACCTAACCTCTGCCTCTTATCAGTATTATTTATTGTTATAATCGCAATTAAACCAAACATAAACATATCTATTGGATCTAATAAATGCCTTTTTAAAGACTCTTTAAACGTAAGATTTCTAATCTTCATATTTGCCGGCAATACTTTCAATCCCATTATGGAGTTTCCAAGTGTACCTCCTAATAATGATTCAAAAACAACAGTGAGAATCAACCATCCCGTAACTGGTATTAACGCCGGCAATCCATTGAGATGATATGTTCCCTCTACATCAGGAGTGCCAAAAGCAAATATCAATAGGAAGGTTAAAGAATAAATTATAGTATAATCTATAAATCCCGCCAAGAATCTACGTTTGAGATTAGTTTTATAAATCATTTTTAATCTATCTCTTGTAACAAAGCCTTTACCTCATCAAGTTTTGGTGTAAGGATTACTTCTATTCTTCTGTTTTTGGCTTTATTTTCTGGCGTGTCATTTTCGGCTACGGGAGCATATTCTCCTCTACCTGCTGCTGTAAGATTTTTGGGATCTATTCCTTTATGCTGGCGCAGTATGTTTACAATAGATGTTGCTCTCTTTGCACTAAGGTCCCAGTTACCCTGTAGGTTACCACTTCCTCCATAAGGCACATTATCTGTGTGTCCTTCTATAAGCACAGCAATCTCTGGGTTATCTGCAAGCACACTACCTAGTTGCCTTACTGCCTTCGTTCCATTTGTACCCACGGTCCAGCTACCAGAATCAAAAAGAAGCTTGTTTTCAAGTGAGACATATACTTTCCCATCTCGTTGCTCTACAGTAAGGCCTTTACCTTCAAAATCTGTGAGCGCTTTAGATATCGCATCTTTAAGACCTCTCATTTTTGCATCCTTTGCCGCAATAAGACCTTCTAGCTCATCTACTCTGGCAGACCTGTCTGCTAGATCTTTTTGTAATCTCTCTAGTCGCTTACGCTCTGCTTCAAGCGCTGCTGTTTTTTCGGCAAGATCATTTTGTTTTGATTCTAACTCTTCGAGCAGTTGTCTGTTCTTCTTTGAGTTTTCTGCTATTGAGGCACTGCTGTTAGTCTCTAGGGCATTATAGCTGTCTTGTAATTGTGCAAGATTTGCCTTTGCAGCATCATACTCTCCACTTACCTCATTGTATTTATTAGATAATGCATCAAGATCTACTAGAGCAAGATCACGCTCTTCTTTAGTTTTTTCTAGAGCAGCTTTTGCCTCGGCAAGCTCCTTAGACATATTGCGGTTATCTTTTCTAAGGCGGCTATATTTTGCCTCAAGATCTTTAAACTTTTTTGCAGGCACACAAGACACTAGCGCACTCACAGCCAGAAGGCATATCAGTATTTTTTTCATTTTATAACTTTATTTGTTGTGTAAAATTTAGTGATCTTTATGATAAGTCTAGCTCTACCATATGAGGGCAGTGATCACTATGCTTTGCATCAGAGAGTATGATTGCTCGTGATATTTTATCTTTAAGAGGTTCACTCACCATATTATAATCTATACGCCAGCCCTTATTGTTTGCCCTAGCATTTGCTCTATAACTCCACCAGGTATAGTTATCTGGTTCTTTATTAAGATGTCGAAAAGAATCTATAAAGCCACTCTCCATAAAATTACTTATCCACTCGCGTTCTACTTGTAAAAAGCCACTTACCTTCTTATTACGCACAGGGTCGTGTATATCTATAGCCTCGTGACAAATATTATAATCTCCACCTATCACAAGATTAGGTTTATCTTGCTTGAGCTCATTTACGTAATCTTGTAATAAATCCATATACTCCAGCTTGTGCTCAAGGCGGGCACTATTAGTACCAGAAGGTAGATACATACTCATCACAGACACGTCATCAAAATCTACACGTATGTTGCGCCCCTCAAAATCCATAGAGGCGATACCAGTACCATAGTCTATGTGCTTTGGTGTCTTTTTAGTAAGTACGGCTACTCCACTATATCCTTTCTTTTGTGCACTAAACCAGTAGTGCTCGTATCCCAGTTCTTCAAAAACGGCAACATCTACTTGGTCTGGTGTAGCTTTAGTTTCTTGTAACAAGACCACATCTGGATCTGTTTGCTTAAGCCAGAGTGCAAAATCTTTGCGCAAGGCAGCACGAATTCCGTTTACATTATAAGATACTATTTTCATACGTTGCTTGATTAAAGTGCTAAGTTATAAATTAGGTTTTTTCACTCCTCTTAAAAACCTTATAAAGTTTACCTTTACGAGTAGGCACTATTAAGCCTAGTATGGAGTTTTACTATAAATGCGGTTATTTTACGTCATCATATGTTTTCTATTTACCAGCGCGCTACTGGCTCAACAAACTCGTACAGTAAAGGTTGCGACTAGAGATACTATTGTGATAGACTCTGTAAGTATTAATCCATCCCTTTTTAGTATAAAATCACTAACGGGTAAGACAGTAGACAGTTCTCTTTACACTATAGATTATGCTAAGAGTATTCTTTCGCTTAAAGCGAAAAAAACTACGCTCCCAGATAGTCTAGAGATTACATACAAACTATATCCAGATTTTCTCACTCGCCGCTACTCAAAATTTGACAAAAGTCAAATAGTAGAAAGCACTGGCGCTCTAGATAAACTTGTAAGCCTTGGTGTTGATAAAAGAAAAAATAGCACCCAGCCCTTTTCTGGTCTTAACGTGAGTGGAAGCATTTTAAGAGGAGTCGCCGTGGGTAATAGTCAAAACAGCACGCTCAACTCCGAACTAGATTTACAAATAAGTGGTAAGCTTAGTGAGAAAGTTACTTTACGGGCTTCTTTACAAGATGCAAACATCCCAAGCCAGCAAGGAGGGTATTCTCAAAATCTAGACGAATTTGATCAAATATTTATAGAACTCTTTTCAGACAACTGGAACATAAGAGCAGGAGATATAAATCTTCAAAACACAGATTCCTACTTTGGGCAGTTTACAAAAAAGATTCAAGGGCTTTCATTATCAGGCACTATTAATCACTCAGACACAAAAAGCACAGACCTCTTTGGCTCTGGTGCGCTCGTACGTGGGGTATTTACACAAAGTACATTTACAGGTCAAGAGGGTAATCAAGGACCTTATAAACTCACAGGACCTAATGGCGAACTTTTTGTGCTTGTGGTCTCTGGTAGCGAGACAGTATACGTAAATGGCATCCCGCTGCAACGAGGAGAAAATGAAGATTATGTAATAGATTACAATGCTGGAGAAATACGTTTTAACGCTACATATCCCATCACAAGCGAGATGCGTATCAATGTAGAGTATCAATTTTCTGAGCGAAGATATACTCGCGTGCTGGCTTATGCGGGGGGAAGCTTTCGCGAAAGCGATAACCTAAAAATTGCTGCTCACGTATATTCTGAAAGTGACATAAAAAACCAGCCTTTACAACAAAACCTAACCGCCGAACAAGTTGCCATTCTAGAAGCCGCAGGAGATAACACTGCCGAAATGGTAGCACCCAGTGCCGTACCCGATACCTTTGACACTAATAAAATACTATACCGGCAGATTATAGTAAATGGTGTAGAGGTCTTTGAGTTTAGCACAGACCCAGATGAGTCTCTTTTTCAAGTGCGATTTACTAATGTAGGTGTTAACCAGGGTGACTATGTTTTGAATACAACAAACACATTACAACGCACCTTTGAGTACGTAGCTCCAGTAAATGGAGTGCCACAGGGGTCTTTTGCACCAGAGGTACAATTATTTTCACCCACGTTACTGCAACTAGGTGTTGTAAATGGTAGTTATACACCATCTGAGAAGACCTCTATAAATTTTGAAGCTGCAGGGAGTAAAAATGACACTAACACATTTTCTACTCAAGATGATGATGATAATAACGGTTATGCTTTACACCTTGATGTAAATCAACACCTTATCAAGAAAGATAGCACCAAGCTTCTCAAAGCATTTGTAAATTGGGATTATATTCAAGAAGACTTTGTAAATGTAGAGAGGCTTTATAATGTGGAGTTCAATCGTGATTGGAATTTGGAAAATTCGCTGGCAAATGCAAATGGACTCTTGCTAGGTACACAAAATTACAGCACGCTAGGCCTTGACTATACAGATCTGCAAAATGGCGCACTTACGTATACTTTTCAAAATCTACATTTTGATGGATACTATAACGGTTTGCGACATCGTCTTTTAGGTAGATGGCAATTAGGAAATCTAAAAACTATCGCAAACGCAAGTATACTGTCTACAGATGATTTACTGCTCAGTACGAACTTTACACGAGTAAATGCACGAGCGATTTATGACTTAAAAAATGCGTGGGTGGGCAGCTCTCTGCAACTAGAAGATAACTTACGTATTGCAAAAAGTAATGACTCTATCACACCAGATAGCCAGCGATTTAATGAGTATGCCCTTTACACAGGGATAGGTGACAGCACAAATATTTATGTAGAAGTAGGTTTTAAATACCGTACTAATGACAGCTTACGACTTAACACAATAGAGCGGGTTAATACTTCAAATACGTATTACCTAAAGTCACAGCTTCTTAAAAATGAAAAGACAAACTTGTCCATCTTTGTAAACTACAGAAACCTGGTATACACAGACCAGCGAGAGAGTGAAAACTCACTTAACTCACGATTACTTTATGACCAGCGGTTTGCAAATGATATCGTTAGGTTAAATACTGTTTATGAAACAAATAGTGGCACACAACCTCAACAAGAATTTACCTATATACAAGTAGATGAGGGGCAAGGAACACACACCTGGAATGATTATAATGGTGATGGTGTGCAAGAGCTAGATGAATTTGAGATTGCACAGTTTCAAGATGAGGCAGATTATGTACGAGTTTTGTTACCTAATCAAGTATTTGTACGGACGCATCAAAACAGATTAAGCCAGCAACTCACACTGCAGCCAGGCCAGTGGTCTGGACAGAAGGGTATTAAAAAATTCTTGTCACATTTTTATAACCAGACGAGTTATATACTTGACAAAAAGGTGTTGCGCCTTGCTAACGATTTTAGTCTGAACCCATTTAACGAAGATGAAAACGAGATAGGTGCCACCATAAACTTGAGGAACACACTATTCTTTAACAGAGGTAAACAGCGGTATACTACTTCATATAGTTTTTTATCTAACACCTCAAAAACATTACTTTCTACTGGGTTGCAAGAAGGGAAATTACTCACACATCAACTTAACTTTTTACATAAGATTAAGGAGAGCTGGCTTTTTAATTTTAAAACTAGCGTGGGCAGTACACAGAGTATCGCCGAAAATTTTGTCTCTCGTAACTTTGATATTGATAATAGTGGCTTTAATCCTAAGGTGTCATACCTTTTTGGAAAGCAATCTAGAGTATCATTGTTTTATGAATTTCAAAACAAAGAAAACCAGAGCGAGGGACAAGAAAGATTAGATCAGCAAAATCTTGGCATCTCCTTTGCACTAGCAGATTTTGAAAAGATATCTGTTTCGGGTGAGATGAAGTTTATAAATAATGATTTTCGCGGAAGCGCATTCAGCCCAGTCGCTTATCAAATCTTAGAAGGACTACAACCAGGATCAAATTTTACGTGGAATGTAATCGCACAAAAAAGAATTACAAAGTTCTTAGATCTTAATGTTTCTTACTTTGGAAGAAAGAGCGAAGAAACTAGAACAATTCATACTGGTAACATACAGATTAAAGCGTTCTTTTAATTTTTTACGATATTTAAAGCACTAAAAACAACCTATTTATGAAAACAAAGCTATTTATTACCGGTATTACCTTAGTGACAGGCCTTGTGCTCGCAAGCTGCGGTCAAAAGGCTACTACTGAGGAAAAAGCAAAAGAAGAAACTACTATGTCATTTGATTCTACAGGATACACATCTGGAACAATTATACAATCTAAGGCAGAAGGTGATTGTGAGTGGACGATAAAGCTTAAAGACGGTCGTTTTTTAGACCCTATGACTATAGATAAAGATTTTATGAAAGACGGTGCTACCGTATGGATTAAGTTTTTACCACAAAGACGTATGCAACGTTGTGACAAGGCAAATCCTGTTGACCTTACAGAGATTAAAATGGCTGAGTAATAGTATCACCTATGTAAAATAAAAGAGCCGTTGCAATTGCAACGGCTCTTTATATTTATAATAAGATGTTGTTCTTATTGTACAACAATGCGTTTTACTTTTCCAGCATCACCAGTTCCTACTTTTACAATGTAGATACCTTTTGCTGCATAAGACATATTTAAGTCATAATCATAACCGCTTCCGTCATTAAAGAGTCTATGGTTTAGTAAACGTTGCCCTAGCATATTATATACGTTAAGATCTAGACGTTCATTAAACTCTGTTGTATTAAGAGAGATATTAAACTGATTATCTCCTCTATTAATAACCTGAAGTTCTGTACCTACTAAGAATGGCTCAGGAACAGAAAGACTTTCGGCAGCACAAAGTTGTAATATCCAACCATTTAAAGTACCACCATCACCATTTGCATTATCTGTAACTCTAAGTGTCCAGTCACCAGAAGAAGTAAGACCATTAAGTGTACTTAAATCTCCAGATGGAGCAAATACTCCAGTAAAAGGTGCATCTCCATCTGCTATAGAAGTTGCAGCATCACCATCAAATACCGTATTTGTAAAGTTATCTCCAGATCCACCTACTGCATTTGCAAGCTCAACAACAGTTCCATCAGGAGCAACAAGTTCTATAGTTAAATCACTATCCCAAGTGTGGGTAATATCTACAGTTACGTTTACATCTGTAAGAATAAAATCATCGGTAACGACAATTATAGTTTCTGTTACTGTACCTGAGTTAGGTCCTATAGCTGCAGAGTCAGTACTATCATAAGACAAACAAGATAAATTTGTCACTGATGTAGATGCACTATCATTTGTAGCGTCTGCATCACCGGCTAAAGCTGTTGTCGCTTCTATCACATAAGTTGCTATCTCACTCAAATCTACACCAGTTGTAAATGTGTACATTCCTGTCATTCCTGGATCGATACTAAGTGCTCCTACATTTTCTGTTACAGCACCAGCACCATCTAAAGTATAAGTTACATCAAACCCGGTTTGTGCAACAGATCCAAAGTTTTCTATGGTAATAGTAACCGTCTCTGTCATTAAGTTCTCACCCGTTGTAGGAGCTGTCACAGCAACAACACCAACATCTGCTGCTGGTATATTAGTCACATCTCTTGTAGTTGAATCATTTGCATTGTCTTCGTCAATACTATAATCTGTTGCAGCTGTAACTGAATAAACTTGCCCTTCTGTTGAAAAGTCTGCAGTTGCCGTAAACGTATATTGAGCTGAAGTAGAAGATGCAAGTGGTCCTGCAAAAGTTTCAGTAACTACTGCTCCACCATCTATTTGGTATGTTACATCTATATCTGAAGCTTCATTTTCTCCAAAGTTGAATATAGTAACAGTGATTTGTTCTGCATTAGAAAGGTTACCATCTACTGGCGCATCTATACTAGTAACACCAGTATCATTAGGAAGGTTTGGTGCTAGTTGAAAAACTCCCAAAACATTAGCACGACCACTTGTCCCTACATATTCATTTAAGAACCAGAATCCTTTATCATTAGATGGATCTACATCCATTTTTCCATAATCTCCGTAACGAGTACCAGGTATATCTCCAGATCCTTTTGCGATTAACGTTTCCTCAACCGTCATTGTACCAGGTGCATCTGCTGCATATCTACCAGTATAATAAGAGCTCAACGTTAAATCAGCTGATCCATCTGTAGGCGTAGTAGGACCCGCCATACCAGAATAACCCATACCAATGTTACCGTTTTGATCCATTGCCATAGACGCGTGCCACGCGTGCTTTCCGTCTGGTGCTGTATAAGTACCCTCTTGAAAAAGTGTCCAAGCACCTCCATCTGCAGCTTGACGTATTTCTATCCAGCGTATACCCGCAAGTTCTCCTGCAGTATCATCTGTATCAACTACAAAGTTAAAAACACCACTGTTATGGCTTCCAAATTTTCTAAACTGTGCTTGGTTCATTATAGTTGCCTGTAACGCATCAATATCTGATCCACCGTTAGGTTGTGCTAAGTTTGTAAACAGCCCTCCATCAAAAACTGAAGTAAAATCTGTTACTACAATTTCTAAAGGTGCAGAAACTGTTGAGTTGGCTGTATTGTCCCAATCCATTGTTGCTTCCCATAATTTTACGTGGTCTGTCGCTACACCTCCCCAGGCGTCATCTTGAAGATATACAATTGGACATCCTCCCGTTGTAGGGTGATTATCATCTGTGATATTAAGTGCTTGTGGACTGTGGAAACCGCTAGTTACTATACCTGGTAATTCAAATCCAGCCATCTGTGCAGCAGGATCTGGTGATCCATCTCCAAGAAATGCTCTCTCAAGAACCCATAGCTTAGTTGAGCCACTTGTATTTTCTGTTACATAATATCCGTCTCTCCAAACTGATAATTTATTATAATCTGAAATACTTGGAAAATTATATACTGTCCATTCAGTGTTTATTGGATCTGAATCATCAGAGATTGCAATTTGCACTCCGTTTCCTAAAAAAGAAACAACCCAACGATTGGCTAAGTTATCGTAAGACACTGTAAGATCACAACATCCAGAAGCAGGAAATATATTTCCTGTTCCTAATTGTGCTGTAAGAGGTGTTCCATCTTTATCAAATATTCTAAATCCAGTATTGAATACTGCAAAATAATGGTTTGGCCCTACTGCTCCAGAAGGGTCTGTAGGCTGTGAATTAGAAAGCGCAGTTTCAATAACCATATTTGGCATTCTTCCAGGCACAGTGCCAGCTGTTCTATGCTTAGTAGCCGCTAGTGCATCTGGACCTTTACTTCCTTTGCCTATTATAATTTTGTTCTTTGTAGCACGACCATCCTGCATAGGGACTGGCTTATCTACAGAAGGGATTAGTTCTGAGCGTGAAGCTATAGATGGCATTTTGGTGACAGTTGCTGCTGTAGTAACCGTAAAAGGTCCAACAGGCTCTGTCTGCTGAGCAGAAACTCCAAAGCCAAAGGCTAAGAGTGCAATGCACAACAGAAGGTTAATTTTTTTCATTGTGTAGTTTTTGGTTATATAAATAATTTGTTAAATAATTCCTAAAAATAAGAAAAACACACCTTAAAGCATAAAAAAACGCCCACTAAATGGGCGTTTTAACAGTGTATGCATAATAAACACTATGCTATCCAGTGCTTAAAATTTACTTCCTTATCAATTATTGCTGCGAGGTCTGTGATAAGAACACGCTTTTGTTCCATCGTATCTCTATGGCGTATGGTCACCATTTTATCTTCTAGCGTATCGTGATCTACAGTAATACAAAAAGGAGTTCCATTTGCGTCTTGTCTTCTGTAACGCTTCCCTACAGCATCCTTTTCGTCATAAAACACATTAAAGTCATACTTAAGATCATCTATAATTTGCTTTGCTACTTCTGGTAAGCCATCTTTCTTTACAAGCGGAAAAACAGCTGCTTTTACAGGCGCAAGTACAGCAGGTAATTTAAGTACTGTTCTTGTTGTGTTGTTTTCTAACTCTTCTTCAACCAGCGAATTAGAAAATACTGCAAGAAACATACGATCAAGACCTATTGATGTTTCTAGAACATAAGGTGTATAACTCGCATTATCTTCGTGATCAAAATATTGTAGCTTTTTACCAGAGTGCTCTTCGTGTGCCTTAAGGTCAAAATCTGTGCGGGAGTGTATACCCTCTAGCTCTTTAAACCCAAAAGGGAATTTAAACTCAATATCTGCCGCAGCATCTGCATAGTGAGCAAGCTTCTCGTGATCGTGAAAACGGTAATTATCCTCTCCCATACCTAGAGATAAGTGCCATTTCATTCTGGCTTCTTTCCAGTGTTTGTACCACTCCCCTTGTGTTCCAGGTTTTATAAAAAATTGCATCTCCATTTGCTCAAACTCACGCATTCTAAAGATAAACTGTCTTGCAACAATCTCATTTCTAAAAGCCTTACCCGTTTGTGCAATTCCAAAAGGAATCTTCATACGTCCCGTTTTCTGAACGTTTAAGAAGTTTACAAAAATACCTTGAGCAGTTTCAGGTCGCAAGTAAAGATCCATAGCACTCTCTGCACTAGCACCTAGCTTAGTTCCAAACATAAGGTTAAACTGTTTTACATCTGTCCAGTTCTTACTACCACTTAGCGGGCAACCTATGCCTAACTCTTCTATGAGTAGTTTTACATCTGCCAGGTCTTCTTTTTCTAGTGACTTACCTAGGCGAGATAAAATTGTATCTATCTTTTCTTGATATCCAAGTACACGTGGGTTTGTGCTTAAAAACTCTTCTTTATTAAACGCATCCCCAAAACGCTTTTGAGCCTTCTTTACTTCCTTTTCGATTTTTGTTTCAATCTTAAGACAGTAATCTTCTACTAGCACATCTGCTCTGTAACGTTTTTTTGAATCCTTATTATCTATTAACGGATCACTAAAAGCATCTACGTGACCAGAGGCTTTCCAGGTAGTAGGATGCATAAAGATTGCCGCGTCAAGACCCACTATATTATCGTGCATTTGCACCATAGATTTCCACCAGTAATCACGTATATTTTTCTTTAACTCTACACCGTTTTGACCGTAATCGTAAACAGCGCTTAGTCCGTCATATATTTCGCTACTTTGAAAAACGTAGCCATATTCCTTTGCGTGGGAGATTACTTTTTTAAATTGATCGTCTTGTTGAGCCATAGTATGTAGATGGTTATGATACTGATGATTTATGTGGAGCTGTTTCCGCTTTCGCGAAAGCGTAATAAAAACCCTTTAAACCTCAATAATTGAGAGTAATATTTACTTATTTAACTAGGCGTAAAAATAACAATCCATCTGTAGTTATGGAAATTGCAAGCAACCTATTTTAAGGTAAGGGTTGTAGAGAGCAACATTGCTTGATCGTGGAAAACGCGCACAGTGTATGCACCTCCATCTATTTGCTGTATGGGAAGCACTAGCTCGCATATGGTGTATGCCTTATTTGAGTAAGGGATTTTAGTTTTTGTATTGTACACAATCTCTTCTCCACTAGGCCACTTTTCTGATCGCTCTACACCTAGCATTTTACCCTGCTCGTTAAGAACTTGTACATAAAAGATTTTATCACCTGCTACTGCCAGTTGATTATCATTTACCGTAAAACATACTTGTATCATCTCTACACGACTGGCGCGAGAGGTGATTACAAATTTACCACTGTTGCGTTGTATAACGCCGCGTGCAGCGAGGTTACTCACGGTGAGCTTTGCTCCTTGTGTGAGCCTGTCTGCAAGCTCTCTATTAGATTTTTGAATACTGTCTTGAGACTTCTTTGCATCATCTAGTGCTTTTTGTGTCTCTTGCTGGAGTGTTGCCAGCCTTTTAGTTTCTAGCGTAAGGCTGTCATTTTCGGTAATAAAATACTCCCGCTCCCTACGTAGTTTTTGTATCTCGAGCTGATATTGTCGCATCTTTGACCTAGTAACATCTTCTCCTTGAAGTGTCTTTTTGAGCTCTATAAGTCTTACTTGTGCTTGTTTGAGGTTTGCTTTTAACGCATCACGTTCTTCTAGCAGTGTGCTATATTTTGATATTTCTTGCTCAAGTTGCGTAGCTATTTGTGCTTTCTCTGTGAGTAATTGTGCTTCTCTCTTTTGCACCTCACTTTGAAAATCATACGTATAATACCCTAACCCAGCGACAACTAGACATAGCAGTATAAAAAGAATTAGTAAAGTATTATTGGTACTTTTAGTACGCATAGATGGTCTATTATTCGCTCAAAGGCGTTAAATTAGAAAAAAAAAGTAAAACCTTGCTACAATCTTTACGATCTCTGTTTTTTCCTGAAAGTTGTAAATCTTGCGACAATGAGCTTCTTGAGGCAGAAATTATGATTTGCACACAGTGTAGACATACACTCCCTCTTACAGATTTTCATAGGTACAACGACCCTGCAATAAAAAAAGTATTTTACGGGCGTCTCAATCTTGAAGAAGCGACAGCCTTATTTTATTTTGAGAAAAAAGGTCCTGTACAAGAACTCTTACATAACTTAAAGTATAGAGGTCACAAAAACATAAGCGACTTTTTAGGCAACTGGCTAGGTGCAGACCTTGCTACTCTTGATAACTATAAAGGAATAGATTGCATTGTGCCCGTACCTATACACCCTAAAAAGAAGAAAACAAGAGGTTACAATCAAGTAGCCGGTTTTGGTAAAGCGCTTGCAACGTCACTTACTGCAACATATAGAGATGATGTGCTTATAAAGTCTAAGAATACGAAGACTCAAGTTTTTAAAGGCCGTTTCACTCGCAGTGACGAGGTGCTCGATGCTTTTACCGTAGCGGTAGACAACTCGCTAGAAGGAAAGCACATTTTACTATGTGATGACATACTCACTACGGGAGCCACGCTGGAGGCCTGCGCATTGCAGCTGCTTAAAATCCCTAATATTAAGTTAAGTATTGCTGTTATGGCAATAGCGCAATAGGTATTTCGTTTTGGGTAAATTAATTGTTTCTTTGCAAATAGATGAGAGATAACCCTTGGTACTTTATGAACTTAAAAAGAGCAACCGTTTTTGCTCTTGTAATCGTGGGTATGGCACTCACTCTGGTAAATTGTGCAAAACGCGGCTCACCAGACGGAGGACCTATGGATAGCCTACCTCCTGTTTTTGTAAAAGCGACACCGCCTAACTTTACAACCAACTTTGATGGAGATGAGATACGCATTTACTTTGATGAATATGTAAAGCTCAAAGACTTGCGCAAGCAGCTTATCATCTCGCCTCCTATTGTAAATAGAGTCATCTCACCGCAGGGATCTGCTTCAAAATATATCAAAATTGACATTCAAGATACGCTAGCTCCTAACACCACTTATGTATTTAACTTTGGACTAAGTATTGTAGATAATAATGAAGGAAACCCTTTCCCTTCATTTAAATATGTGATGTCTACTGGAGACTACATAGATAGTCTTAAAGTATCTGGAAAAATTATAGATGCTGTGGCAGAAAAGCCAGACAACTTTGTTACTGTAATGCTTTACGAAGCAGATAGTACTTATACAGACTCAACGGTTTATAACAAACCCCCTCTATATGTTACTAATACGCTAGATAGTTTAGACACTTTTACCCTAGACTACCTCAAGCCTGGAAAGTATGCGCTTATAGGCCTCAAAGATGAGGATGCAAACTATACCTTCCAGCCTAAAAAGGATAAAATTGCCTTTGTAGAAGAGTTTATTAACGTTCCTACAGACTCTTCTTATACTCTAAAGTTATTTACAGAGGCTCCTGCTTATAAAGTCTCAAGACCCAAGCACGCAGCAGAAGGCAGAATAGCCTTTGGAACCACGGGATATAGAGATAGTATTGCTATTAATCTTCTAACAGATGCAGGAGACAAGCACACCTCAACAATTACTAAAAAAGGTGAAGATACCCTTTACTACTGGTACAAGCCTAAGCTAGCAATAGACTCTCTTATATTTAACGCTACTGCTCCCGGATACTCAGACACCTTGCAAGCACGTATAAGAAAACCAAGATTAGACTCGCTCTCATTTTCATCGAAGTACCGAAATGTAATTTTATTTAATAAAGCTTATCGTATACAGAGTAATATCCCCATAGATAGTATAAACAAAGAGCTTATTACTGTAGTAAAAGACTCTACAGAAATAGAGTTTGACTACGCCCTTGTAGAGAATAGTACAGCTATTGATTTTGACTTCAAGAAGGAAGAAAAAACGAGATATAGTATTACGGTCTTACCAAATGCGATTACAGATTACTTTGGACAGAAGAATGACACCTTGCGCTACAAAGCCCAAACTAAAGAAATAGGTGATTACGGTGATATAGAGCTCACACTAGTAAATGCACAAGCATTCCCATATATCGTACAGTTGCTAGATAGTCAAGAAAAGGTAGTAGAAGAGCGCTTTAGTACAAAAGAAACGGTATTTGAGTTTAAGCTTCTCAAGCCTGGTAAGTATAAAGTGCGCCTTGTAGAAGATGCAAATAACAATAAAGTCTTTGACTCTGGTAACTTCTTACTAAAGAGACAGCCAGAAATTATAATAAACTACCCTGGTGAGATAGAAGTGCGACCTAGCTGGTTTGCAAAGGAGCGATTTGAGCTACTCCCTAAAGAACAGCCACAGGAAGCTCCTACCCCAGAGTAAATACATCTTTGTCTTGAAGAAACGGCAACTTTGCTCTTGTCTCTTTAATGTGGTTTTTTGAAAGTGTAGCAAGCACTACCTTTTCTTCAACTCTTGCAATAGCCATAGTTTTACCCAGCACATCATATGCAGCGGTATGACCTACATAATTGAGATTATTTGCATCTGTACCTACTCGATTTACACCTATGGCATAGGCCATATTTTCTATAGCGCGCGCTTGTAATAAAGTATCCCACGCTCCTACTCTTGCCTCTGGCCAGTTTGCCACATATAAGACCACATCATAGCCTGATGTATTTCTTGCAAAAACAGGAAATCTCAAATCATAACAAACTTGCAATAGTATTTTCCACCCTAGGTAGGTCACAGTGATTGGCGCATCACCAGCTTGATATTTTTCACCCTCACCGGCCATATTAAAAGTGTGTCTTTTATTGTAATAATCTATTGTACCCTCTGGGGTTATAAAAACAAAACGATTATAGTACAAATCGTTTTCCTCTACAATGAGACTACCACAAATAGCCGTTTTATATTTTTTTGCCTGTGCTTTCATCCACTGCACTGTGATGCCATCCATAGTCTCTGCTAGAGGTTCTGGATTCATAGAGAAACCGGTTGTAAACATTTCTGGCAAAATGGCGAGATCACAGTTTTCTGGTAATTGTGTAAAGTGCTTTTCAAAGGCTAGACGATTTTGAGCGGGTTGCTCCCAGATTAAATCGCTTTGTATCATTGCCACATTAAGTTGATCTCTTTCCATAGCATAAAGATAAAACGTATGCCTATATAAAACCACCGTACTATTATAAAAGCTAGCAACTCATTATTATCTTTACGTACCATCGCACTGTCTATGCAAAATACAATCGCAACACGTATATATGATTTTTTAAAACAGTTCCCGCCTTTTCAGTTTATGGCGAGTGACGATCTCTTTAAAATATCTACGCTGGCAAATGTGCTCTATCTAGATAAAGATCAGATTCTTTTCTCTCGAGACGAGCTTTATAGTGATCGCTTTTATATCGTTCAGCAAGGCGCCATAAAACTCACCAGACCTTCTGGTAATAAGACAAAGGTGGTAGACATTTGTGATGAGGGCGATTTATTTGGCCTTAAAGTAACAAGTGAGAACACCTACCGTACCACAGCAACGGCAAATGAGGAAACTATTATCTACACGATACCGGTAGAAGCGTTTTCCGCTTTCGCGAAAGCGAACAAAGCCATCTCAAATTACCTCATCGCCAGCTTTGCTTCAAACATAAAGGATCCCTATACCTTACAACAAAACGGATCCTTACTTAACACCTATGAGCCCGATCGCAATCAAGACTTACTAGGCTTGCAGCAAGCAAACTACAGTAAGAATGTAGTAAGTTGTGACCCAAGTGCTACTGTGCAAGAGGCAGCACAACTTATGCAATCTAGCAGGATAGGTAGTCTGGTTGTAACTAGCAACGAGCTACCTGTTGGGATTTTGACTAACAGAGAACTGCGCAACACCATTGCAAGTGGTACAGACACTACAAGCACACTTACAAAGGACATAATGATTCATCCCGTGGTGTGCGCTCCTGGAGATATAACAGTGGGCCAGGCGCAGCTTATGCTTATAAAGTACGGAGTAAATCATCTTGTAATTACAAAAGATGGAACAGATAGAAGCGCTATAATAGGGATATTAAGCAAGCACGATATTGTAGTCTCATTTGGTAATAGTCCTGCAGAGCTTATTAAAGAAATTAAAAGAGCAGAAAAGACTAAACTCCTACGTATGTCTTGGGAGAAAGCAACAGTGATACTTACCAACTACCTTGACCAAGGCTTACCACTATCGCACATACTCAATATCTTCTCTGAGCTCAAAGGTGCACTCATATATCGTACGATGGAACTCTCACTAGCCAAAATGAGTGAACCCCCTCCAGTGCCTTTTACTTGGCTAGCTTTAGGGAGTCAAGGCAGAGAAGAGCAGCTGTTATATACAGATCAAGATAATGCCCTTGTTTATGAAAATGTCCCCGCAGAAAAAGAGGAAGCCACAAAAGCTTATTTCTTAAGACTGGCAAACCGTATGAACAAACGCCTGCATAAAATAGGCTATGATTATTGTCCTGCAGATATGATGGGGAGCAACCCTTTGTATTGTTTACCCATAAGTGAGTGGAAAGAAAAATTTAAAGGCTGGATATATGACCCCTCACCAGAGAGTATGCTACTCTCGGGTATCTTTTTTGATTACAGGCGTACCTTTGGAAGCCAGCAACTCGTTGACGAGCTCACTACTCATATTTACAGTTTATTAGGCGACAGCTCCATTTTTTATCGATTTATGGCAAAAGATGCGCTTAAAAATCCGCCGCCGGTGAGTTTTTTCAGAAATTTTCTGGTAGAAAGTGATGGAGCTCACAAAGATGAATTTGACATAAAAAACAGAGCAATGGCCCCTCTTATAGGTGCGGCAAGAGTTCTTTCTCTATATCACGGTCTCAAAAATGTAAATAGAACTTCTACTAGATACGAGCAACTCGCAACGCTAGAACCAGAAAACCGAGAGTTATATGAAAGTTGTGCTTATGCGTTTAAAGCACTACTTAAATTTAGAGTACAGCAAGGTTTAAAAAACGGAGATAGTGGTCGCTTTATACAACTAGAGTCATTATCAAAATCTGATAGACTTAAACTCAAGAGATGTTTTAAACCCTTACGAGATGTGCAAGAAGTACTCCGTGTGCGATTTCAAACTCAAAACTTAAGCTAGATGTCCTTATTCTCAAAAAATAATGACTCACAACCAGAGTTTTGGATAAAGTATCTTGACGCTTTCGCGAAAGAAAAAAAGGAAAAAAGCTTCTTTAAAAAAACCGCAGACAGCAAGGGATTACAAAACACAAGATTTGTAGTTTTTGATACAGAGACCACGGGTCTAGATTATAAAAAAGATCGCATTCTTTCCCTAGGTGGTGTTGCCGTGGTAGGTAATCAAGTTATTGCGGCAGACACGCTCGAGCTGTTTTTAAAACAAGACTTTTACAATCCAGACAGCGCACAAATACACGGCATCTTAAAACAAGGCAATTACCTCAAGGTAAATGAAAAAGAAGCCATTGCCCAGTGTCTAGATTTTATAGGCACAGATATACTGGTAGGGCATCACGTAGGCTTTGACGTAGCAGTGGTAAATCAATCACTTAAAAGAGCTGGGCTAGGCAGGCTAAAAAACAGACAACTCGATACAGAGATTTTATACAAGAGACTAGTGCATCCAGTAAACAGACCTCTACAAGACAAACGCTACACCCTAGATGAGCTTGCCGAAGCTCTTAAAATACCACTACACGACAGGCATACCGCAGCAGGAGACTCTTTAATCACGGCGCTTGCTTTTATAAAAATTGTTCATAAGCTCAACAGCGATGGCGAGATGAAATTAAAACACCTTTTTAGATGATTAATCAAGACACACTTATTGTATTTGACATAGACGGTACACTTACAGACAGCATACCCACCTATTTACCCGTAATAACCAAAGTACTTGCAGATATAGGTCTTAAAGATATAGATACAGACTATGACAACTACCTGCATCATACAGACCGCTATGCACTAGAGTATAATTATGAGCGCAATTTTGGCAAGAAAGCACCACAAGATTTACGGTACACACTAGACACACTCTTGGGAGAAGAGCTCATAAAACACCCTTCTGTGCCAGAGATAAAAGGTGCTACAACATTACTTGAGGTTCTCATAAACGAAAAAATCCCTTTTGCATATGGTACTGGAGCTTTCCCAAAAGCAACAGTGGTAAAGATGGAAGGCTCTGGTGTGCCATTTATACCAGAAGTACTCGCTACCTCGCTAGAAAATGTATCACGAGTAGGTTTTGTAAAAGAAGCCATAGAGAAGTCTAAGGCACATTATGGTCACTCTAGTTTTGAGCGCATCATTGCTGTGGGCGATGGTCTTTGGGATCTCAAAGCTGCACAAGATCTTGAGATAGACTTTTTAGGAATAGGCACAAAAAACAAAGACGCAATGTTTAAAAATGGATGCACGCATTGGGTAAAAGACTATGTAAATTTTGACCTCTCGCAATTTGGATAGATTAAAAATGCGTAGGTGAAGATGGAGAATTACGCTTTCGCGAAAGCGTAAACCTGCTACTTGCCTTCTAAAATAGCCATTAGCTTTTCTGCTCCTTGCATTTTTGCGTGATCGTAAGCGGTATTTCCTTTCTCATCTACGTGGCTTGTGTCTGCACCATTATCTATGAGTAGCTGTGCAATTTCTGACTGCGCAAAAGTTGCTGCATAAATTAAAGCGGTTGCACTATTTAAATTTTTAGCATTTACATCTGCACCGTGGTCTATAAGGAGCTTTGCGATGGCCGCATAACCCTTAAAACAAACACCCATAAGGGCCGTGTTACCAGAAGCATCTTTTGCATTAAGATCTGGTTTGTGCTTAAGCATAGCCTCTGCCATATCTTGATTACCGTAATAAGTCGCAAGTAAGAGTGGCGTTGAACCACGTTGATCTTTTATATTAATAAGCTCTGGGTGTGCCGTTATAATTGCTTTTACCATCTCTACATCTCCGTTGCGTATGGCATCAAAAAGTTTGTCATTCATAATATGTTGTGCTATCGGTCTCGTATGACCGTCAGTTACGGGTTAATATACGTTAATTTTCGGTTTAGAACTGGCGTGAACAATTCCGAGTGGATTCGGACGTAGTCGAATCCGCCGTAATTGCGGTTATACATTGTTGCCTGCAGTATTTTTTTCATTCTGAGTATAATATTTTTACTGCTTCATCGAATTTTATTGGAAAATTATATTTCGAAGCAATTTTTATTCGTTCAGGACCTAATTCAGCTGGACTCCATTCGTTTGGGATTAATTCAGCCAATCTTAGAGCTTCCGAGTTTAATTTTTCATTTTCACTTTTCATTATTTTCGGTTTCTCAAGATTTCCGATACTATCTATTTTAATTGAAATCCAAACTGTTCCTTTTTCGTCAGTCAGATTCATATTCGAATATATTATTTTCGGAATACTGTCAAGTCCGTATTTAAACTTCGCAGGGTATTCAATCGGGTCGATAATTACGTCCGTCTGATTTTCAATTGAAAGATTATTCAATTCCGTTTTTTGTTTTTCAGTTTTACAACTAAAAATCAGAATCGAAATTATTATGAATAGTAGTTTTTTCATATTGCAGGCAACTAACTTAGTTGTATAAATATAATCACAAAACAAATATCGCGCTCACAAGCAATCATAATATTTACCTATAATATGATTTAAGTAATCATTGTAAAAACCTTTGTTCATCTAGTAGCCTCGCTAAAATCTTGTTAATTACAATTCTCTTAAGACCCTAAGCTCAAGTTCTAAACTATATTTAAAAACACTAACCAAAACTATATTACAATGAGCAACTCTGCATTATCAAACTGGCTAGAAAAAGATACAATGGCTTCTACCGCTTCGAGAGGAGTTATCTCTGGTGTACTAGGTGGACTTGCAGGTACTATTGTAAAATTTGCAATCGAACGTTTTTTACCAGTAAGACAGCCTAACACAGAAAGCGCGCAACTTAAACTAGTAGATAATATTTCTGAAAAACTCACAGGTGAACCTGTAAGTGCTTCAAACCGGGATCTAGCAGAACAACTGGTAAACATCCCAATAGGAGTAACACTAGGCGCGAGTCTAGGCTATGCAAAACGTGACAGACCAGAGACTAATGTAGTAGAGGGCGCCCTCTTTGGTACAACAGCATATCTTGCTACACACGAGACATCATTACCACTTATGGGTCTAGAAGAAGCTCCAGAAGACATCCCAGTAAAGTTACAAGCAAATGAGTTTCTGGCTCACGTAGCCTTTGGTATAACTGCAGAGCTTGTGAGAGGCTGGGTGGCTAGAAGACTAGATGATTAAATCTCACATAAAATAGTTGCTGCTTTTTTAAGGGTTTCATCATCTTTTGCAAAGCAAAAACGAAGCATTTTAAAATCTTCTTGATGAAGATTAAATACTGAGGTTGGTATTGATGCTACTTTATGGTCTTTTGTGAGCCTCTTTGCAAATTCTACATCTTCCTCCTGCGTTATCTCGCTATAATCTAGCATTTGAAAATAAGTTCCAGCAGCGGGTGTTACCTTAAAACGTGAGTCTTTAATTAGGTCTAAAAATAAATCCCTCTTTTGCTGAAAGAAATCATTGAGTTTCAAGTAATGTTCTGGTTCTTTAAGATATGTTGCAAAGGCTTTTTGTGATGGGTGATGCGCAGAAAAAACATTAAACTGGTGTACTTTCTGAAACTCCTCCATTAATGCCTTAGGCGCTACTGTATATCCCATTTTCCACCCTGTATTGTGAAAGGTTTTTCCAAAAGATGCAGTAATAAAACTACGCGCTCGTAGCTCTGGATACCTAGCTACACTCTCGTGTTTTTTACCATCAAAAACAATATGCTCATACACCTCATCACTAAGCAAGATAATATCTGTGCCTTTTAGTATTCTAGACAGCTCCATCATATCCTCCTTATCAAGTATAGTACCCGTAGGGTTATGCGGCGTGTTTATAAAAAGCATCTTAGTCTTGGGAGTTATAGCACGCTCTACCGCACTCCAGTTTACTTTATACAACGGCGCCTTGAGTTGTATAGGGACTATAGTTCCTCCATTTACCGTTACTGCTGGCTCATAACAATCATATGCTGGTTTAAGAACAATTACCTCATCTTCTGGTCTTATAAAAGCAGATACAATGGTATAAATAGCTTGTGTGGCCCCAGCGGTCACAGTTACCTCACTCTCTGGATGATAATCACTGCCGTATAATGTGTTTATCTTATTGGCTATTTGCTCGCGTAGACCATATACACCAGGCATAGGTGCATACTGGTTATACCCATCACTCATAGCCTTAGTTACCAGTTGTTGTAACTTGGGATCACTATCAAACCCAGGAAAACCTTGAGCAAGATTAATAGCTCCTTCTTGATGAGCAAGCTTACTCATCACTGTAAAAATGGTGGTACCTACATCTGGTAGTTTTGAAGTAAAGTGCATTGCAGTCTTTTTTTCTTTATGATGACTAAAGATAAGACAACTATACTACAGATAAGGATACAGGAACCTTACTCTTATTTACCCATTTCTGCAGCAGTAGTTTCTAGCTCTGCATACCATTCTTGGCCAAATTTACGTACGAGCGCATCCTTAGTAAACTTGTAAACAGGTACTTTAAGTTCTTGCCCTAGTGTACAGGCGTCATCACAAATAGGCCAGCGATGATAATTTACTGCCGAAAATGAGCTATACTTTTGTACCCTCACAGGGTATAAATGACAAGAAATAGGTTTTTTCCAGTCTACTTTACCAGCATTATATGCATCTTCTATACCGCAACTTGCCCAGCCTTTATCATTAAAAGTCACATATGCACACTCTGCACCATTTACAAGCGGGGTCTCAAGCTCACCATCACGCACGATTGATGTACCCTGTGCTTCAATAGCGGCGATACCTTCTGGGCGTAAAAAAGGTTTTACCTCCTCATAGATGTCTGCCATAATCTTCACCTCATCTTCCTCCAGTGGTGCGCCAGCCTCTCCAGCTATACAGCACTCACCCTTGCAGGCATTAAGATTACAGACAAAATCTTTTTCGATGATGTCTTCAGAAACGATGGTTTTTTTGAGTTGAAACATAGATGGCAAAGATACTGCCTTGTGCTTAAAACTATAAGACATTTTTCACCCCACCTTCGGTATTTGTCATATGGTTTAATTTGCACTTAGTTTTAGAAACCACACTTTTTACACATTGTCCTATTGTGTATCTTTCTAGAGTGATAAGTACGCTTTCGCGAAAGCGTAAACCTAATGCCAACATATAATTTAAGCCTATGAAAAAGCTCTTGTACATATTATGTCTAGTCCCACTTTTTGCACTATCCCAAAGTAATTATGATGCGGTTATAGATGAACGTCTTAGAGCAACCTTATTACAGCACAAAGATTTTGTAAGCATTCCTAATCTCCCAGAAAGTCCAGAGCTTATGCTCGAAAACATTGCTTGGGTAGAAAAGAAATATGAAGCACTAGGCTTTACAACTACGCGTCTTAAAAGCGAGACATTGCCTATACTACTTGCAGAAAAAGTATACGACCCTGCGCTTAAAACAATTCTCTTTTATGTGCACATAGACGGGCAACCGGTAAATCCCGCAGTCTGGGATCAAGAAGATCCTTTTACCCCTATGTTAAAAAAACAAGACCCATCTGGAACGTGGACATCAATGGGCTGGGAAGCATTAAACCAAAAAATAAATGATGAATGGTGCATATACGGAAGAGCCGCAGCAGATGATAAAGCACCTATCCTTATGTTCATAACCGCATTAGAAATATTACAGGAGCAAGGCAAAACACCAAATTTTAATATCAAAGTAATTTTTGACCCTCAAGAAGAGTATGGCTCTACTGCTCTACTGGGCACTCTTGACACCTATAAAAGCCGCTATGCGGCAGACTATTTTATAGTGATGGATGGCCCTGCGCATAGTTCTAATAAGCCTACACTCACCTTTGGCTGTCGTGGTATAGCCACTTGTGAGATTACGACCTATGGCGCAGCTTTACCACAACATAGTGGTCACTATGGTAATTATGTGCCTAACCCAGTTTTTAGACTATCCCATTTACTCTCAAGTATGAAAGATGATGATGGTAAGGTACTTATAGACGGTTATTATGACGGTATTACCATAAGCCCAGAAGAAGCACTTGTTATGCAGTCTGTGCCATTTACCGCTGCTAGCTTTAATAAAAAACTAGGCTTACACAGTGCCGAAACTGTGGGTAAAAATTATCAAGAAACGCTACAATATCCTACACTTAATGTGAGACAGCTCAACACCTCTTGGACGGGTAAAGGGCTCAAGACCGTAGTACCTAGCACGGCAACGGCACACCTTGATGTGCGTCTTGTACCAGAAATAAATGGGGATGACCAGCTAGATAAAATTAAAAAGCACATAAGCAATGAGGGGTATTTTGTACTAGACAGAATCCCCACCGCTCAGGAGCGACTTACTCACAAGCGCATAGCAACAGTTAAGACCAAAACTCTTGTAAATGCTTTTAGAACAAGTCCGCAGGGAGATTTTGGTATAAAAATGAGGCAGCGATTAACACAAGTTTTTAATGAAGAGCCCGTAACGATACGTATGATGGGTGGCACGGTGCCTATTGTACCGCTTATTAACACCTTAAATCTTCCTACCGTTATCCTGCCTCTTGTTAATATGGATAATAATCAACATAACCCTAATGAGAATATACGCATAGGTAATATGAGACAAGGTATTAAAGTGTGTCTTGGCCTTTTTGAAACCAATTTCTAGCTTGCAAAAAATTCAATAAAAAAGCCGACTTATAATAAGTCGGCTTTTGTTTTTTGTTTCGCTTTCGCGAAAGCGAAATTATATTACTTCACATCAAAACGATCTGCATCCATCACTTTTGCAAAGGCGCTTACAAAGGTGTTTACAAAACGTTCTTCACCATCATTTGCTCCATATACTTCTGCAATAGCTCTTAGCTCTGTGTTTGATCCAAAAATAAGATCTACTCTTGAACCTGTAAACTTCATATCTCCTGTACGTCTATCTGTTCCAGAAAATAATGTATCGTCTGATGATAGTGCTTTCCAAGTATAGGTAAAGTCTAATAGGTTCTCAAAGAAATCATTAGTAAGGGCTCCTACTTTATCTGTAAACACTCCTACTTTAGACCCATCATAATTACAACCTATCACACGCATACCTCCTACTAAGGCAGTCATCTCTGGTATAGAAAGTTCCATAAGATTTGCTCTATCTATAAGAAGCTCTTCTGCAGCTGTTTCCATACCACCTTTCTGGTAATTTCTAAAACCATCTGCTCTAGGCTCTAGGTAACCAAAAGAGTCAATATCTGTTTGTTCTTGACTTGCATCAGTTCGTCCTGGGGTAAAAGGCACCGTTACTTTATGGCCAGCATTGTGAGCAGCACGCTCAACACCTACTCCACCTGCAAGCACAATAAGGTCTGCCATAGATACATCAAACCCGGCATTATCTTGTACATCTTTAAGAGCATTAAGTACTTTTCTTAATTGTTCTGGGTTATTTACTTCCCAGTTATTTTGTGGTGCTAGACGTATACGAGCACCATTTGCTCCACCACGTTTATCACTATTTCTAAATGTAGAAGCTGATGCCCAGGCTACGCTTACCATATCTGAAGCAGATAAATCTGTTGCGTCGATAGCCGTTTTAAGTGTTGCTACTTGGCTATCTGATAAAGTATATCCGTTTGCTTCTGGGATAGGGTCTTGCCATAATAATTCTTCTTTTGGCAATTCTGGTCCTAAGTAACGTGATAATGGTCCCATATCACGGTGTGTCAATTTATACCAAGCTCTTGCAAATGCATCTTCAAATGCTTTATGATCTTTATGGAACTTCTCTGAAATCTTACGATATTCTGGATCCATTTTAAGAGCCATATCTGCTGTAGACATCATTATGCCTTGAGTACCATTTCCTCCTGCAGCTGGTGCTTGTGGTGCATCTGGATTAGATGGTTTCCACTGGTGTGCCCCTGCTGGACTTGTAGTAAGCTCCCAGTCTAAATTAAGTAATACGTCAAAGTACTCTGCATCCCAACGTGTAGGATTAGGTGTCCAGGCTCCTTCAAGACCAGAAGTAATAGTATCATCTAGTACCCCGCTCTTGTATGTATTTTTCCACCCAGTACTCATCTCTTCTAGAGTTGCTCCGTGTGGCTCTGCGCCTACATACTTCTCTGGGTCTGCCGCTCCGTGTGCTTTTCCGAAGGTATGCCCTCCAGCAACGAGTGCCACTGTTTCTTCATCATTCATTGCCATACGGCCAAAGGTCTCTCTGATATCATATGCACTTCCTATAGGGTCTGGCTTACCGCTAGGTCCTTCTGGATTTACATAAATAAGTCCCATATGAGTAGCACCTAGAAATCCTTTGAGCTCTCTATCTCCCTCGTGACGCTCTTTTTCTCCTAGCCACTCATCTTCATAACCCCAGTTAATATCTTGTTCTGGCTCCCATACATCTTCTCTTCCTCCTGAAAAACCAAATGTTTTAAAGCCCATAGACTCTAAAGCTGCATTACCTGCAAGGATAAATAAATCTGCCCAAGAGATGTTTTTACCATATTTCTTTTTAATAGGCCATAAAAGTAAACGTGCCTTATCTAAGTTACCGTTATCTGGCCAACTGTTAAGTGGTGCAAAACGTTGCGATCCAGAGCTAGAACCTCCACGGCCATCACCTATTCTATAAGTACCAGCACTGTGCCAAGCCATACGTATCATAAATGGCCCGTAGTGACCATAATCTGCCGGCCACCAGTCTTGTGAATCTGTCATTAAATCTATAACCTCTTGCTTTAAAGTTGGAAAATCAAGACTATTAAAAGCTGCGGCATAATCAAAATCTTTATCCATAGGGTCGCTACTTGTACCGTTTTGACGCAGGATATTTAATTTTAACTCATTAGGCCACCAGTCTCTATTTGTGGTACCCTTACCGGCTACTAACTGATCAGGATTACCAAGAAATGGACATTTTGCTGCTGCACTGGGATCATTTATGTCCCATACGTTTGTGTGTTTACTACTCATTATTAGGTGTTTTAAGACTTTTACTTTTACCAAAGATATTTAAAGACTTTCTTGACAACTATAGTTTATGATTAATTTATAAAAACAAACTATCAATAATATTTATAGCTAGACAACAAAGTTACTGTCTGATAGGTATTAAAGATAAACCATATAAACTCAACACAAAACTAGTATGTGGTTGGTTTTAAATATCTTGCATAAAAATAATTAAGAATTACGCTTTCGCGAAAGCGTAATTAAAACTTTACAATTTATTCACACCAAAAGTGAAAGATGCAGGCTCTAATATGAAGTATCTTTGCGCCGTCTTAAAAAAAGCACAAATGAAAATAGATTTAAAAGAAATTCTTACGGCTACAATGGTCCTTTTTGCAGTTATCGACATTGTAGGAAGTATCCCTATTGTTTTAAAACTACGTAAGAAAGCAGGTCACATACAGAGTGAGAAAGCGGCGCTAGTTGCTCTTATTGTAATGACCTTATTTGTTTTTGTAGGTGAAAGTATACTAGGCGTTATAGGTATTAATGTATATGAATTTGCTGTTGCGGGATCATTTATTCTCTTTTTTATTGCACTAGAGATGATACTAGGTGTAAGCCTTTTTAAAGATGACGATACGCTTAGTAAAAAGACGGTTTCTGTTTTTCCGCTAGCTTTCCCGCTTATTGCTGGTCCTGGTACTCTTACTTCTCTTCTAGCACTAAGAGCAGAGTATGACCTTATGAACATTCTTATAGCTGTCGTTCTTAACATCTTGCTTGTTTATCTAGTACTTAAAACGTCAAGACACATTGAGCGATTTTTAGGAAAGAACGGTATTGCTATCATACATAAAGTTTTTGGTGTAATTTTGTTAGCCATTGCTGTAAAGTTATTTACTGCAAACATTCAAGAACTTTTCAAATAGACGTATGAAATTTATTATCCCTATAGGTATTTTACTAGCACTAGGTCTTCTTATTTACAATCTCACCTTGCTTGATTTTTCTAACCCTTTACAGGGAGATAGTAGCATTGCACTTATAGGCATAATAGCCTGTGCTTGTGCAATTTTATTACTCTTAATATTGCGTACCTCTCGTAAGATAGCCGAAAAGCACGGTAAGTAATTACATTAGGTAAATGATGTATGGGTTATATATCTCGTATATAATTCCAACTATTAAAGTTAATATAGCTAAGACCGTAAAAGCTATGTGCAACTTTTGATACCATAAATTACGATGTAATTTACGTATGAGTTTTTTATCTTCTAGCTGCTCTATTTGCTCTAGAATGACTGGTGGCTTTAAATAGAAAGGACTTACAGATATGCCGTGACGTATGAGTAGCCCAGCACTATTATCCATCAACCTAAAGATGATGGCAATTATATATACAAAAACGGCTACTACCATTAACATAGTTTATTCTTCTTTTGAAAGAGCAATGACCTTTTTGATCACATCGTCTTCTTGATTAACCATCATCTCAAAAGCATTGTTACCAAAGAGTTGTCCAGCCATAGTAGCTTTGAGATATCTTCTATACAATTCTTTATAATTACTAGCCTTTAACGTAATTTTTCTAAAACGAGCGAAAGATATAAAATCTTCTATTACAGCATCTGTAATGGTAACTTCATTTTTAAACTGCTCCATAGATAGTGAGTTATAGTAAGGCCTATCTTTTTCTAATTGTTCAAAAATAAAGAGGCGCATATAACCAGACCTCAGTACGTAGTTAAGATGTTCAACTTCATAGTCTGTGTTTTTAGGCACAAATACATCTGGAATAATACCACCGCCACCATAAACTATCTTACCCTTTGGGGTTCTAAATTTTAATGAGTCTGCCACTTTAATACTATCTGCACTGCGCAACTCTCCGTTTTCATACCTGTTAAGGTAATCTTCATAATAATCTTTATCTCCTAGCTCATACGGTTTTTGTATTGATCTACCTGTAGGTGTATAATAGCGAGCTATTGTAAGCCTTACCGCACTTCCATCACCCAAATCCATCTCACGCTGTACAAGGCCTTTTCCAAAGGACCTGCGCCCCACTATAATGCCTTTGTCATTATCTTGAAGTGCTCCCGCAACGATTTCACTCGCACTTGCCGAATTTTCATTAATAAGTACAAAAACTTCACCTTCTTCAAAAAGGCCACCGTTATCTGTATAACTATTAGATATCTTACCCGATTTATTTTTAGTAAATAATATGAGCTTATCTTCTTCTAAAAATTCATCTACTACCCCCTCTGCGCTCGAGATATAGCCTCCTGGATTATCTCTTAAATCTAGAGCAATACTAGTTGCACCTTGATTTTTTAAAACCGTAAGTGCATCTACAAACTCTTTATGAGTAGACTCTGCAAAACGATTAATTTTTACATATCCTAAATCATCAGTAAGCATATAACTACCTATAACGCTAGAGATAGGTACACGGTCTCTGTTAAAATTAAAGGTAAGCAAGTCTTCTTCTCCTGGTCTTTTTATCTTAATCTCAATAGGTGTGCGTACTTTTCCTTTAAGAATACGAGATAATGAATCATCTGTAATAGTGTTTTGAGATAAATCTATTCCATCTGCATATACAATACGATCACCTCCTTTTACTCCAGCTCTAGCACTTGGACCTCCCTTTATAGCTTGTATGACTGCAATAGAGTCATTATATGGATAAAAACTAACCCCTATACCTACAAAATCGCCTTTCATATTTTCTTCTACAGCTCGGTACTCATCTGGTGGTATATAACTTGAGTGAGGATCTAGATTATCTAAAATACCGTTTACAGTAACATCTACTATACTATCTGTATTTATGGCATCTACATACTCATAATCTATGTAATCAATAAGTTTATTAAGTTTTTCTTTTTTTGAGTTTGATGCAAAGAGCGCAGTATCGTTATAACCAAAGTCTAACATACTCCCTAGTAAAATCCCTAGAGCAATGCCTAAACCAAATAGTATGGGTATGTACTTGCGCTTTATTTTCATTATGAGTCTATATCTTGAAGGTGCACTATCTCAACGCCAGCTTTTTCTAAAAATTTTACTCCTGTAAGATCTTTATAAGCGCTATGGTAAACCACACGTTTTATACCTGCTTGATGAACTAATTTACTACAATCTTTACAAGGGCTCAGTGTGATATATAAAGTTGCACCGTGGCAAGATTGAGTTGAGCTTGCTACCTTTAGTATAGCATTTGCCTCAGCGTGTAAAACGTACCACTTTGTATTATTTTCTTCATCTTCACATACATTTTCAAACCCTGTGGGTGTGCCATTATAACCGTCTGAGATAATCATCTTATCCTTAACGATTATTGCCCCTACTTGCTTGCGATTACAATACGATAGTTTTCCCCACTCCCGAGCCATTCTTAGGTATGCTATATCGTATTTATGCTGTTTTGACCCCATTGTATATTTTGTAATTATGAGTGCGCTTTCGCGAAAGCGTACTAAAAACCCTTTACGCTCCTAAAGTACTATTTTTACTAGAAATTAATACTTGATAATGCATTTTGAAATACTGGTATGGTAACCCCTATTACAATAGAAGATATAACCATCACCCAGTCACGTAATGAAAACCTAAAAATAGATTGTCCTATAAAACTTACTATTAATACAACGAGTACTATAATAATCTGAGCACTCTCTATACCTAAAGTGTACTCTAGTAACGGAAGTAACTTGCTATCTGAACTTGCGGTCATCATCTTAAAATAGGTAGAAAACCCGAGGCCGTGTATAAGCCCAAAGAATAATGCTGCAAAGAGATGTATCCCTAATTTAAGATTTCTATTTTTCTTACCAGCTGTAAAAATATTATATAACGCAGTAATGAGTATAGTTACGGGTATGAGTACCTCTACCAGGGAGCTATTTACACGTATAATCCCATAGGCAGACATTGCTAGTGTGAGCGTATGCCCTATAGTAAATATGGTGACTAGGGTAAAGAGTTTTTTCCAGTTTGAAATGAGGTAGGGTACAGTGAGTACAATTAAAAAGAGAATGTGGTCGTAAGCTTTCCAATCTAACACGTGGAAGAGGCCTTCTTTAAAATAAAACAAGAATGAATCCATCTAAAAAAATTAGGGGTTTTTATCAAATGTACAAATTATAAATCTTGATTAAATGGCTATCTTTGAGTCTTACTTTTAATACATAAGAAATATGTCTTTTGCAGATTTATATGATAGCGGTTTCCGCCAAAGAAATGAAGATCACTTTGCAGCTATAGTGCGTGTCGCTATGGATGACGGTGTTATCTCAGATAAAGAAAAAGCGTTTTTAGATAGACTTGCTCGTAACCTCTCTATCTCTGCAGAGGATTATGAAATCATTCTTAAAGATTATATGTCTCACCCTATCAATCCCCCTACAACTTATGATAGAAGATTAGAGCGCTTATATGATCTTACTCGTATGGTACACATAGATCACGAGTTTGAAGAAGAAGAGCCTTTACTAGAACGTCTTGCTATAGGTTTAGGATTTTCAACAAATAATGCTAGCTACGTTGTACATAAAGCACTTACTCTTGTTAAGGAACAAGCAGATCTTGAAACTTTTCAAGAGGAGATTAAAAATATGAATCGCTAATACTAGCTTTTCCAAATTAAAAAAGGTCAAGATGTAAATTATCTTAACCTTTTTTAATTTATTGCTTACTGCAATTCTACTCCTCTTCTTCAGAGAGTTCTAGTACTTTATCCTTACGCTTATACCTACTTAAAAGTCGTTCTATCGTAGTAAACAACAAATCTGGATCTACAGGTTTTGTAAGATAAGCATTCATACCAGCCTCCTTTGCAGCGTCTTGCTCCTCTTGAGAAGTTCTTGCAGTAAGAGCTATAATAGGTAGTTTACTAATTTTTTTATTACTACTATTTCTAATTTGTACAGCGGCATCAAGACCATCCATAATAGGCATAGTTAAGTCAAGTATAACCAAGTCATATGGAAATCTATCTAGGTACTCTAAGACCCTTTCTCCATTTTTTGCAATGTCAATACTATAGGCTCCATAGTCAGAAAATAACCTTAACATTAATAATTGGTTTACTTCTACATCCTCTCCTAGTAGTACACGCGGTCTTTTTGCGCTTTTGAAGTCTTTTTTCTTTCTCTTTACTTTCTTCTCTTTGTTCTCTTTCTTCTGATTATGAGAAACTCCCATATTTACTGTAAAACTAAAGGTTGACCCTTCTCCTTCTGCACTCTTAACCTCTAGATCACTCTCTAACAAGTCTGTGAGTTGTTTTACAATACTGAGACCCAAACCAGACCCTCCAAAAAGACCTCGCTTTTCTAACTGCGTAAAGCTGTCAAAAATACTATCTAACTTTTCTTTGGGTATACCTATACCTGTATCTGTAACCTCAAACGTAACTGGAATACGACGTGCATTTAATGAGGACGTAGTAACCCTAAACTTAATTCCACCTTGATGCGTGTATTTTAACGCATTCTCTAAAAGATTTACAATAACTTGATTTATACGTAAATGATCTCCCACTAAGAAACGTGGTATCTTAGAACTTAATTCAAAATCAAATGACAGTCTTTTATCATCTGTACGTATTTCATATGTTTTTGCAAGCTTTTCTACAAACTCTCTAAAATCAAAACGTCGATTTTTAATATCTAACTTTCCAGCTTCAATTTTTGAGATGTCCATTAGGTCATCTAGTATAGTCACAAGATTTTTTGAACTATCTTTTATAATATGTAATACATCAAGTTGCTCTCTTGTGATCTCAGTATTTTCTAATACAGATATAAAGCCCACAATACTATTAAGAGGCGTACGTATCTCGTGGCTTACATTTGCCAAGAATTTATTTTTAAAACTGCGTTGTATCTCTAGTTGCTGGTTAAGTTCTTGAGATATATTAAAGTTTATGATAGACTCATTGCGCACCTGCTTTATTTGATGCACCGTCTTATAATGATCTGTAAGATCGTTTAAAATGAGAACAAGACTCTCATCATCTTCTTGTAGATAGGTTTTTATATCTATAAAGTAATGGCGACTTAACACTTCCATCTGTACACAGAAGAAAGTTTCTTTTTGAAGGTTTTCTTCAAAAACAGTACTTAATGCATAAAAGAACGGATGAAAATCCGTGATATTAGAATTTTTTTTTAAGTCAAAAAGATTATTGTCAGAGTCTATAACCTCTAGTTCCTTATTGACTACGACTACTTGCGTAGTTCTATTTATAAAATCTTGTCTGAGGTTATCAAGCATTTTCTAACAATTGGGCTGCCACGTCCTTAAACAGCTGTTCAACATTTTCGCCAGTTTTGGCACTTGAAAGATAACTATGTTGAACTTCTTGCTCCTTTAGAGCTTGCTTTATTTCTTCAGCATCGACTAAATCCACTTTATTCCCGATTATGTGCACAGGAACATTAGGGTGCTTTTCTTTTAGGTGGGCTAGATTATATTTTAAGTCACTGTAAGTAACAGGCCTTGATGCATCAAAAACATATACAAAGCTAGAAGCTCCCATAAGGTATGATGGCCTGTACTTAGTAAAATCATCTGTACCCTCAACATCCCATATAATAAGGGTAACCTTGTTACTTGTATCAACAACTACTTCCTTTTTCATTATGTGAACACCTATGGTCACGACATAATTATCTGAGAAAGTATTTTCTACAAACCTGCGAAGAAGTGACGATTTACCCACACCAAAATGTCCTAACAATACAATTTTTTTAGATACGCTCATCAGTAAAAAATTCTTTTAATTTTTTTGCAAATATAATATTATCATCAAGGTCTTCCTTATTTACTACGTATTGAGCAAAGTCTAGCAAGACATCTTCCAGTTTATCTTTAAACTTATCATCATATATACCACTTATAATCACGGCAATATAATAGTTTGAAAAATTTTGAAGGTGTATAGTAAATAGTTGGTAATCTATACGCTCTAGCTCCATCTCACCCTTTTCAAAAGCATCTTCTGCAAAGCTTTTTATTGCAGTGAGCATACCAGCCATCATATCTTCATCCATAGTCTGGCTCTTAGCATAATTTGCTTTGAGTATTCCAGAACCTTTTTCAACTACAAGTACTTGTTCAATATACGCCTTATATTCTTCTTTAAGCATCATTGCAGCCGTTGGCCTTTCTTTTGACTTAGACTTAAAAAAATTTTTGAAAGAAAATGTTGCGTTTATTTTTTCACTTATCGAGTCGTTTAGCCGAGCAATCTCTGCTTGAACATACTTTTTTATCATTTTCCCCATTACTGGGAAAAGAGCCTCAGCCACGGCATCTTGAGATTTTTTAATCTCAGTCTTTAAGGTTTCAGTAATTACTGGCCCGAGAGTCTCTGGCATTGTGGTAACAAATTGCTGCAAACGTTCGTCCAGTAAAGGATCTATACGGTCAGATAAGTTTTTCTGACTATTTTCTAATGCTTTAATCTTCTTATAAACGTCTTTTTCAGGCTCTTTCTCATTTGTGAGTAAAAGTTCCTTTAAAATTTCGAGACGTTCATCTGTTGTCATTTAAAGATGTTACCTATTCTATTACTCTTTAATATTTTCGCCTAAGCGTATAAGAAGATCTCCTAGACTAGCACGGCTCACCTTTTTATTATCTAGATCTTCTGTTTTATCATTAAGTGACTGTTCAAGATCAGATATGCGTATGTTAACATCAGTACTGAGGTTATCTACAGCTGTCATAATCTCCTTACGAGCCTCATCTACATAAGCAAGCATCTCTTCTCGCTTTTGTGCGATATCAGATTTTAATGCTTCAAACTCGTGATTATACTCTTGTATATTCTCTCCAAAAATAAGGTTCTTAATTGCCTCAATTTTTGAGTTTGCCACATCTTCTGTTTGCTGGTTTTCTGCTTTTGTATTTTTAGCCATAATAGGGTTAAGCCTTATTGTTGTATATCAAATATAAAAAAAATACACTTTGTTTAACCCTTAATAATGCCTTATGTTAACTTTTAGTCGTTATTCATAAAACTTTCGGCTTTTTCGACCATTAATCTGCTCCCGCAAAAGAAGGGAACACGCTCGTGTAGCTCTGTAGGCTTTAAGTCTAAAATACGTGTGTAACCATCACTAGCTTTACCTCCTGCCTGCTCTGCTATAAAAGCCATAGGATTGCACTCATAAAGAAGGCGCAATTTTCCATTTGTAGCTTTTGAACTTTTTGGGTACATATATATACCACCTTTTATCATATTTCTATGTATATCAGACACTAATGACCCTATATATCGTGATGTATAGGGGCGTCCCTCGGCTTCTTCTTGACAGTATTTTATATACTTCTTCACACCATCCGGAAAGTGTACATAGTTACCCTCATTTACAGAATAGATATTACCCATCTCTGGAAACTGCATATTAGGGTGCGATAAGTAAAAAGTACCTATTGCAGGGTTGAGAGTAAATCCATTTACTCCGTGACCTGTTGTGTAGACAATCATAGTAGAGGTACCATATACAATATAACCAGCAGCTACTTGCTCTCTCCCTGGTTGTAAAAAATCTTCTATAGTCACAGGAGTACCTGGTGGCGTCACCCTTCTATATATTGAAAAAATAGTTCCTACAGACACATTTACATCTATGTTTGAAGATCCGTCTAGGGGATCCATAAGTAAGATATATTTATTGTTATTGTCACCATTTTGACCTTCTAGGGAGATAAAATCATCATTTTCTTCGCTGGCGATACCACATAAAATATTACGATTAGTAAGCGTTCTTATGAAGGTGTCATTTGCCATTACATCCAGCTTTTGCTGGTCTTCACCCTGTATGTTAGTCTCTCCTACGGCACCTACTATATCTACTAGTCCTGCCTTATTCACCTCGTGGTTTACAACCTTTGCTGCCAGCCTTATTGAGTTTATTAAGCGAGATAGCTCTCCAGATGAGTACTGAAATTCTGCTTGGTTTTCAATTATAAATTCGCCTAGAGTTTGATTTTTACGTGACACTTTAGTGTTTTTAAAATTTATGTAAATGTAATTCTAAAATGCACTTACGACAACGTTTTCGCACAAGAATAGTTACGGTAATTATATACCTTAGCTTTTTAAGAATAACAAGAAGCTTATGAACCTCGCTATCAAAAAGGCAACTCCAGAAGATATGCCCGCTGTATTATCTCTCATTAATGAACTGGCAGTTTTTGAGAAAGAACCAGATGCTGTAAAGATTAACGAAGACATTTTAATAGAAAATGGATTTGGTGACAACCCCCTTTTTTATTGTTTTGTAGCCAAAGAAAATGACACCGTTATCGGTATGGCGCTATGTTATTATCGCTTTTCTACCTGGGACGGAAAATCACTACACCTAGAAGACCTTGTGGTAAGAGAGGAATATCGAGGCAAAGGAGTAGGTAAAAAATTATATGACCAAGTAATGACTTTTGGTAAAGAAAATGGAGTTAAAAGGGTTGAATGGGTCGTACTAGACTGGAATAAAAACGCCATTGCCTTTTATGAAAAAAGTGGCGCTCAATTCCTCAAAGACTGGTATCTAGTACAGATGGACGAAGGGCGTTTACATAAATACATTAAAACCATAACGCCATCTTAGTAATGTAATGTGGTAATCACGCTTTCGCGAAAGCGCACTTAAACACAACACAACACTTTTTAATATGCAGGTATTTAAATTTGGGGGAGCCTCTGTAAAGGATGCAGCTGGGATAAAGAATATTGCCACCGTTCTTAATGAAACTGGAGTGACAGAAAAACTTGTAGTCATCTCTGCAATGGGGAAAACCACAAATGCGATGGAGGCAATTGTAAATGCCTATTTTAACGATAAAACTTTACTGCCTGAACATCTCAAAGCCACAGTAGACTATCACACGCAGATAGCCAGCGACCTATTTACACCTGGGCATACTATTTTTACATCTATAAAAGCATTATTTGAAGAGTTAAAAGGCTTTCTCGCTTGGAACAAATCTCCAAAATATGATTTTGTATACGACCAGATTGTTTCTTATGGTGAATTACTGTCTACCACAATTGTAAGTACATTTCTCACAGATCAAGGAGTAAGAAACACTTGGCTAGATGCTAGAACTATTTTAAAAACAGATAATAGTTACCGAGACGGGCGCATAGACTGGGACAAAACGCAACTTGCCATAAAAGAATCTGTAGACCCCACAGCGCTATCCATCACTCAGGGGTTTATAGCCTCAGACAGTAATAACTTCACCACCACTTTGGGCAGGGAAGGGTCTGACTATACGGGAGGTATTTTTGCCTACTGCCTCAATGCTCGTAGTCTTACCATTTGGAAAGATGTCCCTGGAGTTTTAAATGGTGATCCTCGTGTGTTTAACAATACAGAGCTCTTGCACCAGATACCCTATGAGGAAGCGATAGAGCTTGCTTTTTATGGCGCATCAGTTATTCACCCTAAAACCCTACAACCACTACAGCGCAAAGAGATACCATTATATGTGAAGTCTTTTTTAAATCCAAAAAACCCAGGCACAATGGTAAGCGCAGTCGCATCGCTAGTACCAGAAGTACCCTGCTATATTGTAAAGAAAAGCCAGGTATTAATATCATTATCATCTCTTGACTTTTCATTTATGGTAGAAGATAATATTGCAGAGATATTTCAACTATTAGCATTATACAAGCTTAAAGTAGATCTTATACAGAACTCTGCCATAAGCTTCTCTCTTTGTGTAGATAATAAGTTTAACGGCTTAGAAAAGCTTGTAAATCAACTCAAAGGAAAATTTAAAGTAACCGTTACGCCTAATGTACATCTTTACACTATTAGGCATTTTAACCAGAACGCTTTAGATAACTTTCAAGAAGGTAAAGAGGTACTTCTCAAGCAAGTGACACAAAATACAGTGCAACTTGTGACACAAAACTAATGTGGTCTTGTCCATAGGTTAAACAAAATTTAATTACAGCACCCCTATTTGTTATATTTGCCTTCTTAATAAACTACCAATAATTGTATGGGTCTAGTCACCGCAAAAGAAGTTGCTCGCGCTATCAATGTCGATAAATTCGGTTTTGTAGGCACTTTTATTGGGTGGTCATTAATGAAGGTTCTAAAAATCTCTACGGCAAATAAAATCTATGATCGCAATAAGCACCTAGGCGATCTCGAGTTTCTCAATGCACTACTAGACGAGTTTAAGATTAAATTTGAAATCCCAGAAGAAGACCTTAAGAGACTCCCAAAGAGTGGCGCTTACATTACGATATCAAATCACCCACTAGGGGGCATAGACGGAATATTACTGCTCAAACTTATGCTTGAGCAGCGTCCAGATTTTAAAATCATAGCAAATTTTTTATTACACCGTATCGAGCCACTTAAGCCTTATGTGATGCCTGTAAATCCTTTTGAAAATAAAAAGGACGTAAAATCTAGTATTGCAGGTTTTAAAAGCGCCATCTCACACCTGCGAGACGGTCACCCTCTAGGTGTATTTCCTGCAGGAGAGGTATCTACCTATAAAGATGATAAGCTCATTATAGACAAGCCGTGGGAAGAAGCAGCAATGAAGCTTATTAAAAAAGCAGAGGTTCCGGTTGTCCCTATTTATTTTCACGCAAAAAACAGCAGGCTTTTTTATCAACTATCACGACTAAGCGACACACTACGTACCGCAAAGTTGCCTAGCGAACTTCTAACTCAAAAGCATAGAGTCATAAAAGTACGTATAGGTAATCCTATTAAAGTTGCTGCACAAAAGGAGCACGAGTCACTGGCAGATTTTACAGAGTTCTTACGCAAGAAAACATATATGCTTGCAAACTCTTTTGAAAAAAACAGCTTACTTAAAGATATCCCGCAAAAGCTTAAGGTCACAAAAGAACCTAAAAAGATCGTAACCGAAATAAGTAGTGATCTCATAGAAGATGAAATTTTACGCTTGCGCGAAAAAGACCGTCGTTTACTACAAAGTAAAAACTACGAAGTCTACCTAGCCCCTGCTCAAGAGATACCTAACATCTTACGTGAGATAGGCCGTTTGAGAGAGATCACATTTAGAGCCATTGGTGAAGGAACAAATGAAGCCATAGACCTCGATAAATTTGACAGGTATTATTACCATATGTTTTTATGGGATAATAAAGAAAACACTCTTGCCGGAGCATACAGAATGGGGCTAGGGTCAAAAATTTATAAAGAATATGGAATTGATGGTTTTTACCTTCAAGATCTTTTTCGTTTTGAACCTGAGCTTCACAAAATGATGAGCGAGAGTATAGAGATGGGACGCGCTTTTATCACAAAAGAGTATCAACAAAAGCCTATGCCACTTTTTCTATTGTGGAAAGGTATTGTACACACCACACTTCGCTTTCCAGAACACAAATATCTCATAGGTGGTGTAAGTATCTCAAACCAGTTTTCTAACTTCTCAAAATCTCTTATGATAGAGTTTATGAAGTCCCATTATTATGATCCTTACGTGGCACAGTATATACGCCCAAAAAAGGAGTGGAAAGTAAAACTTAAAGATGCAGATAAAGAATTTGTTTTTGATGAAAGTAAAGCAGATCTCAACAAGTTTGATAAGCTTATAGAAGAGGTAGAACCAGGTTCTTTACGTCTCCCTGTTCTTATTAAAAAATATATAAAACAAAATGCAAAGGTTATAGCCTTTAATGTAGACCCCCTCTTTAACAATGCTATAGATGGCTTGATGTACATACGCATATCAGATCTTCCAGAAAACACTGTAAAACCTGTTATGGAAGAGTTTCAAGCAGAGCTAGAAAAAAAGTACGGGCAACGCACCCCAGAAGAGGAGTAGGCCCGTACAAGAGTCTCTATCTATATTCTGGATTTTCAAAATTCCATCTTGTCCCATCATCCCAATCACCTCTAGAATTACCATAAGCAGGGTATCCACCCTGATCCTTAAGCATTTTTGCAAGATGCAGTAAGTTATATGTCATAAAGGTGGTATTACGATTTGTAAAGTCATTATTCTTTGCACCACTTTCCTCATCATTATAGCTAGCACCTGGTCCTGCCTCACCTATCCACCCACAATCTGCTTGAGGAGGAATACTGTAACCTATATGTTGCAAAGCATAGAGTGTTCCCATAGCAACGTGCTTTATACCATCCTCATTACCAGTAATAATACAACCACCTACTTTACCGTAAAAATAGTATTGCCCTTTTTCATTACGGTTACCACTCTCTCCATACAAGCGTTCAATCAGTTTTGTCGCTACAGAAGATTTTTCTCCCAGCCATATAGGGCTACCTATTACAAGAATATCTGCTTCTTCTATTTTTTTTAAAATAGCCGGCCACTCATCTTTATGCTCACCGTGTTCTGTCATATCGTGATATACACCATAAGCAACGTCGTGATCTACAAAGCGTAGATGCTCTACAGCGACCCCTTTAGATTTCATAATATCCATTGATACATCCATAAGAGCTCGAGTATGGCTCATACGTGGTGTCTTTTTAAGAGTACAGTTAATGTACAAAGCTTTTAATGCCGAGAAGTCGTTTGTATTTTTCATATGGTAGATTTTGTCCTATAAGTTACTCATTACTTACAAATCCATTGATAATGAATTCTTAACCCCTCACCAAAACACCATTCTAGAGAATCTCCTATTCCCTTATACTACATAAAACAGCTCACTCCTCCTCTCAAAAAGCACATTGTCGTGCCATATACCATCTCTCATCGCTAACTTCTCACGTACACCCACTATTCTAAAACCACATTTTTGAAATAAAGCGATACTAGCTTCATTTCGAGCAAAGATTTTGGCTTGTAAAGTCCAGAATCCCGCTCGCTCACTTTCCTTTATTATGGCCATAAGTAATGCTCGTCCTATCCCTTTGCCCCTGGCAATTTTAGAAATATATAAGGTAACCTCTGCTACACCCTTATAAACTTCACGGGTAGAAAATGGAGTGAGTGCTACCCAACCTAGTATAACCTCTTCTTTAATTGCTACAAATCTACACTGCTTTAAAAACTTAACATCCCAACTTACCCAGTCTGGGACTATAGTCTCAAAAGTTGCCATACCTGTATCTAACCCATCTTGATAAATCTGAGCGCAATGGGTGTAATCCTCTTTTAATAATGGTCTAATGATCACTGTATAAAACTTTTCAACATCTCAATCTCTTATAAAGATGCTCTTAAAAACTGGCAGCTGCAATAGCTCGTATTTTTTTTAGTAAACCATCCGTATGCGCTCCTGTAGTAAAAGGATTCATAAACGTAGTGCGTAAGTAATACTCACCACGTAGCGTGGTAGCTACTATATAAAACTCTCCATCTTCTAGAAGAACTCTTCTTATACGCTTATTTACTTCATTAACACCCTCTTGATTAGAAGGTTTATATCTAAAGCAAACAATATTTGACACCGGTTCAAGAGCAATTTCAAAATCTTGCTGGCCAGCTATGAGATCGCTAAATTGCTGTGCAGCATCATAAAGTGTCGTTACAAAATCGTCAAAAAACTGTAAACCATATGCATTTATAATAGCATAAAAGCGCACACTCATCATACTCTTTGTGCACTCAAAGGTTCTCTTTGCCATATTAAACCAGTCTGCATCATCATTTTTCTCCCATAGGTATTGCGCTTTTTGCTCAAAGGTGGCATAGCTATCTGTGCTATTTTTAAAAATAACGGCTGTAGTGATGGCGCTAGTTCCCATCATTTTGTGACCATCTATAATAATAGAATCTGCGTTATGGGCTCCATTAAGAAGGTGCTTATACTTTTTAGAAAATATGGCCGCACCGCCGTGTGCAGCATCTATATGAAACCATATTTTTTTTGCTTTCGCGAAAGCGTAAACCTCATCCAAATCATCATAAACTCCCGTACTCGTACTTGGCGCACTGCCTACAATTGCAATTACCTCAAAACCATTTTTTATCGCCGAAGTATAATACGACTCTAAAGCATCTGTCTGTATCTGGTAATTATCGCCTGCTGGTACTTTTATGATTCCGTCACTTCCTAGTCCCATTATACGAGCGGCTCTATCTACACAATAATGTGCCTCTTCTGAAACCATAATGGCTAGTTTCTTACTGTGACCTTCATTCCACACATCATCTGTAGCCTTAGCCCTGCGTGCTGCAAGAAGCGCAGTGAGGTTTGCAAGGGTACCTCCAGAGGTGAGAAATCCATCTCCGTTTGTGTAGCCTATGGCCCTACAAAAGGTGTCTATAACGAGGCGCTCTATTGCCGTGGCAGCAGCTCCCATCTCATATACTGCCATCCCATTATTAAGTTGTGCGCTCAATAATGTTGCAAGAGCAGACACTGGTACAGTGGGTGCAACTTGATGGCCAATATATTTAGGGTGATGCGTGTGTATAGATCGCTCTAGTACTTCTTTAAAAAAGTCTGAAGTGCTATGTGATGTTGAGAGATACTGTTGCCAAAATGTGTACTCATCTTTTGGCTCTGTCCATCTAAGCACTTTATCTGAACCATCCGTTGTTGTAGTATGTAGATAGTTTGCTAGCAAACTAACAAGTTGCTCTCCTTCACTTTTAAAGAGCGCACTATCATAAGCTTTATGCAATAGTGAAGTGCTCATTACTTATCTGCCATTTTTGATTTTGTAAGCTCAAAAAAGTCATTAAACAAGGTCTGTAGTTGCCCCCATTTACGTGCATCTATACTGTAGTATTGCGCTTTCCCTTTAAACTGACTTTTTAAAACTCCGGTTCTCTTTATAACCTGCAGGTGTTGAGAGGTTGTAGGCTGTGATAATCGTATCTTATCTGATATATCTTGACACAAACAGCCATCACAATCTCCTATGTATTCTATAATAGCCACTCTTGCAGGATTAGAAAGAATCTTTGCAACATCTGCAATTTGATTTGCTCTCATAGAGTGTATATGTCTCTTTGTAACTCCCATAATACGTTTTATTTGAATATGTAATATCGCAATATTACATTAAAACAGAAAATAAAAAAAGCTCAGTCTTAAACTGAGCTTTTAAATTATACTAGAACCAAGGTTTTCTACCCACTTGGTATGTGTTATAAAATTCTTCGTCAGATTTTGTGAGATAAATAATCCCCTCTATAAGTCCTACTAGGCCTACAGCCCAAACTAAAAGCACGCCTATACCTACACAAGAAAGTACTATTCCCACAACACTTAGTACAAGCATTATGATACCCTCTTTCTGGTATCCTAAGATAAATTTATGTACTCCAAATGCTCCAAGAAAAATTGCTAAAATTCCTGCAAGTATTTTTTTACTTTCTGTACTTCCTGTCACTTTATCCCACTCTTCTTTTGCGCTTTGGCCAAACTCTTTTGCAGTCTCCTTAGCATCTTCTGCAAAGTCATTTACAGCATCTTTTGCATCGTCTGCCATACGTTTGCCATCATTTTCGGGCTTGTCGCCTGGTATTTTGTTGTCTTCTGTACTCATATTATTGGTTGTTAGTTTGTTGCCCTTAAAACTACAAAAAAGATGTACGTGATTATCGTGCTAATTATCTTTTTCAAAAACGCTGTCTATAGGCTCCCAGAGTTCAATTTTATTTCCTTCTGGATCTAGTATCCAGCCAAATTTACCATAGCTATACTCCTCTACCTCTCCTACTACAGTGACACCTTCTGCCTTAAGTACTTTAAGTAACTCTATCAGATTATCTACCCTAAAATTAAACATAAACTGTTTCTTGCTGGGAGAGAAGTATTCTGTATCCGCATTCATAGGGCTCCATTGTGTAGAGCACTTATTACCATTTTCATCACGCCACCAGAATGTCCAGCCGTATTGATCTGTAGGAATGCCTAAATGCTTTTTATACCAACTCTTTTGAGCATCTGGATCTTCACTCTTAAAAAACATCCCGCCTATGCCTGTTACTCTTTTCATAATTAAAGTATTATCGTATGATGAACTATTTTTTCTTTAAAATCACAGCGGCAAGTAAGCTCACCACAAAACCAAGCATAAACGTCATTACAAACATCATTAATCCAGCTATAAATGACATTTGAGTACCACTATAATCCTCATACATCTCTCGCTGGCGAGCAAGTTGATCTATCGCAGCTTGATTATTAGACTGCTCTGCTAGATCTCTAGCATAGTCATTATACTCAAGAAAAAAAGATGGATTTACAAATAAAGTATACAATATATCTGCAAGTGCTACACCTAAACCGCCTAAAGCAGCAATAATAATTCCCGTTTTCAAAGCGCTACCAAAAGAGATTTTACCCGCATTAACCGTGTCACGCTGGTAAGCCACCCCAAAATACACCATCGCTGCTGTCATACCCATAACTCCCCAACCTACGAGTTCTTGCGTACCGTAATCTAGGCTCTTACCTAAATAAAGCGCGAGTGTAAACCCTAGGAGACCTAAAAAGAATGCAATCGCACCAAATTTCTTTATCACTAAACTCATATACTTATCTTTTAAAACATCAATTTAAGAAAAACGCTGCAGTATCTTATCTACTATGGTTTGCGCTAGCTTTATTTTACTCTCAACCGTCCACCCTGCAATGTGTGGCGTGAGGAGTACATTATCTTGCTCTATAAGATATTGTAAGGGTTCTGGTAAGTTTGAATTTCCGTCTGTGGTAAATAAATTCTCAAAAGATAATTTTTCATACTCAAGCACATCCAGTCCAGCTCCTAGTACTTTTTTTGCTTTCATAGCTGCTACAAGATCCTTTGTCACAACAGATTTCCCTCTTGCGGTATTTATGAGATAAAATGGTTTTGCAAAAGTATCTATAAAAGCAGCATCTACCATTTTATCTGTTTGTGGAGTCCAAGGCGTGTGTAAACTCACAACATCAACCTCTTTTTGAAATTGGCTCAGTGACACCTGCGTAGCATTGCTATCACCCACCTTTTCTTTTATATCATAACAAAGCACTTTACAGTCAAAACCCTGCAGTTTTCTAGCAAAAGCTTTCCCCATATTACCATAGCCTATGATCCCCACGGTCTTTCCTTCTAGCTCAACACCCCGATTAGGTTCCCGGTTCCAGTGACCCACTTTTACCTGTGCATCTGCTCTATTTAAATTATTAAAAAGACTGAGCAGCATCCCTAGAGATTGCTCCCCTACGGCATTGCGGTTACCCTCTGGCGCACTAATGAGATAAATGCCCTTACTCTCAGCATAAGGGATATCTATACTCTCTAGGCCTGCGCCTACGCGAGCAATAAATTTAAGGTGAGGAGCAGCATCTATAAACTGCTTATCTATTTTAAAACGACTGCGTATTACAATACCCTCATAATCTGCGATGATCGCCTCTGTCTCTTCTTTTGAGATAGTAACATTTTCAACATTAGTATGGCCTGCTTCTTCAAGTTGCTTTACCAGTAGCGGGTGGTTATTATCTAGGTGGAGTATTTTCATTACTTAATTTTATTTTTTCTCACAGGAATCCAACCTAAAAAGAGACCTAATCCTATTGCCATCATTAAACCAGTTACAAAACCTATGCCTCCAGATGTGTCATCAAATGCATATAATATTATCCCCGCAATGGCCATAACAATAATTCCTACTATCTTGGTCTTATTCATATTTCTCTTTTAAATTTTAGGATAATCTGTTTGAGTTTTGGCGTCTATTACTTCTCCTGTGTGAGCCGTACTTAATTTTTCAAAAAGCAGTAGGTGTACTTCTTCTCCATCTTTGGTAGTTGGGCAATGTTCTACGCCTTTAGGTACAACTATGATTTCACCTTGATGTACCGTTTCAGACCATTCTTTATCTGAGTTTCCGCTTTCGCGAAAGCGCATTTCTAACACCCCTTTTTGCACAAAAAACAACTCGTCTTCATCCTTATGACTGTGCCATACAAACTCACCCGAAACCTTTGCTAAAAGTACTTGCATATCATCTACCGTAGCAACCTGGTGCGGATGCCATTGCTTATCAAATTTGGTGAATATCTCGTGGATATTAATGGGTTTCATATGTGTTTCTTATGATATAAAGATACACATAAGGACCTCTTTATACTACGCAAATAATTGGGCTACCTCCACCGGTACTCGCATAGGTCGTCCTTGGGGCATTTTGAGCAAGCACCAGTTTGTAACTGCATTCACCAGTACTTTTTCTTCTCCCTTGCGTTTTATAGTGGTATGTCGCTGCGAGGTCACGCCAGAGATTTGAACCACCGTAGTTGTTACGACAATCTCGTCATCTTTAAATGCCTGGCCGTGATACTTTATATGGTGATCCATCACCACCCAAGCCATTTTATTGATGCCTAGTCGCTCTTCGGCTGGGTCTTCGTCTTTAAAATAGTCTCTCGTTACGTGGTTCCAATGTTTTGATGCAGCAATTTGCACCCAGTCTAAGTAAACGACATTGTTTACGTGATTGAGCACATCTATAGCAGATGCTGGTACGGTGAGGTGATATTCATAGCTTTTCTGGCTCAAATACCTAGTATAAGTTTTGCGATATAGAGGTAAATAAGTATTCCAAATATATCATTACTTGTAGTAATAAACGGCCCAGTTGCAATCGCAGGATCAATCCCTCTTTTATGTAAAAACAACGGAATAAACGTACCTATAATCCCGGCAACAATGATTACAACAAATAGCGAAATTGATATAGACGTCGCATAGTCTACCGCACTTTCTGATATCCACACGTAAAAGAACAATACAATGGCCAGCGCAGCACCGTTAAGCATTGCGAGCAGCATTTCCTTAATTAATCTGTTACCTATGCTTCCTTTTACATCATCATTTGCAAGACCTTGTACAATAATCGCACTAGATTGCACCCCTACATTTCCAGCCATTGCAGCAATAAGCGGTGTAAATAGTAAAAGAATAACGTGATCATTTAACACCTCTTCAAAACCGCCCATAATAGCCGCAGCTCCTACACCACCTAGTAATCCTAAAAATAGCCAAGGCAATCTCGCACGAGTGAGTTGTAGTATGCTATCATCTGCCTCTACATCTTGAGAGATACCTGCTGCCATCTGGTAATCTTTTTCGGCCTCTTCTTTTATAAAATCTACAATATCATCTATTGTAATACGTCCTTGCAGCACACGCTTATCATCTACAACAGGTATAGCCTCTAGGTCATACTTTTGCATCACCTTTGCAACATCTTCTGCTGGGTCATTTACATTTACAGAGTCTACTTTAGGTATATAGATTTCAGATATTTTTGTTCTCGTATCTGAGGTAAGAAGGTCTTTGAGCGATAGTCTCCCTATGAGTTCATTTTCTTTTGTTACCACGTAGATAGAGTGTACTCGAGTCACCTCTTCTGCCTGGCGGCGCATCTCACGCACACACCCTGCCACTGTCCAGGTTTCTTTTACCTTGATAAGCTCCTTTGCCATAAGACCACCAGCACTATTCTCATCATATTGCAGCATCTCACGTATGTCTGCTCTATGTTCTTCATCTTCTATCTGGTTTATGACTGCTAGCTGTATATCATCATCTAGCTCACCTATCATATCTACCGCATCATCGGTATCCATTTCTTCTACCTCATCTGCAATTTCGGCAGGAGTTAGGTTTTCTAGAAGTTTTTCTCGCACATCTTCATCTAGCTCCATAAGAGCTTCAGAAGTTTGCTCACTATCTAAGAGAAGTACTAGGTAGGCAGCCTCATCTGCATCTACCTCATCAAGGATCTCTGCAATATCTGCGTGGTGAAGATCTGTAAGCAATTCTTTGAGGGCTACCTCATCTTGAACAGCTACGTGTGCTTGTATCTGGTCTATGAGATTGCTTGTGAGTTGAAATTGCATAGGTTTGTTTTTACTAGTAGTACAAATATAGGAAAACCCCTTGCGCAGAGTAATTACAATGCCTAGAGATTTTACTGCTCTTGTATATCTTTTGTGATTGCTGCTGTAAGTTCTATAAAGCCTTGTACAGAGATTTGCTCTGGGCGTTTATTGAGAATTTCGCTTTCGCGAAAGCGGTCACTTAACCCCATACCCTTAAGACTGTTTCTCAACGTCTTTCGGCGCTGCTGAAATGCCATTTTTACAACCTTAAATAACATCTCTTCTGTGCAACCTATGTCTTTAAAGTTTTCTTTTCGCTTTAAGCGCAAAACTCCACTATCTACTTTAGGTGGCGGAATAAAAACAGTGGGAGGTACCGTAAATAAGTATTCTGCATCATAAAATGCTTGTGCTAGCACAGATAAAATGCCGTAGGTCTTGCTCCCGTGATCTGCACAAATGCGCGCAGCAACTTCTTTTTGAAACATACCTGTAAACTCTGGGATGCGCTCTTTATGCTCAATAGTTTTAAAAACTATTTGCGTACTAATGTTATATGGAAAGTTTCCCGTAATTGCTAGTGGCTCGCCAGGGTAAATAGTGTCTAGGTCGTACTTTAAAAAATCGGCTTCTAGTACGGTAAATTTCTCATCATTGAGCTTATGCTCTAGCGTAAACGAGCTTCTTAAATACTCAATAGACTCCGTATCTAGATCCATCACCGTGAGTTGTGCAGGTTTTGCGAGAATATACTTGGTGAGTACTCCCGTACCAGGCCCTATCTCTAAGATGTGTTTATAGCCTTCTAATGTGAGCGTGTCCCCAATATCTCTTGCCACAGACTCGTCACCTAAGAAGTGTTGCCCCAAGTGCTTTTTTGCCTTCACCCCTTGATCGCGATGACCACGGTTTGCGTGCGGCTTTTCAAATTTTCTCTTCTTTTGTTGTTTTGACATCGTAGTGGGGCTAGTGAGTAAGCGTTACTTGTATTTCCTTGCCTGAAAACTAGTGCTGCGAGATTACCTCAAGCTCTGTTCTAAAAGCGACAAATTTACCCGCAAACTTGTTAATAGACGCTTGCATTCTTTCTTGATCCTCGGCATAGTAGGCATCAAGGTGCTGCTGGCTAGGGCAACCATATTGTACAGAGTAGGTTACTCCACCCATCTCTTCTTCGGCGCGTACTTTTGTCATAAGTGCTTTTTCAAACTTTCCGGTTGCAATTACTTCTGGTATGTGTACTTCTTGCATCCAGGTAAGCCATTCTTTCTCAACAGACTCTTCTATGTTTATGGTAACGTTATATATAAGCATTTTCTATGTTTTCTAATTAATTGCATCTCCTCTCAAATTCCTAAATCGCTTCTGCGCCTCTACATAATAGATACTATCTGCAAGGTCAAAAATGATGCGCTCATAATTATTTTTTGCCTTTTCTGGCTCATTGAGTGGTCCTTCGTATAATCTTGCTAGACGATAATAAGCATCATCTGCCAGTACGCCATCGCTATAATACTCAATGATGGTGAGGTAATTTTTTTCGGCTTTTTTGAAATCTTTCTTAGCTTCAAGAAGTTTTGCTTGAGATAGTAGTGCCTCATCTTCTATCTTTTCTCCCTTATGAACCTCTAGTATATCATCATATAGCGTGATTGCCTCTTCGGTCTTGTTTTGATATGCACGCAGGCTTGCCGTAGCATACTTTTTGAGCGCCGTTTGCAAGCTATCATCCATAGAGTTATCGCGTATCACGAGTAGCAACTCTAAGGCATCATTTGCAATGAGTTGTGTGGCTCCTGCTTTAAGTACATTGAGCTGAGCCTCTGCCCAGTCAAAATCTGCCTTATAGTAACTCGTCTGTGCCACTTTAAATCGTGCCTCTTGTGAGATGACATTATTTTTAATCTTGTTCTGGATCTGTGAGTAATAGATAAGTGCCTGGTTAAACTTCTCTTTGAGCACGAGTACATCTGCAAGCTCCATCTTGAGTCGCGCTTCGTCAAATCTTCTTAACGGTGACTTAAGTGATTTTTTAAGATACGTAATCGCGGCATCTGGCTGCTCCATATTAAAAGCTAAATAATGCGCATAATCTATCTGTAGCGGTATGGTAAATGGTGTTTGACCATACTCTTCAAGAATTGCTTCATACCTGTTTTTTATAGCCTCTTGCGCAGCTGCAGTGCTAGCACTAGCGATGTCTATCTTTATAAGTTTCTGTTCGGCTTCTAGCTTTACATCTTCATTTGCGATGTTTTCTTTTAAAAATAGTAAGATCTCTCTAGCATCTTCTAGCTCACCTTCTTCTATCGCAATATCTGCAAGGTTTTCTAAACCTTCATACCTACCGTCTGTACGGCGGTAAATAGCTTTTTCTTGAGCAAAGGCTTTGTTATACTGCTTTTGCTGGATAAATAGCCAACTAAGCAAATCATTATAAAGTACGTTTTGCTCAGACTGTAATCGCTTTAGTAATGTTTTTCTAAAAATGATATTTGCATCATTAAGCGGGTCATCATTTATATAAATTGAGAAATTGCGTTGTGCCACCTGCACATACTTCCCACTTCTATTTATAAGATCTAGATACGCATCAAACATCTTTTGCACTTCGCCTAGCTCCCCATATAGTTTTGCTAGCTGTATATTAAAATTTGCACTAGGGTTACTCTCCATACCCACCTCATAGGTACGCACGGCTTCTTCTAGCAAGCTATGTTGTTGCAAGGTGCGAGCGGCGCGATAAGGATTCATTGTACCTTTTGCTACGCCTTCAATTACCTGATCATAATAACTTCTGGCTATAGAGTCTTGCTCTTGCAGCTGGTGGTTATACCCTAACTCTACTAGTAAAAACCCTTTATCTCTCGTGGTTTTAAGATTTTGACTTATCACCTCTTCGGCTTTATTATACTGCTCTAGTTGCTGGTAACTTTTTATGAGCCCAGCGAGTAGCACACTGTTTCCGCGTTGTTTTACTAGGGCTTTTTTGTAAGAGATAATGGCTTTTTGATACTCGCCTTGGTCTGCATAATTGCGCGCTAGCTGTTCTGATTGCGCTTTCGCGAAAGCGGAAACCAGCAACACCATAACAACTTGTAGTAACAAACTCTTCTTCATAGCCTAAAGATAACGAAAAACGTGCCATAGCATTGCTGCAGCACGTTTCTATATTATAATAGTGTTCCATTACAAAGGCTACACTCCTTCTCATTAAAGAAATGGCTTTGCGTGGAAAGTGATTTTTTTTAATCTATCATATCAAAACCACAGTACGGCACAAGTGCCTTAGGGATTTTTATCCCTTCTGGAGTTTGGCAATTTTCTAAAATCCCTGCGAGTACACGTGGTAATGCAAGGGCACTACCGTTAAGTGTGTGTGCAAGCTTGTTTTGTCCATCTTGGTCTTTAAAACGAAGTTTTAAACGATTTGCCTGAAAGGTCAAAAAATTAGACACAGAGCTTATCTCTAGCCAGCGATCTTGTGCTGTACTAAATAGTTCAAAATCATACGTAAGGTGACTGGTAAACCCAAGATCACCACCACAAAGACGTAAGATTCTGTATGGCAATTCTAGTTCTTGCAAGATTGTCTTTACGTGATCTACCATCCCGTCTAGCGCCGCAGCACTCTTATCTGGGTGCTCGATACGCACAATCTCTACTTTATCAAACTGGTGCAACCTGTTAAGCCCACGTACGTGCGCCCCATAAGACCCTGCCTCTCTTCTAAAACAAGGTGTGTACCCAGTACAAGTAATAGGCAACTCACTATGACTGCGCAAATCACCGCGGAACATATTAGTCACCGGCACCTCTGCCGTAGGGATTAAATATAAGTCGTCTTCTGTCACGTGATACATTTGCCCTTCCTTATCTGGAAGTTGCCCTGTACCAAAACCAGAAGCCTCATTTACAAGGTGTGGCACCTGGTACTCTGTATAGCCTGCTGCTGTATTTTTATCTAAAAAATAAGAGATAAGCGCGCGCTGTAAGCGAGCTCCTTTACCTTTATATACCGGAAAACCTGCTCCTGTAATTTTTGTACCTAGCTCAAAGTCTATAATGTCATACTTTTTTGCAAGCTCCCAGTGTGGTAGCGCCGCATCGTGTAGTACTGGGATGTCTCCTTCTCTAAAGATCTCCTCATTATCCTCATCACTATTACCTTCTGGCACGCTATCGTGAGGCACGTTAGGTAGTTGATATAGTAAATTTTGAAGCTCTTCTGTAGCCGTATTAAGCTGCTCCTGTAGTGTTTTAGACTGCTCTTTGAGACCGGCTGTTTTCTCCTTTAAGAGATTTGCCTTTTGAGCCTCTCCGCTCTTAAAAAGCATCCCAATTTCTTTAGAAAACTTATTACTATCTGCAAGTACTTCATCTAACTGTGACTGGGAATTACGACGTAACTCATCTGCAGCAATTACTTGATCTAGCAAGGTTGCGGCGTCTATGTTTCTTTTAGATAACGCTTTCGCGAAAGCTTCTTTGTTTTCTCTAATGTGTGCTACTTCTAGCATAGTAAATGGGTTTTAAAAACGAAAGGGTAAATTTAAGGAAATGCCCGCAAGTAAAAGGAAAGCCACCACCTAGTTTTTACAAGCAGCTAGAGAAATTTTAAAAATATAGCCCGTTTTACGGAAATCCGTAAAATTGTAGCCGCGAGTGGTTGTAATTTTACAGTCATTCATCAATCAAAAAACCGAGCAGTATTTCTTACTCCCGTTATCTATAGTTGGGTATAGAGCTACTCGCATCTACAAACGAGTCTTGTGAATAGTCTGAAAACCACAGCTACTTTTTTAATATTTACAATACTATCATCTTGCCAAGAAGGAAGAAAATAGGAAATCTCAATTATGGATATTGGTAAACACCTCTCATATATCATTGCATTTGCTTGCTTAGCATTAAGCTGTAAAGCACAAATTACGCCCTTGTGGCAGGCAAATCCAGATGCTCCTGACGGTTCATATTTTAAAGATCTAGATAATGATTTAGATAATTTTGAAGGAGTGTGGGAATCAGATAACAATGGCACTATCTTAACTTTAGATTTACGAAAGGTAGAAAACATTGAAAATGGAACTTTCAATAAATCTGAGGATATTCTTGTTGGAGAATATAAATACGTTGAAGATGGTCAAACTATAATGGATTACCTCCCTTTACTTGACGATCCAACTATTATCGGACATAAGCACTATGTATCAGGTAATACATTAATGGCAAATTACCACAGACCTCCTTGCAATAATTGCCAGCCAGATGATAGAAGATTGATGCTTTTCTGGATTGATCCAGAAAAACGTAATCTTAGAAGTTCATCTGTATTAAGACGTTTTCAAGAAAATGGGGTTGAAAAATTAGAAATGCGGCATTATCTTACCTATGGCGAGGGGAGTGACCAAGATTTAATTCCTAGAATACCGTATCAAACCTACATTATGACCTTGCAATAACAAATATGTCTTATAAAACAAAAAAAATAAACCTTTTGTTTTATGCTTGCTCACTTTTATCATTCATAATATTCTGTTTACCAATAGAATATAAAATGAGTGTCTACACGCCTAACATATTAGGCTGGATTCTCGTGATTTTATTTATTCCATTTTCAATAATCACTTTTTTCTTTTTATTAGTAAAAGATTTGAGGAGTAACAACATTAAAAGAATTATTCTAAGGTTACTTTTCACAGTAACTATAATAATTCTAGTTTTTCTTTATTGGGAATATAAAAGTTAAACAACTGATAATCAAAACCGCTCTGGGGAGCGGTTTTGATTATTTTTATAAAAAAGACTCAAATGAAATTAATACTAGTACTACTCCTCATTACCACTACGTTTACAAATGCTCAAAACCAACCTGTAAAAATAGAAGCAACAGAGCAGGATCAAAAGCTAGTGTTTATTAGGAATTACAAGAGTTTATCGCAATAATGCCTAGGGCATACATCTTAAACCAATAACTCTGCTATAACACAAGAGGTAACACTTACACTCACGCAGCGAAAAGGTTTACGTGGCTATACCAGACCAATCACAAAAAAGGTTGCTCCTGGAGACAAAATAAAACTTGCATCATTTAGCATCGCAGGCGCTTACAATTATAAATATGGCACGAGCTGGAAGGAAGTGCCTAACATCAAAGAACAACAGGTCAAAAAAGAGATCATTGCTGCCAGAACTAAAGGCAAAGTATTAAGAGATCTCTCAAAGATTAATACAGGTATTGTGATTTTTGATAATACAGATTGCCCTCGCTGCCAGCGATCTACCGCATATTTACTAGATAATGATGTGCCATTTAAGCTTCTCAATATAACAGACAATAAAAAGAACCATAAATTAATGTGGGACCTGCTAGAGGCACAAGGTGTAACTGGTACGATTAACACTCCTGTTATCTTAGTGGAGGGCGAACTCTCGTGGAGTCACGAAGATCTTCCTGCTTTTCTAAAGAGCCTACATTAGGAAAAAATGGTTTGTCATTGAGATAATCCTCACTATCTAGCACCCAGCTATTATGCTCAAACCATTGCCAGCTCACGCTCGCAATGTCTACCTTAGGGTCAATCAATAATTTAGAACGGCGTCCATTAATGCGCACTCTACAACGCACATAGATAGCCACATCTTCTCCTTGAGCAGCCCTAAGACGTTTTATGTGCTGTGCAAATTGCCAAATCACATCTGGCTTAGAGCGTATGTTGCGCTGTTGGTTTTTAGTAAGATATTCTTTGTGGTCTAGCGGAGTACGTTTTCCTGTTACCTTGTCTTCTATCGTAAACTTTACGGTACCGCTTTTAGAACGCAACATCATACGCCAGCTTAAGCGATGTCCTTCTTCACTCCACAACACATTATCTGATATAAAATGCTGGCGCAATGGCAAACCTATTTGAAAGATAAAATACACGGCAAACACCGCTAGAAGGGCTCCTTTATACTTAGGTACTACAACCTCATTACCTGTGTTTTCATAATAGGGTTTCCACCTTTTTAAGAAAATACGGTGTATGGTTTTTGGCTCAAAAAAGAACACGGTAAATGCCAGTGACATATAAGGGAAAATCCCAATTTGAAACACAAACGAGTTAAAGAGATGAAAGAAAATAGAGATAAAAAATGCCCACTTGCGCGTCTTTTTCCAAAGCAATGCTGGGATGATTAATCCGTCAAAAAGAATTCCTACGTAGGCAATCACCCAGTGTGTCCACTTTTGTTGCAATACGGCACCCACGAGCCAGTAATCTTTCTTACCGCGCATTAATATTTCTGGCACCGTAGCATCTAGCCAGTCTGGATATATTTTGGCAATAGAGGCGTAAGTATAGACAATCCACAGCTGTAATATTATAAATAGTGTGACCCATCGTGGCATAGAGATGTCTCTTACGCTTTCGCGAAAGCGTGCATCTAGTGAGAAAGATCTGTGCGCAGGCAGTATAGCCATAATCCAGAGCAATAACATCAAGAGATAGTAGTGGTTATTATATGCTGTTTTTTGCATAAAATATACCGTGCTCCACATAATCGCATAGCCTACAATCGCCACACGATATTTAAAGCCTAGCATTACCATCACCCCAAAAATGCCCATTAACCCAAACCAAGCATACATTTGTGGTCCAGGGCCCGGAAAGGTTTGTAAAAAGTCAAAGCCTATGAAGTTAAATGTAAAATCTGGCGCAACAAGTATGCGACGTACCCAGCCAGTAATGAGTGCTCCCCAAGCCTCACAAGTAATAAGAAAACCAAAAAACACTCTAAAAACTATGAGTGCGCTGTTATCTATTCTTGTAAAGAGTAGCTTGTTAATTCCCATTTGTTAAGCGTTTTGAGAATTTGATTCTTCTAGTGATGCTATAAATTTACGAGAAAACGCTTCGTCAGTTTTCATCGCTGCGACAAGTTCATCTATAGTGTCAAAGGTTTTTTCTTCTCTTATACGTTCTAGTAGTTGTATCTCCAGCTGTTGCCCATAAAGGTCTTCATCAAAATCAAAGAAGTAGGTCTCTATAGTTTGCTTCTTTCCTCCTACCGTAGGGTTTGTACCTATATTCATCATCCCATATACTGGTTTACCGTTTATGATTGCTTTTGCTACATAAACGCCTTGTGCAGGGATGAGTTTATAATCTTCGGCTATTTCTAGGTTTGCAGTGGGGTAGCCTATGGTTCTACCTAGGCTTTTACCTTTTACCACAACTCCATTAAGCATAAAAGGCGCACTGAGGTAACTGTTTGCTAGCGCCACATTACCACTTACTAGTGCCTTGCGCACTTTAGTAGAGCTTATGGCTACATCTTCTAGTTCTTGTTTTGAGATTTCCTCTACCTCAAAGCCCAGCGTTTTTCCAAAAAGCTTGAGATCTTCAATATTTGCATTACGATTACGGCCAAAACGGTGGTCATACCCTATAATCACTTTTTTTGCATTAAGGCTGTTTACCAGTATTTCTTCTACAAAAGTCTCTGCGTGATAACGAGAGAAATCTAGTGTAAAAGGGTGTATTACCAGGTGATCAAGGTCTAAACTCTCAAGCAGTTGCTCACGCTCTGCAATGGTGTTTATAAGCTTGAGCGAAGTGTCTTTTTGTAACACCATACGCGGGTGCGGAAAAAAAGTAAGTACGCACGACTCCCATCCATTTGCGCGGGCGCTCTCATTTATTCTGTTTATAATCTTTCTGTGACCTAGGTGCAAGCCATCAAAGGTGCCTATGGTCACCACGGTTCCTTTTTGAGAGGTAAATGTATGTGCGCTGTTATGAGTTTTCACTACTATTTTCCGTTGTACGCGTTCATTGTATTATTTATCCCAGCTTTCACAAACGAGGCTATGACCTCGCTGGCTTTGTCTAGTCGTTCTGGTAGTGCTGCATTCTCATCTGCCGTCCACTCACCTAGCACATAATCTACCTGTCTTCCTTTTGAAAACTGATCACTTATCCCAAAACGGAATCTATTATACTTAGTGGTATTGAGTTGTGCCTGCGTATCTTTGAGACCGTTGTGCCCTCCGTCTGAGCCTTTGGTTTTTACACGTATGGTTCCAAACTCTAGGTTAAGATCATCTGTGATAACTAGTAGGTTTTCTACAGGGACTTTTTCTTGTTGTAGCCAGTAGCGTATGGCTTTACCACTTAGATTCATAAAGGTATTAGGCTTCAGCAGTATAACTGTTTTACCTTTTACTCTAGTGCGTGCGATGTCACCTAGCTTTTCGGTTTCAAAGGTGGTTTCTTGCGCTTTCGCGAAAGCGTCTACTACTTTAAAACCTATATTGTGACGTGTGTTTTCATATTTGGGACCAATGTTACCCAAACCAACGATGAGAAATTTTTTCATAGGGTCTACTGCTGCTTCATCTTCTTTAGATTTATTAAAAAGTCTTCCAAAAAAAGCGAGCATAGTTAGGAGTTTTAATGGGTGTATCGTAGAGATTGTTACACAAAGTACCACTCATTTTAATACTGTATAAAAATAAAAAAAGCATCTCGAAGAACGAGATGCTTTTGTATTTATAATTTATGAGATAAATTAATCTTCCTTAACAGCAGCTACATCGCTAGTCTCTGTTGCAGGAACATCATCCTCATCCTCATCCTCATCGTCAACAACGGCAGTACGTGAAGTTCTCACTTGACATACAACTGTGTTGTCTGGGTGCATTATTGTAATGTTTTCTTGTGGAAGCTCTCCTATGTAAAGCTTGTTTCCAATCTTAAGGTTTGTAATATCTGCCTCAAGAAAATCTGGAAGATCTTTAGGAAGTGCTTTCACACGTAGTACACGGTTTGTTTTACGTAAAACACCACCATTACGAACACCTTTAGAGTTACCTGTAAAGTGTACTGGGATGTTCATAGTTACTTCTTTACCTTCAAAAATCTGGTAGAAGTCTATGTGTAAGATACGATCAGTTACCGGGTGAAACTGTATGTCTTGTAAGATAGCTTGTACGGTTACACCGTCTAGCTCTATCTCTACAGTGTGCGCGTCTGGAGTGTAAACCAAATTTTTAAACGCTAGTTCTGGTGCGCTGAAATGTATTGGCTCGTCCCCTCCGTATACTACGCAAGGTACCAGTCCAGCATTACGTAAGGCTTTTGTAGCTTTCTTGCCTACGCTTTCTCTTTTAGATCCTTGGATCGAAACTGATTTCATTGTTAAATAATTATAGTTAAAAAAATATATTACATAATAAACTTAGATGCGATACTTGTGTTACTGTTAACACGGTGCATTACATCTGCAAAAAGTGGGGCGCAAGTTAATACCTTTACCTTATCACTTTTATGGTCTCTCGGGATTGAATCTGTTACGATCAATTCTGCCAGTTGACTATTTTCTATTTTATCATAAGCGTTACCACTTAAGATGGCGTGTGTACATATTGCACGTACGCTTAATGCTCCTTTTTCCATCATTAGGTCTGCAGCCTTTGTAAGTGTTCCGGCAGTATCTACCATATCATCTACAAGTACTACGTGCTGTCCTTCTACACTACCTATGAGCTCCATATGTGAGATAACATTTGCCTTTGCACGTTGCTTGTAACAAATAACTACGTCACTCTCCATTGCTTTACTATATGCATAAGCTCTCTTACTACCTCCCATATCTGGAGATGCGATGGTAAGATTTTCTAATCCTAACCCTTTTAAATAAGGAAGGAAAATTGTACTTGCAAATAGATGATCTACTGGCTTCTCAAAAAATCCTTGTATTTGATCTGCGTGTAAATCCATTGTGATAATACGTGTAGCACCTGCTGTTTCTAGTAGGCTTGCCATAAGCTTTGCAGCAATAGGCACACGTGGCTTATCCTTACGATCTTGTCGCGCCCACCCAAAATAAGGTATCACGGCAGTAATGTGTCTTGCACTTGCACGCTTTGCAGCGTCTAGCATCAATAACATTTCCATCATATTATCTGATGATGGCATCGTACTCCCTATAATAAAAACACGTGATCCACGTACAGACTCTTCAAAAGAAGGCTGAAACTCACCGTCGCTATATGTTGATGTGATTACGTTTCCTAATGGTTGCCCAAAAGCTTTTGCAATCTTTTCAGCCAGTGGCTTGCTTTGTTGACAAGCAAAAATCTTCGGTTGCGGTGCGGTAGCAGTCATTTATAATGAGTTACGGTTGTTATGTTTCCTCTAAGGAGGTGCAAAAATAGTAATTAAAAATGAGTGCAGCAGTACAAAAAGCGTGCTTTTGTGGTGGGTAGATAAAAATATTCTTTAATTTTGTGCTCTCTAAACAACTCAAGCGGTTGTTTCCACTAGCCGAAATGGCGGAATTGGTAGACGCGCGCGACTCAAACTCGCGTTCCTTTGGAGTGTGGGTTCGATTCCCACTTTCGGTACAAGAAAGCCTTTATCTCACAGATAGGGGCTTTTTTATTGCTCCATATCTTTAAGTTGTATACTTAACGCCTTTGTAGACAACTGCACCTCTACAAGTGACAAAATAAGGGAGGTCATAAGAGCAACCAGACTTACAGCAAACACTAAGTTTGCCCAGAAGGTGACACCTATATAAATAAGAAACATCGTTATCACCGCTAGTAAAAAGCTTACAATCGCCACCGCCTGCATATTTTTAATGATAGATAGACGCTTTCTTAGCTTAGTTACTTGAAGCCGCACGTCTTCAGAGCCTGTCTCTTGGTAAGAGGCGTGCAAGTTTCTAATAAGTGCAGCAATAGCGAGATAGCGAGCGTTATATGCAAGCATTGTTAAAGAGATTGCAGGAAACAGAAGAGCCGGTATACTTAAGGTAAGATTCATATAGAAGTTGCTTATCGTAAAGCTACGAGATTGCACTACAACATAAAAACCCTAGACTTCTTAAAAATCTAGGGCTTTTAAAGCTAATTCAAATAATATATATCTAGTGACGGTCTGCAAATGTGAAAGCAGGATTTCTGAACTTTTTCATATGCAGTAATCTACCGTATCTTTCAAGATTGCGCTTTATATTTTCGGTTGCCTGGTCATAATTAGACGGGCGATTTTTTACTGATGTGTTCATACTGTTTTGCTTTTTGATTTACATAAGAGACACGTTCTTTTTTTGAATGTTACAAATCTGATGCCAAAAGTTATTTATGTAATAAAAAAGAAGCACCTACAGTCACTTGCCTTTCACAAACCATTAACTAGCAGTCACAAAACCAGGTTAATAAAGAAAAGAAAAGCTATGCGCCTTCCTATCTTTATGATAGAAGAAGAGCAACTTCTTCAAAACAATTGATAAAGAAAAGCTTATAACATAACACTACTATTATGAAAACCATCATATTATTACTTACAACAGTCATCTCTTTTACAATGCTCTCACCAGAGATTAGTATAGCCAAAAAAGAAGTACTTACAGAAACGCTCACTTTTGATGCTTACGAGGGAGGTTACTTCTTCTTTACAAACGAGCAACAAGAACCTCTCATTCTTGTGAGCGATTCACAAGCAAGCATCTCACTTAAAAAGCTACGGACAAATGAAGTAACAGGCGAGAAGTTTAAAGTTAAGTACAAGAGCACTGCGACAGAAGGTGAGACCTCAAACCAAGGACTGCTTCTACACGTGATACTTGACTAATACATCATCTCCCTTATCTTTACTAAAAACCCAACAAACTGTTGAAAAAGCCACTTCTAGAATTTACAGATAAGGGCATCTATTGCCCGCCCGCAAAGGTCTATCTGGACCCGTGGAAACCTGTAGATAAAGCCCTCATCACGCACGGCCACGCAGACCATAGTCGGTGGGGACATAAACAGTACATCACTCACGAGAGCAATGTGCCTATTATTTCTCATAGGTTGGGAGATATCAATGTTTCTGGGGTACGCTTTCGCGAAAGCGTAAACATCAACAATGTAAAATTTACCTTTCATCCCGCTGGTCACATTCCTGGGTCTAGTCAGATACGTGTAGAACACAAGGGCGAAGTGTGGGTATTTACAGGAGATTATAAGACTGAAGTAGATGGTATCTCTCAACCCTACGAACCCGTAAAATGCAACACTTTCATTACCGAATGTACCTTTGGACTCCCAGCATTCAAGTGGACTCCACAAGCCGAAGTAATGCACGACATAAATACTTGGTGGGCGCAAAACAAAGCCGACGGAAAGTGTTCTGTACTTTTTGCTTACAGCTTAGGTAAAGCACAACGATTATTAAAGCACCTTGACCCGAGTATAGGAAAGATACTCACACACGGCGCTATCGAAAAAATGACCGAAGTACTGCGCCCTATGATCGATATGCCAGCAACAGAATTAATCACTAGAGATACCAAAAAAGAAGATTTTAAAGGAAGTATCGTCCTAGCACCACCAGCCACTCACGGCAGTACGTGGATACGCAAGATGGTGCCATATGTAACTGCAAGTGCTAGCGGCTGGATGGCTTTTAGAGGAGCACGTAGACGTAGGGCAATAGACAAAGGTTTTGTATTAAGCGATCACTGTGACTGGCCTAGTTTACTAGAAAGTATAGAAGCTACAGGTGCAGAAAAAATTATCTGTACACACGGATATACAGATATATTCTCGCGCTATTTACGCGGTCTGGGTTATGATGCTCGTACAGAAGAAACGCAATATGAAGGCGAACTAGCAGAAGGAGATGCAAAAAAAGAGGAGGAGGAAACTAGCGTATGAAACTATTTGCAACACTCATAAAGACACTCGATTCCACAAATAAGACCAACGAAAAGGTTAAAGCACTTGCGCATTATTTTAAAGAAGCGCCAGATAAAGACAAGGTCTGGACGATTGCCATCTTATCGCACCGTCGCCCTCCAAGACCCGTAAACACAACCTTACTTAGGGAATGGGCGAGCGAACTATCAAACATCCCATTATGGCTTTTTGAAGAAAGTTATCACATCGTGGGCGACCTCGCAGAAACGATTGCACTTGTAGTTCCCGCAGCAACAGCATCTTCAGAGAAGTCGCTTACTCAGTTTCTGGAAGAGATGATTTCGCTTAAGCGAAAAACGGATGAAGAGAAAAAGGAATACCTATTTGATAACTGGGCAAATCTCAACTATTATGAACGTTTTGTATTTACAAAGCTTATTACCGGAGGATTTAGAATAGGCGTGAGTCAGAAGTTGATGACTCGTGCATTATCACAAGCAACAGATATTGAAGAAGACGTGCTTGCTTATAAACTAATGGGCGACTGGAAACCGCAGACGGTCACCTTTCACGATCTGGTTATCGAAGAAGATGCAAGTCAAGAATTTTCAAGGCCGTATCCATTTTACCTTGCCTATGCAGTTGAAAATGAACCTTCGTCGCTGGGTGATGTGACAGACTTTCTTGCCGAACATAAATGGGACGGTATACGCTCACAAACCATCTTTCGTAATGGAGAGATTTTTATCTGGAGTCGCGGTGAAGAGCTAGTGACAGATAAGTACCCAGAACTAGAGATTCTCAAAGAACACATACCAGACGGAACCGTCATCGATGGTGAGTTACTGCCTTTTTATGATGGGCAGATTGGTACATTTAATGATTTGCAAGCACGTATAGGGCGTAAGACGGTGAGCAAGAAAATGCTCAAAGAAGTGCCTGTGATTATCAAGGCTTATGACATTTTAGAATGGGAAGGAAAAGACTTGCGTGAGACCGCTTTCGCGAAAAGGAGAATAATACTCGAATCGTTATATCGCAATATCACAGATAAAGGTCTGCCTATAGGTATTTCTGAGACAATGGAGTTTGATAGTTGGGATGCGATGGCACAAGAAAGAGACCGCAGTAGAGAGATGCGCTCTGAAGGATTAATGATTAAGCGCAAAGACAGCCCCTATCGCGTAGGTAGAAAAAAAGGCGACTGGTGGAAATGGAAAGTAGATCCGCTCACCATTGATGCTGTGCTCACCTATGCAATGCGTGGTCACGGTAGACGAAGTAATTTATTTACAGATTACACCTTTGGTTTATGGAATGAAGATAAAACCGAGCTCGTTACTTTTGCAAAAGCCTACTCGGGTCTCACAGATGCCGAGTTTAGAAAAGTAGATAACTGGATTAAAAAAAACACGTTAGAACGTTTTGGCCCAGTGAGATCTGTAACGCCTCATCACGTGTTTGAGATTGCCTTTGAAGGTATAGCGTTATCCAAAAGACATAAAAGTGGTATAGCCACGCGTTTTCCAAGGATGCTACGCTGGCGACACGATAAGAAGATAGAAGATGCAAATACACTGGAGGATTTGAAAGGGATGATTCCTAAATAATATATTTATTGAATAATAAAGAACTACTCGATATCGCAAATAACTGGTTCCAGTCACAAGACTGGAACCCTTTTCCTTTTCAAAAACAAACGTGGAAGGCGTTTCTTGCGGGTAAAAATGGATTGCTTAATGCGCCTACGGGTAGTGGTAAGACGTATGCACTTTGGTTTCCGGTGGTTCTTAATTACATCAAACGAAATCCTGATTACAAAACCAAACATAAAAAAGGACTAAAGGCTATTTGGATCACTCCGCTGCGCTCGCTTTCTAATGAGATTGAACTTTCGGCTTCTCGTATCACACAAGATCTCGGCACACAGATGACGGTGGATATACGCAATGGAGATACTTCACAATCTGAGCGTGCTAAACAAAAACGTTCTATGCCAGACTTGCTCATCACCACACCCGAGAGCTTGATGCTTTTGATTGCTTCCAAAGGATATCAAAAGGTTTTTAAAAATTGTTCGGCTATAATTATTGATGAGTGGCACGAATTACTGGGCACAAAAAGAGGTGTACAAATGGAACTCGCCTTGAGCCGATTGAAAACTGTCGCTTCAGATATGCGTATCTGGGGAATTTCGGCAACGATAGGTAATCTTGAGCAAGCGCGAGAAGTACTGCTGGGTTATGAGAGTGACGCTTTTCGCGAAAGCGTAATTATCAAAGCAAACATCAACAAAAAAATTACTGTCAAGTCTATCATTCCAGACGAGATGGAAACCTTTCCTTGGCGTGGTCATTTGGGATTGCACTTGCTAGAGTACGTAGTGCCAATTATCAACAACAGCAAGACGACCTTACTGTTTACAAACACGCGCAGCCAGTGTGAAATCTGGTTTCAGCGTATTCTTGCGGCACATCCTGAGTATGCGGGAGAGATTGCAATGCACCACGGGAGTATTAATAAAGAGACGCGTACGTGGGTTGAGGGCGCCATTCGGAACGGCTCTCTCAAGGCGGTAGTTTGTACTTCTAGCCTTGATCTCGGAGTAGACTTTGCGCCTGTTGAAACCATCATCCAAATAGGCGGCCCGAAGGGTGTCGCTCGCTTTTTGCAACGTGCTGGGCGATCTGGTCACAGCCCTGGCAAGGAGAGTGTGATTTACTTTTTGCCTACACACGCCATTGAACTGGTAGAAGCCTCTGCCTTGCAACGCGCTGTAAAGGAAAACACGGTAGAAGATAGAATTCCGTATCTCAATAGTTTTGACGTACTCGTACAATATCTCGTGACGCTAGCCGTGTCTGATGGATTTTTACCCGAAGATATATGGCCCGAGATACAGACTACGTTTTGCTTTCAAGCAATGACAAAAGAGCAATGGGAATGGTGCCTTAATTTTATGACAATGGGTGCGCAATCCCTGCAAGCTTATGATGAGTACAAGAAGGTTGAGATTCTTGAGGACGGCAAATTTAAAGTGAATTCTCGTATGGTGGCAATGCGTCATCGCCTGCAAATAGGGACGATTGTGAGCGATGCAAATCTTGTAGTCAAATATCATAAAGGCGGTTACATAGGCACTATTGAGGAGTTTTTCATCAGTAAGTTAACGCGTGGTGATGTGTTTACTTTTGCAGGTCGCAACCTCGAGTTTATCCGTATTAAAAATATGGAAGTACACGTGCGTAACAGCTCAAAGAAAACTAATAAAGTCCCCTCGTGGATGGGCGGTAGGCTCACTTTAAGCAGCCAGATGTCGCAGCTGCTACGAGAGGAACTTTATACTGGGAATTCGCTTTCGCGAAAGCGGTCTCTAGAGATTAATGCGCTAGAGCACATTTTTAGACAGCAAAAGGTAGAGAGCATCATCCCAAGTGATGAGCAACTGCTCATTGAGACCTTTAAAACACGCGATGGTTATCATCACGTTTTTTACCCTTTTGAAGGTCGTTTTGTGCACGAGGCTATGGGAAGTTTACTTGGGTATCGCCTTAGTTTGCTAGACCCTATCACCTTCTCTCTCGCCTTTAACGACTACGGTTTTGAGCTACTTTCAGACCAACCTATAGACATACAGCAGCTACTAGATAACGACCTATTTACGACGGCATATATGCACGCCGACTTGCAAAACAGCCTCAATGCTACAGAGATGGCTAGGCGAAAATTTAGAGACATCGCAGTGATCTCTGGGCTTGTTTTTACAGGCTTCCCAAACAAGCAAATCAAGCAAAAACACCTACAAAGTAGTAGTCAGCTGTTTTTTGATGTGTTCCGTGATTATGAGGCCGATAATTTATTATTTCAGCAAGCATTTACAGAGACTTTTGAGCATCAACTAGAAGAAGGTCGATTGCAGCAAGCGCTTGAGCGTATAGAGACGCAAGAAATTGTCTGGATGGATTGCGAGCAACCTACGCCTTTATCTTTTCCAATAATTACAGACCGCTTACGCGAAAAATTGAGCAGCGAAAAACTAGCCGACAGGATCAAGAAAATGACTGCAAAGTTGATGCGGAAAAAGAAATAATAGCCTTATGAAAGATTGTACTAGAAGTAAATATCTTGTGCTGTTCTAAAAGTATTTGCGTGTGCGTCAATTATCACTTTTATGTCTGGAGAATAGCCACCGCCCATACTACATTGTACGGGAATTTTTAAATCGTGACAGGTTTGCAAAACAAACCGATCGCGCTCTTTACAGCCATCTATGCTACACCCCAATTTACCCAATTTATCACTCGCCAAAATATCGACTCCGCATAGGTAGAAGATAAAATCTGGTTGTTGTTCTTTAATCAGAGTTGGTAATGTTTTTTTGAGTATAGTGAGGTACTCCGCATCGCCTGTATCGGTCTCTAATGCAATATCAAAATCTGAGATTTCTTTTCTAAAAGGATAGTTTGCCTTACCGTGCATAGAAAACGTAAACACCGAATCGTCACCCGCAAAAATCTCTGCCGTTCCGTTACCTTGATGAACATCGAGGTCTACAATAAGAATCTTTTTTGCAAACTCATTTGCTTGTAAATACCGCGCAGCAATCGCCTGATCATTGAGAAGACAAAACGCCTCTCCGTGATCTGTATAAGCGTGGTGTGTACCGCCAGCAATATTCATTGCAATACCATTTTCTAGCGCGTAGTGACACCCATCAATGGTGCCTTGAGTGATGATTAATTCGCGATCAACAAGTTCTTGTGAGAGCGGAAAACCCGTTTTTCGCTGTGCTCTTGGGTCAATATTAAGTGCTTTGAGATTATCTACATATTCTGTAGTATGACATCGTACTATATGCTCGTGAGCTACCTGTGCAGGCTCAAAAAAGTTATCCTCTTTACACGTCCCTTCATACACTAACTGCTTAGGAAGCAAATCATACTTCTCCATTGGGAAGCGGTGACCTTCTGGAAGTGGGTGTTTGTAGATGGGGTGGTGGGCGATTTTGAGCATCTCCTGCAGATCCGGTTTAGGCAAATTAGGTTTTAGTAAACTTTAATCTGAATTGATTTAAAACAGTCTACGACTATTTATTTTCAAACTTATAAAGTGTGTATAATTTCTTATTGGTCTCATAATTTCCAAAAAGTACAAAGTCTTCGACGAGATATACGTCATCTGCTCTTTTAAGCCAATCCTCAGAAAGAATTTCTATTTCGTCAAATACATTGAAAGGCAACTCACCTTCTATATGTTGAAACTCGATATCAAAAAGACTTTCAATACGAGTGGAACCAGTAGATCCATAAGACCCATAGGCAAGAGACGCAGGATTAAAGCTCATTACAACTCCTCCAGCAGAAGCAATAGCGATACCACCCATAGCTCCCATCATACCAAAACCACCCCCACCGCCTTGAGAACGTACACCGCCTATAATCGCCCTATATCCATTATTTGATTTAAAAAGGGCAATACCGTTCTTATCTGATGCTATTTTCCTCAAAAATTTAGAAGCTTTTTCAAGTTTTCTAGTGGAGCCAAAATTATAAACAGAACCTTCTTGTAAAATTGGCCCGTTTTTAAAGGTTATCTCTTCATCTTTAGATAGACTATACTCATTGAATACTTCTTGTGTTTCTAAATCTTTAAAAACAAGGTTCATATTTTTACGATTTGAAACAATTTGCGCGAGGATATTGCCAGAAATAAAAGAGTTTGTTTTTACAGAATTAGCGTCACCAATTACAGCTTTTCTTACGATTGTTACCTTAGGTAAGAGGTCAGGTAGTTGGAAGTCAAGGATGGCAGTATATTGATGATTTTCGTCTAGTGTCCAGTAAAAGCCATTCTCGTGAGCAAACATTTTATTTTGTTCAGTCGCAACATCGAGTGTATTAGGAAGTTTATTTTCTACTTTACTTACATTTATAAAGCTGTCCATCCCACCGCCTTCTTCGATCAATTTATAAAGATTGAATGTTCTTAATTTATTGCGCTTCATTTCATCTTCCAGAGTCATTTCTTCTGAAGTAACTTTACCATCAAGTGTGAATGTCCATTTATTTAAGATACTGGTATTCTTAAAAATGCTAAATACATAGCATATCCCGTCGCGATTATACGATTGAAGATATTTTTGGTCAGACATATCCAAGTCATACTCCATCTCCTCAGTTTTCTCATTGTCAAAATCATAGAGTATGCTTGCAAATTTATTTCCTCTGGTATTTTTCTGGATGAGACGCACTTTACCTCCTGCCGAGGCTTGACCAATAATTTCTTTATACTTTCTTTTTACGCCTTTAGACGTTAATTGGGCAATTTGCTTAAGATCCTCATCATATTGAAAGCCATAGGTTGTTTTTGGCTCTTCCATAAAGAGTGATAGAACTCCTGATTCATCATTTTTTATGAGATGAACATTATTCATAAATCCAGAAGTGGTTTTAACACCATCAAGTGATATTTCAAGGTATTTTTCTTGAGCAAATGAAGAAAAGCAGAGCATACAAAGAACTGCGGAGAAAATTTTGTTCATAAAGAGCGGTTTTTATGTTTTAATATTTCTAATTGATAATTTTATTTTTCCAATTTGAGTTGTATCCGCTTCCGCGATATATCGACTTCCAGCACCTTTACAATCACCTGTTGTTGTAAACTCACGTGTGAATTAACGTCAGACACAAATCCATCGGCTAGATTTGAAATGTGAATGAGACCACTTTCTTTAATGCCTATATCTACAAAGGCTCCAAAAGCAGTTACATTATTTACAATCCCCGGTAATAATTGTCCAGATTGTACATCTTCTATCGTTCGAATATTTTGATTGAAGGTAAATACTTTTGCTTTTTCTCGTATATCAAGACCCGGTTTTTCGAGTTCGCTTACGATGTCTGTGAGTGTTGGGAGCCCTACCTCATTGGTCACATATCTCTCAAGGTCTACAGACTTCAAAAGGGTTGTGTTTCCTATCATTGCGGCGACAGATACTTTTTGATCTTTGGCTATGCTTGCAACCAACTTATATCTTTCTGGATGTACAGACGAATTATCCAGCGGATTTTCGGCACCTGTGATTCTTAAAAAGCCTGCGGCTTGTACAAATGCTTTTCCTCCCAAACGTGGTACCTTTTTAATCTCCTGACGTGTTTTGAAGGGTCCTTCGCTTTCGCGAAAGCGTACTACACCTTCAGCCAGTTTTGGTCCAATACCTGACACATAGCTCAACAGCGGAGCACTTGCTGTATTTATATTCACACCCACGGCATTTACACAGTTTTCTACCGTCTGATCTAGTGATTTTTGAAGTGCAGTCTGGTCTACATCGTGCTGATATTGCCCTACGCCAATTGACTTTGCATCTATCTTCACCAGCTCTGCCAACGGATCTTGCAACCTACGACCGATAGAAACCGCGCCACGAACTGTCACATCATAATTAGGGAACTCATCACGGGCAATCTTGCTTGCACTGTAAATAGAAGCTCCTGCCTCGCTCACTACAAAAACCTCCATCGCATTCTTAAAATGGATGCGCTTTACGAGTCTTTCGGTCTCGCGGGAAGCGGTACCATTCCCGATGGCGATTGCTTCAATTTTATAAGCATCTGTAAGACTTGAGATCTTTTTTATAGCGCCTTTGTCATCGTTTTTTGGAGCGTGTGGATAGATGGTTTCATTATGTAACAACTGTCCCTGTGCATCTAGGCACACCAGTTTACAACCTGTTCTAAAACCTGGGTCTAGCGCAAGAATACGCTTCTCACCTAGCGGCGAACCAAGGAGTAATTGCTTTAAGTTTTTTGCAAAAACCTGAATAGCAGTTTCGTCAGCTGTTTTCTTTGCTTCAGATAGCGTTTCATTTGAAAGTGCAGGGAATAATAATCGCTTGTAAGCATCTTTTATAGCAAGCTCAATTTGTGTGGCGCTGTCGCCACGAGAGCGTATGAGTCTGCTTTCTATTTTATCAAGCGCTCGCTCATCGTCAATGACAACTTTCACACGGATGTAACCTTCATTTTCGGCTCTTAAAATGGCAAGTAGTCTGTGTGACGGACAGCGACTTAAAGACTCAGACCAATCAAAATAATCACGGAATTTCTGAGCTTTCTCATCGTTTGCCATTTTTTTAACCACCTTCGTCTCTATGGTGGCAAAACGTTTTAACTGCTCACGTATATTATTACGTATATCTGCACGCTCGTTAATCCACTCGGCTATAATGTGACGTGCTCCTTCTAGTGCACTTTGTGCATCTAGTACTTCGCTATTGGTATATCGATGCGCTAGTCCTTCTGGGTCTTGCGCATTTTGAGACATAATGATTTTGGCTAGTGGTTCTAGTCCGTTTACACGTGCTGTCTCGGCCTTCGTTTTACGCTTTTTCTTGTAAGGCAAATACAAGTCTTCTAGGGTAGTAAGATCTTGCGTTTTTTCAATCTTATCTTGGAGTTCGCTGCTAAGGACGTCTTGCTCTTCTAGTGATTTAAGAATTGATTTTTTACGCTTTTCTAAAGTCTCAAACTGCTCTTTAAGCTCGATAATCTTCCCAATCTCTACCTCATCTAGCCCACCCGTCGCTTCCTTACGGTAGCGCGCTATAAATGGGAGTGTGCAGTCTTCAGAAAGAAGTTGTAAAGTTGCTTTTACTACTTTTTCTGGAAGTTTCGATTGTTGAATTATGAATTGAAATTTACTCATTACTGCTGGACTTAGAATACGAACTTTACCACTTACACTTCTATTTTAAAAAATAAATCACTTCAAAACATCTAAAAATCAAAACTGGTTACAACAAGTTTTTTCGATTCATTATCTAACCAGCCGTAAAAAATCTCCCTATCTTTTGCAAATAGTAATGACCCTTCTTGATCGCTCCGTTCATCTATGAATTTTTTAATTTTTTCAAAAACATCGACATTCGCCGACTGCTCTAGAAAATTTAAATCACCGTCCAGAAATACTTCTGCATAAAGGGATTTCGTAGTCAGCCAACTATTAAAAGTAACATCTAGTAAGCTACCAGAAGAGGAAAAGCCTCGGCTAGTATTAGATATGCTCGCATTTGTTATGAAACCCTTTGGATCAATACCGCCTATTTTTATTTCAAAAACACCTTTATTTTCGAATACACTTATTCCATTTTTTATTGCCGATATTTTTTTTAGAAATTTCGGAAAAGATTTAATTGATTCTTTGATTCTTCCACTGGAATCGTAAGCATCTTCAAACATAAACTTTTCAATGGGTTTCAAATCATCGCCTATACCAAACTTAACTTTTTTGAGATCTGCACCTGTTTTTAAGTCCTTCACTGAAACCACAAACTCCTCTTTTGACGAATTAAATTGGAAAAGCCTGTCTCCAGAAATAAAGGAGTTACTTTTTGAGAAAATATCATCCTCTTTTAACTTAGGCTTTTCAATCATTCGAATATTGCATTCAAGGGCAGAAAAGTTTAAATCAATCAAATAAGTGTAGTTTTTATTTTTATCTAAACTTATAACAAATCCATTCTCATTCGAATAAAGTTTATTAGTAAGAGAAGCAATTGCAATAGCATTTGGCACATTGCTGTTTATAGGTCTTACTTTTACATAAGAGCTATTAAAAGAGCTAAAGTCTGATGCATTTGACATTATGTTGTAAAGTCTTGTTTTAGTACCTCTATCATTTTGAAAATCTCCTTCTAACTCAAAAGACTGAGCAATAAATTCTCCGCTTGAGTCAGACCTATAAATCTTCAATAAATTACTATTCTTTTTAATGGTGACGAGAAAGAACTTATCCTTTTGAGAATATGAACCTATATAGTCTTCGTTCTTAAAAATTTGCTCTGATTCATACTGAGAAGTTATGCCTCGTTCAAAATCATAGAGTACACTTGCTATATTGAACTTTTTAGAACTTTTATAATAGATCCTTGCTTTCTTTTCTTCAATGGTGTGCCCTATAATTTTTGTATATTTCCTAGGTAAATTTATACTCGATATTGAAGTTAATAAGTTGGATTTTTCATCTAATAAAATTCCATCACTAGTCTTCCCTTTATTTAAGACTAGAACCGCTCCATCATCCTGATCAATGTAGTGAGAATTTTCGATATTAACTTTCTCCACATCATCTTCCAAAGGAATTTCAAATAGAACTTCCTGACCAACACAGAAATTGGATACTAGTATAAATAAAATTAGTATCAAATTGATCTTCAAGTCTTTATAAGTAATACATCCCATAATTAATTTTTAAATACTCGTATTTCTAGTCTTTTAGTGTCGGGATTTATACGACTCAAATAAAACTCTCTATTGATGATATTTAGAACTTCTAAACCATTGTAATTATTTGTATTGAGATAATTTCTAATCCTTTTTAACAAACCACTTTCTTCGCGTGCCTCAGATATGTGATTAAAAGATGGATCTAAAACCATTTTAGAATATACTCTTTCTATTCTTGAAAAGTCTAAAAAATCATTATCAAAAGTATTGGACTTAGGTATTTTTCTTATTGTTGCTCCAAAACCCAAACCAGTAGGTACAGTTATACATTCCATTCTGTATTCTCCAGAATCACCTTTTAAGGACCCAATAGAAGCTGTGTAATTATCACCACTACGCTCAACATAAATTGCGGGTTTAGAATTGACAATTTCTTTTAAATATTCTTTTCTTGAAATAATCTCCTGCTGATTTTTATTTCTCTTATTCTTACTAATTAATTGTACATTATTAAAAAATATATCCTTTGTTTTATAAGTTCCTATCTTTTGAGAATTTGTGAGATTAACTATTGAAAAATTAATTTCTTTAAATGAAGATTTGATAAATAGATTATTTTCAAATAGAAAAGAGTTTGAATCCGTGAATGAAGATTCTTCATTGAGACTATTTTTTGATATTATCTTATAACTAGTCTTTTCTTTCTCTTTATTTAATTCGAGTATGTATGTGAAATTTGTTGAATTATCAACAGTAATTATTAATGTGCCATTTTTTCTATAAATTTTTACTTTGTCATTAGATGACCGCATCGACATAGGGTAATCTTGACTTATTATATCTGTTTGAAAGGTTCCAGCACCAGCTTTAATGAACTGGTATAAGTTACTAATAGAACGAAGTCCTTCGGAAAAATCAATCGATGAGAAATCGTAATAATTCGATTCTTGTGTTCCATCAGTATTTAGCTTGTGCAAGATAAGTGTTGAAGAATTCTTTTTAATTGTTAAAATGTAGTGCGAGTGATCGTTAGAAAAGCTGTTAAGTATTACTTCAGATTTTAATCTTAGGTCAAATTGCTCTAGTGATACATTTTGATCATTAAAATTAAAGTACAAATAAAACCATTTTTCGTTATAAGAATTTAAAAATAAAGTATGTCCGTTTTTATGGGGTGCGTGACCCACAATTTGTCCATACTTATTCTTAAGCTTCTCATAAACAAATGGTTTTCCAAATGCAGTTGAAGTTAATTCATAGTTATACGCAAATAGGTCATTTTTAATTAGAAAAATACTCACTAAACTAGAGTCCTTTTTAATATTGTAAGTATCGAAATAGCGAACATCATCTATTTCAAAATCATTTATATCAAGCGTGTTTATAATTTCTTGAGATTGTACTAAACTTGAAATTAAAAGGACAAACGTGAGAATTATTTTTTTCATAATCTGATTTATCAAGACCTCCTAACTTATCATATTCCCATTCCCAACTCCGCCAGAATTGTCAGGATTCACAAACACTAACTTCCCACTAGTATCCTCTGTCATTAAAATCATCCCTTGACTCTCTACGCCACGTAGTGCTCTAGGAGCTAGGTTTACGAGTACGGTTACTTGTTTCCCTATTACTTCTTCTGGAGTAAAGCTTTCTGCGATACCAGAAACGATGGTACGCACATCAATACCTGTATCTACTTTTAAGATGAGGAGTTTCTTCGTTTTCTTCATCTTCTCTGCTTCGATAATGGTACCTACTCGCATATCGAGTTTTGTAAAATCGTCAAAGGTAATTGTGTCCTTTTGTGGCTCTACGACTGCGTTTTCGGCAGCGGCTTCTGCTTCATTTGCAGCTTTGCTTGCTTCTAGCTTATCTAGCTGTACTTGTATCTGACTATCTTCTATTTTTGAGAAGAGTAATTGAGATTTATTAATGGTATGACCTGCAGATAAAGGCATCTCACTTGTAGTTTTACGTACATTCATAGATACCTCATCTCCTTCGATGCTGTCGAAAGGTTCTTCTGACTTTTTATAAAGGTTTAAATCTTTATCAAGATTTAAAATCCCTTTAAGCTTTGAACTCGTAAAAGGTAAGAAAGGCTCACTAAGACTTGCTAGTGCAGCTGCAATTTGTAAGGCTACATACATTACTGTTTTAGTGCGTTCTACATCTGTTTTGATTGTCTTCCACGGCTCTTCGTCTGCTAAGTATTTGTTTCCTAGACGAGCGAGGTTCATAAATTCTGTTTGACTTTCGCGAAAGCGGTATTTTTCTATACTGCTACCTATCACTGCTGGATATGCAGCCATCTCTGCAAGAGTCTGTTTATCAAGCTCATTAAGTACTCCTGGGGTAGGGACAACACCATCATAATATTTGTGCGTAAGTACGGTAACTCTGTTAATGAAGTTTCCGAAAATTGCTACGAGTTCGCTATTATTTCTAGTCTGGAAATCCTTCCAAGTAAAGTCGTTGTCCTTAGATTCTGGTGCGTTTGCAGTAAGTACATAACGCAACACATCCTGCTGATCTGGAAATTCTTCAAGATACTCGTGTAACCATACTGCCCAGTTTTTTGAAGTAGAAAGCTTGCGCCCTTCAAGATTCAAGAACTCGTTTGCAGGCACGTTATCTGGTAAAATATACTCGCCGTGACCTTTGAGCATCGCCGGGAAAATCAAACAGTGAAAAACGATATTATCCTTCCCAATAAAGTGAAGTAGCTTTGTGTTTTCATCCTTCCAGTACGGCTCCCAGTCTTTGCCTTCACGTGCTGCCCACTCCTTTGTAGAAGAGATGTAACCTATAGGCGCATCAAACCAAACGTACAATACCTTGCCCTCTGCTCCTTCTACGGGTACTGGAATTCCCCAGTCTAGATCACGAGTTACGGCACGTGGACGTAGTCCATCATCTATCCAAGATTTACACTGCCCGTACACATTAGTTTTCCAGTCTTTTTTATGTCCTTTTATGATCCACTCCTTAAAGAAGTCATTGTATTGATCTAGTGGTAAAAACCAGTGCTTTGTTTCCTTAAGTGTAGGTACAGCTCCTGTTATGGCACTCTTTGGGTTGATAAGATCTGTTGCGTTGTGGGAGGTACCACAGTTTTCACACTGGTCTCCGTAAGCCTCCTCATAACCGCACTTAGGGCAAGTACCCGTCACAAAACGGTCTGCAAGAAACTGGTTTGCCTCTGCATCATACAGTTGCTCGTTTGTTTCTTCTATAAACTTATCTTGGTCGTACATATTCTTAAAAAACTCAGATGCTGTATCGTGGTGAATTTTTGCAGAGGTACGTGAGTAGTTATCAAAGGTGATCCCAAAATCTTCAAAAGATTTTTTGATTATCGCATTGTACTTATCTACCACATCTTGAGGAGTTACACCCTCTTTTTTTGCTTTGATGGTGATAGGCACACCGTGCTCATCACTTCCACATATAAAAGCAACATCTGCTCCTTGCATACGCTGGTAACGCGCATAAATATCTGCCGGAACATACACTCCTGCAAGGTGGCCTATGTGTATAGGTCCGTTAGTATACGGCAATGCCGCTGTAATTGTATATCGTTGTGGATTCTGAGACATATTGTGTTCTTTAAGAAGCGACAAAAATAAAGAAAAACAAGCTAGTACCTACAGCTTTTACAAGCCAGGTAACAATAGCTGCAACTTGAGATGATGCAAAGTAGAGAGGGATTTATTACGCTTTCGCGAATGCGGACTCACAACTACATAAAACTGCTTATTTTACAAGAATACTCTTACTGTATTTTTTACCCGAAAACTGAATCTGATAGATGTATTGTCCCGTAAACAATCGCTTATTAATGCGTTCTTTAACATTAAACTTTTGTGGTCCTTCGTACATAAAGTCATTTACCACTGTACCCACTTCTTGCCCTAGTAAATTGTATAAGGTAACGGTCACCTTTGCCGTGCTGTTCATCGTAAACTCTATAAAAGTGTCATTACCCTGCACACTGCTCCAGTGCTGAAAAGTATCTGCTATATCAAAACTTCCAGAAGAGAGAGACTCACAGTCAAAACCTAGGTCTACACTCTCAAAAGATTGCCCGAGCAACACCTCATCTACCAGCCCGCCATCTATACATAGCCATTGCTTAAGCATTGTAGCATATACTTGTCTAAAATCTGTACCATATTTTAAATTTCCTACTTGATCTGGATCTTGTAAATCTGGATGCGTACCCACAAAACCATTGCCCTGCATCGCTGGGCCAAAAACCATAACAGGCGATGCCGCCCCGTGGTCTGTTCCATTTGATCCATTTTCTTCTATACGACGCCCAAATTCTGAAAAAGTCATTGCCACCACATTAGTATGCATACCGCTTGCCTCAAGATCTGTAAAAAAGTCTTTCATACCACGAGCTACTTGCTCCATTCTATTATCGTGTGTTTGTTGCTGGTTTGCGTGGGTATCAAAACCGCCTAGCGTCACTAGATATACCTTGGTACCTAGACCTCCTTTAATCATTCTTGAGATAATAGCGAGTTGTCTCCCTAAGCTTTGCGTATCATACTCAACGGCATTTGTAGCATTTTCATAAGCCTCGTTTATGGTACTTGCGTAGGTAAATGTCGTGTTAGTCATACCACGCATAAATTCTAACTGCTCACCAAAGGTGCATCCCGGTACATCTAGCACATCGTGTAGCACCCCATTTTCGGCAATGCTAGAAAGTTGCGCAGGATTTGCTACAGAAAATGCATAGCTATTATCTACCCCATCAAAAATGAGATTACCTTGACTCCCTATCTGTATAGCCGCAGGAATCTCTGGCGGATTAATAAGAAAATCTGGATATAAATTTTCAAAATAACGCCCCAGCACGCCCGTCTCCTCATAGTTTACAGCATCTCCAGATGCCCAGATGTCTGAACTTCTAAAGTGTGACAGATTTTGATCTGGATAGCCTACACCGTGTACCACACGCATTGCACCATCTCCCCATAATGACTGTAAGTCTACCATAGATTGTGGTATCCCAAAATCTGCATTGAGGTTGTACAAACTGTTTTCTGTGTGTCTTATAGACGGTCTATTATTTGCATAAAAATCATAATCATAAACCGGCACAATCGTATTGAGACCATCATTACCACCTTTAAGACGTACTAGAACGAGTACGCGGTCTTCATTTTCGGCAGTGGTGAGCGCTGTTGTTAATCTTGAGGGTGCAGATGCTGTAAGATTTGTACCTCCTAGCATAATGCTTCCGCCACCTACTAGACCCAGAGCCTGCATAAAACTCCTTCTATTCCAAGTGCTGTGCTCATCATCGTGATGTGCGTCTTTAAGACTTGCTGTAGGTCCCGTTGCTGTTCTTTTTTTTGCTTTCGCGAAAGCGTGATTCTTATCGTGAGTACACATAGGGCGGGGTTATTTGAGTTGAAATTCTGGCATTCTGAAAATATGGTGAATAAGCAAGATGGTTTGATATGCCGCCGAATCAAAATTCCAGTTCCATATACCATCTTCCCAGTAATTTTCTGGTGTTTCCCATTTAAAAATAGCCTCTGCTATCTCATAATCTGCCTCTGTGTACAGTGGTCGTGATAAAAAGTAGTCTACTATTGTTTTTGTAATTACCACTGGGTCTGTACTTGAGTTTGTAAGGGCTTGCGCAAAATCTCGATATTGATACCCGGTCTCTAGCCAGAAATTCCAACTTAGGTTCTCAAGGCTTAGCCATCTCCCGGTAAGAGTGCTAGAGTTTATCCAGTCGTGGTTGCCCTGCCAGCCAGCTACATCTATAGGTTGAAATAAATTTTGACCCAGCATATCTGAGATATAATTTGCATAACTCGCAAAGCCATCATCTGTATCATTATAGGTAAAATCTAGCTCGTTATAAAAGGTCATTATAAGGTCATACGGACTTTTTACAATCATCCCTATCGCATCTTGATCAAAAAAATGCTCGCTCTTAAAAAGCATCTCTAGTACTGGCTCAATCTCCCAGTTTTGGTCCATAAATAGCGTTGCCATTTCTGCTACGATAGCATCATTTATGTCTGGGCTTACAAAGTATGTGTATAGTTTAGTACAAATTGTAGTGGCTATAATGCTCGCTTTTTGCTCAAAGAGAATATCTATCACATCATCATATCCCCAGGGACCTGTCTGTCCAAAAATTGTCTTTTCTGAACTGTCAAAGGTGCTCTCATCAAATGTGATGGCGGCACCGTACTCTACCCAGTGGTTATATCCCGTGAGCGCTCTAGAGGTCTCTTCTATATCTTGCTGTGTGTAGCCATTACCTTCACCTAGTGTAAAAAGCTCATAAAGTTCACGCGCATAGTTTTCGTTTGGGTTTTGGCTAGAGTTTTCAAAACCGTTGAGAAAAAGAAGCATCGCAGGGTTAAGCCCCATCTCTCTTACGAAGGTTTTAAAATTACCTAAGCAATGCGTTTGCAGTATATTCCAGTATTGAAAAGTATAAGGTGCGTAGAAGTAGGTTTCTATTTGCGTCACAAAATGATTGAGCCAAAAAAATGTGAGACGCCCTTTTAAGTTTTTATCTCTTATATCTTTTGCCGCTTGTCTATACCACTCGCTTATAAACTCGTTATTTTCTGTATCATAATCATTAAAGTCACTTAAATCCCAATAAGCCCAAGCAGGTGCAGGGGTGTTAGGCGTGGTTTGAGCTTCTAGTAACAGTGTGTCTACAACTTCTTGAGGCGTTTGTGACAAGGCCGCATCTAGCACTGTAGTCGTGGCACCATATGCGAGCCTTTTATACAAGTGTTTTACCTTCATAACATCCCAAGGGTTACCTGTGCTAGGTACATATGGGGTTATGGAAGCTGTGTTGCAAGAGGAGATAATTTCCATAAGGGGTTGATTTAGAGCACCTCAATATAACTAAAAGTGGGGACTTAGGTAAATGATCATTATAAACCCAAAAAGTTTAAATGTTAGTATATTGAGGTGTGAAAAATAAATCAATGGTTACACCTCCATATCTTAGATACGGCGATAAAGTCGGAATAGTTGCCACGGCACGTAAAATTTCTAAAAAAGAACTTGAAGAGGGCATCACACTTCTTAAAAATTGGGGTTTAGTTCCCGTGTTGGGTAACACCATAGGCCTAGAAGATAATCAGTATGCCGGGACAGACTTTGAGAGAGCACAAGACTTTCAGCAAATGATGGATAACACGGAGATTAAAGCTATCTGGTGCGCTCGCGGCGGCTACGGGACAGTGCGCATAGTAGATGATCTAGATTTTTACAAGTTTGTCAAATACCCAAAGTGGGTAGTGGGTTACTCAGATGTGACAGTTTTACATAGTCACATTCATAAAATAGGCTTCAAAACGATACACGCAACGATGCCGGTATCTCTTGAAGATAATACCGCTTTCGCGAAAGCGTCATTAAAACAATCGCTTTTTGGCGAGCAACCTAACTTTAGTTATGACACTACAAATAAACTCAACAGAGTAGGCGCTACAAAAGGCACACTAGTGGGCGGAAACCTGTCTATTCTTTACAGCCTGTGTGGCAGTAGCTCTGATCTTGATACGGCTGGTAAAATCTTATTTATAGAAGACCTCGATGAGTACCTCTATCACATAGATAGAATGGTAGTCAATCTAAAACGCAACGGGATGCTAGATCACTGTGCGGGTATGGTTGTGGGTGGTATGACGAAGATGCACGATAACAGAATCCCTTTTGGGAAAACGGCTCAAGAGATTGTGCTAGATGCTGTAAAAGAATGTGACTTTCCAGTAGCTTTTGACTTCCCAGCAGGTCACGTAGATAATAATAATGCGTTGAAGTTGGGGAGTGAGATTGAACTTGTTGTTACTCAAAATGACACTAAAATAACCTACCTCTAAACAGCTGATGACCCCAAAAGAACTAGGCGAATACGGCGAAGAACTAGCAACCCTGCATTTAATAAAGCAGGGTTACACGATTCTTGAACGTAATTGGTTTTTTGGAAAAAATGAAGTCGACATTATCTGCCAGAAAGAGGAAGGCATCCTCGTTGTGGTAGAAGTAAAAGCACGTAACTCAGATTTCTTTGGCGATCCGCAGAGTTTTGTGAGTACTGGTAAGCAAAAGTCTATCGTAAAAGTGTCAAATGAATATGTACTAGAAAATGACCTAGATGTCGAAGTACGTTTTGACATTATCGCAGTACTCAAAAACTCAAAGCAAGAACGCCTTGAGCATTTTGAGGATGCGTTTTACTTTTTTTAAAATGATAGTTCTTATTAGCCTACTTGTTTTTTGATCATATCAATCGCCTTTAAAATAATAAGGATATTAAACACTTGGGCCACGATACTTAATGGCAGTGCTACAATGGCCAAAATTATGGTACAAAAAAACACACCTAGTATAATATACCCGATACCTGTACCTTGAGACAAGGCTCCTAAACCTTTAAGCTTATAAAGCGCATATCCAAAAACGAGAAAAGCCACACCATACAAAACTGAGGTGATAATACCATAAGCGATATCTGAGATATACGTGCCGTGTACATCTATAATGGTAATTAAGTTTGCAATAATCTCGACCGTGATAAACACAAGTGCAGCCGCTTTTAGTATACTCGCCTTAAAGAGGTTTCCTATTAAAATGAAAGCCCTCATATGAAATATAAAAAATACGATTGCAAAAAGAGCTAGCAGTCTAAAGCCCGTATCTCCAGCAAAATATACATTTTCAGTCTCGTAGTGATAAGTGTCAAAAATTTGAAATATAAACACGATCATACTCAAAATACCAGCAACCCAGCCTATGTGAAGTTGTTTAAATAGATATGATACATCCTTACTTTCATCTATTTCAAAAAGCATTGCCTTTTTTACTTTGGCCTCAAAAATGGTGTCTTCTTGTAAGTCATCTAGATCTCTATCTAGCGCAGAGAGAATGGTTTTAATCGTGTAAACACGTGGCATTGTTTCGCCAGCTTCTATGCGCTGTATGGTGCGCACAGAAATATTACATTGTGCTACAAGTTCTTCCTGCGTTAATCCCTTTTGCTGGCGCAGTTCTAAAATCTTTTGTCCTAATTCTGGTTGTTTCATCATAAATGTTTTGCCTTGTAATGATGCGCATCAAATGTACAAGAAGTTCTACACTGCAATAGTATGGCTCATTTATGATTTGTTTCATTTTTTGAGCAGTATTTAACCCGACATTTGCACGTCACTTCAGTAAAGACAACGTTTTGCACGTTTTACGCTTTCGCGAAAGCGTACCCTTTAATACGTATCTAACCACCCAAAATGCTTCTCATTGAGCGCTGTTTTATGCTCCTCGAGGTAACTCACAAAGGCTTGTGCGGTGGGAGAAAGCTGCTTGCTTTTTTGCCAGATGAGATTCCAGTGTGTGGTGATAGGCAATCCTATACTGGGGATGATTTGAGCATCACCACTCGTAAGTGCATTTTTAAGCCCCACTAGCGGGAGTATAGAAATCCCTATTCCAGAAATCACTGCTTGCTTTACCGCCTCGTTTGAGGTAAGCTCTATTTTTTTACGAGTAGGAAGTTGTCTGTCTGCAATATAATTTTCCATAGCTGCTCGTGTTGCAGATCCTTTTTCTCTATACACCACGGGTAGCTTATCAAAATCCTTTTTTGAAATGGTTTTACCTGAGTACGTGTGCTGCCTCCCTCCTACTAAAAATAGTTTGTTAGGGATGAGTCTCACTTTATCTATCGCGATATGATCTGGAACTACAGATACCAGTGCAAAATCTGTTTCGTTTTTTTCAAGATGACGCACCACTCTGGTCTTGTTTGTCACATCCATCTCTAGATCGACACCAGGATGCATATTCATAAAATCTGTGATGTAATAGGGCATCAAATATTTACCCGTGGAGACGATGGATATCTTTAATTTACCCGAGAGCTGACCTTGATAAGCCATCGTTTTGTAATTAATTGCATCTACTTCGGCAATTATTTTACGTGCTGCAGCTGCAATTTCCTCACCAAAATCTGTTACAAATAATTGTCTCCCCACAACTTCCGTAAGCGGAATAGGAAACTGATTTTGAAAGTTTTTAATCTGTATCGAGACCGCTGGCTGCGTGAGATGTAGCTCCTCTGCAGCTTTTGTGATGCTTTTAAATTCTGTGACCTTCAAGAAGACTTGAAGCTGGTGCAATGTATAATGCATTAGAATTATTTATGTAATTCATTATAAATATAAATAAAAATATATGAACTCTAGCCCACATCTTTGCACCATCAAAACAATGAGAACCTATGTTACAAAAACTAAAAATTGACTCGTTTAGAAATGACAGGTACACACCTCAAGAGATCAAGACCAGTATAACCATAAACTGGACGGCTCTATTTTTTGTCTTAAAAAATTTGATGCTACTTGCTATCCCTATGGTAGCCATTACACTCTCCATTTTTTCAGACTACCTGTTCCTTAAAGAAATTCTATCTGCTAGTTTTTTAATAACCCTTCTAGTGTTTATAAACATTGCTAGTAGAGCATCTTAATCTCTTATTCATTTAAAAAAATCATTTACTATGAAAACATTACAAACAGAAACTGCAACAATGACAGATCAAAAAATCAACCTCATAGATGGAGTATTTACAGCAACCGAAGCTGGAGATATCTTACACGCAATGCTTGATAAGAAGATCAACTTTCACAAATTACAACGCTTAAGCCGCACCGAAGGTAACATAGATGATGCCTGTGAGTATGATAGTGGACGTATTATAGAGCTACTAGATGAGAAAGGAAAATTAAAAAGCTTTTTAAGTGACGTGCGTGCAGATGGAGGTAAACTAGAAATAAAAAGCACTGTAGAGATACGCATCAAAAAGTAATTACCACACTAAGACACCTAATCCTCTTTTATGGACTTACATCTACTGGTTGATAACTTGACCAACCCTGCACTCTTATTTTTCTTTTTAGGATTACTAGCGGTACAACTCAAAAGTGACTTAGCCATACCGCCTAGTTCTTCAAAGTTTATTTCTCTTTACCTCCTACTTTCTATAGGATTTAAGGGAGGACAAGAGCTCGCTCACTCAGCGTTTAATATGGAGATTGTCTGGTCATTAATTTTTGGAGTAGTCCTTGCTCTTTCAGTTCCCCTGTATGCGTTTTTTACGCTCAAAAAGCGCGTCGGAGTTCAAAATGCCGCGGCTATCGCCGCGGCATACGGCTCTGTAAGTGCTGTAACCTTTGTTACTGCAGTCGCTTATCTAGATATGGAGCAAATTGCATATAGCGGGTATATGGTTGCGGTTATGGCTATTATGGAAGCGCCGTCTATTATAATAGGAGTGCTTCTTATGATGCTATTTACGGCAAACAGAGACAAGACTATCTCTATGGGTAGTATTATCAAGCACTCTGTGACTAATGGGAGTGTACTATTAATTATAGGAAGTCTCGTCATAGGTTTTATGGCAAGCGATGCACAAGCACAAGGCATTGCTCCTTTTACCACAGATATTTTTAAAGGTTTTCTAGCTGTCTTTTTACTAGATATGGGAATCTCAAGTGGTAAAAAAATAGGAAGCCTAAAGGAGTATGGCGCTTTTCCTTATGTATTTGCAATCGCCGTTCCTATTGTAAATGGTATTATCGTGAGTTTACTAAGTGGTTTTGTAACAGAATCTATAGGTAACAGATTGCTCTTTGCCATACTTGCAGCAAGTGCCTCTTATATTGCAGTCCCTGCAGCTATGAAACTCGCTGCGCCTAAGGCAAACGAAGGCCTATACTTACCTATGGCGCTTGCCATTACCTTTCCCTTTAATATCACACTAGGGATGCCGCTTTACCTCTGCATTATAAACTGGAGTTAATATTTTTTAATCACGCTTTCGCGAAAGCGTACTCAAAATCTTACGTTATGATTCTCTCACAAAGCAATACCCTAACAGAAGATATAGCAGCAGCGAGAGTCGCAGGTTTTACCTCAGATTTTATGTATAGAGAGGGGCGTTTATTGTGTAGAACTAATAATCGCTGGTATCAAATAGAAGACCTCACACTTATAGAATATTGCAGGCACGAGGGAATGAATGACCCAGGGGATAGTTCGATTTTATTTTTGATAGAGACTAATGATTCAATAAAAGGTTGCCTTACGAGTGCCTATGGTAAAGATGCAGATACAGACCTCATAAGTTTTGTAATGAGCTTAGAAAAGAAAGAGAAATAGCTATCTTAACATAAAACCAAAAGGTATGGCAAAGATATTAAAATCACTTTCTGAGTATGTACAAATTGCTATAGGTATTGCTCTCGCGAGTATAGGCCTCAAAGCCTTCTTGCTTCCTAATGGGTTTCTGGATGGTGGAGCAACGGGTATCGCTATTTTACTAAGTAAAAAGTTAGATCTAGACATCTCCTTACTGCTCTTTATTGTGAGTATTCCGTTTCTGGTGTTGGGCTTTTATAAGCTTTCGCGAAATATTCTTTTAAAAAGCACGGTGTCCATCTTGATACTAGCAGTCCTTATAGGTGTTGAGTCATTTCCTATTATCACTGAAGACAAGTTGCTCATTGCGATTTTTGGCGGTATGTTTTTAGGAGCTGGTATTGGCATCAGTATACGCAACGGTGCGGTACTTGACGGATCTGAAATTCTAGGAATTTATGTCTTTGACCTTTTTGGTATAAGCATAGGTAAGACCATTCTGGCATTCAATATTGTTCTATTTATTATCACTGCATTAGTACTTAGTGTAGAGGTTGCTCTGTATTCCATACTTACCTACATCGTGACCGCAAAGTTTATCGATTTTTTTATTGAGGGATTTGAAGATTTTATCGGTATTACTATCATATCACCGTCATCTGAAGAAATAGAACAAAAGATTCTTAAAGAACTAGGCACTGGTATCACCGTCTATAAAGCGGCGGCAGGTTACGGCAGTACGGGTCAAAATAATGAACGCCGTGTGATACAAACCGTGATAAACCGTATACACCTGCGCAAAATACACAAGCTCATAGACTCCTGTGATCCCGATGCTTTTATCGTAGAGTTTGATGTGAATAATGTAAAAGGAGGAGTTTTAAAAAGGTATCTGAATCCTCAAAGTTCAAAAAAGCTGGCTAGTCTTTAGCGCTATTTAATAAATCACTACTTACGCTTTCGCGAAAGCGCAACCCTACAAACTCAAGTAGTATCCCAGATTTATCCAGAATCGATGATTTGCAGTAGCTTTAAGAAATGAATCCATACGGTAGTCTATGCCAATCTCTAGTTTATTTGCATCGTTTACATAATACCCCAAAGTAGGCACAAACCTGACCTCGAGATCTGTTGCATCTCCTTGAATTGAATATACATACTCGTTCCCTAGTTTTAAATACACTTCTCCCGGGTCTATAAACTCACCATTGAGCGATATATCTGAAGATAGTCTGTACCGCACTCTAAACTCAACTTTTTGCCTAGCATTAAATGTTTGATCTGTACGGAAGCGATGCCCCAAACGGAAACCAAAATAAGGTACGGTAAATGAGTACTGTTGTATCGCACGGTGTATAAGGTCCTTATCACGAAAACGAGCTAAATATCCTATTCCCACTTTTGCATCTACTCCCACAGTGCGCGTGGCAACGGTGGTGACATCTAGCAAGGAGTAAAATACATCTGTATCATTAGTACCCTTAAAATCGCCTTCACTTACTTCAAAACGTGGCGCAAATTCTACATTGATGTTCCACAGCTCATTGATTTTTGTGCCAATATTTACTTCTGGAAGTATACCCACTTCATAAAGCGATTGCCCGTAAAGCAACGTGCTCGTAAAAAATATGAGTATAAAGGATGAGAATTTAAACATACTCAAAAGCGTAAAATATTATCACGTCGTATGCTTACTTGAGACCTACTTATGAAGGCTCCTTTCTCGTTAAAAAGAACTTCATAACGCTTTGATTTTTTACCAGAATTACGTGTTTTTACAACGACCTCATAATGCGGAATGAGTGATGAGGCTACGAGCTTTTTTGCCGTCCTATTTATTATTTCTTTTACCGTATTATTATACTGCGCTTGTATTTTTTCTACCTTAAAATAATCAAATTCTTGCGTAAAATAGCTGGCTATCTGTTGTTTAGTACCTTCAGGCACATCTCCTAAGCCAATAACTATTTCTACATCTTCTAGCACACCATCTGTTGTAAACTCTACACTATGACGTTGTCCTTTATATTTAAATTTTGCTTCAATACTAGCACCATTATCACCTACTTCTTGTAGCCATTTTACAGAACGATTTATATTAAAGGTGGCAATAAAGTCTTTTGCTTTTTGCGGTACAAGCTCGGGTTTAATTCGGTATTCTCTTTCGGTTTTTACGGCATCTTGTACTTGCGCACGACTCACTGATGTCAGTAGCAAGACACAGATACACATTGAGAAAAAAGAATACTTAGTCCACACGATCTTCCTTTTTTGAGTTAAATAGCCATCCCAAGGGTAACCAAATCACAAAGAACAGAAACTTCCCAGTTACTAAACCTATAATAGTAATAATTGCAGCGATTACCGCAAGCGAAGTTTTCCAAGATTTACTCATCACTTCCTGAGATCTTTGCGCTTACTTTTTGAGTACTCGCTGGCATTAATGGTCTTAATAAAGCGACAACGTCATTTACAGTTTTTGCATCGTCAGATTTTAAGAGAAGTCTAAGTCCTTTAGACAGTTTCTTTTCTTTGATGCTCACGCGGTATGCATTTTCTTGTACAAACTTAAGCACACGGCCAAAGGTAGGACTCTGGTAAAAAGAGCTCTGCTGGTCTGCTATAAAGAAGCCTGTGAGTTTGCCGTTTTTCATTACTACTTTCTCTAGGCCTATCTTAGTTGCTACCCACTTAATGCGCACAGAGTCCAGCAAGTCTTCGGCCTCATCTGGTAAGGGTCCAAAACGATCTACAAGTTTTGCCTCAAAGGCATCAAGCTGTTCTTCGGTTTTTACATTATTCAGGTCAGTGTAGAGACTTAGACGCTCCGTGATACTATTTACATAATCATCTGGGAAGAGAAGACTAAAGTCGGTATCAAGTACGGTGTCTTTTACGTATTCTCTTTCTTCTTTCGCGAAAGCGGGATCATCTTTATACAGCTCTGCAAACTCATCTTCTTTGAGTTCATCTATGGCCTCGTTGAGGATTTTTTGATAGGTATCAAAACCTATTTCATTGATAAAGCCACTCTGTTCTCCTCCTAATAAATCTCCTGCACCACGTATCTCAAGATCTTTCATCGCGATATTAAAACCGCTTCCTAGTACAGAAAACTGCTCTAGCGCTTGGATACGTTTTCTAGCATCCTCGGTCATTACAGAGTATGGCGGTGTGATAAAATAACAGAAGGCCTTTTTATTACTTCGTCCCACACGACCACGCATCTGGTGTAGGTCTGAGAGTCCAAAGTTATTTGCATTATTTATAAAAATGGTATTTGCATTAGGTACATCAAGACCACTCTCAATAATGGTGGTTGAGACCAGTACATCAAACTCCCCATTCATAAACGAGAGCATTTTTGCCTCTAGGGCTTTACCTTCCATCTGGCCGTGACCTACGCCTACTTTTGCATCTGGCACAAGGCGCTGTATGAGGCCAGCGACTTCCTTTATATTTTCTATACGATTATGAATAAAGAATACCTGGCCACCACGTTGTATCTCATACGAGACTGCATCGCGTATCACCTCTTCTGAGAAGCGCACAACATTACTTTCTATAGGGTAACGGTTAGGTGGTGGCGTGGTGATGGTACTAAGATCACGAGCCGCCATAAGTGAGAATTGTAAGGTACGAGGTATAGGTGTCGCTGTAAGTGTGAGCGTGTCTACGGTCTCAGAGATAGTCTTGAGTTTATCTTTTACGGCTACGCCAAACTTCTGCTCTTCGTCAATTACTAGGAGACCTAGGTCTTTAAAAACAACATTTTTACTGGTGAGCTGGTGCGTACCTATCACAATATCTACCGCGCCACTCTCGAGGCCAGCGAGCACTTCTCTTTTTTCTTTGGCAGTACGGAAACGGTTGAGATACTCTACCGTCACTGGGAAACCTTTAAGGCGTTCTTTAAACGTACGCGCGTGTTGATAGGCAAGTATTGTGGTAGGAACCAGTACTGCTACCTGCTTACCGTTATCTACCGCCTTAAACGCGGCACGTATGGCAACTTCTGTTTTACCAAAACCTACATCACCACACACGAGTCTATCCATAGGGCGATCGCTCTCCATATCGCGTTTGACATCTTCTGTAACGCTGCTTTGATCTGGAGTGTCTTCATATATAAAACTCGCTTCTAGCTCGTGCTGCATATGGGTATCTGGCCCAAAGGCATATCCCTTTTGCAAGCGGCGTTTTGCATAGAGTTTTATAAGGTTAAAGGCTATATGTTTTACCTTAGATTTTGTTTTGGCTTTAAGCTTTTTCCAGGCTTGGCTTCCTAGCTTATATACTTGTGGCGGCTTACCATCCTTACCGTTGTACTTGGTGATTTTATGTAATGAGTGTATACTCAGGTATAAGATGTCACGCTCACCATAAATGAGCTTGATGGCTTCTTGCATTTTACCCTCAACGTCTATCTTTTTGAGTCCGCCAAATTTTCCTATACCGTGATCTATGTGCGTGACATAATCACCTACACTTAGATTAGTAAGCTCCTTGAGCGTGATGGCTTGCTTTTTTGCATAGCCATTTTTGATATTAAACTTATGGTAGCGCTCAAAGATCTGGTGATCTGTATACACCACCATTTTTGTATCATTATCTACAAAACCTTGATAAAGTGATAGCACAATGGTCTCATAGGACGATACAATAGCATCTGCATCATCAAAAATGTCTTGAAAACGCTTTGCTTGCTGCTCACTACTACAGGTGATAATATTCTTATAACCACGCTCGTGGTTATCATTTAAGTTCTCTATAAGGAGGTTAAACTGCTTATTAAAAGATGGCTGTGGCGCCACATCAAATGTAATGCTATGTTCTATCTCACCTACCTCTGCACTACTTCCTAAATCTATAGTGGTAAAAGAGTCTAGTTGCTCTTTTAGATTTTTGCCGTGACAAAAAAGCTCTTCTGGTGAGTTGCGTTTTACCTCTTGTGAGAGGTTTTCAAAAGCTTCTTCGGCTTTAGAAAAGTTTTGATCTGTACGGTCGTATAACAGGGACCTGTTTTTAATAAAAACGACTGTCTTTGCAGAGATATATTTTAAGAAACTAGCTCTTGTTTCTTCTAATGCCTTGTTCTCCACATTAGGCATTATGGATATTTTCTTTACTTGGTCTAACGACAGCTGACTCTCAACATCAAAGGTTCTAATACTATCTACCTCATCGCCAAAAAACTCTATACGGTACGGCCTGTCGTGCGAAAATGAAAATACATCTACAATACCTCCACGCACCGAAAATTCACCCGGCTCTGTTACAAAATCTACTCTTTTGAAACGATACTCAAAGAGCATCTCATTTATAAAATCTAGCGATATCTTATCATTTACAGTAACCTTGAGCGTTTGTCTATCTAGCTCCTTACGTGTCACTACTTTTTCAAATAACGCATCTGGATACGTCACGATAAGAGCTGGCTTTTTACGTGAGTTTACACGATTAAGCACCTCTGCACGCAACAAGATATTTGCATTATCTGTCTCCTCAATCTGGTAAGGACGCCTGTAACTGCCAGGGTAAAAGAGTACGTTTTCTTCCTTGCGCAAGGCTTCAAGATCATTGAGATAGTAAGCCGCTTCTTCCTTATCATTAAGAATTAACAATACGGGGCGCTCTTGGCCTTCAAAAAGCTGACTTACAGCAAAAGATAATGACGATCCCGTGAGACCTTTTGCTTGTATACGTTGAGAATGGGCAATAGCTTCCCCTAGTTTCTGCAGTGGCAGAGACTGTGCAAAGTGCTGTGAGAGTTCTGATTTACTCAAGAAATAAGATTTTTTACAAAGATAGTCTTGAGTACGCTTTCGCGAAAGCTTAAAAAGTAAATGGTTTCTTAAATTAAACAAACGTTTTGAACAGAGTAAATAAAATAAATTAAATTATTTTTCTCTAATTGTGATTTATTGAAATTTCCTGCGAATAATAAGGTATACCCAAAATACGAAACAGCTTGAATAAGCAAATTACATTTATTGACATTGTCAAAAGGCACAGAGGCATTTTATATAAAGTGATCACAATGTACTGTACAAACGATGATGATAAAAAAGACTTAGAACAAGAGATTCTCATCCAGATTTGGAAATCTTTAAGCTCTTATAATGATAGCTATGCAATAACCACGTGGTTGTATAGAATCTCAATGAATGTTGCTATCTCACATTATCGTAAAACGTTCAAGAAAAAAAGTAACACTGTACGACTAGATACAAGTTTACTTGAATTCACTCCAGCTCCTGAGACTAGTGAAGGGAGTTATGAGCAGGAGCGTTTAAGAAAATTGCTAGCTGGTCTCAATGAATTTGATAAAGCCTTAATGTTTTTATATCTGGAGGATAAAGACTATGAGGTCATTGCAGATATTTTAGGTATTACAAAAACAAATGTAGCGACTAAGATTAGTCGTATTAAAAACCGATGGAAGCAGGAGCTTTCATCTGCTAAAAACTAATATTATGAATATAGACGATATAAAAAATATTTGGAAAGAGGATATGAACCAATTGGAGGCTCGTGTACAATTCAATGAAAATAAAATCAAACAACTTGAACTTAACAAATCTCAGAGTAGCTTTAATAAGTTTTTAAACATATCGCTCGCAGGAAAAAATATGGCTCTCATTTATGCGATAGCTTCACTGTTTCTTATGTACAAATTATGGGGGAGTGCTTTTTATGTAGGAATTGTAAGCATTGGTGCAGCAGCAATGATTTTCTCATACATACAACACAGTCCTCTCAAAAAATTAAATATTGAGAGTCTAAGTATAATTGCACTTCAAAAGGAGGTAAGTAAATTTAGAATTCACACTGCAAAGACCGCTGTTTATGACCTATCAATAGTGGGTATATGGATGGCTACCGTAGGAGTGGGCTTTTATGCGTGGACTTCTGGAGGTAATCATACCCTTAATCTCGCAAAGGGAATATGGATTAGTGTTGCAATCCTTACTTGGTTCATTGTCGCTTATTTTGGAAGCAAATTCATTTATAAAGACATAGATGAAAAATTAAAAGAAAGTGAAAATATTCTTGCCAATCTGTCTAAGTACGAAACGAGCTAGTGTACTTGAACATATGCTAAAACCCAATACTGACTAGTATTGGGTTTTTTGCTTTCGCGAAAGCGCTATTTACTTTTTACCATTTTCATAACATTACACCTCTCTTCTATTTTCTACTTTTAAAAAATGAAACATTGGACAGACCATCAGCTAGCATTTGTAATTGCACGTATTACCATAGGCATCAACTTCTTATTACACGGGGTTGTGCGACTTCCTAAAATAAGGCTTTGCCAGCGGACTATCAAAAGGTTTTGAGGGAACAATGTTACCACCCAGTCTGGTGGAGCCTATCGCTTTTGCACTACCTATTGTTGAGCTTGTACTTGGCATCTTATTAATTATAGGATTTAAAACACGTCTTGCCGCAGCATTAAGTTTTGTATTAATCACATTATTAATGGCGGGAACTTCTTTTAAGGAAGATTGGGATCTGGTAGGCTCGCAAATGATTTATGTGATTTTCTTCTTCATTTTTGTTAAAAATTTACGTCACAATACGTTTGCAATAGACGGCACTTCTAAAAAGGTAGTAGACGGGTTTTCAAACCAGAAGTAATAATTTTTTTTACAGATTTTGAGAGGGTGGTGAATACGCTTTCGCGAAGGCGTGATTAAGATTTTACAATTTCCATAACACCCAAAGACAGATTACCACACTACCTTTATAACAAAAAGAAGGTATGGGATTTGAACATTATGACGTTTTTGTAATAGGATCGGGCAGCGCAGGTAGACAGGTGGCAACACGTTGTGCCAAAGAGGGAATGAAAGTAGCCATTGCAGATAATCGTGAGTATGGTGGCACCTGCGCAAATAGAGGTTGTGACCCAAAAAAAGTACTCCTTAACGCCAGTGAAATTATTGCTAGAACGAGCGATATGGCAGCTGTAGGCGTGACCGAAATCCCAAAAATAGACTGGCAAGCGCTTCAAAAATTTAAAGAAAAGTTTGTCTCTGCAATGCCCATAAAAACCGAAGAATCGCTAGATAAATTAGGGATTACAATGTACCACCAGTCGCCTCAATTTATAGAGGAAGGTCTTCTAAGCGTTGAGGGTAAAAAAGTAACGGTAGATAAGGTCGTTATTGCCTCTGGTCTTATCCCTAGACCGCTGCACTTTGAAGGTGCTGAGTTGTTTAAAACCTCAGACGATTTTCTTGAATTACCAGCCCTGCCAGAGAGCATTATCTTTGTAGGTGGAGGTTATATCGCTATGGAGTTTGCTCATATCGCGGCACGCTGCGGTGTAGATGTAACAATTATAGAACGTGGGGAGCGTGTTTTGAAAATGTTTGATGCTAGTATCACGGGGCTCTTAGAAGAAGAGTCTAAAAAAATAGGAATCAACTTTATTTTTAATGCAGATGTTATCCGCGCCGAAATGCTTCAAAAAAATACACGCGTTTTTTATACACGTGATGGCAAAGAGCAGAGCGTAAAAGCCGAAATGGTTTTTAATACCTCTGGACGTGTGCCCTCGGTAGATATGCTTGCGCTTGACAAAGGAAATGTAGCTACTACACCTAGCGGTATTAAGGTAAATGGGTATTTACAAAGCACTACTAATCCTAATGTATATGCCTGTGGCGATGTAGCAGACTCTGGTTCTCTGCCACTCACACCACTGTCTAGTAAGGAAGGTAGACACGTAGGTGTACAGCTAGCTACTGGAACACATACCAAATATGATTTTCCGGCAATACCTACAGCAGTCTATACCACACCACAGCTAGCAATGGTAGGTCTCACAGAAGACCAAGCAAAAGAGCAAGGCATTTCTTATAAAGTACTAAGTGAGCACGTGCCAGACTGGTTTAGTGTAAAGAGATTAAACTCAAAGAACTATTGCTACAAAACGCTTAAAGGTGAAAATGATGAGATACTTGGCGCCGAGATTCTTGCGCCAGAGGCGAGTGAGATGATCAACTTATTTGCAATGGCAATACAGCAAAAGTTAACCTGTACACAGTTTAGAGAGACGATTTTTGCATATCCTACATTTGCAAGTGATATGCAGAGTATGGTTTAATTATCAAGAAACCGTTCCTTGAATTTTAAATGAGGAGCGGTTTCCTTATTCTTAAAGGCGTGTAGCATTGTAATTATTACTAATACTACTGCTCCTAGTAAAGCGTAGTAAGCGATGCTCTCATATTGATCTTTATGTCTTATGAATATCGCTACAAGTGCCCACACAGCAACCAGCGCAAACTCTCTCATATTACGTAACCATACCATAAGTACATTTATAAGTACAGCCACAGTAATCATTACCATAGTCCACACAACCTCGTTAAGCTCTGTACCCTTTAGATCTATACTAGAAAAGAAGGCAGAGAAGTTTGCAATAGTAGCAACGGCTATCCACCCAGAGTAAATACAAATAGGCCACCACACAAGTCCAATGATCTCAATAGGAGCATCCCAACGTTCCATATTAGTGCGCCAAATTACGAGTAATAAGCTCGACAAAATTCCTAGCATAATAAGTACAGATAATCCTATGTAATCATACGTAAACGCAACCACCCAAGCTGCGTTAAGAAAATTTGCAATAGCAAACCACCAGCCAGTCTGTATAATAAATGGTGATTCTTTCTTGCTAAAAAAGGCACGACGTATTTGAAAAAGCGAATATCCTATGAGCATTAAGAAGATCACACCCCAGATAGAAAATGCATATCCTGCTGGAGTAAATAAATTCTCATACTTATCTGAAGCTTCACCTATCGTAGTATTATTCCAGCGCTGGGCTTGTGAGAGTCCGTTTACTGCGAGTACAAGCAATACAGATAGTGTATTTACAATTGCATATATTTTCTTCATAGCCATTATTTTAAGTAAAGTTACAGCCGTGCAAAGACTTGCTGTATTAACATAATCACAAATCTACTCCACAAGGATTACCTCCTCTGGAGTTACAACAAATACCTCATCACCAGCCTCTGGCTCAAGTATGTAGTTACCTGTAAACTCTCCAAAGGCAGGTAAAATAAGTTGGTTCTCCTTTTTAAAGAAACAAGGCAACTTCATTACTTGCCTTCCTAAACCCTTGAGTCTAACCCCGGGGTGTATGTGGCCACAAAAATTAAAATACCCCTCACGCTCCTCAGGGATGTGAGTGAGCAAAAATGTATCAATCACTCGCTCATCAAACATTTTTATACCTAATTGCTCAAAGCGCTCAGGATTTATGATGTCGTGATTACCGGTAACGAGTGTAATCTGAGCTGCTTGAGCATCAACCCATTTTTCAAAATAAAGCCATTCTATATTTAATGCAGAATGAAAAAGATCTCCCAAAAAACAAACCTCCTTGGGGTCACAACAAGAAATAGCCTCGTCTAGTAATTCAAAATTCTTGAGTATTGCCTCTTGTGGTACCGCGCTACCGTGTTTTCTAAAATGAGCCACCTTGCCTAAGTGTACATCTGCAATAAAAAGAATCTCTTGCTCCTCCCAGAACATTGTGCCCGTAGGTAAGAGTGTAAATGTGTTATTATGAATGCTCGTTTTTGTCACCTTACAAAGATACAGCACTCCATCTTTTACACGTATCTTTATCACGTGCAAACTCACTACGATTATATCATTCTGGGCGCTGGTCTTTCTGGACTTACTACTGCCTTGCGTATGGCAAGAGATCCCTTTTTTTCAAAAAAGAGTATTGCCATCATAGACCAAGACCTTAATAAAGGTAATGACCGCACCTGGTGCTTCTGGGAGATAGAACCTTCTATGTATGAAGCGATTGTTTCATATACCTGGCCTTCGGTTTTAATAAAAGGTGAGGGAGTGCATAGTCATATCGACATTGCGCCTTACACGTATAAAAAGATAGAAAGTGCTGGTTTGTACGCTTTCGCGAAAGCGGAATTATCGCAACATAGCAATATCACGTTTATAGAAGCATCTGTTAGCACTACAACCACACTAGATGGGAAAGCAACAGTAACTACAGACATAGGTATATTTGAGAGTCCTGCGGTACTTAATAGCATTTATAAACCCAGCCTGCTCAAGGAGCAAACGCAAGCTGTTGTGCTACAACAACATTTTATAGGGTGGTTTGTGAAGACTGAAAAACCTGTTTTTGACCCAAAACAGGCTATATATATGGATTTTAGCATTCCGCAGGAGGGAAATTGTAGGTTTATGTACGTCTTACCTACATCTACCACAGAGGCACTCTTAGAATACACCCTGTTTTCTGAAAAACTCCTCCCTAAAGCCGAATATGAAAACGCTATCAGAACATATCTCAAAAATCTAGGTGTAGACAACTATGAGATTATAGATCGTGAGCAAGGAAGCATCCCTATGACTACCTATGATTTTACACAGCACAACACACCACACGTACTACATATAGGAACTGCAGGAGGCTGGACAAAGGCGAGTACAGGGTACACATTTACCCACACGCTCAAAAAATCAAAGGATCTCATCGATTTTTTAAAATCTGACACTCCATTTACATCCTACAATATTAAAAACAGGTGGCATTTTTATGATGCGGTATTACTAGAGGTGCTTACAAAGCATAACGAGCAAGGCGCCTCAATTTTTACCAGAATGTTTAAAAAGGGAAAAGCTGCTCATATTTTTAGATTTCTGGATGAAGAGTCGTCCCTCGCAGATGAATTAAAAGTGGTGTTAAGCGCACCAAAAATTCCCTTTCTCAAAGCCGCCTTGAAAGTTATTTTTAAATAGCGAGTTACTTGATTACACTTGCTAGTTGACTCAAATCATCTACCACATAATCTGCCTCTGGCACAAGTGGGTATTGCTGTTTACCAGGTCTATTTATAAAAGCTGTTTGCATACCTACGCTTTGCGCTCCGGCAATATCCCATCCGTGTGTAGCAATCATCATTGCATTTTCTGGTAATACACCCATAGTAGTCATAGCCCAGTTATATACTTCTGGCGCCGGTTTAAATTTTTGAACGGGCTCACAACTAAGCAAGGTGTCAAAACAATCTGCAATACCCGCAAATTCTAGTTTTTCTTCAAGACCTTTTTGTGAAGAGTTAGTAAGCGCTACAAGTCTAAAACCTTGTTCTCTTAATGCTAGCAGCGATGTTCTTACCTCGCTATAAGGCTTAAGCGTTTTAAAGGGTTTTATTACAGCTGCTTCTGCTTGCTGTTTTGTGAGTGAGATATCATTACCAGCAGCTACCATCTGGAGTGCGGCTACGCCTATCTGGCCAAAACCTTTATAAGCCTCAATCGTATTTGCCACGAGTGAGTAATGCAATAAGGTGCTGAACCATAGTGAGACAAGCTCTCGTCTATTACCTAGTGCAGTGGTGATTTTTTCTTTTAAGAAACTAAGATCAAGAAGCGTCTCATTTACATCAAAAAATAGGATAGATGGCTTTTTCATTATGTCTTTTTAAACAAAGTTAAGCAGCCACAACGCAAAGAACTCTTAAAGAAATAGTAAGATTACATACCGCGTTCCCTCTGGATTTGCTCGTAAGCCTCTTGTACATTACGGAATTTCTCTTCGGCGCCGGCTCTGTAGGCTTCGTCCATATCCATAAGTTTATCTGGATGGTACTTTTTAACCATTGTTCTAAAGGCTTTCTTTACCTCATCATTACTAGCAGATTTATCTATCTCTAAGATTTTATAGGCACTGTCTGCTTTCTTAACAAACATATTTTTTATACTCTCAAAATCTTGATGATTTATTCTAAAATATCCTGCTATAGTACCTAGCACATTTACCTCTGGCTGGCTCACTTGACCATCTGCCTGTGCAATGCCAAATAAAAAGTGTAAAATTTGTAATCGCACCTCATAACGAGTACGACTATTGAGGTAGGTACATATACGTGTGGCAGAAATCTCTCTATCTTTAATTACAGTATTAAAGGTTCTAAAAGTCGCATTTGCACGCTCTTTACCATAAGCTCTCACAAAATACTGTCTGGCATAGTCTAGCTCGTTCTGACTTACCTTCCCATCTGCCTTTATGACTATAGAAGCAAGTGATAGCAAGTTGAGCTCAAAATCTCCTGGAGAAACACTTTGCTGTGTAGCTTGTTCAAAAACGGTTTTAAAACGCTGGCCTGTACTACCGCCTTGACCCGTTTTTTTCCCCTGGTCCATAAACATATCTACAGCACTACCTAGAAAGTATCCTATTACAGCTCCAAAAAATCCACGTCCCAAAAAGTAACCTACTACAGCACCTATATATTTAATCATACTTACATTCTATTCTTATCCCGCAAATTTACGGGTTCTAACCATTAGACGTGAGGACTTTTTAATTGTTACGCCATCCCGCCATACTTACCGCCTCCCTCATAGAAATACGATTTGTTTGTGTAATAATCTGCCATTTTTTCCGTCTTAGTATCAAGGTATGCTTTTTGTATATTTGTATTCAAAATAAATTGATTATGTATCCACCAGATTTAGTAAAACCAATGCGTGAAGACCTTACCAGAAATGGCTTCACAGAATTACATACAAAAGAAGACGTAGAAGCTGCAATGAAAAAAGAAGGTACAACCCTTATGGTTGTAAACTCTGTTTGTGGTTGTGCTGCTCGTAACGCGCGTCCAGCTGCTGTACACGCAGTTGTTAACGGTAAGAAGCCAGATAACATCTATACTGTATTTGCAGGAGTAGATGGAGAGGCTACAGATCTTGCCCGTTCTTATATGGTCCCATTTCCTCCATCTAGCCCATCTATGGCACTTTTTAAAGACGGAGAGCTAGTACATATGATAGAGCGTCACCACATTGAAGGAAGACCTGCAGAGATGATTGCAGAAAACCTTATGGATGCTTTTGAAGAGCACGCAAGCTAGTACAACACTTCTTGTAACAATATGAAGACCGCTTTTATAGAGCGGTCTTTTTTTATACACGCTTTCGCGAAAGCGCACTTGTTACTCTCCATAAATCTCACGAACTTTAATCCATATTTATAGCATTATTAAATTATAGTATGAGCCAACAGCAAACTCTTATAGAAAATACCATCACCTTTGTAAAAGCAACCCTAGCAAATGCCGAAGGTGGTCACGACTGGTTTCATATAGAACGTGTTTATAACAATGCAACGCACATTGCAAAAGGTGAGCCTGTAGATGAACTCGTAGTTGCACTAGGAGCCTTGCTACACGATATTGCCGATTCAAAATTTTTCAACGGAGATGAAACCGTTGCGCCAAAAATGGCAACCGAGTTTCTTATAAGTCAAAACTGTGACAGCGCCGTTATAGAGCACGTGGTGCAGATTATAAAAAATATCTCTTTTAGGGGTGGTAATAAGGCCCAAGAGTTTACCTCGCCAGAGCTAGATGTTGTACAAGATGCAGACAGGCTAGACGCTATAGGTGCCATAGGCATTGCTCGTACGTTTAACTATGGCGGTTTTAAAAACCGCAAACTGTATGACCCAGAGGTCAAACCACAGTTAGATATGACTGTAGATGAGTATAAAAAGAGTTCCGCTCCTACTATCAATCATTTTTATGAAAAACTACTCTTACTCAAAGACCGTATGAACACAAAGACCGGAAAAAAAATTGCCGAAAAACGTCACGCTTATATGGAAGGTTTTCTGGAGCAATTCTACCGTGAGTGGGAAGGCTCAAAATAAACCTAGCGAGCATTTAATAAAAAAGCCCTAAGCATCATAAGTGCTTAGGGCTTTTTAACTCTTACTAAATATTTATTTAAGATGCGTTGCAAAGAAGCCCATCATCGCTTTATACAGCTCTAGGGTATTTTCTTCTTTACCAAAGCCGTGGCCTTCATCATACTTTACCATATAAGGCACCTCAACCCCTCGTGCTCGTAGCTGTGCTACTATTTGGTCTGCCTCATCTATATTAACCCTAGGGTCATTTGCTCCCTGTACCACAAAAAGAGGTTTTACAATTTTATCTACGTGTAGTGCAGGAGATACCTCATCCATTATTTTCTTCTCTTCTGGCTTGTTTGGGTTATACCATATGGTATGTAGCATATCACGGTACTTCTCCCAGTAAGCCGGTATCGTACCCATAAAGGTGTGCAAATTACTCACCCCTACATAGTCTACACCGCAGGCATATCTTTCTGGTGTTTTTGTCATACCACGCAGCACGGCATAGCCACCGTGGCTTGCGCCATAAATGGCTACTTTATCTTTATCTATTGCTCCTAGGCTTACCACATAATCTACACCATCTTCTACATCATCCATCGCTTTGCGGCCTATCTGGCCAAAACCAGAGGTATAAAACTCCTTACCATACCCTCCAGAAATTCTAAAGTTTACGTGTAAGGTCGCATAGCCACGACTAGCAAAAAGTTGTGCCTCTGCATTAAAACCCCAACTATCACGTATACCCTGAGGCCCACCGTGAGGATTTACGATCATAGGCACTTTTTCTCCCTTTTTGATATCATTTGGCAAGGTGAGATACCCGTGTAGGGTCACACCATCTCTACTGGTAAAAGTAATAGGCTCCATAGCAGCCATATCTTCCTCCTCCAGTTGTGGGAGTATTTTATAAAGCAAGGTAACTGTATCCTTTTTTACATCATATAAATGGTACTCACCTATAATGCGGTCACTAGTTACTACGACCATCATTTTATGCTCATCGTCTGTTCTTCCTACTACATAGAAATCTTTGTTGCCAAAATCTTTTTGTAATCGTGCCTGCACTTTTTTATAAGTTTCACTTACAGGTACAATGACTGCCTTCTCACCGTTATGTGAGTAGTAATCAATCTCGTAATTGCGCTTTCGCGAAAGCGTAATCCCGCTCACATCATACGTATCATCTCTATACATTGTCTCGAGCACCTTATTTGCTTTTAAGTCGTAACGTTGTATTTCTATCTTATCTGTCTCGAGATTTGAGATTACATATGCCGCATCTGGATTATCTGACGCATAATCAAACCGAATAATACCAAAGGACTCTCCAAAGGGAACTTCCATTATTTTTTTGAACTCACCATCTATATTATAGAAGAGCTCCATATCGACACCGTTTATAATCTTTGAGATAGCTCTTAGGTTTCCATCTTTGTCAAAATCGTATCCAGCTACAGGGTTATCTCCTTCCTTTACGGTATACAGCTTCTCTATAGCGCCCGTTTTAATGTTGAGTTTATAAGGCTCTTCTTGGGCAGGGTTGTCCTTATTCATTTGTACGATTACGTGGTCTTCATCTTCTTTGAGCGTGGCAAGAACGCCTACGCGCACATTATCAAATGGCGTGAGCTCCTCATTACCACTACCATCTAAGTTTACGCCAAAGAGGTGGTAATTTTCATCACCGCCCTTATCTTGAGAGTAGACTATTCTATCTGGGCTCGCCCAGAAGTAGCTACGTATTAGATCTTCTTGCTGCTCTACAAGCAATAGCTCCTCTTGAGTGGTTGTATTTTTTAAAAACAAATCACGTTTACCGTCCTCACGACGCTTCATATACGAGAGATAATTTCCGTCTGGAGAGAGTTTAAAAGCGTACGCCTCTGGCGTCTGAAAGTAATCTTCTACTTTGTATTTAAAATCACCATCTTCCTGAGCGATAAGTTTTGTAAGATCTGCTGCGGTAGATGGGAGTGCTGTATTACCTGGTAGTGTTTTTTCTGTCTTCATTAAATCTGTTTGGTATAAGGTATCAAGATATGTAGACACCTAAGATTTGTTCTTCTTTAAGAACAACAAGATACTAGATTTTAAAATGCTTAGCTGTTATAGAAATCTTATTTTCTAGAATTGAAAGGTGTGCTCTTATAAGCATACAAAAAGCCCTCTTTTGAGGGCTTTACAATTTAAAATTATGACTTAGGGTTTACATCGTCACTTTACCAAGTGTCACTTTATCCACCTGCTTAAATAGTTTTATAACACGTACCTCCTTTGTTTCTTTTGGAGTCCCATAATTGCGATATACAGTGTATTTTAAAAATGGAGGCAATACATAATCACCCTCATTGCCCAAATACTGTACATTAATTAACCACTCTCCAGCAGGAGCATCATCTATAATAAACTCCTCGGTCTGAAAACCTTCCTTTTGTTCGGCTTTAAGGCGGTCTCTGCTTTCTTCTAGCGTGTGTGTCCACTTAAAGAACTTCTTTTGTGGGTTTACAAACTGAAACTCAAAAGGAACCGACTTGTCAGACCAATCTATGGTCATACGCATATCTACCTTAAAATCTGTGCGTAGCCACTCATTAGGCAATCTACTATAGTCTATTTTATCTTTATGTAATGCAACTAGACGGCTCAACTCACTGCGCAGTGGCTTCTCTAAGCCGTTAAAGTTTACACCCATTATTTGCTCTCCCAGCATATTTATGTACAACTCAAGTGCCTTATCATACTGCTCATCATTTTGATAAGCCAGTGCTAGATCTCGATAAGACTGAGACTCACTAGGAGCAATTTTTGCAATGCGCTCGTTTACAAGCACGATATTTCCCGTATCATTTACTAGTTCATATAGATATGACAGTGTGCGTAGAGCCTTTGTATTATTACGTGCGATGTAGGCAAGGTCTGAGCGCACCTCATCTGCAAGTTTTGAGTCTATGGTTTGAAAATACTGTGCGGCATCTACATAATACTCCAGTGGCGACTCTTGGGTACGAGACAACTTCTTGTAAAGTGCAAATTGTTGTTGCGGGGTTCCGCTTTCGCGAAAGCGTAAAATATACGAAGGCAATGCGGTGTCTATACTACCAGTAACGTCACCCGTATACTCGTTACCAGAAACTAGAGCGCTCTGTTTATTTTTGGCAGCCTTTGCTTCAAAATTTGCTTCTTTGGTTTTTATAAGAAAAGCCCCTCCTGCTGCAAGCGACCCATAACGAGAGGTTGCGACCACAGATTTAAGTACAGAGATATTGTCTATCTGGTTTACATCCAAAAATGATGGAGGATCTTGATATGGAGTTCCATTTACAATCCATATAGGAGGTACTTCGTTTGTAATAGATTGTGAGCCGCCACGTATTTTATAAGTAGTTGCTTGGCCTGTGAGTAGACCACTGTTTACCGTCACGCCACTTACCTTACCCTTTATGAGCTGGTCTAGGCTGGTGTACCCAGCACTATAATTTCTTGTACTAATCTCTCCCGTGGCATAGCCTATTTTATCACCACTGGTTTTACCATAAGCTGTCTCTACCGTGTTATCTACGCGCTCTCGCCCTTCAAGCACGACCTCATCTAGGTCATTGCTTTTTGAAGTTAAGGTAATAGCACCCATATCTTGAGTTTCTATCAACACCTCTTTTGCAAACATAGCTGGTGCACTCACTACAAGGACATCATCTATAGCTGCGGTGATGGTAAAACGGCCATTTATATCTGTATATACCTCGTTAAAGGTGCCTTTTTTTGTGATTGCAGCTCCCTTTAATGGTTTTGCTCCTGAGGTTATTACTCCCGTCACTTGTACCGCAGTAACAGAGCGGTCTTCTACCTCTTCTGTATAATCATTACCGGTTACAAGGGCTGATTTAGGTTTCGGTTGTTGTCTTGCACCAAAAGAATTAAGAGTTGTAATAACTATAACACCATTTACAGCCTCAGGACCATACTTAATAGATGCGGAAAGCCCCGGAATTACTTCTATCATATCGATAGTATTTGGATCTAAGAAATTGAAAATTTCTTGATCTTTTATTGAACCGTCTACAACGACTGCATAAGGCTTAGCAAACCCTCCACTTCCTGTTCTAGTGTTTAGAATCACTTGATTAGGGTATAACCCGGTAACAAATGTACCTGGGGTCTTACCTCCAATTAATCTAACAACATCTATATACCCCTTGTTTTCAAATTCTTCTCTTAGTAATAAATGAGACGTATATCCTTTGCCTAACTGCAACGAATCTTTTAAAGCGTAAAGTTCATCTCTTTTAGAAACTTTAGTAGATAATACTACTTCATCTAGTGTATCACTCTTAGGTAACAACGCTACAGCATACTCCTTCTCATCTGTAACCGCAATCTCCTTTGTAAACATCCCTAGGCTTGAGATAATGAGGATATCTCCGTTTTTTGCTGCGAGATTAAAGGTTCCATCTGCCTTGGTGTAAGCAATTTCTAGTGAACCCTTACGTACAACCTCTGCTCCCTGTAATGGCCCTTTGGGACTTGTAACCACACCAGTAACTTGTGCCGGAGTAACAGAGCGGTCTTCTACCTCTTCTGTATAATCATTACCGGTTACAAGGGCTGTGTTTTTAATGGCATCTTTTCTATAACTCTTTGTAGTTACCAGTACTTGTAAGCCTCGGTCTCCTTCTCCACCATATTTAATATTTGTAGAAAGTGGGTTATCTTTTATAATTACAGAGAGAATCTCATTATCTGGAATATATAATGGTATAGGTTGTCCTTGTCTCACCATTACCCCATTTACAATCCAATTAGGTCTCTTACCAAAAATGGTGACTACCTCACCCTTTTCTGTATAGCTAACCTGTACACCTTTAAAATTCTTTCTTAATACACGTTCTAAACTTTGTCCATCTGGTGTGATGTCTTTATCTGTAATATAAAAATCTCCTAAGCTCGTTATGCCTCCTGGCATATTAGGCTCATTTGTACCTTCTATAATTTTATCACCTGCAAAAATTTTCTCACGCCTTGCAGTAAGCACCACCTCCTCTAGTTGATCACTGCTGGGTAGCATTTTTATATCATAATTATTTTGCTCTTGTACCGCTACTGCCTTAGGAAACATCCCTAGCGCTTGTACAAGTAGTATATCTCCAGCTGCTGCTTCTACTTGAAAAGCACCATTTGCATCTGTAGTATATTCTTTTAAATCTCCTTTTACAACAATGGTTGCTCCTTGTAATGGTCTCCCTAGGCTTTGTATCGTTCCAGATATTTTTTGAGTAAGTGACGTTATCTCACCAGAATATATGCGGTTTTTACGATTTACAGTTGGGGTTACATTCTCAACAACTGGTGCTTGAACAACTGCTTTTTTTACAGTACCAGAAGTATACTTAGCCAGTGCAGCGAGGTATTGCGGGCCTTCGGTAGTTTGTACTGTGGTAAATGGTACAACTGGAATATCTTGATCTGCATTAAGTTTACCATAGTTAGGCACTCCATTTGAGAGTAATAAAACGGCATCTGCACCTTCTAGACTGAGTATGCTATAATTAGACGGAGCATTATAGGTTTGCTGGGTTACGCTTTCGCGAAAGCGGTCCATATCTCCATCCCACTTTTTCCAAACCTCCGTTCTTATGATATCCTTATTAAACACCTCAAGGGTAACCTTAGGCTCATTAAGAGCTGCCAAATATTGTTTTACAAAGGCAAGTTCTTTATTGAGGTCGCGATCTTGCATACCCTCAGAGATATCCCAAAATATCTTGAGATGTGTGATTGCTGAGGTTTCTTGTGGTGAACCCTTTTCTAGAACAATAGCGCTAGATCTATTGAGCAAGGCTCTCACATCTGTCGCGTTTAAGTGTATGGTTTCAAAACCTGGTGCAGATACGATGAGCTGGTCTGTGTCTGACAGGGTCTCGTGGTATTTCTTATAAGAAAATGCTCCTTGAGCATTGCTCGTGACCCCCACGCCTTGATTTGTGATACCTATTTTTGCATTTTCAATAGGCGTTTTTGACTCCGCGGCGACCACGGTTCCTCTAAAAATGGTTTGTGCATTGAGCGATAAGCTTGCCAGCAATAGGCAGGCAATGATGTATACATTAGTTCTCATAGTTTGATGAATTGATGATGAAATTATCTATAGTTACTTTGCTAGTGATTTGTGCTAGCGGGATGATTTTTACTTTTTTCTTTTCTGTGTCTGTCGCATAATCCTCATAGCTGGTGTAGGTAAGGAAAGGTGTGGTCTTAGTAATCGCTGAGTCTGCCACGTAATTAAGGTTAATTATCCATTTGCCTTGTGATAGATCATCTAGCTCAAACTCTTTTACAAGAGTCCCCGTCCTGAGTTGTGAAGCCATTACTTCTTGATTTTTATACATTGTATGATCCCAAGTAAAAAATTTACCTTCTGGATTTACAAATTGTATTTCAAACTGAGCAGATGGATCTGACCACTCAAACACGAGACGTCTCTTTTTTGAAAAAGACACATCAAGAAGTGACTGTGGCAAATCTGCAAATGACACCTTAGACTTATGCTTTTTTACAAGTCTTCTTAGTTCATTTTCGGCTGTTTCTTGAATGCTTTCAAAGTTGACTCCATCAAGTTGATTTGCTAGAATAGTTTTATACTCTTCAAAAGCAGCTTGATAATCACCGTTACTATCATATGCTTGTGCAAGATCAAGATATGACTGCACATCACGAGGTGCTATGCTTTTTATATGCTTTACTACAGACACTACTTTATCATCTAGTCCTAACTCTTGAAGTGCAAAAGTAGCCGTACGCAATGCTTGTTTATTTTCTGGTGCAACAGCGATAATACTGGTAACAATACGCTCTGTAAACTGTGCGTCTTGATCTTTAAAGTAATTATAAGCATCCATATAAAATGAGATGCCAGGGTTAGTACGTCTTTTAAGGAGATTAAAATATACTTCTTTACTACCCTCTAGACTTGACCCTTGCTGTAATGCTTTATAGGTATTAGAAACTGCACGAGCGTTTTCATAAACTGGTACCTGCTCTGTATAGGTATTACCCGTTGCTAGTGCAGATGCCTTTTTCTTTGCAGCCTTTGTGGTTGTGTTACCTGTTTTTGTCTTAATCTCTATAACACCTCCAGCAGCGATACTACCATAAAGTGTTGTTGCAATAAGAGATGAATTTGTATTTATAGATTTTACATTTTGCATATCTAATTGTGGGAGCTCTGTAGCATCTGTTTGATTATAGATAACCCCATCTATAACTATAATAGGTGGTTGTGGTGTTTCGATGGAGTTATAAAATGTTCTCGGAAAGATGTAGACTTCCTTACGGGTAAAAACGTCTAGTCTTACCTCAACACCTGCCTCTCTTCGTAATACTTGTCCCAGTGTTGTATATTTTGCTGTGATTTCTTTCTCATCTATGAGGTTGTTTTTGTAGCCTACGGCATCTTCATTGCGTAAACCTTGCGTAGTTTGTACTAGCACCTTTTCTTGTTTCTTTGAAGTCAGAATCACCTCATCTAGCACATCATAGGTTGCAATCATTTTTACATTATTCCTGCCTCTTTCTCCTACTTTTATGGCCTGGTTTTCCATACCAGGGAATGAAATTTCTAATATATCTCCAGGATTTGCAGCTATGCGGTATGACCCATTTACGTCTGTCTCTGCGGTTCTAAAAGAGTTTTGCAATGTCACTTTTGCGCCCTGTAGTTTTATTTCTCCTTGTTTGCCTTGATAACTTACCCCACCCGAAGCAAAAGAAGTGGGTAACTCCTGAACAGGTCTGTCTTCTATAAAGTGCGTATACCTTTTTATTAGATCTTTCTTATCCTCTAGTGAGGCATCAAGAAAATCGCCATCTGTAAATAATGCAAGATCCTCAAGACTCTTTTTATTTGCATCATAGTTACTAGAAACAACAAATACAGGACAGGGAAAGCTAGGTGTTATTTTAGAAATCACTGTTTGCCCTTGAGTAACTAGAATGACAGCGGCATTTTCTTTTAACTCTGGCCTAGTGAGGTTTTCAAAGTTTGCAGATCCCACGTAGGTCGTGTTTTTAAGATATGATATTATAGGTGCAGCCTTCCCTTTATGCATATAAAAGGTTTTTGTCTCTTCATAACCTTGAGCAAATTTTACCACATCTACCTGAGCTTCTTTTGTCTTTTTGAGGAGATCACTCACTAGTGCTATCTCACTTTCAAGGTTTCTATTTTTATGCACTGTAGATGTATCCCAGTAGAGTGTAATCATACTTGGAATATCCCTTTTTTCTGGACCACTCCCTTTACGTGCTGGGTTTGAAACGTCAAGTCTAAACGCCATAGAGGTATTCTCTACCGGCTTAAAGTGATCTTGGCTTTTATAACGTATAAAAGAAGTACCCTTACTCATACTACCCGCTAGTGAGAAACCTATCTGTCTTCCATATACCTTTAAGAGTTCTATCCCCACAATGATATTACTGTGCACATAGATTCCATAATCTTCAAGAGGTATAGAGACTAGTCCTTGTTTTGTAGATATGGTATGTTTTATACTTTGTGATAAGAGATTTTGCCCCACAAGGCCGTAGTGGTTTACATCGTATACATTTACGCGCACAAGAAGACTATCTGCCCCATTTTCTAAAACCTTAAACTGGAGGTTGTGAAGTTTTGTGTTTTTACGACGTATTTTAATTTTAGTAGTAATCTCTCCTCCTAGCCCTTCTATATCTTTCCAGTACCCTATAATTCGGTCGTCATAATCTAGATCACCTACGGTACTTTTAGTTCGTTTTGTTTCTCCTACTATGACCTCATCTAGGCTATATTGTTTCGCTTTAAGCGAAATAAAAAAATCTTTTCCTACCTGCTTAAGCACATCATTTTTTGAAAATATTTGTGGCTCATAACCTATTACAGACACCTGAAATTTATCTGTAGCCAAAAGTAAACCTGGAGCAAAGCTGAGGCTAAAATTACCATCAACATCAGATACAGTTCCTATAGCTGCACCCACAAAACCTATGTTTGCAAACTCTACTGCCCTTTTGGTTTTATTATCTACAATTTTTCCCTTTACGGTAACGCGAGATCCATATTGCGCATAAGAAGTGCTTAAAAATGTAAGAACTAAGAAAATAAAGCAAATGTACTTTTTAATCATCTGTTTGGTTTTTAGATAATTAAAGATACTTAAATGTCGGCATTATAGGGTATAACCGATAAAGGCTTACTTTTTTTAAAGCAAGCCTTTTTTGAAAGATATATCTTACAATTTTAAGATATCGGTATATGTGATATAACCTTATAAGTTTATTCTACCCAGAGACACCTTGTCTTTTTGCTCAAATAGCTTTACAACCTTTACTTCTTTAGTCTCTTTTGAAGTTCCGTAGTTTCTATACACGGTGTACTTTAAGTAAGGAGGTATGGCAAAGGTGGCCTCTTCACCTAGGTACTGTACGTTTACAATCCACTCACCAGCTTTTGCGTCATCTATAACAAACTCCTCAAACTGGAATCCCATTTTACGCTCCTTAAGTAATCGCTCTTTATTATCAAATAAGGTGTGATCCCACGTGTAAAATTTCTTCTTAGGGTTTACAAACTGAAAAATAAATGGAGCATCTTGCTCAGACCAGTTTATGACTAACCTGATGTCCATTTCAAGATCATTAGTGAGCCACTCGTTAGGTAGCCTGTTAAATTCGATTTTATCTTTATGTAGTGCGACAAGGTGTCTCAACTCGTTACCTAGGGGTCCTTCTATTTCAGAAAAATCTACCCCTAGTATGCGCTCTCCTAGCATATTAATGTATAGTTCTAGCGCTTTATTATAATCACCGCTTAAGGTGTATGCTAGTGCCAGATCACGATATGATTGTGCCTCTCTAGGTGCTAGTGCTACGATGCGCTCACTTACTTGTGCATTACGTTTATAAGAGCCAGCGGCTTCATATAAGTAACTAAGTATGCGCAGTGCCTTTACATTTTCTCCAGCCACCTCTGCAAGTTGTAAACGTATAAGCTCTGCCTTTGCAGGTGCTATTTTTTGAAAATACTCTGCATTATCTGCATAAAAGGAAACCGAATTCTTAAAGTTTTTTGAAAGCGCTTGATACTTTTTATACTTTGCAGCTACGGTAGATTCCTTATCAAGTGCTGTAATATAAGGTGAAGTTTCAACCACCATATCTGCTAGTGTCTCACTGTAATCATTTCCTTTTACTAGGGCTTGGTCTACATTACCCTTACCTCTTACAGCATCAGGATTTGCAGCCTTTGTTTTTACTAGAAAAGCTCCTCCACTTGCTATGGTACCATAACGTACCGTTGCAATGGCAGATTTTAAAATTGTAATACTTTTAATATTTTGAGGATCTAGATAATACGGTACGCCAGAAAATGGTGCTCCGTCTATTACCCATAGAGGAGGTAGCTCATTATTAATAGACATATTACCACCACGTATTAAAAACTTCTCGCTTCCTGGAGGTCCAAGTACCTGTACCCCTGCAAAATTACCACGTATTGCATCACCTAGAAATGTTGCACTAGGTCTTATATTTTCTGCCGTAATTGTATTTACGGCATAACCTACAGATTCTTTTGTTTTTGCAACTCCGCTTCCTGCGTCTACTTTCTTTTCTTTAGACTTAGCATTACCAGTAAGTAACACCTCATCAAGCATATCTGCTTGTGGTATCATTTCCACCTGTATAACTGGATCTTTTGTGACCAACACATCTTTAGGATACATTCCTAAATATCTTATTTGAAGCACATCACCCTCTACGGCAGGTATATTAAAAGTCCCATCTGCTTTAGTAAGATACTCGTTAAGCGTACCTCTTAAAGAAACTGCTGCGCCTTGTATAGGTCCATTTGTACTAGACACAATTCCTTTTACTGTTGCTTGTGCTTTACTAAAATCTGCCTTCTTAAAAACACCACCTGCATTTATACGTGCTATGGCCTTATCTGGATTTGTAGAAAAAAGAGGAATGTAAGACCCATTATAAAATGAGGCATCTGCCATCATATTCTCGTGATTTGCAATGGCAACCGTATTTACGGTATATAAACGACTAGTGCGCGGTAACTCAATGTTCCCAAAACTTTGCTCTCCATCAGACACTACAATAGCAACATCAGTATTACTTCCATCTATAAGCGAGTAATCTGTCGCTCCAGTGTACTTAATATTTTTTATTATTTCGCTTAAAGCGAAAGTACCATCTGCTCCGGCTGTGATTTTTTTATCTAAAACAACCTTATCATTAAAAGCTACAAAACGAACGACTGGCGATGAAAGTGTTGCTAGGTAAGAATTAACAAAATCTATAGCCTTATTACTATTTTGGCTCTTTGCCGAAGCAGAAACGTCCCAAAAAACAGCTACATCCTTTGCTTCGTTAAGCGATTTTACATCTTTAGAAACACCAGGCTTTAAATAAATAGTACTCGTAATATTATATAAATTACGAAGATCATCACCAGAAATACTTACGGACTCATACCCTTTTGCAGAGATAACAAGTTCACTTTCTGGAGAAACGACTTGGTCGTATTTTCTGTATAGAAATCTACCATTTGTACCTGAGGTAACACCGGCACCTTGACCAGATACACCCACCTTTGCCACTATAGGCTTTTTTGATCCTTCTTCAAGAACCACTCCTCTAAAAACTGTTTGTGAATATGAATAAAAACTTAGTAGTGATACTAAAAGCGTAAAAATTAAGCGAAAATGATTCATTGTATATGATTAATTGATGAAGTGCAAATATGACTGTTAATAGTCTTTTATGTAACAATCACGTGCGTTAAAAAATAGTTAACAATTAATTCAAAAACACTATTAACCAATGTCATATGCTAATACATCATTTATAAATGAATCATTCAAGTAGTTTACACCTATTAAAATGATTTTAATATCTTTAGTGAGCTTATAAAACATAAACCCTATGAAACGTCGTTCTTTTCTTCAAAAATCTGCTGCAGCAAGTGCGGCTTTTACAATTGTCCCGAGCTTTGTCTTGGGTTGTAATAATCACGTTGCTCCATCAGACACGTTATACATAGGGGCCATAGGTGTAGGCGGTCGTGGTGGCGGTGTTGTAAACGAGCTTACCCAGTATGGTAAGGTAAAATTTGTTGCCCTATGTGATGTAGATGATAATCGCGGTGCAGCCAGTTATAAGATGCACCCTAAAGCAAAGACGTATAGAGATTTTAGAAAACTCTATGATAACCATATTAACGATATAGATGCCATAATGGTGGGTACTCCAGATCATACACACGCCACCATATCCATACCCTTTATGCGTGAAAATAAACACGCCTATGTAGAGAAGCCTCTTACTCATAATATTTATGAAGCTAGGCTTATGGCGCAAGTGGCAAAAGAGCAAGGCATTGTAACTCAAATGGGTAATCAAGGTGCCTCAAGCGATGGTATAAGAACCGCACAAGAATGGATAAACGCAGGGGTTATAGGTACCGTCTCTCGTGTAGATTGCTGGACAAACAGACCCGTGTGGCCACAAGGATTTAAGCATATTACAGAAGGGCAACCTATCCCAAAAAACCTAGATTGGGACTTATGGCTAGGCCCAGCTAGTTACAGACCTTATAATGAAAACTACCTTCCTTTTAAGTGGCGTGGTTTTTGGGATTTTGGTACAGGAGCAATGGGTGATATGGGTTGCCATATTATGGAAACTCCATTTAAAGCGCTAGAACTTGGTTTTCCTTATGAAGCAGAGGCAAGTTGTACCACCATTTGGTCTGGAGATTTTGTAGAGGCAGATTATCCAGAAGCCTGCCCTCCTAGTTCTATTGTAAGACTTAAATTTAAGTCACCTACGCAAGGTGATGTGGGTCTTAACTGGTATGATGGCGGTATTATGCCTGACCTACCAAGCGAACTAGGCGAAGGTGAAACACCAGGTAAAGACGGCGGCGGAAGCATCTTTTATGGTAGTGATGGTATTATGATAACAGACACCTATAGCGGCAACCCTCGCTTATTACCTAGCGAGCGTATGAAAGATATGGCGGCAGTGCCGCAAACTATAAAAAGAGTGACCACCGGTCACGCAGGTGAGTGGGTAGAAGCTTGTATAAATGGAGGCAGCACCTCATCACCATTTTCTTATGGCGGGCCACTTACCGAGGCTGTTTTAATGGGGAATCTTGCTATAAAAGCATACCAAAAGAAAGAATTTAAACCTGGCAAAAAGTCTGGGGACTGGGACCCATATAACTACCCTGGGCGTCGCACCATTAAGTGGGATGGAGATAATATGCGCGTGACTAACTATGAAGAGGCAAATGCTTGGGTAAAACGTGAGTATCGAAAAGGATGGGAGATTTAAAAGCAATAGTTACCTTTATCCTCCACACATATAAATTATTATAATGAAATATTTCATCATATTTCTCATTCTCTTCTCAATAAGTCTATCTGCCCAGGTAAGAAAATACACCGCGGCTACAGTATATCTAAGAGATGGTTCGGTTAAAAAAGGTGAATTAAAAATTGACAAGTTTGCAACAAAAATACTGTTTCAAGAAAATGAAACAGGTATTAAACATAAATACACAGCAAGAGAACTTGACTACGCAAAAGTGAATGATAAGGGAATAATAACAACAATTTCTTTCAAAATATTAAACGGTAAGGGTAAAGGTCCAAAAATAGTACAGCATATAACTGAAGGATCTGTATCTCTTTACAAGAAGTTAGACCAAGATCACGATTACTATAAACCAATCCCTCCGAAGAAAAGTTACAATTTTACAAACCCATTTGACCCCTTAAACAATTCTCAAATTTCATCAAGTCAAAATATTGAAATTTCAAGTGGTGCTATTGGTTTCTCTCTGCTATACGCATTAGCTATCAAGAATGAAAAAATATGGTTTTATGGCAAACAGAAATCTGACATCGTTGATATTCTTCCTAAAAAACGCAATGACATAATGCGCCTCTTTAATAATTGTCCACAAGCAATGAAAAAATTTAAGAATGTTGAGAATAAGGATTTTGACTTTGTCTACTTTCTAAACTATTATAATGTAGAATGTGCTAGTAACTAAAAGACTTTAGCAATAGGAGTAATTTGAAGTTGATGTCAATAATTAATATAATTATAAAGGAAACTCAACACCTATTGCGGCGGCTCCTGCATATTGCTCTACACTAGGTTGAAAAAAATACGAAAGTCTTATGTCTACCTTACCCTTCTTTCCTAATTCTACTCCTATTGAAAAAGGTACGTGATAAATAATACCAGATTTATCAATAGTTCCTAATCTATTTACTGTTTCAAAAGAACCTATAGAAGTTCCTATTCCTCCTTCTATATATGGAGCGAAATAAGGAATAGGGGCTCTTAATCTTAGCTTACCTCCCATTAAAAATGCTTTTGAAGTTGCTTTTTCATCAGTAGGATTATCATCTAAATCTAAACCATCAGAATTAGTAAGAATTACGCCCGCATAAGGACGTAATTCTAGCCAATTCTTAACCTTCATTATTAGCTCACCTTGAGCAAAAAATCCATCGTCTACAACGGAAGTTGTACTATTATAAGGAGTAGAAAGTCCAAATCCTATTTGAACTCCTAAAGATTGTTCTTTAATAAATTGAGCCGTTGCCGTGCTTAAAAAAAGCATACAAATACTGGTAATAAACAGTGATTTCATAAAGTGAAAAACAGATGGTTAAATTGCTTTTGCAATGTATAACTTTTTAAAACTCAGCCTTTCTTTTTTCAAGAAATGCCGTGGTTCCTTCGGTGAAGTCTTCTGTACCAAAACACCCGCCAAATTCTTCTATCTCTGTATCAAACCCATCTACACCATTTTCATAACCTGCATTTACAGCATTAATCGCTGCGGCAATTGCCATAGGTGAGTTACGCATAATCTTTCCGCCTAGTTTATTTGCTAGAGGCACTAATTCTTCTTGTGCAGTGATATGATTTATAAGTCCGTACTCAAGTGCCGTATTTGCATCTATCATTCCGGCAGTCATTATCATCTCCATCGCACGACCTTTACCTACTAGTTGTGGTAAGCGTTGTGTACCACCATAACCTGGTATCACACCTAGACTTACCTCTGGAAGCCCCATACGAGCATTATCACTAGCGATTCTAAAATGTGCTGCCATTGCCAGTTCTAGACCACCTCCCAGTGCAAAACCGTTTACGGCTGCTATGACTGGGGTACCCATTTCGGCAACGTAGTCAAAGAGTAATTCTTGTCCCTTTCTTGCAAGCTCTGCACCTTGCGCTTCAGAGAAGTTTGCAAATTCAGAAATGTCTGCTCCTGCTACAAATGCCTTCTCTCCAGATCCGGTAATGATCACAACGCGTACGCCTGTATCTTCTTCCGCTTTCGCGAAAGCGGTATGAAGCTCCTCTATAGTCTCTTTGTTAAGAGCGTTAAGTTTTGAAGGTCTGTTTATCGTGATAGTCGTAATGCTATCTGAAGTTTCTGAAAGTATGTTATTGTACATAGCTATATGTTAGTTTATAAAAGTCTTTTTTATACGCCAAAAATGCGACGCTTACACTTATTTATTTTGGGAAGATGACTCTAAAAACTGTGCCTTCTCCCTCTTGTGTTGTAAAGGTAATTGTTCCTTTATAGGTCTCCACAATATTTTTTACCATTGCGAGGCCGAGTCCCATACCACTTGTTTTGGTTGTGAATTTTGGCTCAAAAATCATAGGTAAATTATCTTCAGAAATGCCGGTCCCGTTATCTGTTACAGTTATTTCTACTTGTGTATCTAGGTCGTTTACCTCAACTAAGATTTTTGGATCTTCTGTGGTCATTGTGGCTTGCACCGCATTTTTTACCAAGTTTGTCACCACTCTAATAAGTTGTGTACGGTCAAAATTTGCAAAAATCTCCTCTTTCGCAGAAGCGAAATCTATATAACGCTCATTAAAAATATCTACAGAGAGCTTTACGATATTAGGCACATTAAGAATTTCGCTTTGCTGTGCTGGCATATCTGCAAAGTTTGAGAAGGCACTTGCTATGCTGCTCATAGTATCTATTTGCTGTATGAGGGTACTGCTATATTCTTTTATCTTCTGGTTAACTTCGGGGTCTTCTGGGTCAAACCTACGCTCAAAGCTCTGTACCGTGAGTCGCATAGGCGTGAGTGGATTTTTGATTTCGTGAGCTACTTGCTTTGCCATCTCTCTCCAGGCGGCCTCACGCTCGTTTTGCGCGAGTTTTGCAGCACTGCCCTCAAGTTGATCTATCATCCCGTTATAAGCGTTTACAAGGGTTGTGAGCTCAGAGGGAAGCTCTGTAGTATCAATTTTCTCGTTGCGCTTATCTAGTTGGGTTTCTTTTATGTTATCCTCTACTGTTTTAAGTGTTTTTGTAATGTATCTGGCCAGAAAATAAGCGAGTAAAATTGCGGTCAATACCATAAGGATATTTACCACCACCAGACGCCACAATATCTCTCTGAGTTCTTTATTAATAAAAGCCTCACTATCTTCATACTGTATCTCAAGTATGGCGAGTGGTCTATATTTAGGGTCATTTATATAGCTGTAAGAGAGTTGTTGAGACACCTCACCATCCAGCTGATTTACATATCGTTTTTCTTCAGATTTTTCTAAGTTTTCTAAAGTCTCAAGACATAATTTCATTTGCGCGGGACTATCAAATAATTGATCTGTAGACGAGATAAGAGGCTCCCCATCTAGATCATACATTGTGAGATTCTCACCCTGTATGCTAGCAATCTCATATATTTTTTCCTTAAAGATATACGGAATTCTATCTGTCTTGAGCTCCCAGCTGGTATTATCTAATACAAAGTCTATGGTTTTCTTTATGGAAGACTCTTTACGTTCTAATCGTTCCTCATTATAGTCTCTTATTTGCTCTTTGTATTGAAAGTAAGTGACAGCGGCAATCATCAAGAAGGCAATCAATACCAATGCAAGCATTGAGGTAAAGATTTTTGTGCCGAGGGATGTACGATTAAAAGTGAGCATTAGGCATCTGGATTTTTATCTTGTATTTTCTTATACAGTTTTATGCCTAGCATCAATAATACTGCCAGACCTACAAGACCTAACATTCCAAAAATCCAATTGGTTGTACTTTTTGTGACTGCTAGAAAAACAACCGCAAAAAGTATAAGCGTTGCTCCTTCATTCCAAAGGCGCATTTGTCTAGAAGTATATTTAAAAGTACCTGCTTGAAATGTCTTGTGTATACGCCAGGTTTTCCAATGATATAAAAACAACAACACAATAAAAGCAAGTTTAATATGCATCCACGGGGCACTAAAAAGCCCTGGATTTATATAAAACATCAAACTCCCAAAAATCACCGTGAGCACCATAGAAGGCCCTGTAATTATCTTCCAAAGGCGATGTGCCATTAAGCCCAATTGCTTACCAAGTATCTCTTTATCTGGTGATGGTTTTTCACTAGCTTCTACTTGATATACAAAAAGACGTGGCATATAAAATAAGCCAGCAAACCAAGTGACCACAAAAATGATGTGTAGGGATTTGAAATAAGGGTAGTATTCTGCCATAATGGTAAAGATACGAAGCAAGACAAAACAATAAAGGCGCAGAATTTCTTCTGCGCCTTTTAAAAAATTTACTTCTCTATGTTAGAAAAAGATACTTAGTCCTCCAGTTATACCCAAATTAGATGTGGTAAACTTAGCGTCAAAGTCATCATCTGGATCTTTATTTGTTCTATTAGTATAAGCCGTTTCTACATTAATAGCGATTGTTTTATTTAAGAAAAACGCTACTCCAGCACCCGCAGACCACATAAAGGAGCGATCTTTCTGTTCAAAACTCTGAAATACAATATCTGAATCACCACTACTAATAACTGCACTAGTGCCGTCCAATTTTGAATATCCAAAACCAGTACTTGCAGACACGTAAGGTCTTATTTTAGAGTTACCCACATCAAAGTAATAACTCGCAAAAGGCCCTGCATTAAAACTTGATGATGTGTTTTCATTATTACCATCCTCATCTTCATTTTTAAATCTCGATATACCTGTTTGCACACCAAGCGCTAAGTTGTCAATGATGAAATAACCTACTTTCCCCTCCAGCACAAATGTATTAGTCTTGTCTTCACTTACCGTATCCCCATCAAATTCATAAGAAGTTTTTGAGAAATTAAGACCTCCGTTTGTAGATCCACCTAATAATAGTCTGCCCTTTCTTGTAAAATTTTCTCCACTATCAGTCTCTTGAGCAGTAAGGCTCATTGCAAAAAGGAATAAACAGAGTCCCGTAATTGTTTTAAGTTTTGTCATTTTTTGATTTATTAATGAATGAATATTTTGATATAGATGACAATTTACAGAATAGGTTGGTTAAGAAAATCATAAAAAAAAGGCGCAGAATTTCTTCTGCGCCTTTCCAATAAAATATTACTTTATTTACTCCTTTGCATCTTCTACAAAAAGATAATCTAACCTCAAGCTATTAAACTCTTCATTAAACTTAGACACCTCTGCATCTAGCATTGTATCAAAGGCATTGAGTTGTGTATTGATTGCTGCCGTAAGTTCATTTTTTACAGCTACGTCTTGGTCTGTAGGTCCAAAATCTCCCATACCTACAAGACTATTTAAATGCCCTAATTTATTAGTTAACTTAATAGGGAAGTTAAGCGGGTCTTGACCAGAACGGTTCTTAGTCTGATAGAGTTCTTTCTCAATCTTACCAAACTCTTCCTGCATTGTTTTTGCCTTCTCACGCAGTGCTTCTGTACGTGGGTCGTCTTTATATTGAGCAGTAAATGACTTGAGTTGCTTATTGATTTTTCTAATCTTTTTGATACTCTGGTGCGCTCTGTCTACAGATTTATTTACATCAGAAATAAAGTCGTGTTGCTTCTGCATATCTGCCACTGTTGCCTCTGAATTAGGATTTGCAACAATCTCAAAGGTCTCTGTTTGCACATCACCATTTACATTAAGTGACACTTTGTAATTACCAGGTACGGCTTGTGGCCCGTCAAGACTTGCCCACCATAATATCATACCATCTAGACGCTCTGCGCCATCTATTCTAGTATTCCAAGCAAACATATTTCCGCCTTTTTTGACTTTTAGCTTTTTCTTTTTACTACCTGTACTATATGATTGTAAGGTATCACCCGCCATACTCATATAGGTAAGGGTAACGGTATCCTTTTTCTTGTCAAAATCCTTCAGGTTAAAATAAGTCATCACACCACTAGGATGATTAGTTCCAGCTGTAAGGCTCGATCTACCACCACGGCCGCCCATTCGGTACGTTTTCTTAGGTTTAAACAATTTATTTGTTCCCGCTTTCGCGAAAGCGGACTGATGCAACATTCCAAGGTCATCTATAATCCAAAGGCTACGTCCCTGTGTTGCTACAATGAGGTTATCATCCTTAATCGTAAGGTCTGTAATAGGAACGATAGGCAAGTTAAGTTGGAACGATTTCCAGTTTTTACCATCGTCAAAACTGATGTACATTCCCGTCTCTGTACCGGCGTATAATAACCCTTTTTGTTTTGGATCCTCACGTACTACACGTGTAAAATGCTCTGCAGGTATACCACTTGTAATCTTTTTCCACGACTTACCGTAGTCTGTAGTTTTGTACAAATAAGGAGCAAAATCACCTAATTTATAACGTGTACCAGCCACGTAGGCCGTCCCTTCTTCAAAGGCAGATGGCTCCACACTATTAATCATCATATTTTCTGGCATTCCTTTAGGGGTTACGTTTTCCCAAGATTGCCCTCCATTACGAGTTACGTGTATAAGACCATCATCACTACCTACCCAGAGAAGTCCTTCCTTAAGAGGAGACTCTGCCGCTGCAAAAATGGTACAGTAGTACTCTACAGAGGTATTATCTTGTGTGATAGGTCCTCCAGAAGATTTCATTTTTTCTGGATCGTTAGTCGTAAGATCACCACTTATAACTTCCCAACTTTGACCTTCATTTTCACTCACGTGCACGCTTTGTGAGAATGTGTACAACCTGTTAGGGTTATGCTTTGAAAAGATGATGGGGAAATTCCACTGAAAGCGGTATTTCATATCCTCCACACCGTGACCCATTGGGTTATCTGGCCATACAGATACGCTACGTACCGTATTTTTCTCGTGGTTTACACGCGTTAAGAATCCGTCGTAACTTCCTCCGTACACAATCTCATTATTTTCTGGATCTACAGCTATATGTGCAGACTCACCACCAGCGGTACTCTCCCAGTCATTTTCTGTAATGCTACCACCTTCTGTGCGGTGCGGGATACGTATTGTGCTATTATCTTGCTGCGCTACATAAATTCTGTACGGAAACGCATTATCTGTAGTCACACGATAAAACTGAGCCGTAGGCTGGTTCATATAGGTACTCCAAGAACGACCACCATCATAAGACACTTGTGCGCCACCATCATCACCTATAATCATACGGTTAGGATCTTCTGGAGCTATCCATAAGTCGTGATGATCTCCGTGTGGTGCGTTATGTGTACTGAAGGTTTTACCTCCATCTGTAGATTTGTGGTAACGCACATTTAATACATATACTGTATTCTCATCCTTAGTATCTGCATACAGACGTGTGTAATACCAAGCACGCTGGCGTAATTTACGCTCACTGTTTATTTTTTTCCAAGTCGTACCTGCGTCTGTAGAGGTGTATAAACCTCCTTGCTCTTGATTTTCTACCATTGCATACAGACGGTTACTGTTTGCTGGAGAAACGGTGATTCCCATAATCCCTAGTATACCTTCGGCAAAACCATCGTTTGTAGAAATCTCTTTCCACGTCTCACCGCTGTCTGTACTTTTCCACACAGCAGATCCTTCTCCCCCAGAACTTAAACTGTAAGGTGTCCTGCGTGCATTCCACGTAGTAGCGTACAGTACTCGTGGGTTGTTTGGATCTATAATTAAATCTACAACACCACTATCTGCATTTGAGAAAAGTGTTTTTCTCCACGTCTTACCACCATCTGTACTTTTATAAACGCCACGCTCTTGTGTAGGTTTATAAATGTTACCTAAAACCCCTGCATATACAATATCAGAATTAGTAGGATGTACACGTATTCTAGGTACGTGACGGCTATTTTTAAGACCCGACTGTATCCAGGTTTTCCCTGCATCTTCAGACTTCCAGATACCATATCCAGAAGACACGTTACCTCTTAATGTTTTCTCACCACCACCTACGTAAATAACGTTTGGGTCGCTTTTTGAAACCTCAACGGCTCCTATACTTCCTCCAAAATAACCATCTGAGATATTTTCCCATTCTTTACCACCATCTGTAGTGCGCCACACGCCACCACCAGTACTCCCCATATAAAATAGGTCTGGCTGTCCTGGCACTCCAGTGACGGCAGCACTTCGACCACCTCGGAAAGGGCCAATGAGTCTATATTCTAAAGCTTCGTAAGTAGAGGGGTCTGGTGTTTGTGCAAACGTATCAAAAGATAATACTGAGCACACCGCCAGTAATAGGTAGCATAATTTTGTCTTCATTTGGATTGTGTTTGTTATAGCTAAGAAAATTACACAATTCTCTATGAAGTAAGAAGCAAGGATGAATTTTTAACGCTTTCGCGAAAGCGTATACCCTCTAATCTCTATAAAATTAACGTCATTATTATCATCTCGACAAAAGAAAGATCACACTTCAAGCTCAGAAAATCTATCAATACTCAACAACAACCGCTCACAACTATGGGATTTCTCGGCAAGCTCGAAATGACAGAGATACGTTTTGGAGTGCTTCACTTTTTCGCGAAAGCGCAGAAATACTACTCGTCTATTACTACAAGATTATTTTTTACATCACGCCTTAAAAAATAGCCTGTTACTACGGTAGACAATACATCTGCGATAGGAAATGCAATCCACACTCCCCAAACACCAAAAAAGTTAGGTAATATGAGTATAAGCGGGATTAAGAAGAAGCCCTGCTTAGTAAGGCTGAGCAGTAAAGCTGGTATCGCTTTACCTATGGCTTGAAAATACACAGCTCCTATTAACTGTATTACAATTATGGGCGTCGCAGCAAAGACAGTGCGTAGTGCATTAGGGGTGCGTTCCATCAATACTTTATTATCTGCTACGGCTTGAGCTTGTGCGTTGCTATCGCTTATAAACCAAGACACAAAAAAATCTGGTACCGTCATTATGATTATAAAAATAGCTAGTGCAAGACCGCCTGCATAAAGAATGGAAGTATTGATTGTTTCTCGCACGCGTGCATATTGGTTTGCTCCATAATTATAACTAGCGATAGGCATAAATCCTTGAGTAACGCCTATTACTGGAAACAAGGCAAACATTAACATTCTACTTATAATCCCGTAACTAGCGACATCTAGGGCATCTCCATAATTAATAAGTACATTGTTAAGTAATATAGTAAGCACAGAAATTACTCCTTGTCGCGCAAGTGTCACAGAACTCAAACCAGAAATTTCTGAAACAATTGTTCTTGTAAGCACAAGGCATTTAGGTACAATTCTGAGTTCGCTCTTGAAAATGAAAAACCATACGATAAAAGCAAAACACACCGCATAACTCGCAAATGTTGCCCAGGCAGCACCTTCCATCCCATAGCCTAGCACATTGATAAGAAGGTAATCCATCCCTATATTACCTATAGCTGGGAGAATCATCGCATACATCGCAAATTTGGGTTTACCCTCTGCACGTATCACGTTGTTACCCATCATACACATTGCAAGCATTACAATACCGTAAAGTACAATGCGGTAATATGTGAGCGCCATATCTTTAAAAGAGTCATCTGCTCCAAAAAACTCTATGAGCGTGTTTTGAAAAACGAGTCCTAGAATTGCTAGTAATCCAGATACTAGAAAGGTGAGTGTTATTTGATTACCAAAAACACGAAGCGCCTTATCATCATCACCAGAACCTAAGGCCCTAGACAGTACAGAACTACCACCTATACCTACGGCAAGTCCTATAGCTGCTATAAAAAAGGTTACGGGTATAACTACTGTAATGGCACTAATGGCAAGAGGACCAATCCATCTTCCTACAAAGATGGTATCTACTATCATATTGAGCGACATCACGAGTATCCCTATAGATGCGGGTACAGCTTGCTGTATAAGCAAGCTAGAAATCGATTTGGTGCCTAAGGCAGTAGATTTTTTGTTCAACTTATAGCTTTAAGTAAAGTCATATTTTGATATTCCTATCATTGACATTGATCATTATAAAACTGAACCATCTGAGCGGCGGTTTTTCTCCCAAATTCATTTGACTCTAATTTTGAAATAAGGCTAGGGCAATCTTGGAAATAATCTTTGGCAGCTTTTTTAAAGTTACGTGCTAAGCCTGCCTGTGGTGTTGCTAGCCAAAAAAGCTTTTCTTCCTCTCTTTTTTTTACAAACAATGTATATTGAGAATAATTTGATGAAAAAACGGTTTTTTGATCTACGTGACCATTAGGATATCTAGTAAATTGAGTGGTTTCTGGTGTTTGATAATTTATATTTTGAATATATAGCTGTACCGGGCCGTCTACAATCAATTGTACTTTAGTATACTTCAAGTTTTTTAAGCTTTTTTGATCTTTTCTAAAGCGATATTTATGAATATGATAAAGAATTGTCTGATCGTTCTCTAAAATGCTAACGCTATCTAATTCTTCAAATTGATATTTTTTCTTTTTCCCTTTTAACTCCTTACTAAATTTCAATTCCCAAAAAGTATCTCCAAAGACATATCCTTGTTGAGATGTCCCATCCTTAAAAAACAAAGTTGCGGGACTCTTTTGTGCCAAGAGATTTAGTGAACAAATGGATAAGCAGACAAAAAAAAGAAATCTCATAAAGTATAAATTTTATAATCATTTAGGCTATCGCCTTCCCACTTTCTACAAGCGCCCATTCATTTATCCACCCTGCAACAACACCTGCCCAGTCATCACGATCATTGATGCAAGGAATGGTATGGAAGTCCTTTCCTCCAGCTTCGTGAAAGATTTCTTCACCCTCCATCGCAATTTCCTCTAGCGTCTCAAGACAGTCTGATACAAATGCTGGTGTTGCAATTGCCATTTTCTTAAATCCTTCTTTACCCATACGTTCTATTGTACGGTCTGTATACGGCTGTAACCACGGGTCAAAACCTAAACGTGATTGAAAGGAGGTAGAGTAAGTAAGTGGCTCCATACCTAAATATTCGCCTACTAACCTTGTGGTCTCATAACACTGATGACGATAGCAAAACTCGTGTGCCTTAGATTGTGACATACAGCAAGAACCATCTATTTTACAGTGCATACTCGTCACATCACTTTTACGTATGTGCCTTTCTGGAACACCGTGATAAGAAAATAACAGATGTTCATAATCTACACCTTTAAGGCTATCTGCAATAGAGTCTCCTAGCACCTTGATATACTCTGGCTTGTTGTAAAATGGTTTTACATCTGTAATCTTCATCTTAGGAAAAAACTCAGCACGTATCTCTTCGGCTAGTACTAAGATGGTTTCTGTAGTTGCCATTGCATACTGAGGATATAATGGTAATAGCATTACCTCATCAATCCCTTGATCGTGTAATTTTTGAAGTCCTTCTTTTATAGAAGGTGTACCATATCGCATTGCGATTTCTACAGGGAGTTTTGTGTGGCTTTGCACTTTTTTCTGCAAGCGTTCTGTAAGAACAATTAATGGTGATCCTTCATCCCACCATATCTTACTATAGGCCTCTGCACTCTTTTTAGGGCGTGTATTTAAGATGATACCTTTTACTAGCAATGCTCTTGCTGCATAAGGAACATCTATTACGCGCTCGTCCATTAAGAACTCGCCTAGGTATTTTTTTACGTCTTTTGGATCTGTACTATCTGGTGATCCCAGATTGACCATTAAAACTCCTTTGTTCATTTGTTGGCAATTTTTCTTTAACAAAAATAAGGCTTAACCTTCTTTTAAATGTTATGATTGTTATAAGACTTTGTGATAATGGTATTAGTTTTTACGCTTTCGCGAAAGCGTACCTACCCCAAGCTCATTAAATACTTTTTTGGGGTGGTCCCAAATTTCTTTTTAAAAGCAGCTATAAAGTGACTCGCCGTGCTATAACCTACTTTAAGACCTACCTCATTTACATTATGTGATCCCGTCTCTAGCAACTGGCGTGCGACTTCCATTTTATAGTCAAATAAGAAGCTAAACACAGAATCACCATAAATCTGTTTAAAGCCTTCTTTTAATTTACTGAGTGAGAGACCTATCTCATCTGATAATTCGCTTAGTGTTGGTGGTGCATCCATTCTTGCAATGATTATTTGCTTAGCACGCTTTATTTTTTGCACATTATCTTCATCTACTAGAAAAGGGCATTGCTCTATATCTACATCTGCAGGCCTATTAAAGTACAGGCTTAATAGCTCGTAACTTTTTCCCTTAAAATACAATTGCATTATAGAAGGGTGCAAGCTATAATTCATTAACTGGTTAAGTACAATCGCCATACTTGGTGAGATGCTGCCGTCCTTGTAGTATTTTCTATCTTTATTTTCATCACTTAAGAAATGCATAAAATTTGCCTCGCTAGAAAATAGGCTGTGAAATTTCTTGATAGAGATAATGACACTCACCAGCCAGGTCTCTGGGGCGAGTTCTAGATTCATAGGTAAATCACGCTGCGGATTATATAGCAACAGCGAATTCTCATCTGTAATAGAAAGTTGATAGGCTCCGTTATTAAAATTAAACACTGCAGAGCCCTTGATACAAAAATGAAACTGTATAAAGCTACTATCTACCTCTCGCTCCACTTGGCTCACATTAGAATCGTTGTTATCAAAACGTAAGACATAAAAACCGTCTTCTATTTTAATCTCTTGAAGCAAACCTTGAGCGTTACTTTTTTTATTTAATTCCATTTTATTGATCTCTTTTTTATTTAGAATCACTCTAAATTAAGACAGACACATTCCTTTGCCACTAGCAGTCACAGCAATAGCTTACACAAATTTACGGTTTATTACAGACGTGATAAACCGCTCTCGACACAAATGATTCTTCTAGCGTTATTTTTTAAGGAGAGTGACCTTTATTTTTGCACTCCCTCATATTTGGGATACAAATAGAATTATACTTTTGAATAGAGAGCAACAGTTTTATGCCATAGGTCTGAGTTACAAAAAAGCAGACGCGACCACGCGTGGGCATTTTGCAATATCAGAAACAGCACAAGCCGCCATACTTAATGGCGCTCGCGATGAAGGCGTTACGGCTCTTACCGTAATATCTACTTGTAACCGTACAGAGTTATACGGCTTTGCACCAGACGCGATTACATTAGTAAAAATTTTATGCGAGCATACGCACGGAACTATAGAAGAGTTTCTAGACGTAGCATACTTGCACAAGGGAGATGACGCAATTGCCCACCTCTTTAAAGTAGGTACCGGTCTTGATAGCCAGATACTAGGCGATTTTGAAATTATAGGTCAGCTTAAGATAGGTTTTAAGCGTTCTAAAAAACTGCAACTTATTAATCCTTTTATGGAGCGATTAGTAAATGCCGTTATTCAAGCCAGTAAGCGCATTAAAAATGAGACCGAGATATCAAGTGGTGCAACTTCGGTGAGTTTTGCAGCGGTACAGTATATAATGGCACGCGTGCCTTATATGTCAGAAAAGAATATTCTTCTTTTTGGTACCGGTAAAATAGGTCGCAACACTTGCGAAAACTTAGTAAAGCACACTAAAAATGAGCACATCACCCTCATTAATAGAACTAAAGAAAAGGCAGATAAAATCGCTGGTAAATTTAACTTACTAGTAAAAGAGTATGCCCAGATAGAAAGTGAGATTGCACAAACAGATGTACTCGTTGTAGCCACAGGAGCTCAAAAACCTACGGTAAGCAAAGAGATCATTCATTCTAAAAAGCCGCTTCTTATACTAGATTTATCGATACCTAAAAATGTATCTAATGATGTAGAAGAGCTAGAGAATGTCACACTCATACATCTAGATCAATTATCAAAAATGACAGACGCTACACTTAAGCGTCGTCAAGGATATATCCCACAGGCAGAAGCCATCATAAAGGAAATTACAGACGAGTTTAACGCCTGGTTACAAACCAGAAAGTTTGCTCCTACCGTAAAGGCTCTCAAGGCTAGACTTAAAGAAGTACAAGCTGCAGAGATAGAAAATGTACGCAAGAAAACTCCAGATTTTAGCGAAGCGACAGCAACAGCTATGAGTGATAAAATCATTCAGAAAATCACAAACCAGGTAGCACATCACCTGCGTCACGCAAATGGAGAAACCGAAGAAAGCATTGCCTTAATTTCCACTATTTTCCAACTAGATCAACATAATGTCTAAAACGATACGAATAGGCACTCGAGACAGTGAGCTCGCTCTCTGGCAGGCAAAAACAGTTCAAAAACAACTAGAAGATCACGGCTATACCACAGAGCTCGTACCTGTAAAATCTACAGGAGACCTCATACTTGACAAGCCGTTATATGAACTAGGTATCACCGGCATTTTTACAAAAACACTAGACGTTGCAATGCTCAATGGTACGGTAGATATTGCCGTACATAGTATGAAAGACGTCCCTACGGCATTACCTATAGGGATTGTGCAAGCTGCAGTATTACCTAGAGCAGAGACCGAAGATATTTTAGTACACAAAGGCGCGCCAGATTATAAGCAAGCCTGCACCATCGCGACAGGTAGTTTAAGAAGGCAAGCCCAGTGGCTCAATCGCTACCCTAACCACAAAACCACAGATATACGTGGTAATGTAAATACACGCTTACAAAAGCTAGAAGAAAGTGACTGGACGGGCGCGATTTTTGCAAAGGCAGGCCTTAAACGCATCAATGTACTTCCAGAAAATTATGAAGTACTTGACTGGATGATTCCTGCGCCCGCACAAGGAGCTATGCTCGTAGTAGCGATGGAAGAAGATACATTTTCTAAAGAAGCTTGTGCAAAGCTTAATGATCGCACAACAGCATTGTGCACACATATAGAACGCGAGTTCTTACGCACGCTAGAAGGCGGTTGTACCGCACCCATAGGTGCACTAGCACAAGAAATAGATGGAGCAATACGTTTTAAGGGAGTCCTTTTTTCACTAGACGGAGCGACAAAGATTGAAGTTGAGCAAGTAGTCTCAACAGAAAATGCACTAGGTTTTGGTACAGACTGTGCGCTAGAAGTTCTTGATAATGATGGTAGAGCATTAATGAAGGAAATCAAGATTAGTTTGAAAAAATGACCGTACTATCCACAAAAAAACTAAAGCCTCACCAGCGAGAGCTACTTCTCAATGCAGGCTTACAATTTGTGGAATATGATGCGATACGTACACAAGAGGTTGCTTTTACGCTTTCGCGAAAGCTAAAAAATATCATTATCACCTCTCAAAATGGAGTACGTGCTTTATGTAACAACCTTTCTAGTGAGCAATTAGAAAGTATAAAAAGTTGTTTTGCTGTTGGCATAAAAACAACAGCACTTCTAGCCGAAAATGGCATAAAAGTGACAAAAACAGCTCAAAATGGAGAAGAATTGGCTCGTTTTATAGTCGAAAACCATAAAAACGAATCATTCACTTACTTCTGCGGGAGACAGCGCAGAGATGAGTTACCTACATTACTCAAAGAAAATAATGTAGCGTGTGAAGAGGTGGTGGTTTATGAAACTCATCAAATAACACAGTCCTTTGACCGTACATTTGATGGTATATTATTTTTTAGTCCGAGTGGTGTGAACGCTTTCGCGAAAGCGAACAAAAACACACGAGCAATAGACAGCATAGCGTTTTGCATAGGCGAGACCACTGCAACAACAGCTAGATTACACTTTAAAAAGGTAATTGTGTCTAATGCAACAACTATAGAAAGTACGATTGCGAAGGCGGTGAAAATATTGAAAGAAGAATCTAGAACATAAGCGTCTAGAAAAACATAAAATTGTCCCCTCGAGCGCAGTCGAGAGGTTCATTATAAGAGTACAATTAAGTTCTCGACTGCGCTCGAACAGACCTAGAGATATGAGCATAAAAAACGACCTATTTTTAAGAGCACTTAAAGGAGAAACTGTAGACCGTCCACCAGTATGGATGATGCGTCAGGCTGGAAGATACCTTCCAGAATTTATGGAAATCAAAGCAAAGTATGACTTCTTTACACGCTGCCAGACTCCTGAGCTTGCGAGTGAGATTACCGTACAACCTATACGTCGTTATGGGATGGATGCTGCTATTTTATTTTCTGATATCTTAGTGATCCCACAGGCAATGAATATTGATGTAGAAATGAAGCCTAATGTAGGGCCGTGGTTGCCTAACCCTATACGATCTGCAAAAGATGTGGAGCAAGTAATTGTTCCAGATATCAATGAGACGCTAGGCTATGTGATGGATGCCATTAAGATGACTAAGGAAAAACTCAATGACGAGATTCCGCTTATAGGTTTTGCCGGATCACCGTGGACGATACTTTGTTACTGTGTGCAAGGTCAAGGGTCAAAAAACTTTGACAAGGCAAAGGAGTTTTGTTTTACACAACCACTAGCCGCGCACGCTTTACTTCAAAAAATCACAGATACTACCATTGCTTATCTTAAGAAAAAAGTAGAGGCTGGTGTAAATGCAGTACAAGTTTTTGATAGCTGGGGAGGAATGCTCTCACCGGTAGATTATCAAGAATTCTCGTGGCAATACATACAGCAAATTATAGACGCGCTTAAAGATGAGGCTCCCGTAATTGCCTTTGGAAAAGGATGCTGGTTTGCACTTGATAAAATGGCAAAGTCTGGAGCATCTGCACTAGGTGTAGACTGGACGTGCTCTGCACGGAACGCGCGCTACCTTACTGGTGGTAATATCACGCTTCAAGGTAACTTTGACCCTACTCGATTATTCTCACCTCCTAGTGAGATCAAGAGAATGGTACACGAGATGATTAATGAATTTGGCAAAGACAAGTACATTGTAAATCTTGGTCACGGTATTTTACCTAACATTCCTATAGAAAATGCAGGTGCATTTATAGAAGCTGTAAAAGAGTATAAAGCATAATGAACGTCTGGGCTGTTGTCAAATCTATGGATTTTAAACAGCTGTGGAGCCTTTTTTGGCTCAGTGCACGCCATCCTCGATTTGTGATTCCTACCATAAGGGGGACTCGCAAAACAGTTGCTATATGCAATAAATATTATGGCAAAAAACAGCACCTCAACGGCCCAGAAAATGCTTTTAGACACGCCCTGTGGAATATGCTTATCGTGCACCTTAGTGTGCAACGAGGCTTGCCACTGCAGCGGTCGCTGGCGTGGGCAAAACGGTTTACAGACTGGCACGAAGATTTTTCTCCTAACGCACCCTTAGAGCGTGCGATGGACTTGCACAATAACCGCGTGGGGCGCGACCTCATCACTAGTCTTTGCGGGCAAGACGAAGAGCAGCTAGTGACACAACTACTGGAGATGGTCCCGCTTTCGCGAAAGCGTACTACCCTAAAAGAAATCAAGCGTTGTGACACAGTACTGGTTCACTTAGAGTGATAATTTAACCATATGTAAACAGGCTATGGAGGGCAAAACAAATACTTTTGAGTATAATTTCTAGCTATGAGAACATTCTACAATAAGCTGAGTTTACGATACACCGCACTTAAAAGGAGCTGGACGCCACAGCAAAATTTATTTTATGGTTTTCTCACCTATGTTTTAGTAGGAACTTTACTCCTGAGCTTGCCTTGGTTACAAAAGACGAGTGCCTCAATACTAGATCATCTATTCATTGCAACCTCTGCAGTGAGTACTACGGGGCTAGTTACGATGTCTATTTTTGACTCATATAACATAGGAGGACAATTTGTTATAATGATACTTTTCCAGCTGGGAGGTATAGGTTACTTGACCTTTACTACATTTATGCTGCTATCTACTACCCATAAAATAACACCCTGGCATAAAAGTATTCTCAATACAGAGTTTACATTACCCGTTACTATACGTATCAAAGACTTTTTAAAATCTGTAGTACTGTATACGGTAATTATGGAAGTTCTTGGTGCCATATTATTCTTTATTGCTTTTAAGTCAGATGGTATGGGAACGGGAGAGGCAATCTGGTCATCTGTTTTTCATAGTATAAGTGCTTTTTGTACCGCTGGTTTTAGTCTTTTTAATAGTGGATTTACACCTTACGTAGATAATGGACTCATAAACTTTACCATATCAATGCTCGCTATTTGCGGTTCCCTAGGTTTTATTGTGATTACAGACGTGGGCTTATGGATAAAAAACAGAACACACTCGCTTAGCTTTACAACAAAGATTGTCGCAATAGGTTCGCTTATACTTCTAGCTTTTGGATACTTATTTTTTTACTTCTTAGAGCCGTCCATCTCAAATTTGAGTGGATCAGCTCGAGTGAGTGCTGCATTTTTTCAATCTATGACCGCAATGACTACAGTAGGTTTTAATACTGTTGACTTTGGTACTTTTATATTACCTATGTTACTCGTAACTATATTTTTGATGTACATAGGCGCCTCTCCTTCTGGTACAGCTGGAGGTATGAAAATTACCACACTTACTGCCGTATTTGCCATAATGAAAAGCCGACTCAAAGGATCTAAAAACATCACCTTCTTAGGAAAACGCATTCCTTATGAGCGACTATACGTAGCAACATCATCTTTTATATTTTATACAACACTTATTTTTGTAGGGACGTTTATACTCACCTTCTCAGAAGGTTTTGATTTTGAAAATATTTTATTTGAAGTTGCCTCTGCACTTGGTACTGTGGGTGTGAGTACTGGGATTACTGGAGATTTAAGCAGTATAGGTAAGATTATTATCATAATCCTTATGTTTATAGGTCGACTAGGTGTACTTACCTTTGGCCTCGCCATTTGGTCAAAAGGAATCACAAAGGAAGATAGAGAAGTTCTCAAAGAAGATATAGCAGTATAATATGATAAAAGGCATCTTAAACGGATTACAAACGTATAAATCATCATTTGGGTTAATCTCAAAGCTTGGGCTTTGGAAGTATTTTGCCATCCCAATAGCTATAAGTCTTATTACTGCCTCAATGATTGCAGCAGCTGCCTGGGGTTTTTCTGATAATATAGGTCACTGGGTAGAGCAAATCTGGCCTTGGGAAACGGGAAGACACGCCTTCTTTATATTTGCAGAGATAGTAAGCGCACTACTCATTATCGCCATAGGTCTTATCTTGTATAAACACATTATAATGGCACTGAGCGCGCCATTTATGAGCCCTGTTTCAGAAAAAATAGAAGCTCACCTTAAAGGAGAAAATCACACCCATAGAGACACCTCAAACACCGAACAACTTATACGAGGCATACGCATAAACGTGCGTAACTTGGGACTAGAATTGCTTATCACACTACCTATCTTACTGCTCAATTTTATCCCAATTATAGGGAGTATTGCTGCCACTATTTTACTATTTCTTACACAAGCTTACTACGCAGGTTTTGGTAATATGGACTACACACTAGAACGTCATTTTAAGTATAGAGAAAGCGTAGATTTTGTAAAAAGAAACAAGGGCCAAGCCATAGGTAACGGTATTGTATTTATGCTGTTTCTTATCATCCCACTTGTGGGAATTATACTCGTTTTGCCCATATCTGTAACTGCAGCGACGGTACAAACCATAAAACTGCTTGACAAGGATCATCACACTAGCCTGACTGCATAGGTCACCACCTAAAAAATATATAATGAAAGAACAATTTGTAAACTACATACTCAATCTTCAAGATCAAATTACTAGCACACTAGAGCAACTAGATGGTAAGGCAAGCTTTCAAGAAGATAACTGGAAACGCCCAGAAGGTGGTGGTGGTCGTACACGCGTGATTGAAAACGGAAATATCTTTGAAAAAGGAGGTGTAAACACATCACAAGTGCACGGCGAGCTACCAGAGGCAATGCAAAAATACTTTGGCGTAGAAGATGCAAATTTCTTTGCCTGCGGCCTCTCTCTAGTGCTTCACCCTAAGAGCCCTATGGTTCCTACGGTGCACGCAAACTGGCGTTACTTTGAGATGTATGACAAAGAAGGAAACATTGTAGACCAATGGTTTGGTGGAGGGCAAGACCTCACTCCTTATTACCTTTTTGATGAAGACGCAACGCACTTTCACCAGACGTGTAAAATCGCTTGTGATGCACACGATGCCGACTTTTACCCAAAATACAAAGCACGTTGTGATGAGTATTTTTACAACACACACCGCAATGAAGGTCGCGGTATAGGAGGTTTATTTTTTGATTACTGCAAAGCTACCGAAGAGCGTTCTATGCAAGACTGGTACAACTTTGTGACCACTGTGGGCGACAGTTTCTTAGAGGCATACGTTCCTATTGTGGAGCGTAGGAAGGATACCGCTTTCGCGAAAGAACAAAAAGACTGGCAAGAGGTACGCCGAGGTCGTTACGTAGAATTTAACCTCGTACACGATAAAGGAACCCTTTTTGGTCTAAAAACCAATGGCCGCATTGAAAGCATCTTAATGAGCCTTCCTCCCGTAGTACAGTGGAAATATGATCACCACCCAGCACCTGGAAGCGAAGAAGAACGATTAATAAAAGTACTTCAGCAACCGAAAGAGTGGGTTTCTTAAGAACCTATCTCCATATAGCACTCGTCTTGGTTTTAAATCCGCCTTTGGTATTTAAGTAATGAAAACGTGCTTTTAAGAGTCGTTTTCTGCCTTCCCTAGTTCGTGTGAATGTGAGCGTTGCATTTTCTGAAATATAAATTCTCCAGAAGTTAAAAAAGAGCGAAGCATCTTTTTTATTTCCTGCAAAGAGTTCTGGTACGGGATAATAATTTGCAAAACCAAACTTGCGCTGCCACCATCCAGACTGCTCAATCATATAGCGTGCATTATCTATAGGCGTGAGAAGTTCTTCCATACACTTTACAAAAAGGATTTCTTCTTTGGCAGTAGCTCCTGTAAGAAAGCAAGAGACGGCACCATTAGGTAGATACTCTACACCTAGTTTTAGGGCTTCTAGCTGCGTGGTGATGTAGTACTGCTCTCGTAGGCTTTTAAGCACTACTTGCCCCATTTTATACACCAATTTATCTACACGTCCATATTTTAAGTACAACACGAGAGTTTTATAAGTCTTAGGCGCAAGTACCATTGCCGCTGTGCCTAGCACTGCATATATAAAAAAGCCCATTCCTCTAGAGAAGTAAGCTCCTGCATTATTAATAATAATCTCCGGTACGGTAATCGTGAGTAAGGCTCCCAGCTGTAGTACTCCATATTTTACAGCATCTTTATAATAAACGCTGTTTTTTTGTAATGGCTTGCCCTTAGGTTTAAAGTCTAGTTTCAGTTCGCGCACTAGCAGTTTTCCCGTACCTATAGCTTGCTCCCATCGCTGTTGTATCGCACCTCTATTTCCCGCAAGGGTACACATTTTACTATTTAATACTTCTTTTTCTAAAATAGTGGTGGGTAGAGCAAACCGCTCTGCGCCATTTTCTATAAAGGGAGTTCCCTCTAGTGATACACCACAAAAGGCATCAAAGCGTCTAGTTAATTTTATCACATCCTCACCACCACCATCTATAGTGGGATCTATACAAGCAAGATGCCATATAGAAGCCACCTTATCTGGATTACTAGGCTGTACTCGTATGGCTCTACCGCGCATCTGGTTAGACATTACAAAGGAACTCACGTAAGAGGCAAGTACTAATGTATTTATAGCCGGCGCATCCCAACCTTCTCCCAGTAATGCTGCTGTGCCTACTAGCACTTCTATATGGCCGTCTGTAAAAAGAGCCGTCATAAGGCTTACCATCTGGCTTTTCACCTTTTCTCTCGGGCGTACTATCACAAAGGCTGTTTCACCTAATGCGTCGTGCGTAAAATCATCACTATCTAAGGTCTCTGTAATTTGTGCTACCAGTGTTTTATGTACTATGATAATGGTACCTGTGAGTACGGCAAGTTTTTCTAGTTTATCCTTACCCTGCCACCTATCTGGATGTTGTTCAAGTGAGTATCGCAGATGGTGAAAGATAGGTATTACTCCCAGCTTATTTATTGTGTCAAGGGCCTCTGTAGGGGTGTCTATAAACTCCTTACGCACGTAATCTGTAAGTATAACTGCTCGTAGGTTTTCACCCATTTGAGCACTTTCAAAATCTATAATCTCTCGTATGCTCTTGAGCTTGTGAGGGCTTTGGGCTAGTGATTTATATAATTGCTGCTCGCCTTTAAAGTTTATACGCTTTTTATCAAAAGCACCTACCTTACGAAGTGTCTTCTCAACAGTAGCGAGTACCTCTTCGTCTTCATAATGATCTTCTCGGCCGTCTACTAGTAGCGGTTGCAATAACTTTTCTGCCCACTCTTGATTAAAGGTAGGAAGCTTTTCTTGGGTAAGGTCTACACCTAGTAAATCTATTTTTACCTTAGGGATTTTATACCCACGTGCATTAAGATAGACAAGAGAAGCAATATAAAAGTTAGGGTCTTTATAAATGATCTCAAGATGTTTTCCTGGTGTTTTATATACTGGGAGATTTATAATAAAACTGCCAAACTCACTATTTTCAACCAGCTCATCTATAACTGCTTTTGCCTTAACACGATAGTCTAAAATGTATTCTATTTGTGCAGCATCTGGCTCAGAAAAATAAATATAATCTTGGTGTGCACAGAGGTTTCCTTCTTTAACCAGCTCTGGCACGCTTATCTCAATATCTATGGGTCCACAAAGCTGAAAATACTTTGCTATCTCTGCTTGATCACTATCATATGGCGGTGTTGCCGTAAGTGCGGTAATGGTGCACTCTGGCAGTTCTTTAAGTGCAAAAAGTGGTTTCCACCACTCGTTTTTGAGGTGATGAGCTTCGTCTAGTACGATGTTTTTTATTCCCGCTTGCGCGAAAAAGTTAAGCACACGTTCCCTATCTCCTTCCATTTCATTTTTGGCAAATGCGTGTAATGATTGATAGGTTGCAAAGGTGATGTGTGCAGGTTTTTTTATATTTCGCGAAAGCGGAATAGTACATTTTTCTTGCTCGATAAAGCACTCAAACATACGCTCCTCCCACTGGTTGCGTATCGTGATCGTAGGTGCGAGCACAAGCGTACACTTATCTACACGCCGCATCATCTCAAGACCAAGCACAGTTTTTCCCGAGCCTGGTGGGGCAACTACGTGCAAGTGATCATCTGCAATGTGATCTTGAAAATCTTTTAAAAATCGCTCCTGATAGGTGCGCCAGGGATAAATAAATTGAAAGGCTTCTTTGAGCAAAGGAAGGCGATGTTTAAATTGGTAAATTTGTAATGCAAAATACGAGGTTTAGATAGATATTGAAACCAGATTTATTTAAAATCACACACCTATTTACCTCAACACATAGAAGATAGAACGATGCTTATAAGAAACCGAAGACTACGTAGCAGTGAGGCTATGCGCTCACTAGTAAGAGAGACCTATATCACTCCAAATGATTTTCTTGTACCGCTTTTTGTGGTAGAAGGAAAAGGTGTAAAGCAAGAGATAGACTCTATGCCAGATTATTATCGCTACAGTCTTGACTTACTTACTAAGGAGGTAAAAGAGCTCTGGGCAATGGGACTTAAAGCCGTACTTCTGTTTGTAAAAGTACCAGATAACTTAAAAGACAACTCTGGTACCGAAGCGCTTAATGCAGACGGCCTAATGCAACGTGCTATAAAAACCGTAAAAGACGCCTGTCCAGATATGCTGGTTATGACAGATGTTGCACTAGATCCTTACTCAAAATTTGGCCACGATGGTGTGGTAGGTAATGGTGAGATTGTAAATGATGATACCACAGCTATACTTGCCGAGATGGGATTGAGTCACGCTCGTGCAGGAGCAGATGTACTTGCACCAAGCGATATGATGGATGGCCGCATTTTTGAAATGCGCACCCTGCTAGAAGACGAAGGTTTTTATAACACTGGTATTATGAGTTATAGTGCAAAGTATGCAAGCTCTTTTTATGGCCCTTTTCGTGATGCTCTAGACAGCGCACCAGTAGACTTAAAAGATATTCCAAAAGATAAAAAAACCTACCAGATGGACTTTGCAAATCGTGACGAAGCGATTAAAGAAACCCTGATGGATATAGAAGAAGGTGCAGATATCGTGATGGTAAAACCAGGACTATGTTACCTAGATATTGTACGTGATTTACGAGAAGTTGTAAATGTACCGATAGCCGTCTATCAAGTAAGTGGTGAGTATGCAATGCTCAAAGCCGCTGCCGAAAAAGGATGGCTAGATCACGATAGCGTGATGATGGAACAAATCACAGCTATAAAAAGAGCAGGAGCACAAGTAATAGCTAGCTACTTTGCAAAAGATGTGGTAAAGTTACTCGGGTAATGGTATATCACCTTGCACAGCTCAATGTAGCCCGTATGAAGGGTGTCTCTATAGAAGATCCAGAGATGAAGGACTTTAGAGATAATACAGACCGTGTAAATGAGCTAGCCGAGAGTTCGCCAGGGTTTATATGGCGTGACATTATAGATACCGAAGCCGCACCCGCTCCTAATGCGCTTAACGATGAACAGGTGCTTATTAATTTTTCTGTGTGGGAAGATGTGGCGTCACTAAGAGAATTCACCTATAAAACCTTTCATAGTGCGATTATGAAACGCCAGAAAGAGTGGTTTCAAAAATACGGAACAGCACACTACGTACTCTGGTGGATTAAGGCAGGCACAACACCTACAGCACAAGAAGGACTAGAGAAGCTCGAGTTCTTACAAAAGCACGGCGCAAGCAAAGAAGCATTTACTTTTAAAGAGGTTTATGAGAAGTATGAGTAAAATTACGCTTTCGCGAAAGCGTAAAAGCACTTCTACTATACTCTCTTTTTCCATACATTTACATAAATAGCAAACTAACTATGGGTCAACTTTTACTTTGGGCAACGATTTCGATATTTTTTTCATTCTTGTGTTCTATACTTGAAGCTGTACTTCTAAGCGTGACACCTACGTTTATAAACATCAAGAAAAACGAAGGAAAAGCCTACGCCGAAACTCTTGAAGAACTTAAAAAAGATGTAGATAAACCGCTTATTGCAATCCTAACCTTAAACACACTTGCACACACCGTAGGTGCAATGATGGTAGGTACTGTAGCTGCAGATTTATACCCAGAGTTTGTTATCAACTTAGGTTTTACAGAGATTAATTTTCTTGGTTTTGTCTCTGCAATAATGACCTTACTTATCTTAATTGCTAGTGAGATAATACCTAAAACAATAGGCGCAAAATTTTGGAAATCTCTAGCAAACTTCTCTGCAAAGACACTTAAGATAATGGTGTTACTTTTAAAGTACACAGGAGTATTATGGTTACTACAACTTTTTACTCGTATGGTAGGTGGCGGTGGTCATCACGAGAGTGTGCTAAGCCGTGAGGACTTTACTGCAATGGCACAAATGGCGGGTGAAGATGGCGTTTTTGAAGAAAGTGAATCTAAAATTCTTAATAACCTTCTTACCTTTAAAGAGGTACTTACTAAAGATATTATGACGCCACGTACGGTTATTAAAATGGCAGATGCAAACACAACCGTTGCAGACTTTTTTGAAGAAAACCAATCGCTGCGTTTTTCTAGAATTCCAATTTTTGAAGGAACACGTGATCACATCACTGGTATTGTTTTAAAGAGCGAGGTTTACCGTGAGATGGCACTAGATAATCACACAACAACTCTTAAAGAGATAGAACGTCCTATTTTAATAACAAAACGTAATTTGCCTATACCAGATCTTTTTGAAGAACTTATTTCTACAAAAAATCACATTGCCCTTGTGGTAGATGAGTATGGTACTATGAGTGGTCTGGTCACAATGGAAGATGTTATAGAAACTCTTCTTGGACTAGAAATTATGGATGAAAGCGATAGTGTAGCAGACTTACAAACGCTAGCCCGTCGCAACTGGCAAAAAAGAGCCAAAGCTCTAGGCCTTTATGACGAAAATAGCCCTAAAAGTGAGTAAACGCGCCATTTTATGCGGTTACGATATGCTTGTTTTTAATATTACGTACTAGCACGCTTAAAAACAGGGATACATCATAGGGTTTTACGAGAATGTCATCCATTCCTGCTTTATAGATTTTATGTCTTATCTCTTGTATCTCTACCGCTGTTAAGGCAACTATAGGTGTAGAATTATCAAATGTTCTAATTTCTTTTGTGGCCTGTATACCGTCTTTTTTAGGCATATGGATATCCATAAGTATAAGGCTATATTCTTGTTTTTTTGCCATCTCTACGGCCTCTTCACCATCACTGGCTAGACTACACAATAAACCTTTGCTCTCAAGAAGTTTTTGAGTGATTTTTTGGTTAATACGGTTATCATCTACCACAAGAATATGAGCATCTTGTAGCGTGTGTACGCTCTCTGTCTCTAACAGCTTATTTGATGTAATAACTTGACGAGGTAACGCTGTGCTCTTAGGTTTTTCAAATTTTATGACAAATGAGAAGGTTGCTCCTTGCCCCTCATCACTTTCTAGTACAACCTCACTGTTATATAATGCGAGTAGCTTTTTTACAATAGGCAAACCTAAGCCTGTACCTTGGTAATTATAATTTTTATTCTCAATCTGAGTAAACTCTTCAAAAATAGTTGCCTGACTGCTTTTGGGGATTCCTATACCATCATCTTTTACTACAAACAAGATGCTATGACTCCCATCATTTGTGCGAGCTTGCTGATGTATATTTACCCAGATATTGCCATTTTCATTAAACTTTATGGCATTACCTATAAGGTTCATTAGTATTTGAGAAAGCCTTACAGAATCACCTTGAAGCTCGTTAGGCACCTCTGGGTCAATATGTAAATGAAGTTTATTGTTGTTTTGCTCAAGGCTAAACTCGAATGAGCGTGTAATGCTATGTAATAAAGTAGTGAGTTTAAAAGGTGCGTACTCAAGTTTTATATCTTTTGCCTCCATCTTACTCATAAGGAGCACATCATTTATGAGAGCAAGTAAATAATCTGCCGAAAACTTAAGCGACTTTAAGTCATCACGATGGGTCTTAATTTTTTTATCCTCTAGTAAGATGGTTGCTATACCTATTACTCCATAAAGCGGTGTGCGTAACTCGTGGCTTATGGTAGAAAAAAATTGTGTTTTGAGCTTAGAGAGCTGTTCGGCTTCGTTTTTTGCTTTTGTAAGTTCTATGTTTTTTTCGCGTAAGCGATCACTATAGTTTTTACGGGATTTATACATCGTGAAAATGATAAAAAGCCCTAAAAACAATAAGGAGGAAGCCACAATGAGGACTGTATTTGCCTTGCGAGAACTTGCTGCGAGTATATCTGTAAGGCTTTTTTCTTTTTTGGTAATTTCTAGTTCGCGCTTATTCGCTCTATAATCAAACTGAGCACTTGCTTGTCTTATTTCTTGCTGCGTTTGTATTTTGTACAGTTGGTTTGCCAGTAATAATTGCCTTTGTGAGTGGTAATAGGCAGCCTCAAATTTTTTATCTTTTTCATAGAGTCTTGCTATTTGATGCTGTGCCTCCTCCTCTTCGGCAATGAGCTCTTGCTCAAAAGAAATATCTATGGCTTCTAGCAAAGCTTCTTCGGCTAGGGTGCTTTTGTCTTTGGCTATGTAGTACTTCCCGAGTAACGTAAGTATTTGCGCTCTGGGTTTATAATTTTGAGTATCCCTAAGGCTCATCATTTTTGCTTCCATAAGCGCAGGATACGCCTTTGCAATATTATCTTGAGCGAGATGCATACGGCTTAAGTCTATATACGACTGTAGTGCCATATCTCTCAAGTTGAGCTTTGTATATGCATCTATACTTTTTTTAAATAGAGCTGTTGCCCTTTCTTCAAATTCGGGGTAAATACTATAGGTCTTACCTAGATTGCTGTGAGAAATAGCAAGTAACGTGTCGTTTTTTGACTTCTGTGCCATTGTTAAAGCTCGTTCAAAAGCTTCGTGAGCACTAGGTGTATCTTTGAGTGTGAGATAAATGTCGCCTAGTAAAGTGTACCCTTGAAATTGCACTTTTACATCTTCTTCTACCAGCGGAGAGTTAAGTAATGTATCTAGCGTTTTAATGGCGCTGGTATATTCCTTTCTTTTATGCTGCTCTTGAGCCACATCTATTGTATACACACTACCTTCGTCTAGAACAAGTGCATTATCTTGCCCATAGACTAGATGGCTAGATAATAGTATAATAGGGATTATAAACAATATCAATAGACGCATACACCTGCCTTTAACTGTCAAATGTACTGACTTACAGCACAATATACAACATACTTAATCCCTATATTTGAAACTATGGAAGCAGCTATTATATCAACACCTCTAGGTTTATTATTATTAAAAGGAAGCCAAGAAGGACTTTGTGCTGCTACCTTTATTGAAGAAGAAGAAGCGATTACAAAAGCAATTCCAGTCGCTCTTCAAGAGGCTGTAAAACAACTTAAAGAATACTTTGCAGGAGAGCGGAGTCATTTTGACCTCTCTCTTACCCCTAAGGGTACTACTTTTCAGCAAAAGGTCTGGATGGAACTTTGCACCATCCCTCACGGCAAGACTACGACCTATCTCGCTATGGCAAAACAACTGGGTGACCCTAAGGTAATACGTGCAGCAGCCAGTGCAAATGGTAAAAATCCTATTTCTATCATCATTCCTTGTCACAGGGTAATAGGCAGTGATGGCTCTCTCACGGGCTATGCTGGAGGACTACACCGCAAGAAGTGGCTCTTAGAACACGAGAGTCCCGTGACGCAAGGTTCTTTATTTTAACTTAGGCTTTTATTAATAGGAGAGTAACGCTTTCGCGAAAGCAAAAAAATAATACTTTTAAAATATCAATCTTTACAAAATGAGGTATCTGAAAAATTTTTTTAAAGGCTTACTTTTTTTTATTGCTATCATTATAGCGGCTCTTTACATCACAGACTATGACTACATTTTAAAAGGTGTGCGCGTGGTATATATGACTGGCCATACTACGGCTTTTATAGACGACTATGATTATTTTGATAACGCAACTATTGAACCTAGCACCCCACAGACCTGGCCAAAGCATAAGCAATATAACAACGTTGTACCTACAGAGCGTCTATCTTCTGTTAATAGTGAGCTTGAGACTATTGCCTTTTTAATTATTAAAAATGATAGTATTTTATATGAAGACTATGCCACGGGCTATAGCGAGAAAAGCAAGACTAACTCCTTCTCTATGGCAAAGAGTATAACCAGCGCGTTGCTAGGTAAGGCCATACAAGACGGCTATATAAAATCACTAGATCAACCGGTGAGTGATTTTTTTATAGAATTTGCTGGTTCTGGTATGACTGTGGGAGATCTCTCCTCTATGGCATCTGGTCTTAACTGGGATGAGAGTTACTCTAGCCCCTTTAGCCTCACAGCGCGATCTTATTATGATGATGACCTTGCCGAAACTATTTTAAATCTCAAGGTTACAGAGCAACCTGGTCAATCTTTTAAATATCTCTCTGGCAACACACAATTGCTAGGTATGGTGATACAGAAATCTAGTGGCATACCGCTCCCGCAATACCTATCAGACAGCTTCTGGAAACCTATGGGTATGGAGCAAGAAGCACTATGGCAGCTAGATGATGATAATAACAAGCTTGCAAAAACCTATTGCTGTGTAGCAAGTAATGCTAGAGACTTTGCCCGTTTTGGGAAACTCTATAAAGATGGTGGCTCTTGGAATGGCAAAAGATTACTTCCCGAAGATTTTGTGACAACCAGCATACAACCACGTTTTGCTGAAGATACAGAGTATGGATACGGCTTCTGGCTAAGTAACTATCGCGATAAAAAAATATTTGCAATGCGAGGTATACTAGGGCAATATGTAATTACCATACCAGAAGACAATCTTATCATTGTAAGACTAGGGCACCATCGTGGTGACTGGGTAGAAGGAAAACCCTTTACTCAAGACTTTTATGATTACATAGACGCAGGGTATGAAATGACCCAAAACGTTGATTAGTATGGAGTTCTATTAATTTATTGTATTTTTCAATACATTCAATCATCAATCAATGCGATTATTTTCCCCTTCAGAATTTATGATTAAAGCACTCGCTGCTTTTAAGAGATTTCCGGTGACACTCATCTGGGTTATATTATTTACACTACTGCTAGTTGTACTTGCAGAAAGAGATATAGATGACATTTTTGAAACCTATAACAACATCTCACTAACAGCGGTATTAGGTGTGAGCTGGCTTATAGGAACTCAGTTTTACATTGAGCAGTTTAAAAGAAAAGGACTCTGGTGGATTAAGGTTATTATCATATTACTCCTTGTTGCATTCTATTTTACATTACCTGACTATGACTTTAAAAATAATAATGAGACCCCATATATAAGGTGGTTTGTACTACTTATAGTAGGTCATCTAGCGCTACTCTTTGCTCCTTTTATTACTGTATGGCATCCTAAAGCCTACTGGAATTATCTGGCAGATATGCTTATGGCAATCGCTAGGAGTGCCTTGTTTTCTGGAGTGTTTTATTTAGGTATTGTACTTGCGTTGCTAGCCATAGAGTACCTTTTTGATGTGAAAATAAATGGTAGGCGCTACTTCCAGTTATTCCTCCTGTGTTTAGGAATCATAAATACGTGGGTATACCTTTCAGATTTTCCTAAAGAGATACAACATAACATACATCTACACTTTCATAAAGCTATTGAAGTCTTCGTAAAGTTTATACTCATACCGCTTGCCGCTCTCTATATCACGATACTGTATGCCTATGCTCTTAAAATCTGTATACAGTGGGAATTACCTAAGGGCTGGGTGAGCTACCTTATTATCGCACTTGCTGGGCTTCTATTTATCATTCAGTTTATTATTCACCCATTAAAAGCAACTCATATCTCTAGGGTCTTTAAAAACTTTCAGCCGCTAGCATATTGGTTATTACTACCCCTGCTCATCTTGTTTTATGCTGCGATTTATAAAAGAGTATCAGATTACGGCATCACAGAGCCGCGATATTTTCTTATAGTAATCGCAATTTTTATAACAGGCGCTACGCTTTATTTACTCTTCAGTCGCAAGCAGCAGCTTCGGTTTTTACCTATCGCTCTTGCGGTTATGGGTTTATTGAGCACTTTTGGGTTTTGGGGAGCCTTCTCTGTGAGTAAACGCAGCCAGATGGATGAATTTGAAAAGATGTATACCGCTTTCGAGAAAGCAGAAAATAAAGAAAACTCAGACCCTATAGCTTATAGAAGATTTTCATCTATCACAAGCTACCTCGTAGTACACGATGCCGCAGAAGATCTAAAACCCATCATAGGTTACAACCCGGTAGAAAAACATACCGATGTAAACACCTGGAAGTTGTCTAACTATATTTTAAAAGACTTAGGGTATAAAATGACGGCTAGTGATATAGAGAAAAAACGCGTACACTTTAACAACGCCTCTAGTGCAGCATATAATATACGTGGCTATGACTGGAAGCAAGACTTTCACTTTAACCTCAACGGTCAGTCAGAATATATAGAAGAAGGCTTTTCTATGATGCTTAATGGGAAAGAAATTCTTATCACAACACAAGACAGCACAGCACTCACGATACCCACACAGGCATTTTTAAAACAACTAGAAAGTGAGGATATAAATAAACCCATTAACGACCGAGATAAACTTACACTCCGTAAAACAAATGGTCTTGTGGATGTAAAAATAATATTCAACTCCATAAATTTAAAGGTTGATGGTGGTGGTCAACGCGTTATAAATTATGCGAGTGGCAGCGTACTTTTAAAAGTAAAAAAATGATACAAAGGCTTCAACTAGAACATATCCTTTTTTTGGATATTGAGACAGTACCTCAACATCCAGATTTTTCTGATCTAGACGATGTAGAAAAGGCACTTTATGCAGATAAAACAAGATACCTACGCAAGGATGAGTTTACACCAGAAGACTATTACGAGCGTGCCGGCATCTGGGCAGAATTTGGAAAAATAGTGTGTATCTCTGTAGGCTATTTTAATACCAGTACAGATGGAAAACGCTTTAGAACCACCTCCTTTTTTGGTGATGATGAGACCAAGCTACTTAATGAGTTTAAAAACCTACTTGAAGATCATTTTAACCGCCGTGAGCACTTACTCTGTGCGCATAATGGTAAAGAGTTTGACTTCCCGTATATCGCGCGACGTATGATTATAAATGGAGTTACGCTACCACAAAAGCTTAATCTTTTTGGTAAAAAACCTTGGGAGATACCTCATATAGACACCCTAGATTTATGGAAGTTTGGAGACTACAAGCACTACACCTCTCTCAAGCTTATGACCAAAATTTTGGGAATCCCTTCTCCAAAAGATGATATAGACGGCAGCCAAGTGCGACAGGTATATTATGAAGAAAATGACATAGACCGCATAGTCGTATATTGTGAGAAAGACACCGTTGCCGTGGCTCAAATTTTACTCAAGCTACGCAACGAGCGCTTGCTAGATGAAGATGAAATAATATCGGTTTAAAAAATCCATAGTTATGAAAGTAAAACATATACTCGCTCTTTTTATTTTAGGGTTAATCTGTACTGTTCTAGGCGCATTATTTAAAATTATGCACTGGCCAGGAGCCCCAGAATTATTAACCGCTGGGACCTTCTTACAAGTTATCGCTGGCTTTTTGGGCATCTGGAAACTCTTTACTAACAAAGGGTTTAAGAACTTCTTAAATAAATAGTATTGCTTTATTTACGCTTTCGCGAAAGCATAATAACAACAAAAAAAAATCCCGACCTCATCTGAAGTCGGGATTTCTTATGTTTATAAATGACGGGCCTTACTTTTTGATAAAGCGTTTAATCATTTTTGAACCTTCAGTCTCTACTTGAATGACATAAACGCCAGCTTCAAGTCTCGACACATCAATTGTGTTTTCAAAATTACCTTTATGAACCGCTTGACCTAGAAGGTTAAATATAGTTACAGAGGTTGCTTCTGCTCCTTGTAAGCTTATATTTAATTCCCCACGAGTAACTGGGTTAGGAAAGATTGAGAAGTCTCCTTTTCCAAAGTCTGTAAATGCCGTATCACCTTCTGTATCTCCACCAAAGGCTGCACTACTTGATACATTTACAATGTAGTCTTCTACCTCTCCATAGTTAAAGCTTCCACAAGCAGCTGGCACAGCGTTATATCTCATAACTACTCTCATACGAGTCGCTCCTTGAGCCGCTCCAGATGGTACTGTGATAGTACCACTTACTGGTGTAGCCTGCGTTGCAGAGATGGTAAGAGCCGTTTCTCCAGCATCTGCAAAGTCACCATCACGATTCCAGTCTACAAAAACAGCATAACCTTCACTGTATGTGCTTCCTGGCCACTCTGGTGTTATAGTGATTGTTGCACTACCACTTAAGGCTGTTGAGATATTTGTAAAGTCTTGGTATCCGGCAGCATTTCTACCAGAGGCGTTATCTATACTTCCTATCTGCACACGTGCGATGTACTCTTCTGTACTGTTATTACCATTTGCTGCACAGTAGCCTGTAGGTGGAGTAGTATCACCACCTCCGCCACCGGCAGTAAGAGCAACGTTATCTATTGCAACATCAGACTGCCACGTGCTACCCGTAATACGGTTAAAACGTAACTGAACTGTACCTCCCGTATAAGCATCTAAGCTCACGGTAACTGCATTCCACTGGTTGCCTTGGTTTCCTGTCTGGTTCCATAGGCTTGTCCAGGTAGTACCACCGTCTGCACTCGCTTCTAGATCTACCTGACCTCCATTTGTAGAACCATACATATGATAATCAAATGTAAAGTTTGCTTCTGTCTCTGTAGATAGATCAAAACAAGGAGAGTTTAATATCGCTCTCTTGTTTGGGTATCCTGCCCCGTTACCAGATGCTTCTACAAACATATAGAAAGATCCTTGTGATCCAGAAGATGGTCCTGTACCACTAGAAGGTGTTCCAGATGCATCACGCGTCCAGTTTATATCATCACTGCTATCTTGAGTCCATTGACCAAGTCCAGCTTCAAAACTTTCACTATATCCTGCTCCAGCGGTTGCTGTACAACCCGATGGGACTGTAGTAGTCTCTGTAGTTGCTGTTGCCGCATTACTAGCTCCAGAAACATTACCTGCTTCGTCTTTTGCTCTTACAGTAAACTGGTATGTAGTTCCCTCTGCAAGACCAGTAACATTTGCGGTAGTCACTGTAACTTCTCCTAGGTTATTAGACCCTTGGTATACATCATAAGCAACAACACCTATATTATCTGTAGAAGCGTTCCAAGATAATGCAACACTAGAGGTTGTCACATCTGTAACAACAAGACTTGTAGGAGCTGTTGGAGCTTGCGTATCTGCCGGAGCAGTACCTTCTATAGCAAATCCATCTATAGCAATATCACCTTGCCAAGAGGCAGATGTTGTTGCTCTAAATCTCAATTGTGTCGAGGCATCATATGCCGCAAGGCTTACCGTTGCATCTTGCCAAGCTGCTCCTTGATCTCCACTTAGTGACCATAACTCTGTCCACGTTTGTGAGCTATCATCTCTAGCTTCTAGTCTCACTGTACCTACTGAGTTACCTGTCATCTGGTAACTGAAAGTAGCCTCTGGAGCATTTACTCCTGCAAGGTTAAAACAAGGTGAATTTATTGTAGTAGTCTTACTTCCAAAGTTAGGACTAGATGCTTCTACATAAATATAATATGATCCTTCATTTGCTCCAGAAGGTCCTGTACTGTTAGAAGGTGTTCCTCCTGTACGAACTGTCCAGTCAAAATCATCTGATGTGTCTTGTGACCAAGCTCCTAAGGTATTTTCAAAACTTTCAGAATATGGGAAAGAACTCACAGTAGAGTTACAAGATGCTGGTGGTGGTGGTCCAGAACAACCACTCGTAAATGAAGCGACTTGATCTGTATTGGTATTTGTACCACCGTTACTATTTTCTACAGCATCTACACCTACGCCTCTTCTTGCAAAAGCATCCCATATTAAACAGTTATATTGTCCTCCATAAAGATCTTGATCTGCTTGTAATATTCCATCACGTCCAGAAACATATCCAGGGTTATTAGCCGTATTCTTAAGACCTTCTATAACAAGAGCCATTGCGATATTGTTTCCACCTGTACCATTATACTGGTCATTGTCATATCCTTCTAGATCTATAAGATCCCAAGTCATATCCCATAGTATCGTTGCAAAACCATACCCAACACCGTGAGGTACTACAAGGCTACTAACATCATTATAAGTTGTACCATTTACAGCAAGATCTGTAGCATATCTTGTAGGTCTAATTCCTGCACCTGTAGTAGGCTGCCCTATAGCATATGTACCTACCCCTCTGGCAGTATCTCTAGTATCTCCTGGGCGTATAGTCATCACTAGACCTAACCAGTCTGACCATCCTTCACCCATTTGCTCACTACCTCCTAAAGCATTTGTGCTAGGACCTCCTACAAGACGTGTAGAAATACCGTGACCATACTCGTGAGCAATAATAACATTATCTAGGTCTCCATCTCGAGTAGGGTTAGTAAATAAGAACATTTGCATTCTCGGGTTACTACCATCTGGTGGTGTTGCAAAGTTTGCATTATTTGTACCACTACCATCTTGGGCATCTGCATTTACAGAATCACTCCCTATACCACCTTTTCCATAGTTATTTTCTTGAAAGTTACCTGCTGCCTCTGTAAACCCATACTGGTACCACACATCGTGCATAATATTATTCCAGTAAAAAAGGTTTGTAGTTGCTGCTGGTAAAAACGTTGAAGGATTATTATTAAGGTTAAGTGCAAAGTCAAAGTTAAGAGCACTACCACCATTAGGACTTGTTCCAGAACCATTGTTACCATTTGTATCATCTTGAGCTAGAACGTTATTTCCTCTTGTAGTAGTAAACTCTGCTCCTGCAGAACCGTTTGTATCGTGCCACCCGTATGGTGAAGCATTTGCCACAGCAGGATCTGTTACAATCGCGCGATTACCGTGACTAGGGCTTTCTATACCTAGTGGATATACATTATAAGAGCCTCCACCCACTACTGCAGCTGCAGTAGTAGCTTTTACTGGACCATAAACTACATCTTCTTTTACATTAGAACTAGTATGATTGTGCTCGCTGTGATTTGGGTCTTCCCAAGAGCAAGACACTACCCAGTCTTCGGTTTTTAATATCTCACCAGAAGTAGCATCTACATTAACATTCCACCAGTGTTGAGCATCTAGTTGATAGATTGATACATTCCAAGTAAGGTGTAATTTGTTTCCTACAGATAGGTATCGCTTTTCTACTTTAATAGGCTCTATACTTATACCTGAGTTTGCATACTCAAAAGTGTTACCACTAGATTTTGTTACAGAAAGATTGCGAGGTGCTTGCATCTTATGATGCTGTACCACTTTTTGTATCGCATTTTCTGGAGATAAGCTAGCTGTGCTGCCTGCGCTTTTTTCTGCTATGTCTTTAACAAACTGGTTAATCTCATAAGTTACCTGTCCATTTTTTACAGTAAGCTTATATGTTCCGTTTTGGATTGGAACTCCTTGATACTTTTGCTGTACGTAAACGTGCTGTATCTCGGGGTTAAGTGATGGGACAATATCTGTTATTTCCCATTGTGCAACGTCTGTAGATTTTAGACCTACTTCTTCTGCATTTCCGCTCAAATATTTTTGGACTACGCCATCTACATTTTGAGCAATTGCTGTCGATCCTGCTAGGAGTACCAGTAGGACAAAAGAGTACAATTTTTTCATAAGTTGATTATTTAATTAATGTTGGAGAAGATTGATTAAAAACGGATTATTTATAATTTTTTAATCAAAACTTTGTATTTGGATAGTAAATAACGTGAAATCTTTAAAGAAATCGTAATTTTTTCGATGAACTACACAATTTTTTTTAACAAAAAATTAATATTTAAGCTATGTTCTACCTTAATTAACTTATTGCTCAACAAAAATTAAAGATTTCACATTTGTATAATAAGGCTCAGACGCACTCACTATAATCTCATATGCAATCTGGTATTTAAAAAACGTATTTTTGAGTTATGCAATCTCAAGAACTTCTTTCTGTAAAACAGCTTCATCTATCTTTTCGACAGCAAGGAGAGGTCAATGAAGTGATACACGGTATCTCTTTTGATTTATACCGTAATGAGATACTTGCCATTGTAGGAGAATCTGGTTCTGGAAAAAGTGTTTCTTCACTAGCCATTTTAGGTTTACTTCCTAAAAAACATACTCACATAGGTGGGCTTATCTCATTTAATGGGCAATCACTAACCACACTTTCTGAAAAAGATTTTCAAACCATACGAGGGAATGAAATCTCTATGATTTTTCAAGAGCCTATGAGCAGTCTTAATCCTTCTATGCGCTGCGGAGATCAAGTAGCGGAGATTTTAAGAAGGCATACTACGCTTTCGCGAAAGCGTATAAAAGACGAAGTACTAGCTTTATTTGAAAAAGTAAAACTCCCTACAGTATCAAAAATTTATGAGACTTATCCTCACGAAATTTCTGGAGGCCAAAAACAACGAGTAATGATTGCAATGGCCATTGCTTGTAAGCCTAAAATTCTCATTGCAGATGAGCCTACGACGGCACTAGATGTCACCGTACAAAAGGAAATTATTTTACTTCTTAAACAGCTACAACAAGAAACCGAAATGAGTGTGATCTTTATATCTCACGATTTATCGCTGGTAAGTGATATTGCAGATCGCGTACTTGTTATGTACAAAGGTGATATAGTAGAAACAGCAGAAGCACAACAACTCTTTAAGTCACCTCAACATCAATACACAAAAGCATTACTAAGCGCAAGACCTTCACTTGACGAGCGACTTAAAAAGCTTCCCACAATACAAGATTACCTCGATAATAAAACACTATCTCAAGTAGAAACAGCAGATGAACGATTTGCACATCTTAAAGAGCTTTATGAGCAACCTCCACTTCTAGAAGTTCACAATGTAGAAAAAACTTATTTTTCTAATAGTGGCATCTTTACCAAAGCTGAGGGCTTTAAAGCAGTAGATGATGTTACTTTTAAAATCTACGAAGGAGAAACGCTAGGTCTAGTGGGTGAGTCTGGATGTGGAAAGTCTACGCTAGGTAATGCGATCTTGCAACTGGACCGAGCAACCGCAGGTCATATTTTATATAAAGGAACAGACATTACACGTTTACGTGGCAAAGCGCTACGTAGTTTACGTAAAGAAGTGCAAATCATTTTTCAAGATCCATTTGCTTCTCTAAACCCTAGGCTTACCGTGGGTCAAGCTATTATAGAACCGATGGAAGTGCACAAACTATATGCCTCTACAAAGGAGCGTAAAGAGCGAGTGATGCAACTATTAGAACGCGTAGGCCTTGAGAAAGAACACTATAATAGATACCCGCACGAGTTTTCTGGAGGGCAGCGCCAGCGCATAGGGATTGCACGTACCATAGCTGTAAACCCAAAACTTATTGTGTGTGATGAGTCTGTAAGCGCGCTAGATATCTCTGTACAAGCGCAAGTACTCAATTTACTTAATGAGCTCAAAAAGGACTTTGGGTTTACTTATATTTTTATTTCTCACGATCTCGCAGTAGTAAAATATATGTCTGACCAACTTGTGGTTATGAATAATGGTAAAATAGAAGAAATAGGAGATGCAGATGCAATTTATAAAAACCCCATAAAGGCCTACACTAAGCGATTAATAGGCGCTATACCTAAAGGCATCTAGTCACTATGATTATATCATAAAGACCTTTCTTGCTAGTTTTATACAGTTTGATGTAAAATAGAAAGTATTTTGAACTCCAGTTGCGAGTTGTCTGGCTGAGTTTGTGATTTTTTTCATTCTTGCGTCAAATAGGGATTAAAACAAAATCCGCAGGGCTCCCCCCGCGGATTTCTAACAAATCATAACTCAAAACACTCTTATACGTTTAAGCTATACTATATAATGAAGTGAAATGTAGATTATCGAATATACTTTACACTTCATCGGAATCAATTACTTGATTTGGGAATGTAAATGTAAGATAATATTATAAATAGACAACAACCAAAACAGTAGAAATAATCATCAAATGTTAATATTTTGTGTATTTCGTCGAATAATTAAGTTTTTAGTCGGCTTTTTGTCGAAACCTTTAAAATTAATGCAGGTGTGTTTTCATAAAAAAACTACTCTAAGAGTGGTTAAATATTTGTGAGATTCTTCTGTTTTTCCGTTTTCCTTTCTTTCGAGTATCTGTAACCTCTTCTACTTCATAATAACTTCTTCCATAATTAGACCTTTTATCTTCACCTAATCTTTTTACAACTTGGTTTGTCATTCTTATGACAAACTCCTCCTCTTTATTAGGATATGAGATGTCATTGCCCGCACTGTCTATTTTTTTCTTTCGAGACGTAATATTAAGTTTTCTAGCTTTATAATCGTCTGTTTCAAACAGTTCATTATAGCAGTGTATAAGCTCGTGCGCAAGTACAGCCATAGGAGAATTGTACCCCTTATTTTTTGAAAACCATCGCTTACGATGATTTTTTCTAAAAACGATACCGTGTGTATCGTAAAATCCCACCGTATTTGTAGACGGCCTATAATAATTCTTGCGCTGTGAGTACACGATATTAATACCATTTGCAACATCTGCAACGAGCACATCTATAATATCAAGTGTTTTCTTTTCTCCCTCGTCTATATATGTAATGGTAAGCGCATTTGTTTTGTAAAGAAAATCAAGTGCTTTATACGTATTTTTTAAAAACCTATCACTTAAACCCTGGTAGTCTCTATCTACCACATACGTATAATTATGAGGCTTATTATTTAAGTCATAGATAATCATTAGTTACAGCTGCATCTCTAGCACATCACCATCTATAATAAGTGTTCCCTCTGTGGCTGCTTGTATTTCTTCTACAGAAACTCCAGGTGCGCGTTCTAATAGTTTAAACCCATCTGGTGTCACCTCTAGTACCGCAAGGTTACTTACTATCTTCTTTACACAACCTACGCCTGTGAGTGGAAGACTGCAACGTTTAAGAAGTTTAGACGCGCCTGCTCTATTAGTATGCATCATTGCAACGATTATATTTTCTGCGCTTGCTACAAGATCCATAGCACCCCCCATACCCTTTACCATTTTCCCGGGTATTTTCCAGTTTGCTATATCTCCATTTTCGGCGACTTCCATTGCTCCTAGTATGGTTAAGTCTACGTGCTTACCACGTATCATACTAAAACTGGTAGCACTGTCAAAAAAGCTAGCGCCAGGCAGTGTTGTAATGGTTTGTTTTCCGGCGTTTATAATATCTGCATCCTCTTCTCCATCATAAGGGAAAGGTCCCATACCTAATACTCCGTTCTCACTTTGAAACTCTACTTCTATATCATCACGTACATAGTTTGCAACTAGTGTAGGTATACCTATACCCAGGTTTACGTAGTATCCATTTTGCACCTCTTTTGCGATGCGCTGTGCGATTTGATTTTTATCTAATGCCATAATTAATCTCTTGTTCTTACCGTGCGTTGCTCTATTCTCTTCTCGTACGTCTCTCCTTTAAAGATGCGTTGTACAAAAATACCTGGTATATGTATCTGGTTAGGATCTAGCTCACCTACGGGTACAAGTTCTTCAACTTCGGCCACAGTGATGGTTGCTGCTCCACACATATTAGGGTTAAAATTACGTGCCGTTCCTTTAAAAATAAGATTACCCGCTGCATCACCTTTCCAAGCTTTGACAAAAGCAAAGTCTGCCTTAAATGCGTGCTCTAGCACGTACATCTTTCCATCAAACTCTCTTGTCTCTTTACCCTCTGCTACTTCTGTACCATAACCAGCTGGTGTGTATATTGCTGGGAAGCCTGCTTGAGCAGCTCTACAGCGCTCTGCAAGTGTACCTTGAGGTATTAACTCTACATCAAGTTCTCCGCTAAGCATCTGGCGTTCAAACTCGGCGTTTTCCCCCACATAGCTAGAGATCATTTTTTTAACCTGCTTCTTTTGTAATAACAACCCTAGGCCAAAATCATCTACTCCCGCATTATTTGATATACAGGTGAGATTATCTACATTAAGTTCTACTAGTTTTGCAATAGCGTTTTCTGGAATACCACTCAGGCCAAACCCTCCTAGCATCATCGTCATACCGCTAGTTACACCTTCAAGAGCCGCATCTACTCCGGCAACTTCTTTTGTTATCATATTCTTGGTTTTGAATGATTAAAAATACGGATTTTGTAATTGATTACGCTTTCGCGAAAGCGTACTTATCATATTGATAGGCAAAAAAAAGAGTGTGATAGACTACCACACTCTTTTAAAACTTTATTGATACTACGTTTATTAAAAATCTAACTCATCTGGAAGCTCATCATTTACACTTTCACTTTTATAGTTTTCACAATCTATGGTAATAGAAAGATCCTTAGGCTTATCAAACTCACTTTTTGAGACTTTTAAATCTTCATTCTCATAAACTCCCTTCATATACATACCCCATATAGGTAAGGCCATTGTTGCTCCCTGACCGTAATTAATGCCTGGGAAGTGTACCGCACGATCATCTCCTCCTACCCATACTCCGGTAACGAGGTTTGGAACAATACCCATAAACCATCCATCACTTTGATTTTGTGTAGTACCCGTTTTACCAGCAATTGCGTTTGTAAATCCATAAGGATACCCTGTTACTGCTTTTCTATACACAGGGTCTTTGCCACGCCAGGTATGGCGTAATCTTGATCCAGAACCAGATCTGGTTACTCCCTCCATCATCTGTAAAGTTACATAAGCAGACTCTGCACTTAGTACATCACGTGTTTCTGGCACGTGCTGGTAAAGAATAGTCCCGTTTTTATCTTGTATAGTACTTACTATTTGTGGTTTTACGTAGACTCCCTGATTTGCAAAAGCCCCGTATGCAGAGACCATTTCATAAAGACTTAAATCTGCAGTTCCTAAGGCAATAGATGGTACCGCAGGAATGTTACTAGTGTCTACCCCTAGCTTGCTTACTAGGTCTATTACTGGTTGTGGTCCTACTTTATCCATCAATCTAGCAGATACTGTATTTACAGATTGTGCAAGAGCATCTTTCATAGTAATCATTCCCCCCATCTCGCCTCCAGAGTTTTCTGGACACCAGTCTTTAGTATTACCGTGACTTCCTGCCGCAATACAATAAATAGTATTAGGCAAGGTATCACAAGGAGAGATTTTGAGTTGGTCTACCGCTGTGGCATATAAAAATGGCTTAAAGGTAGATCCTACTTGTCTCTTTCCTAACTGTACGTGATCGTACTGAAAGTGTGTCATATTATTACCTCCCACCCAGGCACGTACTTCACCGGTTTGTGGGACCATAGACATCATACCGGTACGTAAAAACTTTTTGTAATAACGTATAGAGTCACGAGGAGTCATTACTGTATCAATCTCACCTCCCCAAGAGAAGATGGTCATATCTGTCTTTATATCAAAAGACTTTCTTATTACATCTTCAGACTTTCCTTGCGCTTTCATTTTATGCCATCTAGAAGAACTTTTTATCGCGTTGTTAAAAATTCTGTCTACATCGTCTTCTTCTATATCTCTAAAAGGAGCCGTTTTATTTTTTTCGTTTTGTCTATCAAACTCTTTTTGCAATCTAGGCATATGGGCTGCAACAGCGTCCTCTGCAATTTTTTGCATACGCGAGTCTATGGTAGTGGTAATGGTAAGACCATCTCTATAAATATTGTAATAAGTAAGATTACCCTCTAGGTCCTCACCCTTTGGGTTTTCTTTTATCCAGGAGGCCATAAACTTCTTTAGGTTTTCTCTAAAGTAGGTAGCAATCCCATCTGCGTGGCCTTCTGGTGTAAATTTTACTTCCATAGGTAGGGCTTGCAGCGAGTCCTTTTCGGCAGTGGTGATCATACCGTTTTTTTCCATCTGCTTGAATACCTGATTACGTCTTCCTAGAGATTTTTCTCGAGAAATTTTACGATAAGGGTTGTACTGACGAGGGTTTTTAAGCATCGCAACAATTACTGCGCTCTCGTGTAGCTCTAGATCTTCTACATCCTTATTAAAATAAATACGTGCAGCAGAGCTTACCCCTATGGCATTAAACAAGAAGTCTTGTTTATTAAGATACATTGCAATGATTTCTTGCTTTGTATACTGTCTCTCAAGGCGGGTTGCGATAACGTACTCCTTGATTTTTTGAGCATAACGCTTCCATCCTCTCGCTGCTTGACCTGTAAATAAAAGCTTTGCAAGCTGCTGTGTTACTGTACTTGCCCCACCCTTTTGACCTAAATAAGCAAAAGCTCTTGTAGTCCCTCTAAAGTCTATACCAGAGTGATCATAATAACGCTCATCTTCTGTAGCAACGAGAGCATCTACTAGATTTTGTGGTAATTGCTCGTACTTTACAGGAGTTCTATTTTCGTTATAATAAGTCCCTAACTGTTTTCCATCTACAGAGATGATTTTTGTGGCAAGATTGCTCTCAGGGTTTTCTAACTCTTCAAAGGTTGGAAGCTCTCCAAAGGCGTTCCAGCTAGCAAGTAAAAATACGAGTACTACCAGCGCTATACCGCCCACAAAAAGTCTCCAAAACCAAGAAATATATTTACTGTAATCCCCACTACTCTCGGCAGTTTTTTTAGGAGCTTTTTTTGTTGCCATAGTTATTTATTCTTGTTTTTCTATACGTAAGCCTACTTCGGTAAGTCCTTCAAGATTTGCATCTCCATCTATATTACCGTTTTTTCTTACTGCGTGCTTTATGGTAAAGGTGTAGGTTCCGCTTTCGCGAAAGCGCACTCCTTCTCTATATACTAATTTACTTTCTTTAATATCACCAAAACCGTCTCCCATCCAGGTGCCATCTGGGTTTGCCATCTCGTACTCTAGTGTATCTGTAATGGTTCTCCCACGCGGAAACTGCATTTCTGTTATTAAAAACAGGTTACTGTACGGGTATTCATTATTGTTGCGCACAGTGATAAATGTATCGTATACCTGCATACTATCTAGCTCTGTAACTTCTAATACAACGGGCTCGTCTATCTTCCAAGAGTCACCTAGCGAAATATAACTATGGTACACTTGCTTTGAATCGCAAGACGCACAAAGTATGATGAGTATACCTAGTAATACGTTACGCATTAGGTTTTGGTTTATGAGGACGCTTTTTATTTCTGTTATTTGGTTTTGTACCACCTTGTTTTTGTCCTTCTTTTTGAGGTTTTTGTGTGGTTTTAGCCTTCTGGCCGCCTTGCTTAGACTTTTTAGGACCTTTAGTTTGTGTGCGCTTTGCTTGTGGTTTATTATCGCTATTGCTACGCTTTTTCTTGCGATTGTTGCGGCGCTTATTAGAAGTTTTAGGCTTATCAAAACGGGTGAGGCTGTCTTGCCCTACCACGTTGCCAAAATCTACAGTAGTCTCTACAATAAGCTCTGATGCAAATTCTTCTAGACTTGCAACAGGTTCTTTTTTTCTATTTGCAGTGATAATCTCATTTGCGTGATCTGTAGTGAGCTCGTGCCAGTTCATCCACTCGCCTTCATAAGCATACCATAGTCTACCCTGAAAGATGTCTATCTTCTGGCATACTGCTGTACCCTTCTTAGTATAAAGTTTTGTTTCTGTTTTTGGAAAACTCTTTAAGGCATCCATATAAGCATCAAGCTCATAATTAAGACAGCACTTTAATTTACCACATTGCCCTGCAAGTTTTTGAGGGTTAAGTGATAGTTGCTGGTATCTTGCTGCACTGGTTGTTACAGATCTAAAATCTGTTAACCACGTAGAGCAACATAACTCACGACCACAAGATCCTATACCTCCCAGACGAGCTGCCTCCTGGCGTAAACCTATCTGGCGCATCTCTATACGAGTACGGAACTCTTGTGCAAATTCTTTTATGAGCTGTCTAAAGTCTACACGATCTTCTGCCGTGTAGTAAAAAGTAGCTTTTGAAGCATCTCCTTGAAACTCTATGTCTGAGATTTTCATCTGCAGTTGTAGGCGTATTGCGATCTGTCTCGCACGTACCTTCATAGGTTCTTCCTTCTCACGAGCAGTAGTCCAGATATCTATATCACGCTGTGATGCTTTACGATAAATCTTAAGAGTGTCTGGTGTATCTTGTTTTATTTTCTTGCGTTTCATCTGCACGCGCACAAGTTCTCCCGTGAGGGTTACCATCCCTATATCGTGACCAGACTCTGCCTGTGTCGCAACAATATCACCTATACTAAGGGTGATTTTATCATCATTTTTATAGTAGTTCTTACGTCCGTTTTTAAACCGTACTTCTACATAATTAAAAGCTTCTTGTCCCTCTGGAAGAGACATATTAGAAAGCCAGTCAAACACCGTAAGTTTATTACATCCATCTGTCCCACAGGTTCCGTTGTTTTTACAACCCTTAGGAGATCCGTCTGCACCTGTGCCACAATTGCCACACGCCATATTATTTATATTTAGAAGGTTTATCACTCTATATCAATCACTGTGACTGCAACAGTAGTGTAAACACGTTATTTTTTTGTTCAAAACTGAACTATGGATAAAGATAGGTAATCTCAAGCGCCTTTGCCAAACAGAAAATTGTAAGTTCTACTTCTACAGTCTTACTTCTTAAAAGCTAGCTTCTCAGATCTTCCTTTTTTAAATATCTTATTACTATTTCCTTTACCAGAACGTAATTTCTTTTGCTCTTCGTATGGGAGTGCGTTTATCTCTGCACACTCTGTAGAGCAGCAATTTTGGTTTGCTTCTGCACACTCTTCACATTGTATAAATAGAAGGTGGCAAGCCTCATTTGCACAGTTTACGTGCTCATCACAAGGCTTTCCACACTGGTGACAGTTAGAAATCACATCGTCAGAGATGCGCTCCCCACGACGATGGTCAAAAACAAAGTTTTTACCCTTAAATTTATTATCAAGCTTCTCTGCCTCTACCTGGCGAGCATATTCTATAATACCTCCCTCAAGCTGAAACACGTTTTTAAACCCTTTATGTTTAAAATAAGCACTAGCCTTCTCACATCGTATCCCACCGGTACAATACATTACTAGTTTTTTATCTTCTTTGTGATTTTTAAGATCTTCTTCTATAATATCAAGACTATCTCTAAAGGTATCTACATCTGGAGTGACTGCATTTTTAAAGTGACCTATCTCACTCTCATAGTGATTGCGCATATCAACCAGCACCGTATTATCATCTTCTATGAGCTCATTAAAGGTAGATGCATTTACGTGCACACCCTTATTAGTCACATCAAAAGTCTCATCCTCTAGTCCATCTGCCACAATCTTGTGGCGCACCTTTACCTTGAGCTTTAAAAAAGATTTATTATCCTGCTCTCTAGCTATATTAAGGCGTACATTTTCTAAGAAGTTTATACCGTCTAGGTGTTCCTTAAACTCAGTAAATCGCTTTGCCGGCACAGACATCTGGGCATTAATCCCTTCGTGAGCGACGTATATTCTACCTAAAGCCTCCATCGCATCCCAAGCAATGAAAAGGTGATTTCTAAAAAGTTCTGGATTACCAATTTTATGGTACTTGTAAAAGGAGAGTGTAAGACGTTCTTCTCCAGCTTGTTCTATAAGCTGAGCTCTCTCTTTTGCGCTTAGTTTATTGTACAGGTGCATACTATACTTTGTTTAAGTTAAAAGAAAAATAATTGCGGCAAAGGTACATTTTCTAATGTCAAGGCACAAAAAATGCCTTTACATCGATATAAAGGCATTTTTTGTGAATCGTGGCTAATTCAGATTTTTACTTATTTCTTTTGTCATAAGCACTCTTTATATATCACTATGTCGCTTTGGGCCTTCCTTTTCATATGTGCGTGCATCATTTTAAAACGGACCTATGTTAAGGGAATTATTGTTTTAAACGGGTTAATAATTCAACTTTCAATACTACTTCATAGTAAAGACGCCATAATTCTAAAAGGTTGCGTGTTTAAAGAAAAAATTACATTACACACTAGCTGCTAGACATTTACTTCTCTTTTTTAATTAGAAACCTATTTATTCTACACGAGATTGGAATAATTCCTTTTTAAATTAGTAAAGATTCCAAATTTTAGTATCTTCGCCATACAAACTTCCTATATACTTCATTTACATAAGTATATTAATTAAGAGATGATGTTGAGAACTATTACGCTTTCGCGAAAGCGTACCTTGCCAAAGCCTCTTTTAAAAGTTATTTTTACAAGACAAAAAAGAAGATATGAGCAGCGAAAAAGATGCAAAACTAAAAGCCCTAAAACTCACCCTTGATAAACTAGATAAAACTTATGGTAAGGGTGCCGTAATGAAAATGGGTGACCAAGCCATAGTAGATGTTGAGTCTATACCTACAGGATCTTTGGGTCTTGATGTGGCGCTGGGCGTAGGAGGATATCCTCGCGGTCGTGTTATTGAGATTTATGGCCCAGAATCTTCTGGTAAAACAACCTTAACACTACACGCCATTGCAGAGGCACAAAAGGCTGGAGGTATTGCAGCATTTATTGATGCAGAGCACGCCTTTGATCGTTTTTATGCAGAAAAACTAGATGTAGATATAGACAACCTTATTATCTCACAACCAGATAATGGAGAGCAAGCTCTAGAGATTGCAGATAATTTGATACGCTCTGGCGCTATTGATATCGTAGTAATTGACTCTGTAGCGGCGCTTACTCCAAAAAGCGAGATAGAAGGAGAGATGGGAGACTCAAAAATGGGACTTCACGCGAGATTAATGTCACAGGCACTACGTAAACTTACGGGATCTATAAGCAAGACTAATTGTACGGTTATCTTTATTAACCAGCTTCGTGAGAAGATAGGAGTTATGTTTGGAAACCCAGAGACTACTACGGGTGGTAATGCTCTTAAGTTTTATGCTTCTGTGCGTTTAGATATACGTCGTTCTACACAAATAAAAGACAGCAATGCAAACGTAATGGGTAACAAAACTCGCGTTAAGATTGTAAAAAATAAAGTCGCTCCACCTTTCCGTATGGCAGAATTTGATATTATGTATGGAGAAGGAGTTTCAAAAGTAGGAGAGATTATAGATATAGGTGTGAACTATGAGATTATAAAAAAAGCTGGTTCTTGGTTTAGCTATCAAGATACTAAGCTTGGGCAAGGTAGAGATGCTGTAAAAGCATTACTACTAGACAACCCAGATCTTATGGAAGAGCTAGAGACAAAAATACACGCTGCTATAAAAGCTAGCAACGAATAATTTACCCACTCATATTTTATATAAAAACCTCCTGCTCAGGAGGTTTTTTTTATTACCACGCAACCTTTGCACCTTTTTTGCATCTATAAATTGCAAACTAGAATATAAAACCCCTGTTATACGAATAGACGTGATTTTACGGTATCACAAAGTGGAAGAAAGAACCCTTTAAAAAGATATCTGTTCTTATATTTATGAGAACATAAACAAAACCAACAACAGTTGAGTCAAGACCAACTCATAAAAAACTGTAAAAAGAAGCAACCTAAGGCACAGGCCGATTTATACAAGCGCTATGCGAGTGTACTCTTTTCTGTTTGTCTCAAATATGCTCCTAATTACACCGAAGCAGAAGATGTTCTGCAGGATGCGTTTATAACTATTTTTGATAAAATCACTCAGTATAAAAATAAAGGTTCTTTTGAGGGCTGGTTAAAAAGGGTTGTGATAAACACAGCGTTACAGCGATATCGCAAACCAGGAGTTTATAGTCTTGTAAATGAAGAAAATATTAAAGAGGTAGAAGTTGAGGTAGAAGAAGATGCTATCCCACTAGATTACTTACTTAGTATTATACAAGAGTTACCAGATCGTTATAGAATGGTTTTTAACCTTTATGTAATGGATGGTTATTCACATAGAGAAATATCGGAATTGCTTACTATTTCTCAAGGCACCTCAAAGTCAAATCTTGCGCGTGCTAGAATGATATTAAAAGAAAAAATTGAGACGAGTCTGCATAGCTTGCAGAGTAAATCTCACCTATAGTAATGAAGGAGAAGAAGAACATAGACAGACTTTTTCAAGAAAAGTTCAAAAACTTTGAAGCACACCCTAGCGAGCGTGTATGGGCAGGTATTGTCAAAAATCAAAAAAAAGATAACCGCAGAGTTATACCTCTATGGTGGAAAGTGGGTGGTATTGCCGCAGGGCTTTTGTTACTTTTTGGACTTGGCACATTATTACTCCCTTCAGATTCTACTGAGGCGACACCTCTTGTAAATCAAGATATAATCACCACACAATCTGAAACAAATCAATCTGTAGTAAAAAATTCAATAGATACTAGAGAACAACAAACAACAGATCAAATAACGATTACTAGCAACGAGCAGGTTATCGCTACGACCAACTTATCTCAAAGAAATTCTCAAACAAAGAGCAACATAACTACTACTAGTAACGCTAGTGGATTAAAGAGTGGTAAGACATCTAGAAGTAATTCTAAAATTAATACATCGCCCCTTAGTAGTGAATCAAATGGACTTATTGCATACAGCGATGTAAATAATACGACTACATCTTCTACAGAAAAGAAGGCAACTACCACAAATCAAGTAACAAAAGATCAAAAAACAATAATAGGAAAAGAAGATAAGCCTACTACTGTTGCAGCAAATGAAACGGTTGCCACAAAAGAAAAAGACCTCGTAGAAGAAGCAAAACAAATTGAACTTAGCAAAGAAGAAAACACAGTTGCGCTAGAAGAAGAAAACACAAACAACTCAAGATGGGATGTAGGCGCTGTAGCAGCACCTGTATATTATGGAGATTTTGGAGGGTCTGGGCTTGATAAGCAATTTGCAGATAATGATAAGTCTGGTGATGTAAATCTGAGTTATGGAGTACAAGTAAGTTATGCCGTCAGTCCTAAATTAAAAATACGTACTGGTGTAAACAATGTAGATCTTAGTTATAACACAAATGACATTTCATTTTCTACTAACAGCTTGGGGCGTGCACTTAGAGGAGTAAATTATGCAGATAATGCAAAAACTATTGCCATTGCAGACAATAGTACGACTCAAAATAATTTTAATGCAGAGGGCGCTATTCCAAACATTGGAGTCACTGCAAATGGGTCATTACAACAGCAACTAAGTTACCTCGAAGTACCTCTTGAAGCAGTTTATGTGATCTCAGATAAACGCGTGGGGGTATCACTAGTGGGAGGTGTAAGCACATTATTTCTTAATAATAACGAAGTAATTCTTTCATCAAACGAGTTTAGTACCAACCTAGGTACAGCAAGCGGAGTAAATGACGTAAGCTTTACCACAAACATAGGGGTAGGATTAGATTATAAAATGACAGATAAGGTCATATTTAATATAGAACCGTCACTTAAATATCAACTCAACAGTTTTGATAATACAGTGGTAGACTTTCAGCCGTATTACTTAGGGGTATACACGGGTGTTCGTTATAAGTTCTAGTAAGATGCTATGCCAAGTGTAGTTTACTTGGTATTAGGTTAGTTTTTTAGTTGGTTAGGTAATCATTGCGCTTGCAGTGGTAACAAAAAAGGCTCCGCTGGTTACGGAGCCTTTTATTTTTTATGGAGGTTATTACGCTTTCGCGAAAGCGTACTCAAACCCCTTTCAATTCTTCTAGAATAATGGCTCTAGTTTGTTCTCTAAGCGGCTTTTTATCGTCTTGAGTCATTCCTTCTGTAGGTATAAATGAATGTACTTTTGCACGCATCACCCCAGGTTCACCCTCAAAAAATGAATAAGGAAATCTCTTTTTATTATCATAAAACGTCATAGGCACGATAGGCAGCTTATGATCTATGGCAAGTCTAAAAGCACCGTCCTTAAAAGTGTCTAGCACTATAGAAGTATCATCTGGCACGCCACCTTCTGGAAAAATACAGATACTAAACCCCTGACTGAGCCTGCGCTGTGCTTGATCAAAAACCTGCTTGCGGCTACGCGCATTACCTCTATCTACAAGAATACAGGTACGTTTATAGAAAAACCCAAAGAGCGGGAGCTTTGCAAGCTCTGCTTTCCCCACAAACACAAAAGGACTTTTTGCAAGGTGCAACATAAGCAAGATATCCATCATAGAGGTGTGGTTACTCACCAGCATATATCCTTTGCCACGCACAAACTTTTCTTCACGAGTCACTTTTGGAAATAATCCCATAAGGAGCATAATTGTGCGTGCCCATATTTGAGCAAGTCTAAAAAACATACCATACCAGGTTTCCTTAAGGATACTTATAATAAGTAATGGAGATAATATGAGAATGACCACGAGCATTAAAAAGTAAAACCATACTTTCCAAAGTGCGACCGCTATTTTTCTTAATATGTGCATTCTTCCAAAAATAGGTAATTCACCCTATGCAATGAACAGAAAAAGTTAACTTTGCTTTTTACTTAAATTTTATGTCAAGAATACTTACCGGAGTGCAAAGTACAGGCACACCACACTTAGGAAATTTACTTGGAGCTATTATACCAGCGATTGAGATGGCAAATAACCCTGCAAATGAGTCTTTTCTCTTTATTGCAGATATGCACTCGCTCACGCAAATAAAAGACGGAGCACAGCTACGTCACAACACCTACAGTACAGCAGCTACGTGGCTGGCCTTTGGTCTTGACATTAATAAAACGGTTTTTTACAGACAGAGCGACGTACCACAAACGGCAGAGCTTACTTGGTATTTGAGCTGTTTCTTCCCGTACCAGCGACTTACACTTGCTCACAGTTTTAAGGATAAAGCAGACCGTCTAGAAGATGTAAACGCAGGTTTATTTACCTACCCTATGCTTATGGCGGCAGATATCTTGCTGTATGATGCAGAGGTTGTGCCCGTGGGTAAAGATCAAGCGCAGCATATTGAGATGACGCGCGACGTGGCAAGCCGTTTTCACGCAGCTACAAAAACAGAAGTTTTTGTACTACCAGAAGCAAGTCACAATGAGGATACAATGTACATACCAGGTACAGACGGCGCAAAGATGTCTAAGTCTAAAGGAAATATTATAGATATCTTTTTACCAGATAAGAAGCTACGTAAGCAAATTATGGGGATAAAAACAGACAGTACTCCTATGGAGGAACCTATGGAAACTGAGGGCTGTAATGTGTTTAACCTTTATAAATTACTAGCAACTCCAGAACAAGTAGACCGCTTACGCGAAAATTATAAACGTACAGATTTTGGCTACGGTCACGCAAAGCAAGCTGTATATGAGGTAATCATAGAGAAGTATGCTGCACAACGTGAGAAGTATGCGTACTATATGGATAACCTCAACGAGATAGATGCTGCATTAAAAGTAGGAGCAGAAAAAGCAACCAAGGTTGCAAATGGAGTGATTGATCGTGTGCGTAAAGTGGTTGGGTATTAACAAACTAAAATAGAAATAGTATGGACATTATGAGCTTTTTAAGCGGTAACGGTTTGTTCCTCATCTTGGGACTTGTATTGATTATCGTAGTTTTGTACAACAAATTTAGAAACAGACGTTAAGTCGTATAGGTTTCAATTTTCGCGAAAGCGAAAACCAATAATACAGTATGTCAAAAATTAGAATCACAAAACAGTTTACCTTTGAGACAGGTCACGCGCTTTATGGCTATGACGGCAAGTGCAAGAATGTACACGGACACAGTTACAAACTTAGCGTTACCGTAATAGGAGAGCCTATTACAGATACAGGCAACGCAAAGCTGGGAATGGTTATCGACTTTGGTGACTTAAAGAAAATTGTAAATAGAGAGATTGTAAACGTTTTTGATCACGCTACCGTTTTTAATAAAAACACACCGCACGTAGAGCTTGCAAAAGAACTATCTGATCGTGGTCACGATGTACTACTTGTAGATTACCAGCCTACGAGTGAGATGATGGTGATAGACTTTGCTGCAAAGATTCAATCATTTTTACCAGATACAATAAAATTACACTCACTACGCCTTTCTGAAACAGCAACAAGTTATGCAGAGTGGCACGCGGCAGATCAACTCTAGATGACTATTAACCTCCCAAAAGGAAAGAAAATATACTTCTCAAGTGATAATCACTTGGGTGCTCCCACTATGGAGGAAAGTAGACCGCGAGAGCGCATATTCTTGCAGTGGCTGGAGATGGCTCGCAAGGATGCGCAGGCTATTTTCTTAATGGGTGATCTTTTTGACTTTTGGTTTGAGTATAAAACTGTAGTGCCTAAAGGTTTTGTGCGCACACTAGGCAAACTTGCCGAGATGCGTGATGAAGGCATCGAGATTTATTTTTTTGTAGGGAATCACGACCTATGGATGAACGGCTATTTTGAAGAAGAGCTGGGCATTCCCGTTTATCACGACCCTAAGGTGTTTACTATAGATGATAAGAAGTTCTTTTTAGGTCACGGAGACGGCTTAGGCCCTGGAGATAATGGCTATAAGCGTATGAAGAAAGTCTTCCGTGGTAAGTTTTTTCAGTGGTTATTTCGCTGGGGACATCCAGATATTGGGATGAAAATTGCTCAGTATATGTCTGTAAAAAACAAGCTCATCTCTGGTGATGATGATCACGTGTTTCTTGGGGAAGAAAATGAGTGGCTTGCAGCTTATGCAAAGCGCAAACTTGAGACTGCTCACTATGATTATTTTGTTTTTGGGCACCGTCACTTACCTATGACCATACAGGTGGGAGAAAACAGTACCTATTACAACATAGGTGACTGGATTGCACACTACACTTATGGAGTGTATGATGAGAATGGCTTTAAACTCGAGGAGTTTCTCAAGAAATAAATTGTCATAAGGAAAGGCCTAGATATTACTTAATATCTTTTAGTCTGAGCTGGAGGCTTACATTACCATTCCACTCATTTTCATCTATGGCGTAGGCTGCCATAAATGGCTTTTTATTTGTAATTAAATCATACTTATCGCCTAGATTAAAACCTATACACCCTATCTGTGTGCCTCGGCTGTTTTGAACAACAGCCGCTTTAAGATGTGTTTGATCTGCTCCTACTTTTTTACCATAACCCGTATCTGTCAAGTTTTTAGTCATAAAAGTAGGTGACATATTACGTGGCCCAAACGGTGCAAACTGCTTTATAATACGGTGAAACTTAGGCGTAATATCTGCGAGGTTTATCTCACTATCTATAGAAATTTCTGGCACTAGCAAGCGCTCATCACAACTAGCGGCAACCACCTCCTCAAACTTTGCTTTAAAAGCCTCATATTGCTCTGGTAACAAAGTGAGTCCTGCAGCATATTTATGTCCACCAAACTGCTCTATATGCTCCGCACACTCGTGTAGAGCATTATAAACATCAAAACCTTTTACAGATCTCGCAGAGGCTGCATACTTATCACCACTTCTTGTAAAAACAAGAGTGGGTCTGTAATATGTCTCAATAAGTCTAGAAGCCACAATCCCTATCACCCCTTTATGCCAGTCTTCTTGAAAAACAACGGTAGTTTTATTTCCCTCCTCTTGATTCTCTATAATTTGATCTAGAGCTTGCTGAGTAATACTCTTATCTGCTTCCTTTCGGTCGGAGTTATATTGCTCTATCTCTGATGCAAACTTGGTTGCTGTCTCTAGATCTGTCTCTCGTAATAAGCTCACCGCGTGGTTACCGTGCACCATTCTTCCCGCGGCATTTATACGTGGGCCAATAATAAAAACAACATCTGTGATGGTAAGGGTTTCCTTTTTGACTTGCTTTATAATGGCTTCAAATCCGGCTCGAGGTGCTTGGTTAATTACATTAAGCCCGTGATAGGCAAGTATTCTGTTTTCGCCTGTGATAGGTACAATATCTGCGCCTATTGCGGTGGCAACAAGATCTAGGTAAGGAAGAAGCTCTTCAAAATTTTGCTTTCGCGAAAGCGCAATTGCACTTATAAGTTTAAAACCTACACCACACCCGCATAACTCATCATAAGGATACGTGCAATCTTCTCTTTTTGGGTCTAAAATAGCAACCGCATCCGGCAGCTGATCACCGGGTCTGTGGTGATCACAAATAATAAAGTCAATTCCTTTTTCTTTTGCATAAGCGACTTTCTCAATCGCTTTCACACCACAATCTAGTGCGATAATGAGTGTCATATCATTATCTGCAGCAAAGTCTATACCCATATAAGAAACACCATAACCCTCTGCATAACGGTCTGGAATGTAGGTTGCCACCTGCGGGTGAATGGTGTCGAGATAAGAACTCATCAAGGCGACACTCGTGGTACCATCTACATCATAATCACCAAATACTAGGATGTTTTCGCCTTGAGCTATTGCCTGCTCGATACGTGCTACAGCTTTATCCATATCTTTCATCAAGAATGGATCGTGCAAAGCATCTAGCGAAGGTCTAAAAAAGCTTTTTGCTTTCTCAAACGTGTCAATATCTCGCTGTATAAGGAGTGTTGCAATAGGAGCTTCTACTCCCAGCTCTTGTGCTAGTTTTGCTATTTTTTGTGCTTCTGGTTTTGGTTTTAAAGTCCAGCGCATTAATTAAGGTTCGTTTTAAGCATCCACGTTTTTTCTAAACCTGGTATTTGTTTAATCACTTTAAGTTTATCGTACATAGAGGCGGCATCCTTACCCGCCTCTGTAAATACATAAAAGAGCTCATTATCTGGGCGGTAAAACATTTGTGGCTGTAAATCTTTTTGTTGCAACGTTTTCATCCACCGCTCTGCATTTGAAATGTTAGAAAATGCGTTTGTAATAATGTAATACCCCGGCGCTATACCTTCTATAGTAATTGACGGCTTTTCTAATAAAGCGGCTAGGTCTTTATTCACTACCGCTGGTGGCTCGTATTTTTTCTCTTCGTTTACGGTAACATCTGGCACCGCAATTGCTACTTTTTGGTTTACAATAACTTTTTTAGGCTTAGGTACAACCGGTTCTTTTACAGGAGCAACGGTAGCAGTCTCTGCGGTAGGCGATCCTACACGCTTCTCATTATAATAGCGCTCACTTATGGTGGTTTGGAAAGCGGTAAAAAATAAAAAGAAACGATCTGAGCGTGTTTTAAATTTCATTTTTACACCACCCGTGCTGTTTGCAATAATCTTATTTTGAGCTGTAGGTATTTTAATTTTTGCAAGGTCAAAACCTAACGTATTAAGACTGCTAGGCACTCTTTTTGTAAACCGCTTGTCGTTTATAGTAATGGTACTGTTAAAGAAGTTGCTCGAAGCTCTCACCTCATTATCTAGTGTGACAAATATTTTAGTTTGTGGATCAAAAATACTTATCTCATCACGACCTAAGTTACCATCACCCTCCAGTGCTCCTATAGTTACAGCTGTCTCTAGCTCACCATTTTCTGAGGATTGAAAATTTCCAAAATCAATTTCTACGGCTTTTTTATTTACAAATTCAAGTCCATTAAACGTAGTGATATATTGTAGTGGCTCACTATCGTCTTCATACACCACGTATAGTAACCATCCAGCAGAGCTTCCTCCTATAATTTCACCTTGAGTGGCACTTACATTTGCGACTGTAACCTCCCCATCTACAAAAGCCTGCATTTGTTCTGTTACATCTGCCACGCACGCATATGGTGCTCTAGATTTTACAGAAACATTAGTTGCATTTTCTCCATCATACACTAGGGAACCACGCACGCGTTGATAAGTTCCGTTAGGTAATTTTAGTAGTACTTCTTGTATGTCGTGAGCACGCTCATCAAGCATTTTATGATAGACCTTACCATCTTTCATACGTTTGCCACTGCGCTCACCATTATAGGTGCCAGACCAGTGCAAACCAGCATAAACAATCTTAACATCTTTTTTAAGATTAAGATATGCGCTACTAGAGCTCCAGGTACTGGCATCATTATCTATGTCTACATACTTCATCTTAAACTCATCGTTCACCTTTTCTAAGTCATTAAATGGCTTTTCGGTGTTTTTGCTCAAGATATTATTGCCTATTACAGCTGTGTTACCACGCACATAAAATTCTTTATCACGTGTAAAAGCTTGTGAATCTTGAGCGATTGCAATGGTAGGTAGCGCGCAGAGTAAGAGTAACAGTTTTCTCATTACTGGCTGGGTTATGAGTTGCTAGTTTCTAAGGCGGCTTCTGGGTGGTAGTGAACCGCTATTTCTAGCTTACAGAATTTTCTAAACATTTCCATAACCCCACAGTATTGCTCTTCAGAGAGTGTTACTGCTTTTTGGATTTTTTCTTCATTTAAGTCATCACCATAAAAGTGATAATCTAGCCATACGGTGTGATATGTTTTAGGGTGCTCCTCTGTGAGTTCTCCTTTTACGACCATTTTAAATTTAGGTACATCTACCCTCATCTTGTTGAGTACAAATACCACATCAAGACCAGTACATCCCGCAAGACCAGAAAGCATCATTGCCTTAGGACCCATCCCGTCGTTATTACCTCCATTTTCTGGAGAAGTATCTATGAGTACTTTATAACCTGTAGGGCTATCTGTCTCAAATTGCATTCCTTGTTTATAGATTGTAGTTACTGTATGTCCAGCCATTTTATGTGTGATTTTCTTAAAAAATGAAGGTACAAAATTGGTAGATAAAATGCCTATATTGCTTTCGCGAAAGCGTAAATAAGAACATTAATTTAAAATATATACGATGCCATTAGTAACACCACTCTCTGCCGAGCACGACGAAACAACCAAAGAACTTGCCCTGTTTTTTAATGAGACACTAGGCTTTTGTCCCAACTCGGTACTTACAATGCAGCGTCGTCCAGATATCTCACGTGCATTTATAAATCTCAACAAAGCCGTGATGGCAAACCAAGGCCGAGTAACTTCTGCCTTAAAACGTATGATTGCTTGGGTGTCTAGTAATGCAACTGGATGTCGTTACTGCCAGGCGCACGCTATACGTGCTGCAGAGCGTTATGGAGCAGAGCAAGAGCAACTAGATAACATCTGGGAGTATCGCACACACGATGCCTTTTCTGATGCTGAGCGTGCTGCGCTAGATTTCTCTCTGGCAGCAAGCCAAGTACCGAATGCCGTAGATGCAAAAATCAAGGAAGAATTATACAAATACTGGGATGAAGGTGAGATTGTAGAAATGCTGGGAGTGATTTCACTCTTTGGATACCTTAACCGCTGGAACGACTCGATGGGAACTACGCTAGAGGAAGATGCCATAGATTCTGGAAATCAATACCTCGGAAAGCACGGATTTGAAGTAGGGAAACACGTGTAAATCACCTTATCATATATAAATTTATTATACTCGAAGTGCCTCAAGATGTTATCATCTTGAGGCACTTCTTTATTGCCTAAAAATCCCGTAAATTCGCGCACAACATTTAAAGACTACAAAATGAGCGCTAAGTTCACTGAATATAAAGGATTAGACCTTCCTAACATCGCTAGCGAGGTACTTGCCTACTGGAAAGAAAATGACGTTTTTGAGAAGTCGGTTACTTCTCGAGAAGGAGCAAAACCGTATGTGTTTTTTGAAGGACCACCTTCGGCAAACGGACTACCGGGTGTACACCACGTACTAGCGCGAGCGATTAAAGATATTTTTCCTCGTTATAAAACGATGAAAGGCTTTCAGGTTAAGCGTAAAGCGGGATGGGATACACACGGACTTCCTGTAGAACTTGGTGTTGAAAAAGAACTTGGTATTACCAAAGAAGATATCGGCACAAAAATCACTGTAGAGGAGTATAACGAAGCTTGTAAAAAAGCCGTGATGCGCTACACAGATATCTGGAACGACCTTACAGAAAAAATGGGCTACTGGGTAGATATGGAAGATCCATACATCACCTACAAGGCCAAGTATATGGAAACCGTATGGTGGCTACTTAAGCAAATCTATAACAAAGATTTACTATACAAAGGGTACACCATCCAGCCGTATTCTCCTAAGGCGGGAACGGGATTAAGCTCTCACGAACTTAACCAGCCTGGCTGTTACCGCGATGTGACAGATACTACGGTGGTGGCACAATTTAAAATCACAAATCAAGGTGAAAATCCACTTGCAAAAGAACTTGCAGACGGGAATACTTACTTTATCGCCTGGACGACGACTCCTTGGACACTACCTTCAAACACGGCACTTACCGTAGGGAAAAAGATAGATTATGTTCTCGTTGAGACATTTAACCAGTACACATTTGAGCCAGTAAAAGTTATCCTTGCAAAGAATTTAATCTCTAAGCAGTTTGACAAGAAATTTATTTCCGCTTCCGCGAAAGAAGAACTGGACGCATATACTGCTGGAGATAAAAAAATACCATACTTCGTAGCTAGAGAATTTAAAGGAGCAGACCTTCTTGAACTTCGCTACGAGCAACTATTTGACTTTGTACAGCCTAATGATAATCCTCAAGATGCTTTCCGAGTAATTGCAGGAGACTTTGTAACGACAGAGGATGGAACGGGTATCGTACACACGGCACCTACTTTTGGTGCAGATGATGCTTTGGTTGCAAAACTAGCTTCACCAGAAATTCCGCCACTTCTTATTAAAAATGAAGATGGTAACCTTGTGCCGCTTGTGGATCTTCAGGGGAAATTTCGCCCTGAGCTAAAAGAGTTTGGAAATAAGTATATCAAGAATGAATATTATGCAGATGGTGAGGCTCCAGAACGTTCTATGGACGTGGAACTTGCGATACGCTTAAAAGAAGAAAATAAAGCCTTTAAGGTAGAGAAGTACGTGCACAGTTACCCACATTGCTGGCGTACAGATAAGCCGGTACTTTACTACCCGCTCGATTCTTGGTTTATAAAAGTGACCGATTTTAAAGATCGTATGCACGAGCTTAACCTTGGTGTAAACTGGAAACCTAAGTCTACAGGAGAAGGACGTTTTGGAAACTGGCTTGCAAATGCAAACGACTGGAATTTATCACGTAGCCGTTTCTGGGGAATACCGCTTCCTATATGGCGTACCGAAGATGGAAAAGAAGAAATACTCATAGGCTCTATAGCCGAACTTAAAGCCGAAATCCAAAAAGCACTTGACAAAGGTGTGATGGACACAGATCCTTTTGAAGGGTTTAAAGTGGGCGATATGAGTGAGGAGAATTATGAACTTGTAGATCTCCATAAAAACATTGTAGATAAAATTACGCTAGTCTCAGACAGCGGCCAGCGTATGACACGTGAGGCAGACCTTATAGATGTATGGTTTGACTCTGGATCTATGCCTTATGCGCAATGGCACTACCCTTTTGAAAATAAAGAGCTCGTAGAAGACACTTGGCGTAAAGCAGATTTTATAGCCGAAGGTGTAGACCAAACTCGTGGATGGTTTTATACACTCCACGCGATTGCAACGATGATCTTTGATGATGTTGCCTATAAAAATGTAGTTTCTAACGGACTTGTACTTGACAAGAATGGGCAGAAGATGTCTAAGCGTCTTGGTAATGCAACAGATCCTTTTGAGACCTTAGAAAAATATGGGCCAGATGCAACGCGCTGGTATATGATTTCTAACGCAAACCCTTGGGATAACCTCAAGTTTGATTTGGAAGGAATAGAAGAAGTAAAACGTAAGTTCTTTGGAACACTTTACAACACGTATAACTTCTTTGCGCTGTATGCAAATCTTGATAATTTCGCTTTCGCGGAAGCGGAAATAGAACTTTCTCAACGTCCTGAAATAGACAGATGGATACTATCAGAACTTCACAGTCTTATAGCAGTAGTAGATAAGTTTTATGCCGAATATGAGCCTACCAAAGCAACAAGAGCGATAGACACTTTTGTACAAGAAAACCTGTCTAACTGGTTTGTACGATTAAGTAGAAGACGTTTCTGGAAAGGTGAATATGCTACCGATAAAATCTCTGCATACCAAACATTATACACCTGTCTTGAGACGGTAGCAAAGCTTAGTGCTCCCGTAGCACCATTCTTTATGGAAAAACTCTATAAAGACCTCAACGCTGCTACTGGAAAAGAAAATTTTGAGAGTATACACCTCGCAGAATTCCCGGTGAGCGATGCCGCTTATATAGACACTGCGCTTGAGCACAAAATGCAAAAGGCACAGATAGTAAGCTCACTAACACTCTCATTAAGAGCAAAAGAGAAGATAAAAGTACGCCAACCTTTACAGCGTATTATGATCCCTGTGCTTAATGAAAATGACAAAAATGAGATCCTAGCCGTAGCAGATTTGATTAAATCTGAGGTAAACGTCAAGGAGATTGAGCTCATTTCTGATGATTCTGGGATCTTAGTGAAGCAAATCAAGCCTAATTTTAAGGTATTAGGACCTCGTTTTGGAAAAGATATGAAGCTGGTTGCCAGCAAGATAAATTCTTTACAAGCTGAGGATATCGCAAAAATTGAGCAAGATGGAGAATTAACCGTTGAAATTAATGGGGAAAATACTATTTTGCAGGCAGGGGACGTTGAGATAACATCGCAAGATATTGAAGGCTGGCTAGTTGCGAGCAACGCTGGAGTAACTGTTGCACTAGATGTAACGATAAGTGATGAGCTTAAAAAAGAAGGTGTGGCACGAGAATTGGTTAACCGTATACAGAACCTGCGTAAGGACTCTGGATTTGAAGTGACAGATCGCATACACATACAGTTACAAGATGAGCCAGCAATTGCTCAAACGGTAGCTGCAAATGCAGACTATATTAAAGCAGAAACACTAGCAGATACTCTAGAAATTGTACCTACACTAAGTGAGGGGCTAGAGATTGCTTTTGACGATATAACAACATTTTTAACCATTTCAAAACACTAGTAATGGCAAACGACACACAAGAAAGATTTGGCGATGCACAGCTCGCTGAGTTTAGAGAATTAATAGAAAAGAAGATTGAGAAAGCACAACACGATCTCGAGCTTATCAAAAGTGCATACCTCAACGATGGTAACAACGGTACAGATGATACGTCACCGCAGTTTAAATCTTTTGACGAAGGTAGCGCGACGATGAGTAAAGAAGCAAACAGTGCACTTGCTATACGTCAAGAGAAATTTATACGTGATCTTAAAAATGCGATTACTCGTATTAATAACAAAACGTACGGTATATGCCGTGTGACTGGGAAGCTTATCAACCCAGAACGTTTAAAATTAGTTCCTCACGCAACTTTAAGTATTGAGGCAAAGAATATGCAGTCATAATAGTTGTTATATATCAATAAATAAAAGCGTTCTTATGAGCGCTTTTTTTGTAACCGGTCTTTAAATTTTTGAATTTACGTTTATCCATATTGTTTATACTAGTCACGATGAGTTTATATGCTCAAAAACGACTTACGCAAACCTATGATTCAACAGCTATAAAGGAGTTGTATATACATAGTAATGAGATTTTTAAAATTAAGATTACTACAGGAGAGGTAAGAGAGATTACAGTAGCAACCATTATAGATGGGGAGACCTTTGCAAGTACGATGCTTAATACTTCCACAAACGATGGAGTACTTAAAATCACTACAGGAAAGACTCCAGATTACATCCCTTTTAATGATAAACTAGCTGCCCATAAGGTGCTGGCTATTGAGCTTGAGATTATTATTCCTATAGGTTTAGATGTTTCTATTTACTCAACTTTGGCTAGTGTAGATACCTATGGAAAGCTTGGCCAAGTACGCATAGATCTAGGTCGCGGGCATTTTAAGGGGGAAGAATTCCGCTTTCGCGAAAGCGGAAAAATAAACACCATATCTGGGAGTATTTATATCTCCAGCAATCTGGTGAATGTGACCGCACAATCTAGAAATGGAAAAGTTGATATCCCTCCTACTCAAGCAGAAGGCCCATTACTCGCAATCAAAAGTATACACGGTGATGTGACGGTAGTAAAATCGTTGTGAATACCCTATTTTTGTCACGTTTCAAAACTATATTATGTCTTTAAAAAAAGTTGCTCTTATTGTGTTCTTGATACTTCTAGTAGATCAAGTACTTAAGGTATATATTAAAACTAATTTTTACCTACGTGAGAGTATACAGGTTTTTGGTCTAGACTGGTTTCAGATTTTCTTTGTAGAAAATCAAGGAGCTGCCTGGGGCGTAGAGCTACCTGGTAAATATGGTAAAATCACGCTCTCTCTCTTTAGGCTTATTATAGCTCCAGTGATAGGCTATTACTTATATAAGTCTGTAAAAAACAATGCGCCAAAATTGCTGGTTGTCGCACTGTCACTCGTCTTTGCTGGTGCTGTAGGTAATATTATAGATTCTCTTATTTACGGATCTATTTTTAGCGCGAGCACGCCTAGCCAGATTGCGACCTTTATGCCAGAAGGTGGTGGGTATGCAGACCCTCTCTTTGGAAAAGTGGTAGATATGCTCTACTTCCCTTTTATACAAGATGCTGTATGGCCAGAATGGGTTCCTTTTGTAGGAGGTAAAACCTTTACATTTTTTAATGCCATATTTAATATAGCAGATATGGCGATAAGTACGGGCGTAGGTATCCTACTTGTATTTAACAAGCGCGTGTTTCCTCAAGAGGAAAAAGTAACTACGGCACAGTAGGTGCTTCTGAAAATATCTCGATCAGCTCGTTAGGACCTATAGGTTTTACAATAAAGTCTTTTACGAGGTTAAAGTGCTTAGAGCGCTCTATATCTACGGGGTTTATAGAGCTACTCACAATATACAGTGTACAGTTGTTAAGTGCAGGAAAGTCGTGCTTGCTTAATTCTTCAAGAAATCCCCATCCATCCATTATAGGCATATTGAGGTCTAGTAAGATTATTTGCGGGACAGGCTGTCCTTGAGGATCTTTAAAACTACTTACGAAGTGATTTAACGCCTCTTCACCGTTTTTAAATACAAGTATTTCTTCTGCTAGTTTACGTATGTCTATGAGCTTTGTAAGTAGGCTCACGTACATATCATCGTCATCTATGAGACAAGCTAGTTTTATGGGGTAATTCATATATGATTGGGGGAATTAACTTAAATCTGCTGTAATGTAACAATAAATTTTGAACCTTTATCTACTTTGCTTTCTACAGTAATGTCTCCGCCCATTGCTTGGACTTCATTATGTGTTAGAAAAAGTCCTAAGCCTAAAGCATTTTTATTACCGTGAAAGGTTTTATACAGTTTAAAAAGATCTTTACCGTGCTTCTCTAGATCTATACCTAAACCATTATCTCGTACCATAAGGTATTTCTTGCCATTTTCTTCATAGGTAAAGACAGTTATTTCTGGGTCACGGTCTGGATGTTTGTATCGCAACGCATTAGTTATCAAGTTTTGTAATATACTTTCTAGATAGGCCTCTATGTACATCACCTCTTCTACTTCAGAAAATTCTGTATACATAACCGCCCTACTCGCTCTAATATCTTGGTTAAGGCCAGCGACTACACGGTCATAAACGTCTTTTATAACAACAGGTTCTAATTTTGTATTTGAGATATTATGAACACTTACAATCTTATTAAGATGCTGAAGAGTAACGTCTAGGCTATTGCCTATTTTTTCAAAGTTATTTACTAGCTCTATTTGATCTTCTGTAAGAGTAGATCTATCCATTAATGCAGAAGACATTTGTAAATTGCTCACCTGTGACCTTAAGTTATGAGATATAATATGTGCAAAGTCATAGAGCCTAGAGTTATGACCTTCTATGAGCTTAAGAGATTGCTCCAGTTGTTGCTCTCTTTTCTTTTGCTCATCTATTTTTCTAAAAACGCCTCGTATCCCTATAATCTCTCCGGACTCATCTCTAAGCGGTTTTCCTTTTGCAATCGCCCAGAAAATCTCTCCGTTATAGGTTTGCATTTTAATTTCTGTAGAGAATGGTTTCCCTTCAGCACAACCAAAAAAGAACTCTGTTGCTCGATCTAGATGCTCTTCTGCATAAAATGCATAGCCGGACCTTAATGTGGGTACGTAATCTTTAGGAACATCCAGTATGACACGTGCCTGATGGTCAAAATGACTGGTTTTATTTTTAAAATCTACACTCCAGCCACCAGCCTCTGTTAATGCAGAAATTTCTTGATAGTAAAATTTATCAATAGAAAACTGATCAGACTTTTCCATAGGTGATGAGTGGGTATGAGAACCTCTCCTTCTCTTCATTGTAAAGGCAGTTATATTCAAAAATATGATTTGGGATTATGAATATACCAAATAAATCAAAAGAGCCTAAAAATGATATACCTTTTTCGGTGTAATACAGCTATTTAGCGCAATGTCTTGGCTGTTTTTTGCGATTACCTCTTCTTCTGGCTCAAAAAAACTAAGCCCTACTTTTACCACATCACTCTTACATTGAGATAAAAAGCGATCATAAAACCCCTTGCCGTAGCCCACTCTGTTACCTTCTTGATCATAAGCTAGTAGAGGTATAAAAACAACATCTATATTTCTTGCTGGTATCTCGATACCGCCAGCTGGTTCTGGAATGCCATACTTATTTACAACAATTTTTGTGCTGTCTGTAAGCAAATAATGCTTCATTGTATTGTCGTTAAAATCTGATGACGAGAGTACAATATTCTTGTCTTTACCTCCTAAAATCGAAAGAAGAAACTCCGTGTTAATTTCGCGTAAGCGTTCTATAGGCAAGAAGATGTGATAAAACTCGTGCTCCCATATATCAAGACTCAATACTTGATTTGCAATTTCAAGACTTAGTTCATCTAGCTTTTCTAGAGTTAAGGCATTACGAAGGTTTTTATACTTCTTCCTCAGCTCCTGCTTCATCTTGGTCTTCATTATGTTCTCTAGAGATATTAAAAATTGCATCACCTTGATACACAAGTGATGCCTCATTTACATTAATAACATATCCCTCATTTTTTGCCTTCACCACGTGTCTAAATTTTCCATAAGGATCTGTAATGGTTGCGATATGTTGTCCTACAGTAAGGCGCTCACCACAAGAAACTTTAGTATGTAGTAACCCTGAATATTGTGCGCGCATCCAGCGAGTGCTCTCTACGAGTACTGAGGGTTTTGGTGCTTCTGGTACTGTAAATTTATCATCAAGCATATCTAAATGATTAAGTACTCGCATTGTACCAAAAACACCTAGTCGAGCAATTTCTTTATCGCTTACTTTAGATTTACCTCCCTCAAAGAGAATGGTAGATTTATTCATTCTAGAACAAGTGGCTCTATATGATTTTGAAATTACTTTGGAGTGTAATGTAAATGGTGCATTAAAGATAGTTGCATACTTCATAGAGTCTACATCTAGCGGGTCTATACGAACTTGTGCTACGTTAAAACGGGAGGCACCTCCGGTATGAAAGTCTAGACAGAGATCTGCTACGGGTAAAATTTTCTTTACAAACTGGTAGGCAAATCTACTGGCCAGTGACCCTCTAGGATTACCAGGAAACACTCTATTGAGGTCTCTCCCATCTGGAAAGGCACGTTTCATATCTAAAAAACCAAAAATATTGACCACTGGTACACAGATAATGGTTCCTATTTTAGGTTTATTTATCTTCTTTGCTATAAGCTGCCTTACAATCTCTACACCATTTATCTCATCACCGTGTATGCCGGATGTAATTAATATGACAGGGCCAGGCTGTACGGCCCTTTCTATTATTATAGGCACCTCAACAGAGGAGGCCGTATATAATTTTGCAATATTAAAATTTACTGTTGCGCTCTTACCTGGTAAGATTTGCTCACCTAGTATGGTGAGCACATTATGTTCATCTATGTGTGCCAAATGTTTTGATAATTATATGCTACGCTCTATATAACGTATGATGGTCTTTGCTATATCTTTTCCAGTTGCTTTCTCTATTCCTTCTAGACCAGGTGATGAGTTTACCTCAAGTATAAGCGGCCCGCGCTCACTTTGTAGCATATCTACACCTGCTACGCCTAGTCCCATTGCTTTTGCCGCCTTAATGGCTGCATTTTCTTCTTCGTCAGATAGGGTTATAATCTCTGCAGTACCACCGCGATGAAGGTTTGATCTAAACTCTCCTTCTTTTCCTTGTCGCTTCATAGCGCCTACTATCTGCCCGTCTACTACAAAGGCTCTTAAATCTGCTCCCTTTGCTTCTTTGATATACTCTTGCACTATCACGCGCGCTTCTAGTCCATTAAAAGCTTCTATCACAGACTCTGCTGCATTTTTTGTCTCTGCTAGAACAACACCTAGTCCCTGTGTACCCTCAAGTAGTTTTATAATGAGAGGTGCTCCACCTACGTGAGCAATCATCTCTCCTACGTCACGAGAGTAGTTTGTAAAAACAGTTTTAGGTAAGCCCAGTTTAGATCTAGATAAGATCTGAAGGCTACGCAGCTTGTCCCTACTGCGTACAAGCGCCTGTGAGGTAGTGGTGGTAAATGTATTCATCATCTCAAACTGTCTCACAACGGCAGTGCCATAAAAGGTGATTGACGCCCCTATGCGTGGTATGACAGCATCTGCAGTCTCAAGGGTTCTATTTTTATAGAATACGGTAGGGTTTTTCTTCTCTATAATAAGATCACACTTAAGCGGGTCTATGACCTCTACACTGTGGCCTCTTTTGAGCCCAGCTTCTTGCAGCCTTGCCGTACTATATAAATTAGGATTACGAGATAAAATTTTTAGATTCATTCTTTTTGAGGTTATAAGACACATCTGTAAGCGAGGTGTCTACTATGAATTTATTGGTAAGGAACTTACGACCTAGAAGTACAGGAAATCGCATATCTTCCCTAGAGGTTAGGGTGAGTGATATTTTATATGTTTTTCCATATACGGTAATCTTGCTCTGCACCTCATAACGATACTGTATCTCTCCATTACTACTGCGCACCGCAGCAATATCATAATCGCTAAAAGTCATCACTTGGCCATTGTATAAAGGGTGCTTTTTATCAAAAAATGTACAAATAAGGTTATCCTTCTCTTCCACAATGTTATGACAGTGTATGGATGAGGTATAAGCTCCCGTATCAACCTTTACATCGATATCTTGAAGTCCCAATTCTGGAAAGTCTACTTTGTCTGTGCGACCTATTATACGTTTTGGCATATGATAGCAAGGTATAAAATATGCGCTTTCTTTAAGTAGATTTTAACGTGATTTTTTATGCTTTCGCGAAAGCGTAATACCAATCATATATTATCTTTGGGTATGCCTGCTGCTCCAATAGAACTTCAACTCAAGACCCTCCCCACCAGCCCGGGGATATACCAATATTACGATAAGAATGAAAAACTACTATACGTAGGTAAGGCAAAAAATCTCAAAAAACGTGTGTTATCTTATTTTAACAAAACACACGATAACGGGCGTATACGCACAATGGTGAAAAAAATTTACGAGATGAAACACATCGTCGTAGAGACCGAAACAGATGCGCTCCTTCTGGAAAATAGCCTTATAAAAGAGTATCAGCCGCGGTATAATGTCTTGCTTAAAGATGATAAAAGTTACCCGTGGATTTGTATTAAAAACGAGCGCTTCCCAAGGGTGTTCCCTACGCGTAGATTAATTAAGGATGGTAGCGAGTACTTTGGCCCATACACGAGTATGAAAACGGTGCGTACACTTCTAGATTTAATAAAAAATCTTTACAAATTGCGCACCTGTAACTATGACCTATCCAAAGAAAAAGTAGACGCTGGTAAATTTAAGGTTTGTCTTGAATATCACTTAGGTAATTGCGAGGGGCCCTGCGAAAACAAGCAGTCAGAACAAGAATATCACGAGCATATAGAGCACATACGACAGATTGTGAAGGGAGATTTTAAGGACTCTCTGGCTCGCTTTCGCGAAAAAATGAAAGCCCACGCCGAAGCAATGGAGTTTGAAGATGCACAGCGCATTAAAGAAAAACTTGACATACTAGAAGGCTACCAGTCTAAGAGTACCGTTGTAAATCCAAAAATAAGTAACGTAGATGTTTTTTCTATTATAAGTGATGAAGGCTACGGCTATGTAAACTTCTTACAGATAAGCCACGGTGCTATTATAAAATCACACACCTTAGAACTCAAAAAACAACTAGACGAAACAGATAAAGAGCTACTAGAGCTAGGTATTATAGAAATACAACAACGTTTTGATCATAACTCAAAAGAGATATATGTGCCATTTCCGGTAGACCTTGGCTCTAGATTTAAAATCACTGTACCTAAGCTAGGAGACAAAAAACGCATACTAGAACTCTCTGAGCGTAACGCAAAATACTACCGTATGGAGCGTTTTAAACAAACTAAAATTGTAGATCCAGATCGCCATACTAATAGAATTATGGCACAAATGAAAGTAGACCTACGACTTAGTGAAGAGCCTAGACACATAGAGTGTTTTGACAACTCAAACATACAGGGTACAAACCCCGTTGCCGCTTGCGTGGTGTTTAAAAATGGTAAACCCAGTAAAAGTGACTACCGTAAGTTTAATATAAAAACTGTCGAGGGTCCAGATGATTTTGCAAGTATGGAGGAGGTCGTATTTAGAAGATATAAACGCTTGCTTAATGAAGGAGAACCTCTACCTCAACTCATTATAGTAGATGGTGGTAAAGGACAACTATCAAGCGGTGTAAAAGCACTTGACGACTTAGGCTTGCGTGGTAAAATAGCCATTATAGGTATTGCAAAAAGGCTAGAAGAATTATTTTATCCAGGAGATAGTATACCTTTATATCTAGACAAGAAGAGCGAAACACTTAAAATCATACAGCATTTACGCAACGAGGCTCACCGTTTTGGTATCACCTTTCACCGCAACCAGCGCAGTAATGCTGCACTAGGGACAGAACTAGATACCATAAAAGGTATAGGTGAAAAAACTATCGTAGATTTACTTAAACATTATAGATCTGTTTCAAAAGTAAAAACTGCTTCAAAAAAGAGTCTTACAGAGGTGATAGGGCCAGCAAAAGCAACAATTATCTATAACCACTATCACGTAAAACAATGAGAAAACTCCTCCTCATCGCAATAACGCTACTCACCATACCTATCTATGCGCAAGATGTGCCAGAAGGTGATGTAAAAGTAGGTCTTGTGTTAAGCGGTGGCGGTGCAAAAGGACTTGCTCACATAGGTGTTCTTAAAGCTATAGAAGATGCAGGTGTGCGTATAGATTATATTGCCGGTACAAGTATGGGGGCCATCGTAGGCGGTCTTTATGCATCTGGTTATAATGCTCAACAACTAGATTCTATTTTTACTGCGGTAAATTTTGATAATATCATTCAGGATAATTTACCTCGTAGAGCAAAAACTCCTTATGAGCGTCAAGATGATGAGCGATATGCCATCACCCTCCCTTTTGACAATTTTAAGGTCTCCCTACCTAGCTCACTTAGTAAAGGACAAAACACCTATAATCTTCTTGTTAAGAACCTTGATCACGTGTCTGACCTTACAGATTTTAGTAAGCTGTCCATTCCCTTTTTGTGTATCGCTACAGATGTAGAAAATGGAGAACAGGTAGTCTTAGAAGAAGGTTACCTACCAGAGGCCCTAGGTGCTAGTGGGGCTTTACCATCGCTTTTTAGTCCTGTGTTGCTTGATGATAAAGTCCTCATAGATGGTGGTGTGGTAAATAATTATCCGGTAAAAGAGTTACGTGATAAAGGGATGGAGATTATCATAGGCGTAGATGTACAAGATACCTTGCGAGGTAGAGATCACCTCAAATCTGCCACAGAAGTACTCTTACAGATTAATAACTATCGCACTGCAAAAGCGATGGAAACAAAAAAGAAGAACACAGATGTTTATATAAGACCCGCCATAGATGACTATTCTGTGGTCTCTTTTGATCAAGGTCGTGAGATAATAAACCTTGGGGAAACTAAGGCAAAGGAGCAGTTTCAAACTTTACAAGCTATAGGGATGAGGCAAAAACCGCTTTCGCGAAAGCGTGTTTCACCCACCATAAAAGATTCAATACAAATTGCTACCGTTAGTATTACTGGTAATGAAAAATACACACGTGCTTACGTACTGGGGAAACTTAAGCTCACACCACCGGTTAAAATTTCTTATGAAGATTTTTATAATGGATTAAATAACCTCTCTGCAACCGAAAATTTTGAAAAGATAGGCCACCGCTTACAGAATGTAGCGGGTGAAAAAGTATTGCACTTAGAGCTTCAAGAGTCAAAAAGCACACAATCATTGCGACTTGCGTTACACTATGATGATTTATATAGAACTGCGGGCCTTGTGAATTTTACAAAAAAAAGAGTTCTGTTTAAAAATGACGTTGCCTCTTTTGATCTTATACTGGGTGACAACATCCGGTATAATTTTGATTACTATATAGACAAAGGTTTTTACTGGAGCGTAGGTCTTAAATCTTCATACACCTCTTTTGAAAAAGGCGTAAATGCCCAACTTTTTGATGCCACAGATGGGGTTTCTCTCGAAGGTATAAATCGTGTTAACCTAGGCTATCAAGATGTATCAAATAGGATATATTTACAAACCATACTGGCAAAACAATTTTCTTTTAATATAGGTGTACAGCATAAGTTTCTTGATGTAGAAACAGAGACTGTACTACCTACTACAGAGGGAGAAACCGCTGTAATCTTTGACAAAAGTCATATGGGTGGGGCTTATTCTCAACTCAAATATGACTCGCTTGATAACAAGTATTTCCCAAACTCTGGAGTGCTATTTGATGCAGATTTTGATGTTTATTTATTTTCATCAGACTATAATAATAATTTTAGTCAGTTTGGTATTGCAAATGCAAGGTTTATGTATGCCGCAAGTCTTTCAGATCGCATCACGACAACAGTTGAAGCCGCTGGCGGATTTAAATTAGGTGGTACAAATAATAGGTCACTAGACTTTGCACTAGGCGGATATGGTGCAAAAAGAATAAATAATATTATCCCATTCTTGGGGTATGATTATTTAAGCATACTAGGTGACGGTTATGTAAAAGCTGTATTTGATATAGACTATGAGATTTTTCCCAAAAATCACATCAATGCCTCTGCAAATTTTGCAAATGTAGGGTATGACCTTTTTGATAGTACTAAGTCCTGGTTACCTCCACCAGAGTATTCTGGATACTCCTTAGGTTATGGCGCAGAGACCCTACTGGGTCCTCTTATAATAAAATATACATATAGTCCAGAAGTAAAGAGTAGCGAGTGGTTTATAAACCTTGGTTTTGAGTTTTAATTTGCGTTAAGGCAATAATAGCAAGGGCTAAGCGTTGTCGTAGTTTTATCATTTTTTTAACGACACCTCAGTAATTTGTGGCACATATCGTGGTTTCTCTTGATACATTGTTTAACCAAAATCATCAATTATGAAAAACCACATCTTCACCCTTGCTATTATTTCAATTGTAACATTAGCTAGTTGTAACTCTAAGTCTAATAAGGAGGAACTGCAACAAAATAATGAGCTTATTGCGATCGCCTCTCCCAGTAATGAACTTACAGAAACTTACTATTATGTAAATGCAACTTCAGGCTTATCTCTGCGCTCTGGTACAAATCTTAAATCAAAAAAACTTCTTGTTCTCCCTTATGGTGCTCAAGTAAAATACTTAAGTACTCCACAACATACAGCAATGACCCTAGGAGGTATCTCTGGCGAGATGGTTGAGGTAAGTTATCAAGGAGCTACTGGTTTTGCTTTTAATGGATATCTCACTACTCTAGCCCCTCCGCAACCTCGAGAGACGGTAAAAGATTATGCAAATCGCATAAGTACAAAAGATCATATAGTAAATGTGGTTACAAAGGCTCATAAAGACGGAGAGGCATATGGTATGACAACATCTATAGAGCTACCCTCTAAAACTTGGGAAGAAACGTATAAAATCACACAACGCCTATTTAATTTACCTAAAGAAATTCAGCCCAATTTCAACACTAAAGGCTCGGTAACAATTTTGAACAAAGAAAAAAGAGAAAGAACACTTACAGACGAGCTTACTATAAATGTAAGTTCCAAAGGTAAAATACAAAACCTAGCATATGCCTATAATCTTAAAAACTATAAGCGTACGGTTATAGTAACAAAAACACAGAATGGATTTCTCATTACAGAAGTAGAAGACTCTAAATAGTGCGTGACAAAATCTAGAGCATAAAAAAGGAGCCATATAGGCTCCTCTCTTATATTAATTTAAAGCGTTTATACTTCTGAAACTCTTAATGTATTTACCATACCCTTCTCTGGTAATGGCATTGCTACGAGATTAATAAGCATATCTCCTTTATGTACAATACCAGTATCTACCGCGAGCTGTCTTATATCTTCTACGGTCTCATCTGTACTTACAAACTTGTCGTAAAATAATGCTTTTACCCCCCAAAGTAAGTTGAGTTGTGTAAGTATGCGTTTATTTGATGTAAAAACAAGTATATGTGAAGATGGTCTCCACGCCGAAATTTGGAAAGCAGTATACCCACTATTAGTAAGCGTTGTAATCGCTTTTGCATCTATCTCATCTGCCATATGAGCAGCGTGATAACATATTGCTTTTGTAATGTAACGTTTAGTCTTAATGTGTGGTGGTGCTTGTGGCACTTTTATTAGGTCTGAATCTTCTACATTACGACATATAGACGCCATTTTTTCTATTACTTGTACTGGGTACTTCCCTACAGATGTCTCTCCAGACAGCATTACAGCATCTGCTCCATCCATTACAGAGTTTGCCACATCATTTACTTCTGCACGCGTAGGTGTAAGGCTTGAGATCATAGTTTCCATCATCTGGGTAGCTATAATTACTGGTATTCTTGCCTTTTTTGCTCTTAGAACTAATTGCTTTTGTACAAGTGGCACTTCGTGTGCTGGTATCTCTACACCTAGATCGCCACGAGCAACCATAAGAGCATCACAATAAGCCACAATCTTATCTATATTTTCTACAGCTTCTGGCTTTTCTATTTTTGCAATAATAGGCACTTTATGATCTGAGTGCTCTTTAATAAGTTTTTGTAATTGCTGTAAATCCTCTGCGTGACGCACAAATGAGAGTGCCATCCAGTCTACTTTAAGCCCTAGCGCAAAAATGGCATCTTTTACATCCTTTTTTGTAAGTGCTGGTAACGATATATCAGTGTTAGGTAGGTTTACTCCCTTTTTAGAACGTAGTGGTCCACCTTGTATCACCTTTGCTTCTACTTCTGTCTTACCGTCTGTTTTAATGACCTCAAACATAAGCTTACCGTCATCTAGTAAGATGCGCTCACCGTCTTTTACATCTCTAGGAAACTGCTTATAGTTCATATAAACGCGTTCCTTTGTTCCTTCAAATTCTTTTTCGGTTGAGAAGGTAATGATGTCTCCCGGGTTTACGATTACCTCTTCTTTCATTTTACCAACTCTAAGCTTTGGCCCTTGTAGGTCTGCAAGTATAGAGGTGTTAAATCCAGTTTCTTCACTGAGCTCACGTATCATTGCAACGCGCTCCTTAACGTCTTCATAATCTGCGTGCGAAAAATTGATACGGAAAACGTCTACCCCGGCATTCATCATATCGAGTAAAACTTCTCTCTTGCTAGTTGCTGGCCCTAAGGTTGCAACAATTTTGGTTTTTTTTCTTTTCGACATTATTCAAAAATTAAGTGTTCTTTATTTTTTAGTGTGCTTACGTCTACGTCATATGCCGTAACGATTTGCGGTATTTGATTTAAGGTTTTTAAGGTTTTTGCTTTCGCGAAAGCGTTACCATCCTCAATAACTTTTATAAAATAGTCTACTTGTTGTAGTTCTGGTATAAAATAAGCCGTTTTAAGGCTTTGTTGTGCTTCAAATAGCCCTGTGGAGACCTCTGAATTTATGGCCACCTTAGACTTGTTTGAAAACACGTAGTAGTCTATATACTGTTGCTTATCATTAAATTCAAAACAAGGATATCTTGTTGTGCTATCATATTGTGTTAATAAGAGGTCTTCGCGGGTTCTGGATAAGCGAACTTCTAAATTTTTATTAAGTAAATATGCTAGATAATAGGGCTCTAATGAACCGTGTATGGCTATGAGTGTGAAGTCATAACCAATGGAATCTTCTAAAAGAATTTTATACATTCCCATAGTGATAAAGCAAGTGAGAAAGATACAAAGAAGCATCTAAAGCAAGTGGGGGGATATGTAAAACTTACGTAAACGTTTTCGTTAAATTGGGTGTTTTTTATGATTTTAAAGGTAATGTAAATGTGACTATGGTTCCTTTACCTTCTTGAGATTCTATACTTAACTCACCGTTGTGGGTTTTTATAAACTCATTAGATAATATAAGGCCTAACCCTGAGCCTTTCTCATTACGTGTTCCTTTTTGAACTGTAGTTTCTGTAAGACTGAGTATTTTTTTTCGATAAGCATCTGTCATCCCTATCCCGTTATCTTCTATTGTAAAAATAAAATCTTGAGCTGTTTTTGAGAACTCTATGACTATGATATCATTGTCATTTGAAAACTTAATCGCGTTAGATAATAAATTTCTTATCACTGTTGCAATCATATTTTTATCGCCCTCTACTGTGCCTTTAAAACTAGATTCTAGACGTACGTTAATCCCTTTTTGCTTTAAATTATCGCTATATACCTTAATTTGATCTTTTGTAATAGCTAGAATATCTAGGGGTATAGGTTCATACTTTATTTGACCTGTTTCTAGCTTAGACCACTTGAGCAAGTTATCTAGTAAGGATATGCTGTTGCGACTAGAATCTTCTAGTGAATTTATAATAGCAGCAGTTTGCTTACTCTTAAACTCTTCTTGCTTTAAAACATCCAAAAAATTTATCACAGAAGATAGAGGGCTTCTTAAGTCGTGAGCTACAATAGAGAAAAATTTATTTTTTGTAGCAACTACCTCTGAGAGTCGTTTATTTTGAGCTGCTATCATTTTGTCCTTACGCTCATAAACGTAAAACTGTATAACTAAAAATAGCATAAAGCCTAGTAAAGCTAAGTACCAAATCAAAGAGGTTATAAACATAACCATACTATTCTCTTGTGGGCGTTTATATGCGGTACTCACTACAAATTTTTTGTTATAAAAATTTACTGTGGTTGATACATATGACTCATCTGGGATGTTAAAGTTTTTAAAGTACTCTGGGTCTTCTGTTTTTGCATAACACTTTTGACCATTATAAGATTTTGCACGGTCAAAGTAATTTCCGTTTCCTGCTTGAAATCTATAGACAAAATCTTCTTTGTTTACATTCTTGTAAACACGATCTATTATAGGCGCAAACTCTGCTACGGTCGTAATATAGCCTTTAGATACTCCATTGTCATCTAGTATACCAAAACCTAACGGAAGCCCTACAATACCTTCTATAAGGTTTGTAGGATTTGATGCATAATATTTACTACTACGCATTAAGGTATCCATCCTACTTATACCAGATTTACCTATGATTTTTTCTAAAGAAGTACCCTCCAAATTTTCAAGGGCAGCCTTTTTCATTGTAAAATCAAATTGAAAAATATGATTTGTATCTAAGTATGAAATACTAAATGGTGGGGGTATGGACAGATCGCTAAGCTGCATATCTAAGAGGTACTTTATGTCTTCCTCTTCTAGATACTCACCATCTGTGATTTCTATATATGCTTTAATGCCAGAAACAAGAGCAGCATAAGTGGTTAAAGAGCTTTGTAACTCAAATGCGGCTCTTTTATTTGCTCTATCAAGTTGTAAGTATTGTGTCTCTTCTTTTTGTTTGGCAATATTTGAAGTTACCCAGTTTACCGCAAGTGCTGTAACTAGTGCGAGTAGTGTAAATACGAGATAATATTTTTTTGGAAACTTCACTGACATAATTATGAGCATTTCTGCTCTAGAACTTAATCTGCTAAGGTAAAGATGATTACGTCGCTAATGTAGTGAAATGATTTATAAATTAAAGTCTACTGTGACTCAATTTCTCGTTGATATGCATAAAATGCACGTTTTGAGGCTATCTCTTCGGCTTTTTTCTTACTTGTAGCACGTGCCTTAGCAATAATTTTACCATCTATATGTAGACGCACACCAAAGTGCTTTACTGCATCTTGACCCGTATCTTCAAAAGTTTCAAACTTGAAAATATGTTTTTCCTTTTGACACCACTCTATAAGAACGCTCTTATAACTTATAATCCGCCCCTCTAGTTTTTCAATATCTACATAAGGCTCTATAACTCGTTTTGCTATAAACTTCTCACAGTAACGATAACCGCGATCTAGATATATAGCTCCCACAAGGGCCTCAAAGAGATTACCGTGTATGTTTGCACCAAAGTTATCTATAGGTATACTGGCCTTCACATATCTTACAAGGTTAAGATCACGCCCTAGCTCATTGAGATGTTTACGACTTACTACTTTAGATCGCATTTTTGTGAGATACCCTTCATTACCTCCTTGTACTTCATTAAAAAGGTGCGCTGCAATGACAGACCCTAGCATAGCATCCCCTAAAAACTCAAGTCTCTCATAGTTGAGAGGATTTCCATCTTCCTTTTTAAGGCCTAGAGATCTATGTGTAAATGCCTTTTCATAAATCGCAATATTTTTAGGTTTAAAACCTATAATGGATTGCATACGCATAAAAAAACTCCCGTCCTTTTCAGCACGAGAGTTAAATATTTTTTTAAACGTACTCATCTATATATTAAGCGTCTAATTTTTTAAATAATACACAAGCATTGTGCCCTCCAAAACCGAAGGTATTGCTCATTGCAACATTTACTTCTTTTTCTTGCGCTTTGTTAAGCGTAAGGTTAAAAGATGGGTCTATATTTTCATCTACAGTAGTATGATTTATAGTAGGAGGAACGAGACTGTGCTGCATTGCAAGTATTGCTGCAATAGACTCTATAGCTCCAGCTGCACCTAGTAGGTGACCTGTCATAGATTTTGTAGAATTAATATTAATATCTGCGGCGTGCTCACCAAAAACTTTTGAAATAGCCTTAAGCTCTGCAACATCTCCTAGAGGTGTTGATGTACCGTGGGTGTTAATGTGGTCTACATCTTCAGGGTTTAAACCTGCATCTCGTAAACAATTAAGCATCACTCGCTCTACACCTATACCGTCTGGATGTGGTGCTGTCATATGATAAGCATCACTTGACATACCTCCACCTAGAACCTCTGCATAAATCTTTGCACCACGTGCTTTTGCGTGTTCATATTCTTCTAGTATTAATGCTCCTGCTCCCTCACCTAGTACAAAACCATCTCTGGTTGCATCAAAAGGTCTAGAAGCCGTCTCCATATCATCATTTTTGGTAGATAAGGCGTGCATTGCATTAAAACCTCCCATACCTGCTGGTGTAACAGCAGCTTCACTTCCTCCAGTTACAATAATATCACAATGACCTAAACGTATATAGTTTAGAGCATCTATCATCGCATTTGCAGAAGACGCACAGGCAGAAACCGTTGTATAGTTAGGCCCCATAAAACCGTGCTTGATAGAGATATTACCAGGAGCAATATCTGCAATCATTTTTGGGATAAAGAATGGGTTGAACCTAGGGGTACCGTCTCCAGCACCAAAGTTTAGCACTTCGTTCTGAAAAGTTTCCAGACCACCTATACCGGCTCCCCATATAACCCCAACTCTAAATTTATCAACCGAGTCAAGGTCTATGCCCGCATCATTGATAGCCTCATCTGAGGCTACCAATGCGTACTGAGCAAATCTGTCTAGCTTACGAGCCTCTTTCCTATCAAAGAAGTCGAGAGCATTAAAGTTTTTAAGTTCACAAGCAAACCTCGTTTTAAACTTTTCTGCATCAAAATAGGTGATGGGCGCGCACCCGCTTTTCCCTGTAGAAAGTCCTTCCCAGTATTCCTGAATATTATTTCCTATCGGGGTAAGTGCACCAAGTCCGGTAACTACTACTCGCTTTAACTCCATATGTAGGGACTTATTTAGCCTCTTCTATATAAGATACTGCTTGACCTACGGTCGCAATATTTTCTGCTTGATCATCTGGAATCTGGATATCAAATTCCTTTTCAAACTCCATAATGAGTTCCACTGTGTCTAGTGAATCAGCGCCTAGGTCGTTTGTGAAGCTTGCTTCAGTTACAACTTCGTTTTCGTCTACTCCTAATTTGTCTACGATAATCGCTTTTACTCTTGATGCAATGTCTGACATAATTTTCTAATTTAAATTTTTATTTAAGTCGCAAAAATAACAAACTTTACGGTTAAACAAGTTTGCAACTCAAAAATGTGAAGGTAATTTACGGAAATATAAAATAAGTTCCTTTCTATAACCTTCAAATAGTTACTAATATTTCTTTATTTCGCACCCACAACAGCAACAAGAAAAATGAAACGAATTGTGATTTTTGCCTCGGGTAACGGTACAAATGCCCAGCGTATTATAGAGTATTTTCGGGATCGTACGGATGCACAAGTCGTGCAAGTACTTACTAACAACCCGCGTGCCAAAGTTTTACAACGCGCCACAAAGCTAGATGTACCCGCATTAAGTTTTAACAGAAAAGCTTTTTATAAAAGTGATGATGTACTGCATTTACTCACTGCAACAAAGCCAGATCTTATCGTTCTTGCTGGCTTTTTATGGCTTTTTCCAGAAAAAATCATTTCGGCATTTCCAGATAAGGTCATAAATATACACCCCGCGTTGCTCCCTAACTTTGGCGGTAAAGGGATGTACGGGATGAATGTGCACGAGGCTGTTTACGCTTTCGCGAAAGCGGAATACCTTAAAAATCCCACTCAAAAAATTCACACAGGCATCACCATACACAAGGTAACACCCGAGTATGATAAGGGAGATTTTTTATTTCAAGCCAAAGTTGAAGTCACTCCAGAAAACACCCCAGAAGCAATTGCCAAAAAAATACACCAGCTAGAATACACGCACTTTCCAGAGGTAATCGCAAAGTTCTTATCTTAGAGAGATGGCAAAAAAAGAAAAATTCTATGTGGTCTGGGAAGGTAAAAAACCTGGAATCTATACATCTTGGAAAGATTGCAAGGCAATGATTACTGGTTATGCTGGGGCAAAATACAAGAGTTTTGACACCTTTGCTAAAGCAAAAACCGCTTACAATGGAGACTATAATGACTTTAAAGGCTCCTCAAAAAAGAAAAAAATACTCACCGCCGAAGAAAAAGCAAAATACGGCGAGCCTAACCTCTACTCTATCGCGGTAGATGCGGCAAGCTCTGGTAACCCAGGCGTGATGGAATATCGTGGTGTAGATACTCAAACAGTAAAGCAACTCTTTCACCAAGGGCCTTTTAAACAAGGGACTAATAATATAGGAGAGTTTCTAGCGCTTGTACACGGGCTGGCCTACTTAAAAAAGATAGGTAGCGACCGTCTTATATATAGTGACTCACGCATAGCAATAGGCTGGGTAAAAAAGAAGCATTGCAAGACTAACCTCAAACAAAGTCAAAAAAACAAAGATGTTTTTGACCTCATCACACGCGCAGAGCAGTGGCTTAAAACAAACACCTATACAACAACCATCGTAAAGTGGGAAACCAAAGCCTGGGGAGAAATCCCAGCGGATTTTGGAAGGAAGTAAATAATCTTATGAAAACAGAAAAAAAGAGAATATATACGATAGCAATTTCGGCTTTTCTTACCACGCTGGTTATAAGAAACTGGGATGCTTTAAAAAGTTTTATTGCCAGTTTATTTGCATAATTTAATTTAAAATTTTGGCGAAAGCGGTCTCCTTAAAGTTGAGTTGTCAAACATTCAAAACCGTATATTTGCACAAAAATTATAGATGAGTAAATTGGTTATTGTTGGTTCTTGCGCTTTTGATGCTATAGAAACACCTTTTGGAAAAACAGATAAAATTATTGGGGGAGCTTCTCCTTATATAGGACTTGCTGCGGCACAGTTTGATAATGTTGATCCAGCCATTGTAGCCGTAGTAGGTGATGACTTCCCACAAGAGTATCTTGATTTTCTTGCAGAGAGAGGTATTAACACAGACGGTATAGAGGTTGTAAAAGGTGGTAAAACATTTTTCTGGAGTGGTAAATATCATAACGATATGAACTCTAGAGATACACTAGCAACAGAGCTTAATGTACTAGCAGATTTTTCTCCTAAGGTTCCTGCATCTCATAAGGAAGCACCTATTGTAATGCTAGGTAACTTGCAACCACAAGTGCAGCTTAGTGTTATCGAGCAAATGGATGTAAAGCCTAAGCTTGTGATACTAGACACAATGAACTTCTGGATGGATATCGCGCTTGATGAGCTTAAAACTACTCTCAAAAAAGTAGATGTTATTACTATAAATGACGAGGAAGCTCGCCAGTTGAGTGGTGAGTACTCTCTTGTGACTGCTGCAAAGAAGATTCACGAGATGGGGCCTAAGTATGTAGTCATTAAGAAGGGTGAGCACGGAGCACTTATTTTTGAAGGAGATAAAATGTTTTTTGCGCCAGCACTGCCACTGTCTGACGTTTTTGACCCTACGGGAGCTGGAGACACCTTTGCAGGAGGATTTGCAGGTTATATTGCACAAGCAGGAGACACTTCTTTTGAAACAATGAAGACGGCTCTTATATATGGCTCTTGTCTAGCATCCTTTACTGTAGAAAAATTTGGAACAGAGCGATTACAATCTGTAACCCCAGAAGAAATCAAAGAAAGATTGCATCAGTTTAAACAACTTGTTCAATTTGACATAAACATAAACGACTAAATCCTGCGCTCCAATTTTTTGGAGCGCTTTTGTTTTATAAAGCTATGAGTGACGCTATTAAGCACGAATGTGGTATTGCAGTAATAAGACTAAAAAAACCACTAGAATTTTATAAAGAAAAATACGGTACCGCTTTTTACGGTGTAAACAAGATGTACCTTATGATGGAAAAACAGCACAACCGTGGTCAAGACGGAGCTGGTTTTGCCAGTATAAAACTAGATGTTGCTCCTGGCGAGCGTTACATCTCAAGACAGCGCTCTACGGCACAACAACCCATACAAGATATTTTTGCAGAGATTAATGGGCGTATCAATACCCTTATGACGGCAAATCCAGATAAAAAGGATGATGTAGCCTGGCAAAAAAGTAATGTCCCTTACATAGGTGAGCTACTATTAGGTCACGTGCGCTATGGCACCTTTGGAAAAAACAGTGTAGAGAGTGTACACCCTTTCTTGCGTCAAAACAACTGGATGCACCGTAACCTCATAGTTGCGGGTAATTTTAATATGACTAATGTAAACAAGCTTTTTAACAAGCTCGTGTCATTAGGACAGCACCCTAAGGAGCAAGCAGATACCATCACAGTGATGGAAAAAATAGGTCACTTCCTTGATGATGAGGTAGCAAAACTTTACAAAAAACTAAAAAAGGAAGGCTTTAATAAACAACAAGCCTCACCTCAAATTGCAGAGCGCCTTAAGGTGGCAAAAATTTTACGCCGTGCCTCAAAAGATTGGGATGGCGGTTATGCAATGGCCGGACTTCTAGGTCACGGAGATGCATTTGTACTAAGAGATCCAGCTGGTATACGTCCCGCATATTATTTTGAAAATGACGAGGTAGCCGTGGTAGCAAGTGAGCGCCCAGTTATACAAACAGCCTTTAATGTACCTTTTGAAGAGGTAAAAGAGCTAGATCCAGGTGCCGCAGTTATTGTAAAGAAAAACGGAACGCTTACTGTAGAGCAAATTTTAGAACCGCTTACGCGAAAAGCTTGTTCCTTTGAGCGTATCTATTTCTCAAGAGGCTCTGATGCCGAAATATATAAAGAGCGTAAGATGCTAGGTCGTCTTCTTATGCCTCGAGTATTAGAAAGTATAGATCACGATACAAAAAACTCTGTTTTTTCTTTTATACCTAACACTGCCGAAACATCTTTTTACGGGATGGTAGAAGCAGCGCAAGATGAGCTCAATAGACAAAAAGGACAAAAAATTCTCGCTGCAAAGGGAGACCTTACAGAAGCACAGCTCACAGAGATTTTATCACAGCGACTACGTACCGAGAAAATAGCTATAAAAGATGCAAAGCTTCGTACGTTTATTACAGAAGATAGTAGTCGCGATGATCTAGTAGCACACGTTTATGATGTGACCTATGGAGTAATAAAGCCAGAAGACAAGCTAGTAATTATAGACGATAGTATCGTGCGAGGTACTACTCTTAAAAAGAGTATTATCAAAATGATGGCTCGTTTAAATCCAGCCAAAATCATTGTAGTATCAAGCGCCCCTCAGATTAGATACCCAGATTGTTATGGTATAGATATGGCGAGACTTGAGGATTTTATAGCATTTAGGGCTGCTATAGCTTTACTTAAAGACAATGGTAAGGAGGATCTTATAGATGAAGTATATAAACAATGTAAAGAACAAGTAGATCTTAAAGATAAGCACGTTAAGAATTATGTAAAGCGTATTTACGAACCATTTACACAGCGCGAGGTTTCTCAAAAAATAGCAGAGCTTCTCACAGATGACACTGTAAAAACCGAAGTAGAAATTATCTATCAAACGGTAGAGAGTTTACACGAAGCTTGTCCAGAAAACCTAGGAGATTGGTATTTTACCGGAGACTACCCCACAAACGGTGGACACCGTGTGGTAAATAAAGCCTTTATAAACTTTGTAGAAGGAAATAAAGAAAGAGCTTACTAACGGCGTTCTTAATTAAATCATAAATTGCTCAAAAACTGTGTATTTCGTCTAAAAATTGAGTTTTTTGTCTAAAAATTGCATCATACTTAAAAAATGACTCTTATATTAGCAATGCCATAGCATAAGTAGGTTAAGTTAATGGTAGATTTGGGGCAAAAAAAGGTGGATCTTTCCGCCTTTTTTTATGCGCAACCTTTACATAAAGTGATGTAGTCAATTTCTTATTAAAAGATTTTATCACATCTCATTATAAACTCTGCTAGAGTAAGATGCTCTTAAAAAGTTAAGACATAAAAAAAAGGTCCATTCTGATGAATGGACCTTTTTAATTTATATAAACTATCGCTTATTTGTTTTGAGCATATAGAGCGCTTACTTTTTCCCAGTTTATTACATTAAAAAATGCATTTACATAATCTGGACGTCTGTTTTGATAATTAAGGTAGTATGCGTGCTCCCATACATCAAGTCCTAAGATAGGAGTTCCTCCACAACCTACTTTAGGCATAAGTGGGTTATCTTGATTAGGTGTTGAGCAAACCTCAACTTTTCCACCTTCGTGCACACATAGCCAAGCCCATCCTGAACCAAACTGTCCTCCTGCTGCAGATGAGAATTTGTCTTTAAAAGACTCAAAGTTTCCGTAAGCTGCGTTTATAGCCTCTGCAAGTTCACCCGTAGGCTCTCCTCCACCGTCTGGAGACATAACTTCCCAAAAAAGTCTGTGGTTATAAAAACCTCCACCATTGTTACGTACAGCAGTGTTAGACATATCTAGGTTAATAAGTATATTTTCTATAGTCTTACCTTCAAGGTCTGTTCCCTCTATGGCATTATTAAGTTTATTAGTGTATCCAGCGTGGTGCTTGCCGTGGTGGATCTCCATAGTCTTTGCATCTATGTTAGGCTCTAGAGCATCTTTTGCATATGGTAATTCTGGTAAGGTAAATGACATTTCTCTTTCGTTTTTGGTTAAACTTCAATTCTGATTTTAACAAAGTTACATAAAGTAAGGTATTCTTTATGTTATAGAATTCTTATAAATAGGTGTACGCTTTCGCGAAAGCGTAATAAAACATAACAAATTAACGCAACCGTTTAGAAAATAAAGGTCTTATAAACATAGACATTCATTTTAGGGGTATTATAGGTGTCTATATAATTATTAGGTTGAGGTTTGACAAAGCCACCTTTATGGGTGGCTTTTTGCTATCTTAGTGCTATGACCGAAAAGAATACATTTATTGTGCTCAATGCCTCTGCAGGATCTGGTAAAACATATAGTCTTGTAAAGCAATACATCACTACGCTTCTTAAAAGTAAGGATCCTAATAAGTTTAGACATTTACTTGCAATCACTTTTACAAACAAGGCAGTTGCCGAGATGAAAAACAGAGTGCTAGAAACTTTTAAAGCCATAGGTGATTATAAGCAGGGTGATAAACCAGATATGCTAGATGATCTGGCTAGCGCTAGCAACTTGCCGGTAGATGAGGTGGTGCATAAATCAAAGGAGATTCTCAATAGAATTTTACATAATTATGCTGCTTTTGATATTGTTACGATTGATACACTTACGCATAGAATTATACGCACCTTTGCAAAAGATCTTAATATCTCTAGCAGTTTTGAAGTGTCTCTAGATCAAAAAACGCTCAGCGCACAAGCTGTAGATGCTCTTGTTGCAAAAGTGGGTGTAGATAACACCATTACTAAGGTACTCGTAGATTTTGCTCTTGAAAAAGCAGATGATGATAAGAGCTGGGATATAAGTAGAGATTTACTAGAAATTGCCTCGCTATTACATAATGAAAATGATCTCAAGGCGCTAGAACTTCTTAAAAGCAAATCATTATCAGACTTTGATGAGCTTGCTAGATTTCTTAACACTCAAATTAAGTCTCTGGCTAGTAAACAGCAAGAAACGGGTAAAAGTCTTTTAGACTTTATACACACATTAGGTCTAGATCAAAAAAGTTTTGCCAGCGGCTATTACTATAAGTTTATAGTACAAGTGGCTAGTGGCATAAAAGGTCTAAAATATTCTGGTTCTGGTTATAAAGACAATATCGAGGAGTATGCATTTTACACAAAGGGACAAAAAGATGATATAAAATCTATAATAGATGCAAATAGAAATCGCTTTGTAGACGATTTTTTAAAACTAAAATCTCTTGCCTCGCAGCAAAAGAAGTATGAGGCTTTTCGCTCTAAGCTTATACCTCTTTCTGTTTTACACCTCATTAAAAAGGAGCTAGACCTTATTAAGGAAGAAGAAAATGTATTGCTCATATCAGATTTTAATGCCCTCATTTCAAAATCGCTTAAAGACCAACCTGCTGCATTTTTATATGAGCGGCTCGGTGAGCGATATACAAATTACTTTATAGATGAGTTTCAAGACACCTCTGTGATGCAGTGGGACAATCTCGTCCCACTTATAGATAATACGATAAGTAGCGTCTCTAGTGATGAAGTAAGCAATTCTTTATTACTCGTAGGTGATCCAAAACAAGCTATTTATAGATGGCGCGGTGGTGAGGCAGAGCAGTTTATTGCTCTTAGCCACCAGATTAATCCTTTTACCACAGAGGCTACTGTCGCTCGCTTAGACACTAACTATAGAAGTAATGAGTCTATTATTCATTTTAATAATAGTTTTTTTACACACCTTGCCGTACACTTTAATAATGAACTCTATAGTGAGATTTATAAAACAGATAATGCACAAGGCACAACTAACAAAAAAGATGGATATGTTTCCCTAGAGTTTATCGATTATGAGAATAACGAAGAGGCAGACCTTCTATACCCAGAACGAGTTATAGAAATCATTAATGAAGTTACGGCTCAAGGGTACTTGCACTCAGATATTTGTATTCTTACAAGAAGTAATAAACACGGTACACACATTGCTCAAGTTTTACAAGAGGCAGGTACAGAGGTTGTCTCCTCAGAGAGTTTACTTATCGAAAATTCTCCTACCGTGCAGTTTATACACAACTTTATTACAATGCTTTCTTTTCCAAAACAATTAGAGTATAGGCTTGCTGTGCTTTACTTTTTAGGAACACATTATACTATAAAAGACAGCCACAATTTTTACAGTACTCATACGGCTAGCACATTATCCGAATTTTTAGAGCAGCTCAAAGCTTTTGATGTTTTTATACATCTCGATTACTTAAAAAACCTCTCTCTTTATGAGTATATAGAGTACATTATACGCTCCTTTTACTTAGCTCCAATATCTGATGCATATGTAGTGGCATACCTCGATCTAGCTTATAATTATGCTCAAGCTCACAGTGGTGGTGTTTTAGGTTTTATAGACTACTGGGAAGAAAAAAGAGAAAAAGCAAGTATCGTAGCACCAGCACAAGACAATGCTGTGCAGATAATGAGTATTCATAAATCAAAAGGGCTTGAGTTTCCAGTAGTAATATATCCTTATGCAGACTCAGACTTGTATCGCACTCGTGGCGAGCACCAGTGGTTCCCTATGGAAAATGAAGATATTAATGGTTTTAACACCTTAATGGTTCCACATAATAGTGCGCTTAACGATTTTGGAGATGCTGGCATAGCGCTTTTCGAAAAAAGAAACAATGAGCAACAATTTGACACCATTAATGTACTTTATGTGGCGCTTACTAGAGCTTCTGAGCGGTTATATGTATTATCACGCTTTCGCGAAAGCGTAAAAAAAATAGGTTCATATAGTGACCTTTTTATCGATTATCTTCAAAACAACAATTTGTGGAATAACGACCAGCGAGAATATAGTTTTGGCAGCAAAACAGCCGCTATTAAAAAAAACAAAATCTCAGATTATCAAAATTTTACACCCATCATACGGTCTACAGCCAAAGAAGAGTTAGGTATACAAATAATTACTCAGGCTAGTTTTTTATGGGATGAGAAAAAGCAAAATGCCATTACTTACGGTAATCTCATACACGAGTTAATGGCCGCTGTTACAGGCCACAATACAATTACAGCCGTAGTAGACGATGCTGTGCGCCACGGTATCATACCTCAAGAAAGCGGAAAGGTTATGACGGGCATAATGAATCAGGTTGTCTCACATCCAGACCTAAAGTTATTTTTTGAAGAAGAAAACACCGTTTACAATGAACGTATGATACTTGCCAGTGATGGTCGTTTTCACATACCAGACCGTGTTGTAGTTACTCCAGATGGAAGTACTATAATTATAGACTATAAAACGGGTGCCCATAACGACTCTTATGCAAAACAACTTGCAACCTACGCTGGGTTATATCAAGAGATGGGTTATAACGTAACTCATAAACTGCTTGTTTATATAGACAGCACTATAGAAGTAGTCGCGGTTTAATACCTTTGTAAAAAACAAACACATATGTACGGTAGTATACAACAACATTTACAAAAAGAACTTGCAGAAATTAAAGATGCAGGACTCTATAAAAAAGAGCGTATTATCACATCTCCACAAGACGCGGTAATCAAAATTTCTACAGGAGAAGAGGTTATAAACTTTTGTGCAAATAACTATCTAGGGCTATCATCACACCCAGAAGTAATACAAGCTGCAAAGGACACTATGGATACTCACGGTTTTGGGATGAGTTCTGTACGTTTTATTTGTGGTACACAAGACATACATAAAGAATTAGAGCAGCGTATTGCCAAATTTTATGGAACAGAAGATACCATATTATATGCTGCGGCATTTGATGCAAATGGTGGTGTTTTTGAACCGCTACTAGGTAAAGAAGATGCTATCATATCTGACTCGCTTAATCACGCTTCTATTATAGACGGTGTGCGCCTATGTAAAGCTGCGAGATATCGCTATGCAAATAATGATATGGCAGATCTCGAAGAGCAACTTAAAAAAGCAAATGAAAATGGTGCTCGTCACAAAATTATAGTTACAGATGGTGTATTCTCAATGGACGGTCTTGTTGCTCCACTAGATAAGATCTGTGATCTAGCAGATAAGTACGATGCTCTTGTAATGATAGATGAGTGTCACGCTACAGGTTTTATAGGTGAGCGCGGTATAGGTACGCTAGAAGAAAAAGGTGTTTTAGGTCGTGTAGATATTATTACTGGTACATTAGGTAAGGCACTAGGTGGCGCAATGGGAGGATATACAACTGCAAAAAAAGAGGTTATAGAAATACTACGACAGCGTAGTCGTCCTTACTTATTTTCAAATTCTCTTGCTCCAGCCATTGTAGGTGCTTCAATAAAAGTCTTAGATTTATTAGAAAAAGACACTTCTTTACGAGATAAGCTAGCAGAAAACACGGCATATTTCAAAAAAGGAATGAAAAAAGCTGGTTTTGATATTATAGATGGAGACTCGGCAATTGTGCCTGTAATGCTCTATGATGCAAAGTTATCACAAGATATGGCAGACGCACTTTTAGAAGAAGGTATATATGTGATAGGCTTCTTCTTCCCCGTGGTACCAAAGGGAAAGGCACGTATTCGTGTACAATTGAGTGCGGCTCATTCTATTGAACATCTTGATGCTGCAATAGCGGCTTTTACAAAAGTAGGAAAAGATTTAAAAGTAATTTAAACGGTCCTTACCCCCTGTTTGTAAGGGAGGTTTGGAAAAATTTAGTACTTTTAGCTTTGTTGATTAATTTTAACAACTTACTTTTGTCGGTAATTAACACTTAAAATTTAAGACTAAACAATGAAACATCTTAGCAGATTTTTAGTTGCAGCACTTATGATTCTTGCTTTAGGATCAGTGAATGCACAAGACGCAAACAATCCTTGGGCTATCTCAGTCGGAGCAAACGCAATTGACACATACCCAGTAGGTGACGCACTAGACGTATCTCCAGGAGCTGGTGAATTAAGAGGAAATCTTTTTGAAGAATTCTACAATGTTGAAGATCACTGGAGCATCGTACCTTCAGTTTCTTATGTAAACGTTTCTCGCTACTTGGGAGATGGTTTCACATTTGGAGTATCTGGTTCATTAAACAGAATTGACAAATTAGGTGATGAAAGACCAAGAAATGAATTACAATACTACGGAGCTGACGGAGATTTCTCCTATAGCTTAAGAGACCTTATCAATGGTGAAGGTGGATGGTTTGATCCTTCTCTTTCTGTTGGTGCTGGTTATACGTGGGTAGAAAGTTCACTGGACGGTGAGTTAGGTGGATTTGGAACTGCAAATGCTGCTGCCGGAGTTAAAATTTGGTTAGGAGAAAACTTCAATATTGGTTTACAATCTAAATATAAGCACGCTTTTGAAGATGACGGAATCAAGCACTTTCAACACGTTGCTGCTGTAGGTATTGTTTTCGGAGGAAAAGATACAGATGGTGATGGAATATATGACAAAGATGATGCTTGTCCAGAAGTTGCAGGTCTTCCTGAGTTTGACGGATGTCCAGATTCTGACGGTGACGGTATCCAAGATTCTAAAGATGCTTGTCCTACTGTTGCTGGTTTAGCAGAGTTTGATGGTTGTCCTGATACAGATGGTGATGGTATTCCTGATCCTAAGGATGCTTGTCCTACTGTTGCTGGTATCGCTGCTTTAGGTGGTTGTCCAGATGCAGATGGTGATGGTATCAAAGATGCTGATGATACTTGTCCAAATGAGGCAGGACCACGTGCTAACAACGGATGTCCTTACCAAGATAAAGACGGTGACGGTGTATTAGATAAAGACGATGAGTGTCCAGATGTTGCAGGAACTGTAGCAAACAATGGATGTCCAGAAGTATCTGTAGAAGTTCTTAATGAGCTTAACGTTGAAACTAAAAAAGTACTCTTTGATTACAACAAAGCATCAATCAGAACTGAATCTTATGCGACTCTTGATAAAGTGGCATCAGTGATGATGGAGTACCCAACAACTCGTTTCCTTATCGAAGGTCACACTGATGATAGAGGACGTGATGCATATAACTTAGACCTTTCTGACCAAAGAGCTGCTTCAGTAAGAAGCTACTTAACAGGAAAAGGAATCCCAGCGTCTCGTTTAGAGTCTAAAGGATTTGGTGAAGCTAGACCAGTTGCTTCAAATAAAACTGCTGCAGGACGTCAAGAAAACAGACGTGTTGAGCTTTCTATTCTAGAGCAATAGAAATAAAATAAGATTTTTATAATCTTAAAAACGCCTCGCAATTGCGAGGCGTTTTTTATTTTAGACTATGCAAAGTTTTATAGACGTCGTACTAGAAGAGGAAAGTGTAACAGATAAAGATAATCTCATATTTATTTTACCTAGCCGAAGAGCTGGTAATACACTTAGAAAGAAAATAGCTCAGCGAGCACATAAAACTTCATTTGCTCCACAAATTTTCTCTATTGAAGAATTTATATCCCACATAACAGGATTAAAATCTGCGAGCAATGTAGACTTAATATTTAATCTCTTTGAAAGTTATACAGAAGTTGTAGAGAAGGAGAAGCTAGTAACCTTCCAAACTTTCTGTGGCTGGGCTCAATCTATATTGAGTGACTTTAATGAAATAGATCGGTTTTTGCTCGATCAAAAAAAAGTCTTTAACCACCTTAAAGATATAAAAGAACTATCAGATCATTGGTCTTCATCTACAAATGAGATAGTTGTAAATTATATAGACTTCTGGAACAACTTGCTTGATATTTACACAGTCTTTTGCGAGAAATCACTTCATACTGATGCTGTCCATCAAGGGTATATTTATAGACAAGCTGTAGAGGTTATAGAGCATTACATATCTTCCTCTACTCAGGAAAGACACGTTTTTCTGGGATTTAATGCGCTTAATATTGCAGAGCAACAAATTATACAGGCCATACTAGCCTCAGGAAATTCGGAAATTTATTGGGATACAGAAAAGTCATTTATAAAAAACCCATATCACGAGACTAATCTCTTTATAAAGAAATACAAGCGAGACTGGGCATATTACAGCACCAATGACTTTTCTTGGAGTTTTGATAATTATAGTACTTCAAAAAATATAAATACTTATGCCTGCTCACAAGATGTCCTACAGGCCAAAACTCTAGGAACTATTCTTGAAAAAACAGCTCAAGACGCACTTTCCAAAACTGCTATCATTCTAGGAGACGAGGCATTATTATTACCTGTACTTAACGCACTACCTACACACATCCATAAAGTAAATATTACTATGGGTATTCCAATAGGTAAAACCCCGACAGCTTCATTTTTTGAGCAACTGCTTAGTTTAAAAAAGAATCCACAGACTAACGGGTTCTATTACAAAGATGTTTTAAAAGTACTACGCAATCCCATTACTCAGGCATTACTAAAAGAAACAGCCACAACATTACAACAAGAGATTATATCTAAAAACCTCATTTATGTCTCTACCGGCGTATTACTAAATACTGTTAACCAAGAGCACCTAAATATTGCCAAGACCTTATTTTTAGAGTGGAATGATAACCCAAAACTCGCCGTATCAAATTGTCTTCAAATCATTAGTGACTTAAGAACTATATACGACGAAACTCAAAACAGTTTACAAGTAGAGTATCTCTATGGGTTTTATGTAGCTTTTAATAAGTTAAAAACACTTATGGAAGTAAAAGAGCATATAAGTGATATCTCAACATTTATCCTCTTTTATCGTGATATTATTTCTTCAGAAACTATAGATCTTAAAGGTGATCCAGATCAAGGTTTACAAATTATGGGAGTCTTGGAGTCTCGTGTACTAGATTATGATCACGTAATCCTCACCTCTGTTAACGAGGGAATACTACCTTCTGGTAAGAGCCAAAACTCCTACATACCCTACGATCTTAAAAAGCTATATGATTTACCTACATATTCAGAAAAAGATGCAGTATATGCTTATCACTTTTACCATCTTTTACATAGGGCTTCTACTGTAGATCTATTATATACAACTCATAGTAGCGGACTAGGAAGTAGTGAGCAAAGTCGTTTTATAAGACAAATAGAAGAAGAAGGAATTCATAACCTTACTAAATATACAGTTACACCTGCATCGCACAGTACAAGCAAAAAGTCGCAAGTGATAGCAAAAACACCAGAGGTGGTTGCAAAATTATCACAGTTTCTCAAAAGAGGCATATCTCCCTCTGCACTTACCACCTATTTACGCAATCCAGTGCTATTTTACGAGCGCTATATTCTCGGTATAGATAGTAGCGATGAAGTAGAAGAAACCGTTGCAGCAAATACAATGGGTACCATAGTACACAACACACTAGAGGAACTCTATAAACCACACATAGGTATTGTACTTACAGAAGATATTTTAAAAGATCTCATTAAAGGTATTGAGCAAGAGGTACGTAATCAATTCAAATCAGAATACGGTCTCACTCATATACAAGAAGGTAAAAATAAGATCATCTACGCGGTTATATGTCGCTATGTTCACAATTACCTAAAAAGAGAGATATCCTTGCTTAAAAAGGGCGATACTGTCATAATACAAGCGGTAGAAGATGATTTACGTGATATATCTCTCACAGATACTATTACTCTAAGAGGTAAGGTAGATCTTGTAGAACAACGCAACGGTCACCTCAACATTATAGATTATAAAACCGGTAAAGTAACACAAACCGATCTCAACTTAAAATCTTATGAAGATTTACTTCTGCCTGAAGGTAAATTTGAAAAAGCATTCCAAGTGCTTATGTATGCATTTATGCTTAACAAAAAGAAGCCTCTTCAGTTTCCCGTAAATGCGGGAATAATATCTTTCAAAAATCTACAGTCAGGCTTTCTACCATTTAAATACAATAGAAACCAAGAGATCACAACAGACACCCTTTTGGAGTTTGAGGCTGTTTTAAAAACATTGGTAAAAGAAATATTAGACCCTTCTATTCCCTTTACAGAAAGGTAGTTTACGCTTTCGCGAAAGCGTACTAAAAACATATAAAAAACCCATCAATACGTATTGATGGGTTTTTATTTTTTAAAACGTGGAGAATACCAGATTCGAACTGGTGGCCTTTTGACTGCCAGTCAAACGCTCTAGCCAACTGAGCTAATCCCCCAAATTAAAATTTACTCTTGAACTCTTAATATGAGTAATGGTTTAGGTGTAAAGAACTCTTTTTTGAGTACTACATTTTTTTCCCAGAGTTTCTTAAAGAAACCTCTCTTCCTACGCACCACACAAACTATATCTGGATTTACAGACTGAAAATGTTCAAGTACACCTTGATAGGTAGTTGCGTTTGAGGTGGTCTTATAAGATGCACTCATCTCCTTAAGGTCGTCAGATATGTTTTTCATCTTATCGTCACTCTCTGGTGTCTCAACGTGCAAAAGTTGAATCTCTGTGCCAAAATGCTTTTGCATTTTTTTAAGCGGCTCTAGATGACGTTTTTTATCAAAGTTTCCATTTTTAAAACCCATTAGTATTTGAGATGGCTGTTTAAAAGTTTCATTTTCTGGCACAATAAGCGCTGGTATATTTGTACTCTTTACGAGCTTTCCAGTTGTATTACCAAGATAGACCTCATCACGTACAGAGTTGCTGCGCGGTGAGAGTACCATAAGATCTACAGGTACGTGTTTATTAAAACGCTCTACACCATCTACCACTCCACCTTTTATAGGATGTGACACTACAGAGACTCCTTTATGATCTACACTACTTACCACTTTCTCTAGTGTGTTTTCTGTATCTTCTTTAAGAACGGTGTTTAACTTTGAGGCGCTTCCTGCCTTAGAAAATTCTTGAAACACTGAGATAACATACACATTTGCATCTACCTCTTGAGCAAGATCTATTGCATATTGAAGTGTGTTAACCGCACTCTTTGATGAACCTATAGGAACAAGAATATTTTTCATACCGTAATTTGTAATTTTACATAAGATTACAAAAATACTTTTAAACTATGATTGTAAAGGCAGAAAAAATAGACATTCCAGAGATACTTGCGCTCACTAGAGCGTGCGCAAAATCTATGATTGAAAAAGGCATCTATCAATGGAATGAGCATTATCCTAGTGCCGCCGCTTTTGAGCAAGATATAGACCGTGAGGAACTCTGTGTTTTAAAAAAAGACGGAGCTATCATAGGGACCATCGTCGTGTCTACCATTATGGATAAAGAGTATGAAGATGTTGAATGGTTAACTCCATCTCAAGGTAATATCTACGTACATAGACTCGCTGTGCATCCAGATATGCAGGGTAAGGGTTATGCTAGAAAAATGATGAACTATGCACATCAATTTGCACAACAAGCTGGAGCACCTTCTATACGGCTCGACACCTTCTCGCAAAATAAGCGCAATCAACAATTTTATGAAGCTCGCGGTTATAAAAGACTGGGTAATATCTATTTTCCAAAGCAAAGTAATGATCCCTTCTATTGTTATGAACGCATAATATAAGATGTATTTTTGTAACTCAATTATTTTAAAGCCTGAGTTATCACTATACTATCCCATAACATAGATATTTCATTTAAGCGCATACAGCAGCTGGCAGTTCCTGCGCTTATTGCTGGTATTGCAGAACCTGTACTCTCTAGCACAGACGCTGCAGTAGTAGGTAACATTGCAGAAAATAGTGTCGAGGCACTTGCAGCTGTAGGTATTGTGGGTTCTTTTCTCTCTATGCTTATATGGATACTAGGGCAAACACGTAGCGCCATTTCTGCCATAATATCTCAAAACCTGGGTGCTGGTAAGCTTGAAGATATTAAAGTCTTGCCTGCACAGGCTATTTACTTTAATATAATTCTATCTATCATTGTTTTAGGGAGTACATACTTCTTTGTAAAAGAGATTTTTATGCTCCTTAATGCAAAGGGGTTGGTGTTATCTTTAAGTATAGACTATTATAATATACGCGTGTGGGGTTTCCCGCTTACACTGTTCACCTTTGCCGTGTTTGGAATTTTTAGAGGGTTACAAAATACCTTCTGGCCTATGATTGTGGCTATTATAGGCGCCTCTCTTAACATAGGTCTTGACTTTATGCTCGTATACGGGATAGACGGTGTTATTGAGCCTATGGGGGTTAAGGGTGCTGCCTGGGCAAGTCTCGCAGCACAGGCTGTAATGGCTATACTAGCGCTTGTGCTTTTACTTATAAAAACAGACGTTTCTCTTAGACTACGATTACCGCTGCACCCTGAGATTAAAAGACTTATCTCGATGAGTCTTAACCTCTTTATAAGATCATTTTCTCTCAATGTGGCTCTTGTACTTGCTGTACGTGAGGCGACCGCAATAAGTGATGAGACAGTAGCTGCCCACACCATTGCGGCAAATATATGGCTCTTTACAGCATTCTTTATAGATGGCTATGGAGCGGCTGGCAACCTATTAAGCGGTAGATTGCTAGGTGCAAAGGACTACCCCAACCTCTGGCTACTCACAAAACGAGTTATAAAATATAACCTTGTTGTTGCTGTTTTCTTGATGATTATCTGCGCCATTCTATATAAACCTATGGGCTTACTCTTTAGTAATGACGATACAGTACTTACCGTATTTTATGGCGTATTTTTTATGGTGATTGTAATGCAACCTATTAACGCTATTGCCTTTACTTTAGACTCAATTTTTAAGGGTCTAGGAGAAATGGGGTGGTTACGTAACACACTTCTTGTGGCCACATTTTTAGGCTTTGTGCCCGTGCTTTATATAAGTAAATACACGGGGTGGGGTATTTTGGGAATATGGTGTGCCTTTATGGTCTGGATGCTTTTTAGGGCAGGGATGCTTATCTACTTTTACAAGAAAAAGTATTACCCACTAGCCATAAAGTAACGTTTCTATAGATATGAGAATGGTTGAGAGCGCTTTCGCGAAAGCGTACTAAAAACCTATTCCTTTTCTAAAGGTTCCTCTACCTTTTTATCGCTGTCTTTTTGAGTTTCAAGCAATGCTTCATCAAAAGGTTTTCCTAAATAAACAATTTGGCTTCCCTGAAAAGACTTAACGTCAAGCTCTTGTACAAATGACCCTATAATATGTATGGTTCCATCCTTCTGTTTAACAAAAAGAGGAATCATCTCTTCATCATCTGTAATAATTTTTGCCACTTTTGAGTACTCTTCTTTTGTAGAAATAGGCACTTCACTTATGGTAGGATACTGCCTTGTGACCTCAGTCATATTTATAAAATCATCTGTTGCAGAGAAGAGACCTTCTTTAGGTAACTGTGCTATGTTGTCCATCTCTCTTTTTGAGATGAGACGGTACGCTCCGTTTTCTCCAAATTGTTTTCTAAAACGGTTTATCGCATACTTATTGATATCACTATTACCTGTAAGTGACATTAGATATCCTATATCGCTTAGCTCTACGTCGTCGGTAAGATCGTCTGAGTAAATATTAGCCTGCATTGCCATAAGCCCCGCCTCTTTTGCGATACGTATGTGGTTTGTGTTGCTGTCCAGCAAGACTACGTGGCGTCCATTTTTTTGAAGATACTTAGCAATAAGACGTGGCATTTCTGAGGCACCTACTATAAGTATTCCTTCAGATTTTACTAAAAATACACCTACTGCCTTAGCAAATAACCTAGCCGTTGTCGCGTTAAGAAGTACCGTCCCCAGTACAATCATAAATACAAGTGGTGTGATATACTCTGCACCAGGCTCTCCTTTAATAAGAAGTTTTGACCCAAAAAGGGAAGCAATACCTGCCGCTACAATACCGCGTGGACCCACCCAAGAGATAAAAAGCTTTGCATTAGTCTGTAAATCTGAGCCCCAGGTACTCAAGAAAACCCCAATAGGTCTCACTATAAAGACCACTACAAGAAATAATGCCAGTGTCTCCCATCTATATAGTAACTCAAGGTCTACAAGGTTCATATTTGCCGACAGTAAAATAAATAGTACCGATATAAGCAGTACACTAAGTGACTCTTTGAAGTAAAGTAACTCTTTTATATTAGGTAGGTTTATATTACCTAATACCATCCCCATTACAACTACGGCTAGCAGTCCAGACTCGTGAGCAAACTGGTCTGACATCACAAATACGCCTAGCACTGCCGCTAGTGTAAAAACATTCATCAAGTAGTGAGGTACTAGCTTTCTTTTTACAATAAACGCAAGTGCGTGAGCAAACGTAAACCCAAAGGTGCTACCAAAAAGCACAATTTTTCCAAACTCAACTAGCGCTGTTTTTGTAAAAGCAGCGCCCTCCCCTACAGAAATAAACTCATACATAAGTACTGCCACAAGTGCGCCTATAGGATCTATAAGAATCCCTTCCCATTTAAGAACGGTAGAGATATCACGCTTTACGGGTACATTTCTTAATATAGGTGATATTACTGTGGGTCCGGTTACAATGATTAATCCAGAAAACAACAATGATATCTGTAAGCTTAGTCCAAAAATCCAGTAGGCAGCAAGACCAGCTCCTATAAAAGTCACGAGACTTCCTATAGATATAAGCTTTGTAATTACTGGGCCTACATTTCTTATTTCGTCACGTTTTAAAGTAAGACCACCCTCAAAAAGTATAATAGATATCGCTAGCGAGACAAAGTAGTATAAGCTCTCTCCAGGGAATAATCCTTCTTCTCCATTCCAGATAGGTTCTATCCATTTTGTACCATCTTCAGATATAAGTGTAGATACGGGTCCCACAAAAAGACCTATGAGTAATAGTGGTAAAATGGCAGGTAATTTTAAACGCCAAGCAGCCCATTGTGCAATGATCCCTAAAATTATGATTCCGGCTAGTTCTAACATATGAATTCAGTTTTGATGCGATATTAGTGTTTTAAAGCTTTTGGCTTTCGTTGTGAAGTTACAATTCTTTGTTAAAAACTAATGTATATAAGGGTTTAAAAACTCTCTTTTTGGTATTTTGCAGAGATTTATGTGATGGATAAAAGCCTTTTTTTGAGGTGTTTTCCGCTTTCGCGAAAGCGTAAAAAATACCATCCCAACTACTATTGACACGTTTTTATGAAAATATATCCTATTGAGGCTGGTAATTTTAAACTTGATGGTGGTGCGATGTTTGGCGTGGTACCTAAGTCTATATGGAGTCGTACTAACCCTGCAGATAGTAACAACCTTATAGATATTGCAGCGCGCTGTCTCCTTATAGAAGATGGAAATAAGCTCATCCTTATTGATAATGGTATGGGTGACAAGCAGTCTGAGAAGTTTTATGGATATTACTATAGATGGGGTGATCACTCTATAGATACATCACTGGCCCAGTATGGTTTTCATAGAGATGATATTACAGATGTGTTTATGACGCACCTGCATTTTGACCACGTAGGCGGGGCCATACAGTGGAACAAAGATCATACGGGTTATGAGCCAGCGTTTAAAAATGCTAAGTTCTGGACTAATGAAAATCACTGGCAGTGGGCTATTGAGCCTAATAATAGAGAGAAGGCGAGTTTCTTAAAAGAAAACCTCATCCCTATGCAAGAAAGTGGCCATCTACACTTTATAGAACGTGGTGAAAATGCCTTTAAAGAAACGAGCGAACTAGGTTTTGGTATTCTCTTTGCAGATGGTCATACAGAAAAGCAAATGTTGCCACATATACAGTATCAAGATAAGACCATCGTTTTTATGGCAGATCTTGTACCTACATTAGGTCATTTACCCGTACCTTATGTGACTGGTTATGATACACGCCCACTTCTATCTATAGATGAAAAAGAACAATTTTTGAAACAAGCGGCAGATAATAATTATTACCTCTGGCTAGAACACGACGCTCACAATGAGCTTGTTACTGTACAACATACCGAAAAAGGTGTACGTGCAAAAGATATTTTTACCTTTAATGAACTATTTAATTAATAATATGAAGATTCAAACTACAAAATCCTTTCTTCTTGCAGCTACTGCTGCAGCTTTTCTAACAGCCTGTGACACGCCTAGCGCACTCGTTACAGTACCGGTAGAAAATGTAGATAGCAACCCTCTTAAAGTAGCTGCCCTTACAGATGCTCAAGAAAAAGCGTGGAGCTATGCAGACCTTAAAGCAGATACCATACCTGGTATGAGTGTAAATCGTACCTATGAAGAAATCATACCTAATAAAACTGGACAGCAAGTTATTGTTGCAGTTATAGATTCTGGTATAGACATAGAGCACGAAGATTTAAAAAATAAAATCTGGACAAACCCTAACGAGATACCGGGTAATGGTAAAGATGATGATAAAAACGGGTATGTAGATGATATACACGGATGGAATTTTCTAGGTGATGTAAATGCAGAGCAACTAGAGTTTGTACGTATTATAAAAAGATACGAGAGCCAGTTTGAAGGTAAAACACTTGCATCTATACCAGCAAACCAAAGAGAAATCTTCCAACAGTATCAAAAAGCAAAAAGTGAGTATGACACGAAAGTAACAGAGGCACAAGCAAATAAAACACGTTACGAGCAAATTTTAGGGCAACTTAAAACATCGCACGCAGCTGTAAAAGCAAAGCTGGGTAAAGAAGATTATACTGCGGCAGATCTTAAAGCCATTGCAAACCCTACGGCAGAGATGCAGCAGCACGTTGCGTTCTTAACACAAATGTTGAGCTATGCAGACTCAATACCTGAGTTTATTAAAAATATAAATGAAGGTGTAGATTACTTTACAAATCAGCTAGAGGCAAACTACAATAAAACAGCAGATTTTAGAAAAGTACTAGGTGATGATCCTTATGATATTACAGATACCAACTATGGTAATAACAACGTGTATGGACCAGAGCCAGACGGTGCAAAACACGGTACACACGTAGCAGGTATTATTGCTGCAGAGCGTGACAATGGTAAAGGTATGAATGGTGTTGCAAATAAAAACATCAAGATTATGGCACTACGCGCAGTACCAGATGGTGATGAGTATGATAAAGATATTGCACTAGCAATACGCTATGCGGTAGATAATGGTGCAAAGGTGATCAACACCTCATTTGGAAAATACTACTCTCAAAATCCAGAGTGGGTTTATGACGCAATAAAATATGCGGCAAAGAAGGATGTACTTATCGTAAATGCTGCGGGTAATGAAGGGATAAGCCTTGATGATCCGGCAAATAGAGTATACCCTAACGATCAGATAGATAATGTAAATGAAATGAGTGACACCTTCCTCACTGTAGGAGCACTTAACCTTAAGTATGGTGGTGAGCTTGTAGCAAGCTTCTCAAACTATGGTAAGTCTCAAGTAGATGTATTTGCTCCTGGTGTACGTATATACAGTACCACTCCAGAAGATACGTATGAGTTCTTACAAGGTACCTCTATGGCATCGCCTAACACGGCTGGTGTTGCAGCAATGCTACGTAGCTATTATCCAAAATTAAGCGCTGCAAACATTAAAAAGATCATAATGGCTAGTGGTCTTGCTACCGGTACTCAAGTTATCTTAGGAGGTGATGAGACTAAGAAAGCGCGTTTTAGCGATATTTCAAAATCTGGTGAGATGGTCAATATGTACAATGCTTTTAAACTAGCAGAGCTACAAAAATAATTTTAGTAATTTCTAAAAATCCCAAGTTCCTCGATAGTGGAATTTGGGATTTTAACTTTAAATCAATCTATAATGAAAAACGCTTATAAATTACTGGTGATGGTATCGTTGTTCGCTTTCGCGAAAGCGTATGCACAAAACAACACCTCTTACTGGCAACAACACGTCGACTACGAGATGGAGATCGATATGAATGTAAATAACTATCAGTACGATGGTAAACAGAAGCTGGTGTATACAAACAACTCACCAGAGACGCTAGACCGTGTGTATTATCACCTTTACTTTAATGCATTTCAACCAGGTAGTGAAATGGATGTGCGCTCGCGCAACATTGCAGATCCAGATGGTCGTGTTAAAGATCGCATAAGCAAGCTAGGGCCAGATGAAATAGGTTTTATAAAAGTAAACAGCCTTACTCAAGATGGTAAAAAATTAAACTATGAGGTAGCCGGTACTGTGCTAGAAGTACAACTTGCTGCGCCTATCGCACCAGGAGCAAGTACAACCTTTAATATGGATTTTAAAGGACAAGTACCCGTACAGATACGCCGTAGTGGTCGTAACAATAAAGAAGGTGTCGCACTATCTATGACACAGTGGTACCCAAAAATGGCCGAATATGATTTTGAAGGCTGGCACGCACATCCTTATATCGCTCGTGAGTTTCACAGTGTATGGGGAGACTTTGATGTAAAAATAACAATAGATGAAAACTACACCGTAGGTGGTACAGGCTATTTACAAGATCCAGAAGATATGGGTCACGGGTATGCTGGCACTTCTATGAAGCCAGGTAAAAACGCAAAGCGTGGTAAGTTACAATGGCACTTTAAAGCACCAAACGTACACGACTTTACCTGGGCTGCAGATCCTGAATATGTACACGATGTGATTATGGGAGAAAATGATACAGAGCTACACTTCTTCTATAAAAACAAAGAGTCTATAAAGGCAAACTGGAAAAAACTACAGCCTATGACGGCAGACTTACTTGCCTTTTATAACAAGCACGTAGGTACATATCCTTACAAGCAGTACTCTGTGATACAAGGAGGAGATGGTGGTATGGAGTATGCAATGAGTACACTCATCACTGGTGAGCGCAAGTTTGGGAGCCTTTTTGGTGTGACTGCACACGAGATGGCACATACTTGGTTTCAATTCTTACTGGCAAGTAATGAGGCAAAACACGAGTGGATGGATGAAGGGTTTACTTCATATATCTCTGCTCTGGCCGAAAATGAACTTACAGGAGGTGATAACCCTAATCCAGTTGCTGGATCATACAGAGGGTACTACTACCTTGTAAAAAGCGGTAAAGAGCAACCACAAACTACACACGCAGACCGTTACAACGAGAATATGCCTTACAGCATCGCTGCATACAGTAAAGGGGCCGTATTTCTTGCACAACTAGGATACGTTATAGGGGAAGATAACCTTAAAAAAACGCTCAAAAAATACTTTGACGATTTTGCTTTTAAGCACCCTACGCCTAACGATATTAAACGTACGGCAGAGAAGGTTTCTGGTATGGAGCTAGACTGGTATCTTACAGACTGGACACAAACTACAAATACCATAGACTACGGTATAACAAGCGTTGAGGCAGATGGTAACAAAACAAAGGTTACGCTTACGCGAAAAGGGTTAATGCCTATGCCTATAGATCTTTATGTTGATATGGCAGACGGTTCTCAAAAATCATATTATATGCCGCTGCGTATGATGCGTGCCGAAAAGCCAAACCCAACGCCAAACATTAATCGTGAGCAACTCGCAGACTGGCCTTGGACAAACCCTACATATACCTTTACAATAGACGCACCTATAAGTAAAGTAAAAATGATGAAGATTGATCCTACCTCAAAAATGGCAGATATTGATCAAACAGATAATGTGTGGGAAAACAAGTAAGATAACCTCACATTACTAGCGCTTATTTAAACCAGCTCATTACGAGCTGGTTTTTTTATAAAGACTTTATGATTCATAATCTTCTGATACTATGATAGTTTTATATTTTTAAACGTGAGTAAAGCGTTTATGAATTATAAGTTACTTTTTCTTTTTTGCTTGGTGGGGAGTTATACCTCAGCACAGACGCTCGAAGGGACTATTTATAATGCAACGCAAACACTACCTGGTGTAAGTGTAAAAAACCTGTCAAGAAATATACAAACCCAAAGCACTAGTAATGGGTCCTTTGTAATTGCGGCAGCTGTAAATGATTCTATTTCTTTCTATCTCTTTCCATATGCACCTCAACTTAATGTGATCACCGCAAAAGATATGACTAGCCCCATAGTCATTGAGTTAAAAGAAGTAAACAATGAACTTGACGAGGTACTCTTGCGTAATACGCCTAAAAAAGAAACCACTTTTAGTGCGCCGGCCTATGAGCAGACAGTCCAGCAGTCTATACTAGGAGATATTGACAAAAACGGACATCTCTACGTCCCACCAGCGTCTACTTACGGAATTAACTTTGTTGCACTATTTAAAAAGGCACGCAAGCTATTTAAGAAAAAGGACGGACGGAGAAATGCAAAAACAGCTACAGCCATTACTTCCTTACAATTAGAAAAACTCTTTAGAGATAGTCCTATCTTTAATGATGACTTTTTATATAGCGAGCTAGGCCTACCACAAAATAGTGCTTACTACTTTTTTGATTATTGTGAATCACGACAGTTAGATACAAACCTCCTCAAACCCAAAAACAGCTTCTTGCTTATAGATAAGCTTATCACCCTGAGTGAGGAATACAAAGAGTTGCTTAACTCTCTAAAGGAATAACTTAATAAATATTACCCCTTCCCTATCTCCAGTAAATTATCCCACTGGGTTGTATATCGTGGGCTGCGCTCCTCTTTAATGAGTTCCCATTCCTTATTACTTTTTGAGGTGCCAGATAATCCTGCCGAAACTGTAGACTTCCCGTAGCGATTATTTATCGCGTCAAAGGCTTTTATGAGGCGCTTATCTCCCGTCGCTTCGGGCATAAAGAGATTACCTTGTACTTGCTCCTCAGGTATGAGACCTAAAAGGTCTACGCCTACTTTTTTATACTTAAATCCCGGCTTATAAATTCGCTTTAGGGCTTTCTTAGCTTCCACGATAAGCATAAATGTATCATTAGTAGGGACAGATAAGGTTACAATGGTCTTATCTGCGTGTTGCACATCATTTGTGCTGTGATAGTTTGTGGTGAGATACACACGCAGTTGTGTACAGCAACATTTTTGGGAGCGTAGCACCTCGCTTACTTCACTTATGTAGTAAGCGCAGGCTTCTTCTATTTGTGGTAGGTTATCCAGTTTTTTACCAAAGGATTTTGCCGTTCCTATTGCTTTTTTCTTTCGCGGAAGCGTTTCAAAAGGAATACAAGATTCTCCATTAAGCTCCCTCCACAAGCGCTCCCCTACTACGGTCATTTCTTTACGTACCCACGCCAGTGGTACTTCTGTAAATGCATAAGCAGTAAAGACACCTATGTGAGCGAGACGCTCCACGTGTTTTTTACCTAGCCCCCAGATGTCTTTTGTTTCTGCCCAGTTAAGTGCCTCTATGCGTCGCTCCTCGGTATCCATCACAAACACGTGGTCAAAGTGTGCTACCTTTTTTGAAATACGGTTTGCAAGTTTTGCCAGTACCTTAGTAGGTGCAATGCCTACTCCTACGGGTATCCCAGTGCGCTGTACAATTGTATTTTTAATTTGGTGACCGTAGGCATTAAGATCTACGTGAGTCATCCCAGAGAGATCTACAAAAGACTCATCTATACTGTACACCTCAACGGCAGGTGAGAACTCGCGCAGTACATTCATCACGCGGTCAGACATATCTCCATACAAAGTGTAATTTGATGAGAAGAGCGTGACATCGTTTTGTGCCAGCAACCCTTTTATTTTAAAAAGAGGGTCGCGATATGGGATATGTGTGAGCGCCTTTGCTTCTTTATTTTTTGCTATGATACAGCCATCATTATTACTCAATACAGCGACAGGTCTACCCTTTAAGTCAGGTCTAAATACCTGCTCACAAGAGGCATAAAAGCTATTACAATCTACCATCGCAATCATACCGCCTTGTGTATTATGTAGCTTATCATTCCCCAGAGTTCTATAGGTTTTGAAGCATTTATTCTTTGCACATCAAAACCCTCTTCTGTAATAACTAGTGCCAGTTTACCTTCTTGTGCTACTTGTGCGCGGTCTATTATCAAAACATCTTTATCAAGAATGTTATGTGACTTCCAGCTATCACCCTTTACACGTACAAAAAAGGTCGCATCACGAGAAGAACTAAGCTCCTTGTTAAGGTCTATCATAGGCTCACGGTAATGTGTCGCAGGACTGGGGAAACCTGTTTGTACAGACCGGTTACCCGAGTAGTCTGTCACAGCACGTTTTACTTTTTGAGGTTCTGTCTTCATAGATGACAAAATTATGGATATTTTCCAATAAAATGTATTTTTTCCATTATTTGATGTGCTGTATTGTGATTTTTTTTGCTTTCGCGAAAGCGTATATCTCCTCCATTACCTACCTCAATTCTACTATCTTTGCCAGCAATGGCACACTCATACCCAAGAAAAGAAAAGCTAAAATCTAAGAAGCTCATAGAAGCGCTTTTTATAGAGGGAAGGTCTGTCAAGTCTTTTCCGCTGCGGCTCATATATATGGAGACACCGCTCAAGGAAGAAGGCATATCACACCAAGTGAGCGTTTCTGTATCTAAGCGCAATTTTAAACTTGCCGTATCTCGCAATCGTATAAAACGCTTGATGCGGGAGTCTTATCGTTTACACAAAGACCAGATTTGTATAAAAGGCACGACCTTTGTGATGCTTATTATCTATACAGGTCGAGAAGAAGTCTCTCAACAACAGCTGCATAAGGCTATGGTCAAACTTATAAAACGATTTAATGATGCGATATCTACTACTACTTAGTTTTCTACTTATAATCGGTTGTGATAAAAATTCTGATGGGCTTAATGATGATCTCATAGCGGCAGAGGCTGGGTATGCACCAGAAATGCTAGAAGAAATGGTTATTACGGAGATTAATAGCCCTCAAAAATCTACACCTTCTAAAATAATTAAAACGGCATCCATACGTTTTGAAACTAATGATCTCATCACCACTCACAAACGTATTCTTAAAGCTATCAAAGAGGCACAAGGCTATGTACAAAATGATAATGCTGGCACCCATAGCTATGGTCGTACATATCAAAACCTAACCGTACGTATACCTACTCGCAACTTTGATATGGCGCTAGAACGCATATCAGAGGGAGTTGCATATTTTGATGAGCGTACTATCTCGCAAGAAGATGTAACTGCAGAGTTTATAGACATAGATGCACGCCTTAAAGCAAAGCGTGCGCTAGAAGACCGTTATTTAAATCTCCTTTCAAAAGCAAAAAACGTGAAGGAAATGCTGGAGATAGAACGCGAGCTGGCTCAAATACGTGAAGAAATAGAAGCAAAACAAGGAAGACTTAAGTACCTACAGAGTCAAGTCTCGCTTAGTACGCTTGAGATCGAGTTTTATAAGGATGAAGTAACTACGCAGGTTACAAACTCTTATGGTAGTAAGATGGTTAATGCACTTAAAAGCGGTTGGAACGGAGTTTCGGTTTTCTTTTTAGGTTTGTTGCATCTCTGGCCTTTTCTTATCTTGTTAGGTATAGGTGCATTTTTTATGCGCAGATGGATTAAAAAAAATAAAAAGTAGATAATTACGCTTTCGCGAAAGCGTTATACGCACAACTATAGTCTCCTAGAGACATCTTGTATTATGAAAAAGAAAATATTCATTCCCGTTATTGCTGTTGTCATAGGTATCAGTACGGTTAGTTTTAAAAGCGACTTTTTTGAAATCGCAAAGCAAATCGAAATTTTTACAGAGCTCTTTAAGGAGCTTAATATGAATTATGTAGATGAGACAAACCCTGCAGAGCTTATGGATAGCGCCATAGAGGGTATGCTTGCAGATCTTGATCCCTATACAAAGTACTGGACTGAGCAAGAGGTAGAAGATGCAAAAATTAACCGCTCTGGAGACTACTCTGGTATAGGTGCCACCGTGCGCAATCAAGACGGAAAGATGACCATTACAGAACCGCGGAAAGGCTACCCGGCAGATAAAGCAGGTCTTAAAGCAGGTGATGAGATTATAAAAATAGGTGACATTACCGTGGCAGATGTAGATGGTGATGCCGGAGATTTACTTAAAGGAGCTCCAAACAGTGAGGTGGTAATAACCTACAAGCGCCAAGGAAAAATGGATAAAGCAACTATAAAACGCTCTGCGGTAGAGATAGATGCAGTCCCGTTTTCAAAACTCATAAATGGTGATACTGGGTACATAGTGCTTACAAAGTTTAATAAAAAGGCATCTAGCCAAGTAAAAGAGGCACTTGTGAGTCTTAAAACAGATGGTGCTACAAAGATTATACTTGACCTACGTGGTAACGGTGGTGGTTTACTAAGTGAGGCTATAAATATTTGTAATCTCTTTTTACCTAAAGGGTCTCTCATTACAACCACAAAGTCTGTAGTAAAAAAATACAATAAGACCTATACGACTTCGCAAGAACCTGTAGATACAGAGATACCTCTTGTGGTGCTTGTAAATGGTAGGTCTGCCTCTGCCTCAGAGATTGTTTCTGGAGGTTTACAAGATTATGATAGAGCTGTGGTGGTAGGTGCTAGAACCTTTGGTAAAGGTCTTGTACAGCGCCCTAAACCGCTTACTTATGGTACATCTGTAAAAATCACGATATCTCGCTACTACACGCCTTCTGGTCGCTGTATACAAGCCCTAGATTACTGGAACCGTGATGAAAATGGAAATGCCGTACGCACCGATGCTGCAGATTATAATGAGTTTAAAACTAAAAACGGTCGTAAGGTATTAGACGGTGGTGGTGTATTACCAGATATACAAGTGAGCTCTGCAAAGTTGAGCCCAGTAACTACTGCCCTTCTCAAGGATAATGCGATTTTTGAATATGCTACAGATTACTATTATAATCACCAGTATAGCGATATGAGTGAGTTCTCGTGGTCACAAGCAGATTTTGCAGACTTTAAATCATTTTTAAATCGTACAGGTTTTAAATATGAAACCGGTACAGAAAAAGCATTTGCAAAGGCGCTAGAACAAGCAGATAAGGATGATCTCAAAACAGAAGTTTCGGCGGCTTATAGTCAACTTACTAATGCGATAACGCTAGCAAAAGAAAAATCTATAGACGATCGTCAAGATGAGATTGAAAATCTACTCATAGATGAGATTGTAAAGAGATACTTTTATCGAGATGGTCTTTATGAGTACCAGATTATAAATAATGTAGAGGTTAAGGAAGCGCTAGCAGTACTAGCAGATAAAAATCGCTACAACAAGATTTTAAATAATTAAAAGGGCTGCATTACATATAGCCCTGCTCCTATTATCTGTACAAGCTTTTGCTCAGGTAGATAAAACACACGAAACCTTTTTTGAGACAGATAAATCTAATCTCGTTGCTATAGAAAATGCAAAGCTAGAACGCTTTATTACCTCTTTGCCTCTAGATAAAATAGAAGATATCTCTATTTATGGCTATTGTGATGACCGTGGCACAGATGCCTATAATAACTGGCTCTCACAAGAGCGTGCAAATACTATTAAACAAAAGTTTGTAGATAGAGGTATTGCAGATAGTATCATAAAAAACTCAGACGGAAAAGGAGAGCTACTTCTCACCAGACTAGATGATGTAGGTAGTGAGGTGCAACGTACCCTTAATCGTAAAGTAGAGATTATAGTATCATTATTAGAACCTCGCGTAGTTCCAAAAGAAGCCATTGCCGAAGAAAAAGAACTAGAAGAGACAAAGGATAGATATAAAACCTTTGAAGATGAGCCTATTGTAAAGGGAGACCGTATCCTTTTAAAAAACATCCTTTTTAAAACGAACTACAGCTATATACACGGAAAATCTCGTAAGGACCTTAACAAACTAGCCAAATATCTTGCTGCACATCCTGAGATTATTTTTAAGATACAGGGTCACGTGTGTTGTGTAGACCACGGCCGTGATGGTATTAATCTAAAGACTGGGAAACGTAATCTCTCTGAGGCGAGAGCAAAATTTATATACGATTATCTTGCAGACCACGGTGTAGCAAAAAAACGAATGCGCTATCAAGGTTTTGGTAGTAGGTTTCCACTAGGTGGTGACCCTAAAGATGATAAGCGTGTAGAGATTCTCGTTACTTATGTGAAGAAAGTAAAGCCTAAGAAAAAGTAATTATATGGTTAAAGTTACGGTAGTAATCTGCATACTTACAATGAGTTTTTTGTCTTGTTCTCAAGCGGTCAAGCCTACATCAAAAATCAATGAGAATATTAATCAAACCTACATTCCTCCGGGTACTATCAAGCTGGTAGATACTATGTTTATTGATAAACAACCCGTGACTAATGAAATGTATAAAGAGTTTTTGAGGCATCGAGATTATTATTGGACTACAGAGTCTTCAAGAATGTTTGAGGCATTACCCACTCACAATGCGCCACTTCCAGATGAAATAAAAGTGTTGCAACAAAACAGTTATGCAGATGCGCTATCATCTTTACTTAATATTAAAGATACCAGTGAAGTAGCCTTGAGTGATGGAGAGAGAAGTACTAATTTTCTTGATAACCCAGTGTATGCAAAGTACCCTGTACTAGGTGTAGATTATAAAGAAGCTCTTCTTTTTTGTAAATGGCGTTCAGAACTGGCTACTTTGCGTCTTAACCATATCAATAAGACAAAAAAATCTAGAGAACAATTTCCTAAAAAACTATACTACAGGCTCCTTTCGGAAAGTGAGTTTGTAAACGTGATTAATCATTTTAAACAAATTGATCGTTTAAAACAATTACAAGCATCAGAAGCTGGCGTAAAAAATCATCCAGAGGGATATTTGATTACTTATAATCTCGATGAACTACTTAATGACGGTAGTCTCTTTAATATTCAAAGTGAGCGTATTAAAACCGATACGCTTTCTAAAAGTAAAACCTCTTTTAGGTGTATCTGTGAGACAGAGGCTTGGTAAGGTTTACGGCTTAAGTTGTGAGTACGCTTTCGCGAAAGCGTAAAAATTCTCACAATTACTTTTTCAGCATCCCAATATGAGGAATGCCATCTTCTAGATAGCCCTCACCTACTTCTTTAAAACCAAGATTGTTGTAAAAACGTTTAAGATACGTTTGTGCAGATATTTTTATGGTTGTCTCATCATAATACCGCTCTACCGCTTCTATAGATGTGTTCATTAAATCATAACCGTAAGTGTGAGCGCGTTCATTTTCTTGAACTACTACCCTACCTATACTGGCATTTTCAAAATAGGCTCCTGGTCCAAAAATTCTGGTATATGCAACTAGCTTTTCGTTTTTATAACCCATCACGTGTACGGCATCTTGATCTTTACCATCTACATCTTGATACACGCAGTCTTGCTCTACTACAAAAACCTCAGCTCTAAGTTGTAGTATATCGTACAACTCGCTTGTATTAAGAAATTCAAACTTTTTGATTTTAAAATCAAGGGCTACTTTGTCCATAAGTAATACCCGCGTAGCGGGGTTTTTATAAGGCTAGTTACAAGCTATTTTGTCTACACGTCTCTGGTGGCGACCTCCTTCAAACTCTGTAGTAATAAATGCTTTTACCATCTCAAGCGCCTGCATTTCTGAGGTGTAGCGTGCTGGTATCGCTATCACATTTGCATTATTATGCTCACGTGCAAGAATGGCAATTTCTTTTATCCAGCATAGGGCCGCACGTACACCTTGATGCTTATTAACAGTCATTGCAATACCGTTACCACTACCACATATAACAATACCAAAATCTGCCTTACCCTCCTCTACATCTGTCGCAACAGGATGTCCAAAGTCTGGATAGTCTACACTATCTGGTGTGTCTGTACCATAATTACTAACAGTATGCCCGGCTTCTTTTAAAAACTTGACAATAACATTCTTATAACTAGGCCCTGCGTGATCATTTCCTATAGAGATTTTCATAGTACGTTTGTTTGGGTAACAAAGTTAGTAAATAGCGGTATTGTTTTATCGTTTTACTTAAGCGGTAATTTAATACTGACTATAATTTTGTGCTCTTTTTGTTCTTTGATAAAGTTACAAGCTTAATTTACTGTATATCATAACTTTAATAGATATATGTATATAAACCTCTTGCTTGTTTACAATTGTTGATAACCGTGAAAAACCTGTTAATAGCAATTGTCAATAACTTTTAAGCAATACTGATAACTCTATTTGTAATTATAAAATAAAAATACAATACAGGACTTAGGGTATATGAACCTAATTTTTCTATCCCAAATAATGATCAAAATTATGAGCAATAAAAGGAGCCATTTTTAATAAGTTAATAACTCAAGTTATAAGCAATTATATGTGAAGTGCGGTTATCAACATTTGTTAACTACCTAACGTAACATACAGATTTACAACTCTATTTAATAGTAATAACTCGTAGATAAGATGTCAATAACTATCAAAAAGTCACTTTTACAAAGAACAGCTCAAAAAGTTATACCGCTATTCACACTATATAATAAGCATCAATTTTTTTTTAAATTTTTAAAGAAAAGAAATATATATAATATTATCTGTGAATAACATCTAGAAGTAACTAGAAGAAAAAAAGGAAAAGAAGACTGTTTTAAAAAGTGTTGACAGGGAGATTTGTTTCACTTACGTGAAAAAGGAAACTGAAAAGAAAAATAAAGCTGCTAGGTTATGAGTGATAACTCACTCGCTCTTGAGAAAACGGCGTCGAGGTGTGATTTGGGTTTTCTTCCTCAAAGGTTGCGTTTATATATATAGCAAAGCCTATGATTCCAATAATGAAGATTATTAGAAATAGTAAGGTGTTTTTATGAAAAAGCTTTGATCTATTCATAGTATTGGTCTCTATAAAGACGCTACAAAAATACAATTGTTACACTTATTTTAAGATTTTTTTAAGAATAAAACGTCTAAGTGTTAATTTTAAGTCTTTGAATTTTAAAACATTACCCCTAGTCTTTGATTTGAAAGATTTTACAGTGCCAGTGATAAAAGTTAAAAATGTTCTTTTAATATAGAAGGGCATATCTATTGCAATAGGTATGTTAGGTTTAATAAAGTAACCTACAATAAAACAAAATAGTCATCTTTATGATGAACGTATAGATATGTTTCATCTTTTCGCGAAAGCGTAATAATCACAAACCCTGTTTCTAAAAGGTTATAAAAACTTAAAATTTTAACAGAAATACTGAAGTTGAACATTTTAAGACTAATTTTGTACCAGATATACAATAAATGAATAAGAAGAAGAGAAGGAGAGGACCAGGAAAAATAACAAACCTCTCAGAAAGAATACTAAAAATTCTAAAAGCAGATCATCACAAAACTTACAATTACAAACAAATAGCGGCAAAACTCGATGTAGATGATCCATCTAGCCGTAATCAAATAATCAAAAACTTACAGCAACTTAAAGCCAAAGAACAAATCGTAGAAGAGGGACGTGGCCAGTTTAAGATTGCAGCAAATAAAAATTATCACACTGGGATACTTGATGTTTCTGGTAAAGGTGGTGGTTATGTGATGGTAGATGATCTTGAACAAGATATTTATGTACCACCACATCACTTAAATAAAGCACTTAATGGTGACGAGGTTGAGGTATACATATACCGCCAGCGTCGTAGTAAGAAACACGAAGGTGAGATTACAAAAATCATCAAGCGTAAAACTGAAGAATTTGTAGGGGTTGTGAAACTCCAAAAAAAGTTTGCCTTTGTACTTACATCTGAGTCTAACAAGATGTATACAGACATCTTTGTACCACTTAAAAAAATAGGTGATGCACAAGATGGTGATAAAGTAGTGGTTACCATAGAAGACTGGCCAGAAAAGGCAGACTCTCCTTATGGTAAAATCACAAAAGTACTCGGTAAACCTGGTGAGCATAACACAGAGATACACTCTATACTTGCACAATATGGATTGCCATATGAGTTTCCAAAAGAGGTAGAAGAGTATGCAAATAAGATAGATACTTCTATAAAAGAAGAGGAAATTGCAAAGCGTCGTGATATGCGTGATGTACTCACATATACCATAGATCCAAAGGATGCAAAGGACTTTGACGATGCATTGAGTTTCCAAAAACTAGAGAATGGTAATTATGAAGTAGGAGTGCATATTGCAGATGTAAGCCACTATCTCGTACCAGGTACCATACTAGATGATGAGGCTTATGAGCGCGCAACCTCTGTATATCTTGTAGATAGGGTAGTACCTATGTTACCAGAGATATTGAGTAACGGTGCGTGTTCTCTACGTCCTAATGAAGAAAAGTATACCTTCTCTGCTGTATTTGAGATGGTACCAGAAACTTCAAAAATTGTAAACTCTTGGTTTGGACGTACAGTTACTTACAGTGATGCACGTTTTGCTTACGAAGAAGCACAAGCTATTATAGAGAGTAGATCTAATATTATCCCAGCGGCAGTGTCACTTACTGGTGAAGAATATACAGTTACAAATGAGCTTGTAGAAGCAACTTTAGAATTAGATAGACTCGCAAAAATTATGCGCCGCCAGCGTATGAAGGATGGAGCTATCTCTTTTGATAAAGTAGAGGTAAAGTTTAACCTTGATGATGATGCAAACCCTACAGGAGTTTTCTTTAAAACTTCAAAAGATGCAAATAAACTCATAGAAGAGTTTATGCTACTTGCAAACAGAAAAGTATCTGAGTTTATAGGTAAACAACGACCTAAAAAGACCTTTGTATATCGTATACACGACGAGCCTAATGATGAGAAGCTTGCCTCTCTTGAGAAGGTGGTAGGTAAATTTGGTTATAAAATGAACCTCATAGATCGTAAAAGTGTAACCTCTTCTCTTAACCAGTTACTCGTAGATGTACAAGGTAAGAAAGAGCAAAATATGGTAGACACACTTGCCATACGTACTATGAGTAAAGCTGTTTACAGTACAGAAAATATAGGCCACTATGGTCTTGCTTTTGAGTATTACAGCCACTTTACCTCACCTATACGTCGTTATCCAGATGTAATGGTGCATCGTTTATTACAACATTATCTAGATGGCGGAAAGTCTGCTAGTGAAGAAGAGTATGAACAAAAATGTAAGCACTCATCTCATATGGAGCAGCTTGCTACAAGTTCAGAACGTGATAGCATAAAGTATATGCAAGTCAAGTTTATGCAAGACCATCAAGATGAAGAGTTTGTGGGTGTTATTTCTGGTGTTACAGAGTGGGGAATCTACGTAGAGATTATCTCAAATAAGTGTGAAGGTATGGTACGCTTGCGTGACATAAAAGGAGATCACTATGAGTTTGATCAAGATAGCTACTCGGTTATAGGGCAGAAGTCTGGTAACCAGATTACCCTAGGAGACGAGGTAGTAGTAAAAGTAAAAGAAGCAGATCTTGTTAAGAAACATCTTGACTTTACACTTGTGGGTGTGAAAGAAGGGTTGCATCAATAATAAACACGCTTTCGCGAAAGCAAAAAAATAAGCCACTTTATAAAATTTATAAGGTGGCTTTATTGTATGAAAACAAAACAATGCCATACCTGTAATACAGAAACTGAAGTTGCCTTTAGAGTACGACTTCACAATAAAAAGCAATGGGTTTTTATTTGTGAAGACTGTTGCAATCTTCATAAAGATAGTCCTGGGTATACCTATGGCGGTACTTGGAAAGGAAAGCGTCATTAATAGTAAGACTGTAACAATAAAGAGGACCGCCTGTCTCTATAACAAACAAAGACAATTATTATGAAAACAATAGTAACATTTATAGCCATACTTATAACGAGTATTTCTTTTGCTCAAAATCCTATCACAAAAAATGTAGGAGATTTTACAGAAGTAAAAGTGTATGATCGTATTGTTGTAAACCTTGTAAAGTCTACCGAGAATAAGGTGGTGATTACGGGTGAAGACGTAAGTCAGGTTAATGTGGTAAACAAAGATGGAACACTTAAGATTAAAATGGATCTAGATCTCATTTTTGATGGTAACAAGACCTTTGTATACGTGCATTATAATAATCTAGAAGTGATAGATGGTAATGAAGGAGCTGTTATTACCTCAAACGAACTTATAGAACAAGACAAGATTGAGATTAAGATGCAAGAAGGAGCTCGCGTTAAAGTAGGTTTACAAGTGCGAGAAGCCCTTTTAAGAGCAGTTACAGGAGGTATTATAGAAGCGAGTGGTCAAGCAACGGTACAGAGAGTAAAAGTAAATACAGGTGGTATCTATGAGGGTCGTAATCTAGAGACAGAAACTGCAGAGATATTTGTACAAGCTGGAGGAGAAGTAGAGGCTTATGCGAGTAAAATGGCAGACCTTACTATACGTGCCGGTGGTGACATTGTGATTTACGGTAATCCTGCAGAGGTAAAGAAGCATCGCACCTTTGGAGGGCGTATAAAGATTATGTAACCATAATGTATTCTTAAATTATAGAGGGATGTTCATAACCAGTGAGCATCCCTTTTCTTTTGTAAATCCCTTTACCTAACTTTGTGTAAAGCACCATACTTTTATGTTTGAAGACTTACACACAGCCATACCCCTAGGATTTTTCCTAGCGTTCTTAATAGGGCCTGTGTTTTTTGTGTTGCTGGAGACGGCGGCTACAAAAGGTTTTAGAGCAGCTCTAAGTTTTGATATAGGGGTTATCATAGCAGACATTATTTTTATAATGGTTGCTTACCTAAGTAGTTATCAATTACTAGAAAACTTAAGTAACCAGCCAGGTCTCTACGTTTTTGGAGGTGCTATATTGATAGTGTACGGACTTACTATTTATCTTAAAAAACCTACACGAGATGCCCTAGATCCTAATAGAGCAAAGGTTAAAAAAGGGGGATATCTACAACTATTTATAAAAGGATTCTTACTTAATTTTATAAATATAGGAGTGCTTGTTTTCTGGCTAGGTATCTTAATAATTATAGGCCCTACTGTAGAAAATGATGGAGAGCGCCTTCTTGGGTTTTTTATCGGGATGATAGGTGCTTATTTTATTACAGACTTAGGTAAGATTATTCTAGCAAAACAACTTAAAAGATATCTTACTCCACGTAGAATTTTTAAACTAAAAAAGGTTTTAGGCCTTGTACTTATAGTTTGTGGTCTTGTACTAGTTACTAAGGGTTTTGTACCCTCCGACGAGTTTAATATACAACAGGAGATGGAGCGTTTTCAAGAAATCCCGGAGATTACGCCAGATAGTATTACCTAGAAAATAATATTGCATAAAAAAAGGAACTCCGTATGAAGTTCCTTTTTGAGGTATCGAGCGGATTCGAACCGCTGTAGATGGTGTTGCAGACCACTGCCTAGCCACTCGGCCACGATACCAGTTGTGCGTGCAAATATAGGAATAGATTTGTGATATAACTTATGAGAATCACTACTTTTTTACTTCCTTCTAGTTGCAATTATGCATTATCAAGAAGAGATATAAAAACCTTATCCTTTTTTTACAGCATTTATATTGTTTAAAATGAATGCTTAACGAGTTTTAGTACGCTCTACAGTTACCATTTCTACATCGCCACCTATAGGAGGATTTACCTTAGATACTGCTACTGTTGCTACTTGTATGAGTGCTTCCTCATTAAAAAATCGTACCAGAATACGCTCGCAAACGGTCTCAAGTAGGGCAGAGGGTATTGCCATTTCTTCTTTAACAATACGGTTAAGCAACACATAATCTACCGTGTGAGATAGCGTGTCTGTTTGAGCACTTTTAGATAAATCTGCCTCAATTTCTACATCTACTCTATAATCAGATCCTATAGCTGTCTCTTCAGAGAGGCAACCGTGATATGCATAGGCACGTATATTTGTTACTCTTATTTTTCCCATATAGCGGTATTGTTTATAAGTGATCAAAGTTACAATACGTACAATGTATAATAAGAATACTATCCTCCAAAGAGATCAAAAATATTACTCAGCGCACTAGTTTTTGCTTTATAGAACTCCGTATATGAGCATTTTTTGCAAGTAACTGTACTGTATTTTTCGGTTTGCATATTAAGTAATTTAGTAAGAAAGCTACCAGTAGCTCTCATTTGCCCTATGTTATAAGTTGTATTTGCACATTTTGGACAGGTATAGTTGAGTGTTTTCATAAAGGTATTTTGCTTACTATATGAGTAGGGTTTTATCTTGTTTTGTTACAATAAGTAGAAAGTGTTGAGTTATATATAGAAGATTTATAGAGGTTGTATTACGCTTTCGCGAAAGCGTAAAAAATCCCAGTTAATTCACCTGTACAACCCATCGTCAAAATGATTAATTTTACCACAAGAATTATAGGTTATGACAGAAGAACATAAATCATTAAATTTTTTAGAGCAAATCGTTGAAGAAGATCTTAAAGGGTCTTATTCTAAAGAAGATTTACGCTTTAGATTTCCACCAGAGCCTAATGGGTATTTACACATAGGGCACTGTAAGGCTATATGCATAAGTTTTGGACTAGGGGAGAAGTATGGTGCACCGGTAAACTTACGTTTTGACGATACAAACCCAGCCAAAGAAGAGCAAGAGTATGTAGATGCCATTAAGGAAGATGTCTCGTGGTTAGGATACCAGTGGGATAAAGTATGTTTTTCTAGTGATTACTTCCAGCAATTATACGACTGGACTATCCAGCTCATTAAAGATGGAAAGGCTTATGTAGATTCACAATCTAGTGAGGCAATGGCAGAGCAAAAGGGCACACCTACACAACCTGGTGTACCTGGACCTTATCGTGATCGCACAGTAGAAGAAAACTTAGACCTCTTTGCAAGAATGAAGGCAGGAGAGTTTAAAGAAGGAGAACACATACTACGTGCTAAGATTGATATGGCACACGTAAATATGTTAATGCGTGACCCTATTATTTATAGAGTTTTACATAAAGATCACCACCGTACAGGTAGTGACTGGTGTATCTACCCTATGTATGACTGGACACACGGAGAGAGCGATTATATAGAGCAAATATCGCATAGTTTATGCTCACTAGAGTTTAAGCCTCATAGAGAGCTATATGACTGGTTTCTTGACCAAGTTTATACAGGTGAAGACTTACGTCCAAAACAAAGAGAGTTTGCACGCCTTAACCTCAACTATACCATTATGAGTAAGCGCAAGCTTCTTAAACTGGTAGAAGAAGGTGTTGTATCTGGCTGGGATGACCCACGTATGCCTACTATCTCTGGTTTACGTCGTCGTGGTTATACACCTACTTCTATACGTAACTTTATAGATGCAGTAGGTGTTGCAAAGCGTGAGAATGTGATAGATGTAGCGTTATTAGAATTTCATATACGTCAAGATTTAAATCGTACTGCACCACGAGTGATGGCAGTTCTTGATCCTGTAAAACTGGTGATTACAAATTATCCAGAAGGAAAAGAAGAGTGGCTAGATGCAGAAAATAATCCAGAAGATGAGAGTGCAGGAGAGCGTAAAGTTCCTTTTAGTAAAGAGCTGTACATAGAGCGTGAAGATTTTAAAGAAAATGCTGGTAGTAAATACTTTAGACTTACTACGGGTAAAGAAGTACGTCTCAAAAATGCATATATCATAAAGGGTGAAGAAGTCATAAAAGATGCAGATGGAAACATCACAGAGATACATTGTACCTATGACCCAGAGAGTAGATCTGGAAGTGGTACAGAAGCTTCTAAGCGCAATGTAAAGGGTACACTTCACTGGGTATCTATACAACACGCTATTAAGGCAGAGGTGCGCTTGTTTGATAGACTTTTTAGTGATGAAAATCCAGATGGTCACGAAGACAAGGATTTTATGGAATTTATAAATCCTAACAGTTTAACAACCATTACAGGCTACCTTGAGCCTAGTCTCAAAGATGTTGAGGTAGGTGACTTATTTCAGTTTCAGCGCAAGGGATATTTTAATGTAGATAAGGACAGTACCACATCACATCTTGTTTTTAATAGAACGGTAGGTTTACGTGACTCTTGGGCAAAAATTAAGCCTAAGCAAGCTTCACAAAAAAATCAAAATGCACCAAAACCTCAGCAGCAACAAGCATCTGCATTGAGTACTATAAATAAACTAGGTAAGAAGCTAGCAAATCTTCCAGAGGAGAAGCGTCTTACTACAGTAGCAGATATTCAAAAACTAGCAGTCCAGCTTACAGAAGAAGAGGTAAAAGGATTCTTTAACACTGCGGCAAAGAAGGTAGGAACTCGTCTTGCGGGTATGGAGAGTTTATACGCTTTCGCGAAAGCGCAAAACAAAACCATTAAAGACATAGAAGGTGCAGAAGCATTTGTCGAAAAAGCAAGAGAAGATAAGAATGAATTGCTGCAAGAAGCGGCAGCAAGGTTTTAAGAAATAGGGATCTCTATTTTAACTAAAATTGGCATAAAAACCCGTTATCTTGATAGATAGCGGGTTTTTTTAACATTTATTATGAGCTGGTATTGTGGATATTAACCGGTTATTAACGGAGAATAAAGGGCTATCAAAATATCTTTACACAACAACAAATACTAATCAAAAATAATAGAGATATGAGTAAGTCAAGTAATACATTATTAGCTTTAGTTCTAGGTGGTGCAATAGGCGCAGCAGCAGGAATTCTTTATGCTCCAGAAAAAGGAACTAAGACTAGAAAAGACCTTTCTAAAAAGGCAAAGAAAGAACAAGAAAAGCTGGTAAAACAACTTAAAGAGACTAGAGAGTCACTTACAGATAATGCACAACAGGCAAAATTATCTTTTGAAGAAAAACTTAATAGTACAATCTCTACAGCAAGTCACAAAGCAGATGATGTAATTGCAACATTAGAATCTAAACTTGCAGAACTGAGACTTCAAAATGCTAAGTTGCAAAAAGATGCTACCGTAGAAAAGGCAAAGGTAAAAACAGAAAAAGCATTATCATAAGCCTACCTAAACCAATCAAATATGGCTTTTGAAAAGTTAACAAATAATCTAAAAGGACTTACAGATAACGGGCAAAAGTATGCTAAGGTTACTGCAGAGTACTATAAACTCTCACTGTTTAAAAATGGAATGAGAGGTTTAGTAAGCGCTGCAAATCTTGCACTTAGGGCCACTTTTGGTCTTCTTGCTTTGCTATTCTTATCTATTGGTCTTGCCATCATTATAGGTGATGCCTTAGATAGTGCTAGTAAAGGATACTTTATAGTGGGTGGCATATATATTGTCATTTTCTTACTAGTATTCTTATTTGCAGGAAAACCACTTGAGCGTATGTTACTTACAAAGTATAGTAAAATGGCTTTCAGCGATGATTCTTTTAAAGAAACGCCCTCAGCAGGAGCTTCTATGCCTATAAAAAACAAGATAGATGAGAGTATATAATAACTTTGACCAGATAGAACACGATCTTAAAATCCTTAAGCTTAAGAGACAAATAAGCGAGGAGGAGGTAAGACTTAATGTAAATGGCGCAAAGACTGGAATGAGCTCAGGGTTGTCTCCAGTTTCTTCTATAGGTAATCTTGTAGGCTCACTGGTACAAAAGGCAGTAGTAGCAAAATTACTTAGTGCAATCTTTGGTTACAAGCGCGTTAAGGAAGTAGATAAAAAAGGAGAATATAAAGCATAGTATCGCACTATTATTTACAAAAAAAGCCCCAAGATATCTTGGGGCTTTTTTTATATTAAAAAGATTTTAGTCTTCTTGAGAATCTCTATTTTTTTTGTTTATGATTCCTTTTGCTTCATTTTCTTTTTTCATTTGCTCACCTATTTGATTTGAAGCTACAAATGAGGTAATCATATCATTAAGCATATTGCTACCCGCTTGTGGTGAGTTAGGCATAAGTATAAGGTTTGAGTTAGTTTGCTCACCCATAGATTGTAAAGTATCATAGTGTTGTGTTACAACAATAAGAGCAGATGCCTCCTGAGAATTGATCCCTACATTATTTAATACATCTACAGACTCCTCAAGACCACGAGCAATCTCTCTACGCTGGTCTGCAATACCTTGTCCTTGTAAACGCTTAGACTCTGCTTCTGCACGTGCTTTTGCTACAATCTTGATACGGTCTGCCTCTGCTTCAAACTCTGCAGCCACTTTCTCGCGTTCTGCTGCATTAATTCTGTTCATAGCTGCCTTTACCTGTAAATCTGGATCAATGTCTGTTACGAGTGTCTTAATGATGTCAAAACCGTAGTTAGACATTGCTTCATTAAGCTCACGCTTTACGGCTATGGCAATATCATCTTTACGCTCAAAAACGTCATCTAGTTTCATTTTAGGCACCTCTGCACGTACTACGTCAAAAACGTATGAAGTAATTTGATCTCCTGGGTTTTCTAGTTTGTAAAAAGCATCATATACTTGATCTTTTACTACCTGAAACTGTACAGAGATTTTAAGTCTTACAAAAACGTCATCTTTTGTTTTTGTTTCTACCACAACATCTAGTTGTTGAATTTTTAGGTTGATGCGCCCCGCAATTTTATCTATTAGTGGTATTTTAAATTGTAATCCAGAATTACGTACCCCTACAAATTTCCCAAAACGTTCGACTACAGCAGCGGTTTGTTGTTTTACCATAAAGAAAGCAGAGATTAATACAAATAGTGTAAAAACTATTAGTACAGGAAGAATAACTTGACTCATAATAATTGTTTTTGATGGTTTATTGAACCTTTCACAAAGATTCTCATAAAGATAAGTAGCTATTATCGAGAAAAAGTAACACTTAAGCTAAAAGTTTCTGAAACGGAATAAACTTGCTCTATATTACAAACTGATTAATCAAAGTCGTTCTAGTCTGAACCTCAATATATGAGATACATAGTTTTTTTAATATTCTTTGCTATAGGTATGCTTACCGTAACAGCACAGTCTTATTATAGTCCAGGTAACTATAATAGATTAGGGCTACAGGCAAAACTCTCAGTACTAGATATAGATACCCAAAACTTTAATCTAGAAGGAGAAACTGGTTTTCTAGGTGGTCTTACCACGAGGGGTAGATTATACAACGATTTTGGAATCGTTTATGGGATTGATTTTTTAAGTGCTAATATAAATTTACAAAGTCGTCCACTAGGAGAGTCACGTTTAGAGGAAACAAGATATACAGTAATAGGAGCACAGCTTAATTTATTATTTAGTTACAATCTTATAGAAAAACATCTTGCAATAGATTTTGGTCCTGCCTTACTTGTTAATGGTAAAATGAATTTAAGACAGACGGGCCAGAGAGATAATATTGTAGAAGGTTATACAGCATTAAGAGCAGAAGATATTGAAGAAATATCACGTATAAATGGTTTTGGTATTATAGGTATCACCGCTGGTTTTGAGCACGTGAGATTTATTATACAATATCAATATGGATTTACAAATATGTTTAATAATCTTAACGACCGAGATCTATTAGATGTAGATCCTAATGCAAATAATTTTAAAGGATCTCCATCTTTACTAGCTGGAGGTATTGTTCTTTATCTTTAAAGCATAAAAAAGAGGAAGCTATAAACTCCCTCTTTTTTAGAATATCAAATACTATTTATCCTAGCGTAGCGATAGCATAATCTATACGTCGCAGTGTTTCTTCTTTACCTATAGTAGTTGCAATATCAAAAACATCTGGTCCCTGCATAGCTCCCACTAGCGAAAGCCTAAAAGGTTGCATTACTTTTCCAAACCCTAGTTCACTATCTACTATCCAGGCTTTAAGAGCTGTTTGTGCCTCTATAGTTGTAAAGTTATTTACACCATTAAGAATGATTTTTACTTCTTCCATAATAGCGGTTGTCCCTTCTTTCCAGGCCTTTTTTGATGCTTTTTCATCAAAGGTGGTAGGAGCTGTAAAGAAGTAGCTACCTAAGGTCCAAAGATCTTCTACAAAGACAGCACGCTCTTTTATAAGTGTTACAACCTGTGTAGTATATCCTTCTGTAGCCTCAATACCTTTCTCAGTTAACAAAGAAGAGAAAGCTGTTGCAATAGTTGCTACGGGCGTTTCTTGCATATACTGCTGCTGGAACCATTTTGTTTTTTCTGGATCAAATTTGGCCCCGCCTTTATTAACACGTTTTAGGTCAAAGGCAGCAATAAGCTCTTCAAGACTAAAGATTTCTTGCTCTGTACCTGGATTCCATCCTAAAAAGGCAAGCATATTTACTACAGCCTCTGCAAAGTATCCATCTTCTCTGTAACCAGAAGAGATTTCATTACTCTTAGGATCTTCCCATTGTAGCGGAAATACTGGAAAACCTAGTTTATCTCCATCACGCTTACTTAACTTTCCTTTACCCACTGGTTTAAGGATAAGCGGTAAGTGTGCAAATTTTGGAGCTGTCCATCCTAATGCTCTGTAAAGCAATACGTGTAAAGCAAGAGATGGTAACCACTCCTCACCGCGTATTACGTGAGAGATTTTCATAAGGTGGTCATCTACAATATTTGCTAGGTGATAGGTAGGCATACCATCAGACTTAAATAAAATCTTATCATCTAGTATGTTTGTATCTATCTCCATATCACCACGTATCTCATCTTGAAGTTTTAAAACTTCATCTTGAGGAGATTTAAAACGTATCACATAGTTATCACCAGCTGCGATGCGTTGTTTAGTTTCTTCTTGAGAGAGTACTAGTGAGTTATCTAGTTTAAGACGGTTGTGCCAGTTATATATAAAAGTTTTACCGTTTGCCTCGTGATCTTTTCGGTGAGCATCTAGACTCTCTGCAGTGTCAAAAGCATAGTAAGCATTACCAGAATCTATAAGCTTCTGTGCATAGGTGTGATACATATCCTTGCGCTCGCTTTGTCTATATGGTCCATATCCACCATCTTTAGTAGGTCCCTCATCATAAGAGATACCGCACCAGTCTAGACTCTCACGTATATAATCTTCGGCACCAGCTACATAGCGATTTTGATCTGTATCTTCTATACGTAAGATAAAAGTACCTCCGTGTTTCTTTGCAAATAAGTAATTAAAAAGCGCCGTGCGCACACCACCGATGTGCAATGGCCCAGTAGGTGAAGGTGCAAATCGCACTCTAACATTTTGAGACATAGTCTTAGATTTTGTGCAAAGATACTTTTAAGAAGAGTAAAATTTTGAGATTTAGGGTTTAAAGTTTTTACGCTTTCGCGAAAGCGTAACCCCAGTAATTACATTTTGTAGAACTATATTTAATTAACCTGTGGTCTCTGATCTGCTGGGACTCGCTTGTTCATAATCTTAAACCATAAGGGTGGTAATAGCGATAGCACCATACTGGTAGGATATCCATATGGTAACTGCGGGCTTATGTCGTGATAATCTAGTAATTGATATTTCTTATTTGCACGATAGTGGTGATCACTGTGACGGGTAAGCTCATAGAGCATTATGCGCCCAAAAACGTGGTTACTATTCCACGAGTGTACTTCTCTTACACGTTCATAACGGCCACTAGGAAGTTTTTTACGTCTCAACCCATAATGTTCTATATAATTAATTGTCTCAAGGAGTAAAAAACCTGCGATTGCTGCAAAAATTACAACTATAAGACCTAAAGAGCCAAAAAACCAATAGGCAACAAACAAATAACTAGCTTGAAAAATATGATACCAGAGCATATCATTTTTAAAAGATAAAAAAGAGTTATTTGCTCTTTTTAATAGATCCATTTGTATCCTCCAGGAGTTTGTATACTGCTTGTAAATAGAAGAAACCCAAAAAGAATAGAGCGATTGATTATACTTTGCTGTGGCCGGATCTTCTGGAGTGGCAGCTTTAAGATGGTGGCCATAGTTATGCTCAATATAAAAGTGCATATAGAGTGCTGGCAGTAGGAGGAATTTACCTAGAGTTCGCTCAATTTTACTTTTACGATGACCCAGCTCGTGAGCTACATTTATTCCATTAGAGCCTATTACAATACCGGTAGAAAATATGAGACCTACAAGCTCTGCAAGGCTAGTTTCTTGAGTTGTTACTGTGGTTAATGTAAGTAATAATATACCGTACACAATCACAATGTTTAGATACAATAAGAAATCTGTCCAGTGTAATGATTGTTTATCTTCCTTTTCTTGAGAGTCTATATTAACCTTATTTACAGGTAAAATTGATTCAATGATAGGTACGAGTACAAAGGCATAAATTGGGGTTAACCACACCCAGATACTTTGATAAGTAAGACCTATAAAAGCACATAGTGGAGTAGAGTAGGCAGTAAGATATTTGAGATCTTTCATAGGGTAAAAGTGCTATGTTTTATTTATTATTAGAATGGATAATGTATTAACCTTGTATAAAGTGTTGATAGGCAAGATTATTGCTTACAAAATAGAACAATCTTAAAACATAATAAAATAGTACTTTAGAGGTTGCTATAAAGAGAATACCTATAATGATGAACAGGTTTGAAAAGATAGAGAGGAAGTTAGAAGGTTTTATTAAGAAGTATTACACAAATGAGTTGCTTAAAGGCGTGATTTTGTTTTTTGCTTTTGGAGTCTTATATTTTTTACTCACCCTCCTAATTGAATATTTCTTTTGGCTCAGTCCTGCAGGTCGTACCGTTTTATTTTGGGTTTTTATTCTTGTAGAAATAGCACTTCTCGCCAAATTCATTTTACTCCCACTATCTAGACTTTTTAAACTCTCAAAAGGTATTAACTATAAAGATGCTGCGAGTATAATAGGTAATTATTTTCCAGAGGTAAGTGACAAACTTATAAACACATTACAGTTACACAAAGATGCTGGAGACTCAGAACTTATGCTGGCGAGCATAGCACAAAAAAGTGAAGAGCTAGAGCCGGTACCTTTTAAGCTAGCCATAGATTTTAAGAAAAATAGTAAGTACTTAAAGTATGCTGCCATCCCGATTGTGGTATTTCTTATCGCAAACTATGCAGGTAAGGAAAAGGTATTTTCTTCTAGCTATGAGCGTGTTGTAAACTATAATGAAGCTTATGAGCCACCAGCTCCTTTTTCTTTTTATGTGGTTAATGAAGATTTACAAGCTATAGAGAATAAAGATTTTGAACTTAGAGTGCGTACCGTAGGAGATGTAGTTCCGGAGGAGGCAAGTATACGCTTTAACGATGAGGTTTATTTTTTACAACAAACGGCTCCAGGAGAGTATAGTTATGTTTTTGAGCAACCTACAGAAGATGTGACCTTTAGCCTTCAAGGTAATAAGGTGGTTTCTCAACCTTATGATCTTGAGATACTTAGAGTTCCGGTACTACTTGATTTTGAGATGGTTATAGATTATCCTAATCACACTAATAAGCGCACAGAACGTATTAAAAACACTGGAAATGCAATTATTCCAGAAGGCTCAAACGTGAGCTGGGAGTTACGTACAAGACAAACTGATAATGTAGATCTTGTGCTTAAGGATACTATTATTTCTTTCGCTTTAAGCGAAAATAAAAACAACAGCACATCTTACAGCACCTCTAAGCGTATTTATAATAATACGAGCTACGAGGTAAGTACGAGCAATGCAAGATTAAAAAACTATGAAAGTCTTGCCTATAACTTGCAAGTTATAAAAGATCAATACCCTCAACTATTACTAGAGGCAAAAAGAGATACGGTAAACGAACAACAAAACTATTTTTACGGTAAAGTAAGTGATGACTATGGATTAACTAAGTTGCAAATCGTGTATTACCCGTCTGAAACTGAAGTAAAACAATATAAGAGTATTGCTATATCAAAGGGTAATGTGGATCAATTTGTTTATGCCTTTCCTGATAATCTTGACCTGCAGGAGGGTGTAAATTACGAGTATTATTTTGAGGTTTTTGATAATGATGCAGTTCATAATTACAAGAGCACAAAGAGTACAATTTTTAGCTACACAAAACTCACAGAGGATGAACTCAAAAACAAACAACTAGAGCAACAACAAAAATCAATTAGTAATCTAGACAAGTCTTTACAAAAGATGAAGGAACGAGAGGAGGAGCTCAAAGAAATCTCTCGTACTCAAAAAGAGAAAAAGGAACTTACCTTTAATGATCAAAAAAAGCTGGACAATTTCTTAAAGCGACAACAGCAGCAAGAAGAAATGATGAAAGACTTTTCTAAACAGCTTAAAGAAAATCTGGATGAGTTTCAAAAGGAAGAAGAACAAACAGATGAGGACAAAGAGAGGTTAAAGGAACGCCTCGAACGTCAAGAAAAAAAGGCGAAGGAAAATGAAAAACTTCTCAAAGAGTTACAAGAGCTGCGAGAAAAAATGCCAAAAGAAGAGCTCTCAGAAAAACTAGAGGAACTAGAAAAACAGAATAAAAATAATAAGCGCAACCTTGAGCAAATGGTTGAACTTACAAAGAGATATTACGTTCAAAAAAAGGCTGAGCAAATCGCAAATGATTTACAAAAGCTTGCAGAAAAACAAGAAGCATTAAGTAAAAAGGAAGGAGCAGAAAATACCAGTGAGCAACAGCAACAACTTAATGAAGAATTTAAAAATCTAGAAGAAGCGCTTAAGGATCTCGAAAAAGAAAATCAAGAGCTAAAAAAGCCAATGGATATTCCTGGCGATGAGCAAAAGCAAGAAGAGATTAAAGAAGAGCAACAAGGAGCTTCACAAGAATTAAAAAATCAAGAACAGCAACAACAACAAAGTGGGCAACCTCAAGACACATCTGCAGCACAGAAAAAACAAAAAAAGGCAGCAGATAAAATGAAGCAAATGAGCCAGTCTATGCAGTCACAAATGCAAATGTCTGGTGAGGAAGCATTAGAAGAGGATGCAGAGATGCTTAGACAGATACTTGATAATTTATTAGTTTTTAGTTTTGAAGAAGAAGTCGTGATGATGAACTTTAGAAGTATGGATGATAAAAATCCTAACTATGCTAAAAAGCTAAGACGCCAGAATGTTTTAAAACAGAATTTTGAGCATATAGATGATAGTCTTTATGCATTATCATTACGTCAACCTAAGCTTGATGAGGTAATAAATGAGTCACTAGTAGACATAGATTATAATATGAATAAGGCGTTAGAGCGTCTTGCAGAAAATCAAATTATACAAGGAGTAAGCAGCCAGCAATATGTTATTACTGGAGCAAATGAACTTGCAGATCTTTTGAGCCAATCTCTTGATGATATGCAGAATGCTATGATGTCTAGTAAGGGCTCTGGAAAAGGCAAAGGAGCTGGTGTAGGTTCTGGCGGTGGTGGCGGTGAGCAATTGCCAGACATCATACAAAGTCAGGAAGAGCTCAACAAAAAAATGGGAGAGGGAAAAAAACCTGGTGAAGGTAAAGATGGTGAGGATGGTGAAGACGGAGAAAAGGCAGGTGGAGATAAACCAGGCGGTGAAGAAGGTGAAGGAAAAGGAGGAGAGCAGCCTGGATCTAATGGAGAGGGCGGAAAAGAAGGTGAAGGTAAAGGTGGTAAAGGAGGCAGTAAAGAATCAAGTAATGGAGATAAAGATGGTGAAGGAGAAGGTTCTGGTAATAACGAAGGTGAAAATAGCGGAGATGAGTATGAGCAAGGATTGCTTTATGAAATTTACAAGGAACAGTCTAAATTACGACAGCAGTTACAAGATGCAATTGAGCGTGAAGGTCTAGGTGATGACGCAAAAAAACTTGTAAAGGATATGCAGAAAGTTGAGGAGCAATTATTAGACAAAGGATTTAGTAATGAGACTATGCAGAATATGACTAAACTTAAGCACGAATTATTGAAGCTCAAGGAAGCCACTTTTCAGCAAGGTCAAGAAGAAAAACGTGAGGCAAATACAAATCTTAAGAGTTTTTCAAATCCCGTAAATAGTGCTTTAGAGAAAGCAAAAAAATATTTTAATACAACAGAAATTCTTAACCGTAACGCACTTCCTCTTAAAGAAGAATATAAGCGTAAGGTGCAAGATTATTTTCAGAACAGCGATGATAGAATTTAATAGTACAAATGATTTTGAGTTAGTTAATCCAGAACAAGTCATTACTTGGTTAGAAGGAGTTATCTGTGCAGAAAAGAAGATTGTCGGTGAGTTGAATTACATATTTTGTGATGACGCTTATTTACATAAAATCAATGTAGACTTTCTTGACCACGATACATTTACAGACATCATCAGTTTTGACTATACTCAAGGTAATGTTATAAGTGGTGATATGTACATCTCTGTAGAGCGAGTAGAGGAGAATGCTCAAGTTTTTAATTGTTCTTTTAGAGACGAATTAAGCCGTGTTATGGTACACGGTATACTGCACTATTGCGGTTATAAAGATAAGAGTATAGAGGAGGCAAAGCTTATGCGCAGTAAGGAGAATACATATTTGGCATTGTTTTAAGTAGTAATTTTCTTACAATCATTGGTTTTCAATAGTTTTGGCTTCTTATAACCTTAACTCTTTAAGTGATTAAAACTATTTATCTTTGCACGATTTTCTGTTAGGGTAATCACGCTTTCGCGAAAGCGTAATACAAAGTGTTCAATAAAGGACACGTTTAATGTTCCACGTGAAACAATGAGTTTATTTCAAGATACATATGATGTAATTGTAGTTGGTGCAGGTCACGCAGGATGTGAAGCTGCTGCTGCTGCTGCAAATATGGGAAGTTCTACGCTTCTTGTAACAATGAATCTACAAACCATCGCCCAGATGAGTTGTAATCCAGCTATGGGTGGTATTGCAAAAGGGCAGATTGTAAGAGAGATTGATGCATTAGGAGGATATAGTGGTATTGTGTCTGACAAGACAGCAATACAATTTAAGATGCTCAATAAATCAAAAGGTCCTGCTATGTGGTCACCACGAGTGCAAAGTGATCGTATGCGATTTGCAGAGGAGTGGAGATTGCGTCTAGAAGGAACACCTAATCTAGATTTTTATCAAGAGATGGTGAGCGGACTTCTAGTAGAAAATAACAAGGTAGTAGGTGTAACTACTTCTTTAGGTATTAAAGTGAGAGGTAGATCTGTGGTACTTACAAATGGCACTTTTTTAAATGGACTTATCCATATAGGGGAGAAACAATTTGGAGGAGGTAGAGCTGGTGAAAGAGCGGCTACTGGTATTACAGAGCAACTACTGGATTTTGGTTTTGATTCTGGTAGAATGAAGACAGGAACACCACCTCGTGTAGATGGCAGATCATTAGATTTTTCTAAAATGATTATCCAGCCAGGAGATGACGTTCCAGAGAAGTTTAGTTATAGTAAAGAGACAAGTCCGCTTACTAATCAGCGTCCTTGTCATATGAGTTATACTTCGCCAGAGGTACACGATTTATTACGTGAAGGCTTTGATCGTTCTCCTATGTTTAATGGTAGAATCAAATCTCTCGGGCCAAGGTATTGTCCGTCTATAGAAGATAAGATTAACCGCTTTGCAGATAAGGATAGACATCAGTTATTTGTTGAGCCAGAAGGTTGGGATACCTGTGAGATTTACGTAAATGGATTTTCAACATCTCTTCCAGAAGATGTACAATTTAAAGCTTTGCGTAGTGTAGCTGGTTTTGAAAACGTAAAATTTTTCCGCCCTGGTTATGCGATAGAGTATGATTATTTTCCGCCTACACAGCTTAAGCATACGTTGGAAACGAAGCTTGTGAGCGGGCTATATTTCGCTGGTCAGATTAATGGAACAACGGGATATGAAGAAGCCGCTTCTCAAGGTCTTATGGCGGGTATGAATGCACATTTAAAAGTACACGATCAAGAGCCTTTTACTTTACAACGTGACGAGGCTTATATAGGTGTTCTTATAGATGATCTTATTACAAAAGGTACAGAAGAGCCATATAGAATGTTTACTTCTCGTGCAGAGTATAGAACCTTGTTAAGACAAGATAATGCAGACGAGCGTCTCACTCCAAGATCACATAAAGTGGGTCTAGCATCTGAGGAGCGTCTTGTGACTATGGAAAAAAAGCGCAAGCAATCTGACAATCTAGTTAAGTTTTTTGAGCATACAAGTATACTCCCAGAGGAGGTAAATGATATATTAAAAGAACGAGGATCTTCTCCTATGCGACAATCTGATAAGATGTTTAAGGTTTTCTCAAGACCTCAAATACATCTAGAAGATATGAAGCAGTTTAAAAAGGTTGCAGCATATATTGACGAGCATAGTCTGGAGCGTGATGTGTTAGAACAAGCAGAAATAAAAGTAAAGTATGCTGGTTATATTGCAAAAGAAAAAGCAAATGCAGATAAGCTTCAACGTCTAGAGAATATCAAAATTCCAGATAATTTTGATTACTCAAAGCTTAAATCATTATCATTTGAAGCTAGAGAAAAGTTATCTAAAATTAGACCTACTACAATTTCTCAAGCATCACGAGTGAGTGGAGTTTCTCCTTCAGATATAAGTGTGATGTTAGTTTATATGGGAAGGTGATTTTAGTTTTCTTTTCGTTCCACGTGAAACAATTTTAATGAAAAAGGATTTTAAAGTTAAAGATCATTCTGTAACAGGAGAAGAATTTGTGCTTACATATGATGAGAAATTACATATGTATTACACGATGCCAAAACCTACTTTAGGGAGTTTACCTTCATATTATGAAAGTGATGATTATATATCCCATACAGATGGCAAACGTTCTTTATTTGAAATTGCTTATCAAACGGTAAAGGGAATTACGCTTTCGCGAAAGCGTAAACTCCTCAAAAAATATCATCCATCTTTGGGTCGTGTTTTAGATATCGGCGCCGGAACTGGAGATTTTTTAGAACATCTGTCTAAACATAACTGGTATACTTCTGGAATTGAACCTAGCATAAAAGCCAAATCACTAGCTCAAAAAAAAGGACTCAATTTAAAATCTACTATTGAAGAAGTAGGGGAGGAGCAATTTGATGTGATTACAATGTGGCACGTTTTAGAACACGTTTATGATCTACAAGGGCAAATAGATTGGCTTAAAACACACCTTACTACAAATGGAACCGTGTTTATAGCTGTCCCAAATTTTGAATCTTATGATGCTTCTCATTATAAAGAATTTTGGGCTGCATATGATGTACCTCGTCACTTATATCATTTTTCTGAGCAATCTATAAAAATGTTATTTGAATTAAGTGATTTAAAACTGGTAGAAGTTTTACCTATGAAGTTTGATGCTTTTTACGTGAGCCTACTTTCTGAAAAATATACATCTGGTAAGATGAATTATTTTAAGGCTCTTACTACTGGTCTACGCTCCAACAAGAGGGCAAAAGCAAATGGAGGTTACTCTTCTCAAATTTATGTCTTAAAACACGCTTAAAATAAAAATAAGCCGTTTTAAGAGCGTTTTATGGAGTTGGTGCTATCTGTATGTGTATTTATTCTAAAAGCGAATCTAAGACACCTTTTAAATAGCTTTTTTTGATAGTAATTTCTTATTGACTATTATTTTATTCATTGTTTTTTATTATTATCTCTTATTTCCACGAATTTTTAGTGTGCAATGTTCCACGTGAAATAAAATAGGAGGATTGGAAAATTTATGCCTCAATATAACTTGTCGATTTTAAAATGTTAGAATGTTATGGATTCTCAGTATTTTCGCCGCAATTAATAAAAACACACAATGAAAAAAATAGGAGTATTACTTGTTGCAGCAATGATGGCTGTTGCGTGTCAAACAGAAAAGACTGGTTTTGTAGATACTGAAGAGTTACTTACAGAATATGCAGAGCTTAAAGAAGCAAAAGAGCGTTTTACAAAAGAAAACGACGAGATTATGGCAGATCTTGAACTTAAGATCAAGGCTTACCAGATTAAAGAAGATCTTTTTAGAAAAAACGGACCTTCTATGTCTCGTAAAAAACAAGAAGAAAAGTATAATGAGCTTGGAGCCGAAGCACAACAGTTACAACAAGAACGCCAGGCTAGAATAGGAAAGTTACAAGTAGAGAGCCAAGAGGTAATAGACTCTCTTATTACTAAGGTTAAAACTAAAGTTAAGGATTACGGTAAGGCAAATGGATACTCATACATTTATGGATCTAACGATGCTGGAAGTGTTCTTTTTGGGAAGGAAGAATTAGATCTTACAAAGACTATTCTTAAAGAAATGAATGACAATTACACTATAAAGGAGTAAATAAAGTCTATTTATTATAGGTAAAGCGGTGAGAAATCACCGCTTTTTTTATGCGCAAAAATTATTAATAATAGATTATCGCATTGGTCTCGGCCTAAAATACTGCGTGAGCAGAATTGCATATCTGCATTTCTATTTAAGATTGTGGCGTTAGAGAGGTGATATTTTTACGTAATATTTTACTTGTAAAATATGAAGAAGTAGACTTCAGATATTAATTTATTTGGGAGTTTTTCAGGAATATTATAAGCTAATTTTTTAGGTGTTTAATTGAATTTAGAGTTCAGTGTAAGCTATTATTTATCTTAAATTATTAATTGTTTTGTAACCTATTTTAAATCATAATTAGAGCGTATAATGCTCGTTATTTTATGAAGTTTTATCACGGTAATATAATCTACTTTTAGCTAACAAAATTGATCCGCAATGAGGGTGTGTTTTGTGTGTAAATACATCTGAGGGCTAGTCATATTTTTAGCTTGTGAATGTTGTTATGCTATGTTCAATTTAGTTGAACCTGTGTGATGGAGTAAACCAGGCTATGCCTTTTTTAATATCGCGGGAAGGAATCACCTAAAAGCGAATTGATTTCCTTTGGTATTTTAACTAAATATTATTTTAGTTTTGTCTAAAAATATGTAATAAATTGATTTATTGACTTTTGCGATGTAGTAATCTAGTGAGTTTAATAGAGAGATCTGTAAGGATAATCTTTGCATTACCGTTGCGCTCTATGTGGTATTCTGCATCTTGTATGGCTTCTACAATGGGAATTATATTGTTATTATGTACAAATGGAGCAAACTTAGAAAGATCAAATCCCGTTTCTGGTTCCATAAAAACAAGGTCATTTGCCTTGTAGTTTTTAAGCAGTGCCTGACGGAAAAACTGGACACAATATTCAAGGAAATTTTTCTGTGTCTCACGACCAGATTTTGCTATCTCCTCGCTCCAAGATATAAGGCCTAAAACGGCTTCTTTTTTACCCTTTGCTTGGAAGGCTGTGCGTACCCAAGTAACAAACCATTTTTCAAATTGTATATCATCTCCATCGTGATGTAAAAGATGTAATGCTTGTTGATAATCACCTTGTGCTTGATGTGCAATTTTATTTGCTTCGGCTTCTGGTGTATTGTGTTTTGTAATTAGTGCCTGTGCAATTTGAGGTTCACTTAGTTTCGGAAACGTGAGAACTTGACATCGTGACTTTATAGTGTCTATAATGCTGTCTTCATTTTCGGCAATGAGGATAAATAGGGTTTGAGCAGGTGGCTCTTCAAGAAGTTTGAGTAATTTATTTGAAGCGGCTGTATTCATTTTATCTACAGACCAAATGATCATTACCTTATATCCACCTTCATAAGCTTTAAGTGAAAGGGACTTATTAATATCTGCAGCTTCATTTACACCTATTTGACCTTGTTTTTTTTCAATACCTAGGTGTTGATGCCATTCAAAAAGGTCTCCGTATGGGTTCTCTTTTATAAAAGAGCGCCACTGTTTCATAAAATGACTAGATACGGGATGGCTTTTTACTTCTGGCGTAGTAGCAACTGGAAAGGCAAAATGTAAATCTGGATGAGATAAATTTTCAAATTTTAGATTGCAATCTGCCGCGCCAGTGTTGTTTTCGCCTTGAGCGTTATTACATAAAATATATTGGGCATAAGCAATGGCCATAGGTAAGACACCTGTGCCAGCAAGGCCTACAAATAGTTGAGCGTGAGCAATACGACCTGCATCTACACTTGTAGTGAGGTGATTTTTAATAAAATCTTGCCCTATAACGTTTGAGAACAGCATAGCGCCAAATATAAAGGAATCACCGCATTTATTATCCTCTGTATCCATTATATTTGCTAGTAAAACCAACGGATATGATCACAGTAGACGACTTTAATTTTGAGAATAAGAAGGCACTTATACGTGTAGATTTTAATGTACCTCTTGATGAGGAAGGTAATATCACAGATACTACCAGAATAGAGGCTGCAAAACCTACTATTTTAAAAATTCTTGAGGATGGCGGTTCGGCTATTTTAATGTCGCACTTGGGGCGCCCTAAAAATGAAGAAGAGGAGTTCTCACTATCTCAAATATGTAGTACTGTTTCTGAGATTATAGGTGTAGAGGTAAACTTTGTAGATAATTGTGTGGGTGATAAAGTAACGCAGGCAGCTCAAGACCTTGAGATGGGTAAGATTTTACTATTAGAAAACCTACGTTATCACAGTGAGGAAACTGCAGGTGATGAAGAGTTTGCAAAGCAATTAAGCACTCTAGGAGATGTTTATGTTAATGATGCCTTTGGTACAGCACACCGTGCACACGCATCTACAACAGTAGTTGCTCAATTTTTTCCAGATGCTAAGTGTTATGGATATTTACTAGCAAAAGAAATAGAGAGTCTTGATCGCGTGCTTAACAATAGCGAGAAGCCAGTACTTGCTATTCTAGGAGGATCTAAAGTGTCTTCAAAAATTACCGTAATCGAAAACATACTTGATAAAGTAGATGAGATGATTATAGGTGGTGGTATGGCATTTACGTTTATTAAGGCACAGGGTGGCCAGATAGGAAACTCTATTTGTGAGGATGATAAAATGGATCTTGCGCTTGACATACTTAAACAAGCAAAAGAAAAAGGTGTACAGATACATATACCTGTAGATGTTATTGCTGCAGATGATTTTGCAAACGATGCAAATACAAAAGTGAGTGACATCACAGCTATAGAAGATGGATGGCAAGGATTAGATGCGGGACCCGCTTCTCGCGAAAATTTTGATGCCGTAGTAAAAAGAGCAAAAACTATACTTTGGAACGGGCCTCTAGGCGTTTTTGAGATGGAAACTTTTGCAGGAGGTACTATTGCACTAGGCCATAGTATTGCAGAGTCTACTCAAAACGGAGCGTTCTCACTTGTAGGTGGTGGTGATAGTGTTGCTGCTGTAAAGCAATTTGGTTTTGATTCAAAAGTAAGTTATGTCTCTACCGGAGGAGGAGCAATGCTAGAAATGCTAGAAGGTAAAACACTACCAGGTATAGCAGCGATTAAAGCATAATTACAATACATAAATTCTTAAAAGCCACCCTAAGCGGTGGCTTTTTTAATGACCTATAATGCGTGATAGCCATAAAAAATACAAGTGAATTATTGAATAAATAAATGCTGTTCTGGTAATATATTACCTTAAATCGTTAAGGTCTTCCCTTATTTTTAAAACCATACGATTTTCTCGTATCTTTCGTTTCTTGACTATGACCCAAATGCACATAAAAAATAACCTTTTCTTGTTCTGCTCACTAGTGCTAGTTACACTATCGCTGCAAGCACAAGACACACTATCATACGAGGCATACAAGCTTAAGCAACCTGCTAGTGAGCAAGTAAAAACTCAAATATTGCAACCGGATACAATCACTATTGTAAATGAGGTGAAGACAAATGTGATATCACAAGATCTACCTCAAACAGTTATTGCTACTCAAGTAAAAGATTCAATAACATTTAGACTAGAAGATGAGCCGCAGGCAGCCCTTATAGATATGCGCTGGCGTCAAGAACTTGCCAGAATGGATCTTTATGACTCTATAAATGCTATAAGAAACAGCCAGACTTACCTTCCAGAGGTGAAGCTTGAGTTACCCACAGATACTTTAAAAAAGCGACTCGCAGCCATAAATGCGCGCACACCTTTTAACGTAGAGTATAATCCCTCGCTAGAGAGTGTGATAAACCGTTATTTAAAACGTCATAAACCTACTATGGAGAAGTTAATGGCTGTGAGCCAGTTTTACTTCCCTATGTTTGAAGAACGACTAGACAGATATGACATTCCTCTTGAGATGAAGTATCTCGCCATTGTAGAGAGTGCATTAAGACCAAGAGCAAAATCTAGAGTAGGAGCAACGGGACTCTGGCAATTTATGTTTACAACTGGTAAAATGTTTGATCTAGAAGTAAACAGTTATGTAGATGACCGTATGGATCCTATTGCTGCAACAGAGGCGGCTTGTGCCTACTTATCACAACTATATAACATACACGGCGACTGGGACCTTGCCCTAGCATCTTACAACTCTGGCCCTGGTAACGTTTCTAAGGCCATAAGGCGCTCTGGAGGTTATAAAAATTACTGGAATATACGCCAGAATTTACCTAGAGAAACCGCAGGATACGTTCCAGCATTTCTAGCAACAATGTACCTTTTTGAATATGCAGATGAGCACGGCTACACTCCAGAAAAAGCACCCGTAAATTACTTTGCGACAGACACGATACACGTGAAACAAACTATCGCCCTAGACCAAGTATCTAGCATTGTGGGCGTACCTCTTGAGATTGTACAGTTCTTAAACCCGCAGTACAAGTTGGACATCATTCCTGTGATAGAAAATAAGAAGTATTATGTGAGACTGCCTATAGAGAGCGTAGGGAAGTTTGTACAAAATGAGGCAGCTATTTACGCTTTCGCGAAAGCGGAATTAGACAAAAGAGAAAAACCTTTACCAGAGGTACTAGCGGCGAGCTCGCAAGTAAGATACCGCGTGCGTAGTGGTGATTACCTTGGTAAAATTGCAAATAAATATGGCGTGCGCGTAAGCCAGATCAAAAAGTGGAACAACCTGCGATCTAACGCACTTAAAATAGGGCAGCGACTCACAATATACCCTAGAAAACCAGTGACTAATAATACTGTTGCGAGTAAGAAGAAAAGTGTCTCTCTTAAAGGGAAAAAGATCTATACCGTTCAAAATGGTGACTCCCTCTGGAAGATTGCAAATAAATTTCCAGGAGTAAGTGTTGACAATATTAAAGTTTGGAACGATATTAGTAGCACAAAACTCAAACCAGGAATGAAATTACGTGTGTCAAAATAACTAGTTATGAAAACTCTTCTGTACGTCTTATGTTTTTGTTTTGTGAGTGTGAGCATCGCTCAAGAGACTATACTTGAACCTGTAGATGTAGAGAACACTTCAAAAAAAGATCCGGTATACGAGTATCTATTACAACACTATAAACCTATTTCTGATAAAGAGCCTATTCCATCAGACGGCGTGGTAGATTGTGGTTTTACACAAACATTTGAAAACGGGTTGAGCTATGAGAAGCGCAACTGTGCAGATGCATACCTTGCCAGTGGTGAGGTCCTTACCGTTACAAATCCAGACAGAACATCAATAGTAAAATGGGTAGAATCGCTCAATGCTATTTTTACAGACCAGAAAGGACATAATGGATGGAATTTTGATCAATCAGAATACAGACCACTGTCTAACGTGCCTGGCGCATTTTTTGAAATTTATAGATATAAAAACACTACCAGTGTCCTCGTAATGTCAGGGTGCTAGTCTAATAAAAAACCATATGATTAAAAAAGTATTTTTAGCCCTCTTAACTACTGCATTTATAGCTTCTTGCTCTAATGGCGATGGAAAAAAAATATTAACAGAGTCTGTAGGAAAAATAAATAACGTAAAGGTTATTGTGACTAAAGATCAATGGCAGGGCACTATAGGAGATGCGCTAAGAGACGTTCTTGCAGATCCGGTATATGGATTGCCTAGAGAAGAACCTAAGTTTTCTATAGACCAGATACCACCAGATGCCTTTAGCGGGTTTTTGCTCAAAAACAGGATTTTTGTTCAAATCAAAGCGGCAGATAGTGCAACCGTTACTATTGTAAATGATAAGTATGCGCGCCCACAAACAGGTGTGATTGTTACTGGAAATAGCCAGACACAAATTGCAAACCTCATTATTGATAATGAAGAAAAAATTGTGACGGCTCTTAAAGCGCAAGAGCTAGTGGCAAACCAGCGTCGTATTAAAAAAGCACTAAAAGAGACAGACTCGCTACAAAAAACCTTTGGAGTACGTTTTAACTTCCCTACAGCATATCGTTATGCAGAGCAAAAACCAGATATCTTCTGGATACGTAAGGATTTAAAACGTAGCGGTAATATGAATATAACAGTATACGAAGTACCACTTCAAGCCATAGATAAGGATACACTTACCATAAAAAATATCATACGTATGCGTGACTCTATAGGTGGTAAAAAAATACCTGTAGATGATGGCCGTTTTATAACAGAGAGAGCCTTCTCACCTTATTTACAAGAGACAGAAATAGACGGTAAGTTTACGTATGAAACTAAAGGAACCTGGGAGGTAGATGGTCGTTATATGGCTGGACCCTTTGTAAATTATGCAATACGTGATGAAGAAAACGGGAGATACCTCATACTAGAAGGCTTTATATTCTCACCCTCTCAAGACCAGCGTGATAATATGTTTGAGCTAGAGAGTATATTAAAAACGGCTAAGTTGAAGTAGGTATATGAAAGTATATTGGTTTTTTTTAATCATAGTATTTACTGCTAGCTGCAATAGTACTAGTCCATCAAAAGGTGATAGCATACCTTATTTGTTACCCTCGAAAGTTGAGAAGTTATTATTGGAAGCAATTGAAAAGAACCCTAAAAATAATTATTGTATTCTTTTAGAGAGTAATGGATTAACTAGAAAATTCCAATTAGTTAATGGTTATAGCCATATACACGAAAGGACAAATCATCTAGTCCTTATTGGATAAAAATATTATCCAATTTCTTTTATTAGGTTTGATGGAATATATGCGTTGAAAAATTCATCTCAAGAGGTTTTGAAAAGACGCAAGGATGGTAAGCCAAATGAAGAGTTAGGAATCCTATCATACCCTATGTACCACGGGTATTATCAAATTGAAATTAGCAACAGCGGTGAAATCATAAAAGCTGACTACTATTACTAAAAAAACCGCATAGCTCAAGGAGCTATGCGGTTTTTTATATAGTATAAAACTAGATTTTATTTTTTCTCTTCTATAAGATCGTCATCTTCGTCTTTTGATGCTTTCTTAAATTCTTTAATACCGCCTCCTAAGCCGCGCATCATTTCAGGGATTTTTTTACCTCCAAAAAGTAGTAAAACCACTAATACAATAAGTCCTATTTGCCAAGGGCCTACCATTCCTAAAAGTATACTTAATGTGTTCATCATCTTCTGTTTTAGAAAAACAAAGATAGTAAGAAAACAAACATATGAGCGTTAAAGTCATAAAAAGGACAGAATAAGGAGCTTTGTAGTGTGTGATGGCAATTTTCGCGTAAGCGTAATAATAGGTCTACACTATATCACATCTAAAAAAGTATATTTGTAAATCAGATGGCAGAAAAGAAAACTAAAAAGAAGAAAATTGCAAAAAAGCTACTGCACAAGTACCGCTTAGTGATACTTAATGAAGATACTTTTGAGGAGCGTATTTCTTTTAAACTCACACGGCTTAACGTGTTTATATTGGTAGGTGTGTCTGCTATAGTGCTTATAGCCTTAACCACATTACTCATTGCGTTTACACCACTTAGAGAGTATATCCCAGGTTACTCAAGCACAAAACTTAAACGTAATGCAACCTTACTAGTCGCAAAGACAGACTCGCTAGAAAATGCGATACGAGTAAACGAGCAGTACTACTCATCTATACGCAGAGTACTAAGTGGCGACGTAGAGGCGCTAGAGTTTGATAGAGATTCTATACGAGATGCGGTTTTTAATGAAGAAGATATTTATGTGCTACCTAGCAAGGAAGATAGCTTGCTTAGACAAACGGTAGAGCAAGAAGATAAATATAACGTTTTTGATAAGGCTGTAGAGGATACAGATTTTTCATTATTTCCACCGGTGCAAGGTACCATTACATCTACTTATAATGCTGCCTTAAAGCATTATGCGATAGATATTGTAACAGAAAAAGATGCTCCTGTGAAAGCAGCGGCAGATGGTACAGTGATTTTTGCAGAGTGGACAGCAGAGACCGGTCACGTACTCATTATTGAGCACCCTAAAAACTTGATTACCGTGTATAAACACAATGCTTCTCTTAACAAGGAGCAAGGTGATCTTGTACAAGCGGGTGAAGTTGTGGCAACTGTAGGTAATACAGGAGAACTCACAACAGGACCACATTTACATTTTGAATTATGGAGTAATGGATACCCCATTAACCCAGTTAATTTTATTGATTTTAACTAATGTCATTAAAGTCTTTTGGCGCAAAGATTTTTGCCTCTTACATAACGGGTAAAATTAAGAAGTGGGCAGATCACCCTATAGAAACTCAACAAAAGGTTTTTGAGAAGCTCATAGATGCTGCGCAGTATACAAACTTTGGTAACGATCACCATTTTGATAAAATAAAAACCCATCAAGATTTTGTAAAACACGTACCCATAAGAGATTATGAGGCGCTTAAACCTTATGTAGATAAGATGGTTGCCGGTGAGGCAGATGTTTTATGGCCTGGTAAACCCTTGTATTTTGCAAAAACATCTGGTACCACATCTGGTGTAAAGTACATACCCCTCACAAAAGATAGTATGAAGACGCACCCTAACAGTGCTCGTAATGCCATATTATCATATATCGCAGAGACGGGTAATACGAGCTTTGTAGATGGTAAAATGATTTTCTTACAAGGAAGTCCCATAATGACCGAAAAAAACGGTATTAAACTAGGGCGTCTATCTGGTATAGTAGCTCACTATGTGCCTAACTATCTTCAGAAAAATAGACTTCCTAGCCTAGAGACTAACTGTATAGAAGACTGGGAGCATAAGGTAGATAAGATTGTAGAGGAGACTATAGATCAAGATATGACCCTTATAGGAGGGATTCCGCCGTGGGTACAGATGTATTATGAGCGTCTTATCCAGAAGAGTGGTAAAACTGTAGGAGAGCTCTTTAAAAACTATCAACTCTTTGTGTATGGTGGGGTAAATTATGAGCCATACCGTCGCAAGCTAGAAGACCTTATAGGGAGAAGTGTAGACAGTATTGAGTTATATCCTGCAAGTGAAGGATTTTTTGCCTTTCAAGACTCACAGACTGAGAAAGGAATGCTCCTGCAGCTAGATAACGGAATCTTTTATGAGTTTATAAAAGCAGATGAGTTTTTTAACGAAAACCCAAAAAGAATCACCCTCAAAGATGTACAGCTAGATGTAAACTATGTAATGATTATATCTACCACTGCTGGCCTGTGGGCTTATAACATAGGTGATACAGTAATATTTACCAGTCTCAAACCTTATCGTGTGATGGTCTCTGGTCGTATTAAGCACTTTATTTCGGCATTTGGGGAGCACGTGATAGGTAAAGAAGTAGAGCAGGCTATGCTTGAGGCATCTGCAGGTACAGATATCAAGGTGACCGAGTTTACTGTCGCACCACAAGTAGCACCACAATCTGGACTGCCTTATCACGAGTGGATGATAGAATTTGAAAATGAGGGGACGGGAGATTTAGACGCTTTCGCGAAAGCGCTAGACACCTCACTACAAGCTCAAAATTCTTACTACTTTGATCTTATAGAGGGTAAAGTACTACAACCTCTTAAAATAACGAGAGTGGCAAAAGACGGCTTTAATGAGTATATGAAATCACAGGGAAAACTGGGGGGACAAAACAAGATCCCAAGACTCTCAAATGATAGAAAAATAGCAGACCTTCTTGCAGTAAAGCAGTAACATGCTTGTACCGAGGCGAGATAGTCTATGCCTTGCAAGGGGTGAGATGTAAATACTAATCATTACCTTTGACCTTTAATATGAGTATATTAAAAAAACAAGGGCGTACAAGAGCACAAGAGAGTAGCAGCGCCATCGAAAGGATGTATATCACAATGCGTCACCTCTTTAATAGAGGATTCTACAAACCAATGGGTGTTTCTGGAGAAACATTACGTGAAGCACTATTAATCTTAAGACCAGAAATTTACGGTACTATAGCAGAAGAAAAAGTCGAGCTAGACGGACTTCTTTATGTAATAGATAGACTTCCAGAGGGAATAGAGGAGTGTAGATTTATTAATCTTACTAGCGACGAGGGGTATAAAAATAGCCACTTTGAACCTATTGTACCGGCTAAGCGCCGCCGTAATTGCTATCGCATAGATGAAGAACAGATGAACATCGAGATTACTCGTGGTCGTTCTGAGATATATGATATCCTTACCCACATTACTTTTCTTTTTATAGAATCTCACAAAATAATGAAGCGCGTACTCATTAATGATGAGGGGGCAGTTATACGTGACTGGGAGAAGTTAGAAAAAGCTGTTTTAGATAATGATGATCTCGACCAGAAGGGTTGGGAAATCGCTATGACCCACACAGCAAACATTTTAGGAAGAACCTTTGCAGAGGTAAGTAGTATTGCTCCAGAGTTTAATACAAGAACAAATAACAAACGCTTTTTACAAATCATATACTGGCTAGGTAAACTGGCTATTGCAGAGGTTTTAAAAGAAAACAAGCGTACGGTTACATTTAGCCCAGTGTTGCGTGAGCGACTAGGTCATCACATACACGGTGAGGTTTGGGCAAATGATATTAAGGCTACCTTAAAACAACACGGTTTAATACATAGACCGTTACACATTATAAGTGCAAATATGCACTCTGTAATGAATACACTGTATGCACCGCTTGCTCTTAAGTCTGAGCTTCGTAAGAAGTCTAAACTTGACATTTATGAGATGCTTAGTAATAGTGGTAACGGTGCTCTACGTAATAAAGTGCAAAAAGTAGCGTTACAAAACGGAATGATATACCTTCCGGATGAAAGCGGAACGAATATCAACGTTCAGATTTTTGATATGTGTAAGCTTCCTGTTGCAGAAAATGATTTCTGTAAGAAGGAGATGAAAGATGAAGAACATCCAGTAATTATTGTGATGGACTATGCCTTTGGAGAGCAAGCTTATGAAACTATGGAGGAGCTACTCAAACCATATCAAGATGGTGAGGAGAAGATATATCTAGATGTAGATTCTATATCTATAATGGGTAAAGCCGGTATTCTTGAAGGAGGCAAGGGAGATCTTATGATACCTAGCGCACACCTTTTTGAAGGAACTGCAGATAATTATCCTTTTGAAAATGAATTGTCTAAAGAAGATTTTGAAGATAACGGACTTCTCGTTTTTGAAGGAGCAATGGTTTCTGTATTAGGGACATCGCTACAAAACAGGGATATTCTTAAATTCTTTCACGACAGTACGTGGAGCGTTATTGGACTAGAGATGGAAGGTGCTCATTATCAAAAAGCGATACAAGCCGCAGCAAAGTTGCGTAAAAGTATAAAGGAAACAGTAAAAGTGCGTTATGCATATTATGCTAGTGATAATCCCCTAGAAACGGGAAGTACACTGGCTTCTGGAGGATTAGGTACCACAGGTGTAAAGCCTACATACCTCATTACAGAAAAAATACTGGATCAATTATTCAAGTAATTTAAGAGTCTAAATTATAAACTGTATTTTGGACCTTTAACGGCTTACATACCACTAACGACCAAAATATAATACGTATGAGCGATCATTACAATCAACCTGCTAGCCAGCAGGAGATGGACCTTTCTGATATATTCTCTCTCATAGGCAGATTTATAAAAAACTGTATCTACTTCATATTTAGAATAGTAGATTTTATAATTAGAAAGTGGTGGATTATACTACTGCTTATAGTCGCAGGTATTGCCCTTGGCTACTTCACAAAAGGTGCATCTTCATATGAGGCAAATCTTTTACTTAAGACTAATTTTAAAAGTCAGTCGTACGTTTATACTGCTATTAACCAGTTTAATAATAATCTAGCCGAAGGAGATACAGACTTTGTTACTTCTCTTGGTAAAGACCCATCTACCTTTGGCGTGGCTTCTGTAGAGGTCGCTCCCGTGGTAGAGGTACTTGATCTCATAGCGTATATAGGTGAGAATGATAGAGCCCTAGGCGAGATGACTCGTGAGTTCAAACTAGAAGATGATAGAGAGCTTTTTGCTACAGATCGTTTTCTGTCTACTTATAAATATCACAAGCTCACCGTAGGTCTCAAGAGTGAGCAGGGTAAAGAAGATATTGCGAGCCTTATGAGCTTCATTAATGATCAACCCTTTGCACGTGAGCTCAAGGAAAAAGGTCTTGTAACTCATACAGAATTTATTAAAAGCCAAGAGCAATCTATAGAACAGATTAATAGTCTTATCAATGCCTACAGTAAAGAAAACGGTCTCTTAAATAGCACTAAAGAAGAAGGTTTCTATTTTAATAATAGAAGTGATAATATCTCAGATTTATTTGATGTAAAAACACTTTTACAAAGGAACTTAGAAGAGCTTAAAAACGATGATGTAAGCTACACAAATGTGGCCGTTATTGTAAGCGACATTCAAGCTTCTAGAGACACATCTATTCTAGATAATATGATTGTTATTTATCCGCTATTATTTGTGATATTGTTTCTTTTTGTTTCTGGTACAATAAAGTTGTACAGCTCTTACAAAGCCGAAACATTAAATAATTAAGAAACTCCAATACGCACGTTATGAGTCATAAAGTAGCATTAATCACAGGTGTCACAGGGCAAGATGGAGCTTATCTCAGTGAGTTTCTCCTTAAAAAAGGGTACGAAGTACACGGTATAAAACGTAGGACGTCACTATTTAATACAGATAGAATAGATCACTTGTATGAGGATCCTCATATTGATAATCAACGGTTTTTCTTGCATTACGGTGATCTTACAGATAGCACAAACCTCTTTAGAATTATACAAGAAGTACAGCCAGACGAGATTTATAATCTTGGAGCAATGAGCCACGTTCAAGTTTCTTTTGAGATGCCTGAGTATACGGCAAATGTAGATGGTCTAGGTGCTTTACGCCTGTTAGAAGCTGTAAGAGCTTTAGGTTTAGAGAAAAAAACAAAAATCTATCAAGCATCTACCTCAGAGCTGTATGGTAAGGTGCAAGAGGTACCACAAAGCGAGACAACACCGTTTTATCCTCGTAGTCCATATGCAGTAGCAAAGCTTTATGCATACTGGTCTACCGTAAACCACCGCGAGGCGTACGATATGTTTGCTTGCAACGGTATATTATTTAATCACGAGTCGCCTGTAAGGGGGGAGACTTTTGTAACTAGAAAAATCACTAGAGCAACCGCAAAAATTGCCTTAGGTCTTCAAGATAAAATGTATCTAGGTAATCTAGATGCAAAACGTGACTGGGGACACGCAAAAGATTATGTACGTATGATGTGGATGATCTTACAAGCAGATGAACCAGAAGACTGGGTGATAGCTACAGGAGAGACAACTACTGTAAGAGACTTCATAAAAATGGCTTTTAACTATATAGGCGTCAACCTAGAGTTTACAGGTGAGGGAGTAGAAGAAAAAGGTAAAGTAGTCTCATCAAATAATCCTGAGTACCCCGTAAAAGAAGGTCAAGTAGTTGTTGAGGTAGATCCAAAATATTTTAGACCTACAGAAGTAGAGCTCTTAATCGGTGATGCTTCAAAAGCATATAATAAGCTAGGTTGGAAACCAGAGTATAAACTACAAGGACTTGTAGATGATATGATGAAGAGCGACATCAAGCTAATGCAAAAGGACAGCTATCTTAAAGAAGGAGGGTATCAAACAATGAACTATTTTGAGTAGCACAATTATACCTAAAGAGGCAAAAATTTATGTTGCAGGCCATAGAGGCCTTGTGGGAAGTGCAATTGTAAAGGCACTTACAGCAAAGGGTTATCATCACATCGTCACGCGCACACACGAAGAGCTGGATCTTACAGATACCCTTGCCACAGCAACATTTTTTAAAACAGAACAACCAGCATATGTTTTTCTGGCTGCCGCAAAGGTGGGTGGCATCATAGCAAATAATACCTACAGAGCAGACTTTTTGTATCTCAATCTTATGATACAAAACAATGTGATACACCAGAGTTATAAGCACGGAGTTAAAAAATTACTCTTTTTAGGCAGTACCTGTATTTATCCAAAAAACGCACCACAGCCTATGCCAGAAGACGCCCTGCTCACAGGCACTCTAGAGTATACAAATGAACCCTATGCTATTGCAAAAATCGCAGGAATCAAGCTGTGTGAGAGTTACAATCTTCAATATGAGACAGATTTTCTATCTGTAATGCCTACTAATTTATATGGGTACAACGACAATTTTGACCTTGAGAAATCACACGTTTTGCCTGCACTTATAAGAAAAATGCATCTTGCAAAACTCTTGTCAGAAGGTAAAAACGACGAGATATGTAAAGATCTAGAGGTTTCCGCTTTCGCGAAAGCGCAACCTATTCTAAAAAAGTTTGGCATCTCTGCCGAAAGTGTAGAGATATGGGGAACAGGTAGTCCTAGACGCGAGTTTTTATGGAGTCAAGATATGGCAGATGCTTGTGTACATATAATGGAAAAAACGAGCTTTGACCAGGTAAGAGGTGACAGCGATGAGGTAAGGAATACCCATATAAACATAGGTACAGGCATAGATATAAGTATTAAAGAGCTTGCTATGCTTATAAAAAGCACCGTAGGTTTTAAAGGTAAACTAGTTTTTGATACCTCAAAGCCAGACGGAACAGCTCGTAAACTAACTAATGTAGATAAACTACACGAGCTAGGGTGGAAGCACACCGTAAACCTAGAAGAAGGTGTTGTAAACCTATACAACTGGTACTTAAAAAAGAAATAGATGAATCCCAAAATCTGGACCCCTAGATATATAACAAACAGAATAGGACTCTATGTATATGAGCAATTTAATAAGGATAAACCTTGGATTGCACCTAGCGCTATAAAATGGCTAGACACAAACTTACATAAAGAGATGTCTGGCGTAGAGTTTGGGTCTGGTAGAAGTACTGTTTGGTATGCTCATAAGCTTAAGAATCTAGTAAGCATAGAAGATCATCAGGACTGGTATCAAAAAGTAAAACAACAACTTGAAAAAGCTAAGCTTACAAACGTACGCTATATCTTAAAATCTTGTGAGCAGGATATGTCAGGCCACATCCCTTACGTAGATATTGTAAAAGAATTTGATAATAGCTCCATAGATTTTATGGTTGTAGATGGTAAATATCGTGATCGTATTGCTCTTGAAGCTATACAGAAGCTCACCTCTGGAGGTTATCTATTACTAGATGATGCAGAGCGGTATATACCACTTGATTCACATACACCTTATAATTACAAGAAGGAAGGAAAGAAACAACCAGAGGAGTGGAAAGCGTTTTCAGAACTCACAAGTAGCTGGGAGCAACTGCATTTTACAAGCGGTGTGTCAGACACGGTAGTTTTAATAAAACCATAATTGAGTATATTAAAATCCATAAAAGAGAATGCTGCAGGCCGCAAGATGGCTGGCAACTACGTTTCGTTACTGTTTATACAGGCGGCAAATATTCTGTTACCTCTTATTTTATTGCCTTACCTAGTACGCACACTAGGTGTAGAAAAATATGGACTTGTATTACTGGCACAATCTTTTTGCACCATTTTATATGTGTTTGTAGAGTTTGGATTTAACTTAAGTGCTACCCGCAGGATATCTATTCTCAAAGACAATGCCTCAGAAAAATCTCAAGTATTTTCGGCAGTGATATCTATAAAATTATTGCTGGCTGTTGCAGTAGCGGTTGTGTATGCGATAATCATACTTGCGTTTCCTAGGTTTAGGTTAGAGTGGGAGGTATATGCGTTAAGTTATGGTGTAGTAGTAGGGCAGGCATTGTTTCCAGATTGGTTTTTTCAGGGAATTGAGAAAATGCAGTTTATAGCAATACTCAATGTGCTTGCTAAAATCATTTTTACGGCTCTTATCTTCATTTTTGTTCGTGAAGCAGGTGATTATAGCAATGTGCCATTATTCACCAGTATAGGCTTTCTTATAGCCGGAACCATAAGCTTTATCATAAGTCTCAAGTTTGTAAAACTCATTAAGCCTTCAAAAAAGATGATGGGTGAACTTATGACAGAGAGTAAAAGCATCTTTGTGTCTAATATAGCTGCACGTCTTTTTAACTCTGCAAATGTGTTTATAGTGGGGATGATAGCCGGCGATACTATTGCCGGTATTTACGGTAGTTTTGAAAGGATTTTTATGGCAGCCAAAGGTTTCTTTTCTCCCATTATGCAAGCTGTATTCCCCTGGCTCTCTGTACAAGATGAGGCAAAGAGAAGAGCAAGTATACGTAAGATGGCGCCATTTATTATTTTGCTTGCGAGTGTATTTGTTACCATAATACTCATCTTTGGAGAAGATATTTTACAACTGTTATTTGATGATTCCGCCATAACAGCTTATACAACTGCATTTAAGATATTATGTACTGCAACTATTTTTGCAGGCCTTAATATGCTCATCCTTACCTTATACTTACCTGCTGTAGGTGCCTATGTAAAGCGTATGAATATACTATTAATAGGAGGCGTTTTTAATGTATTGCTCGCCTGTTTACTGGTGTCTATATGGCCTATTTATGGTATTGTGATAGCAGTAGTTTTTACAGAACTAGCGCTAGCGTTATTAAGTTGGGTGTATTTCTTTAAACAGTCTAAACCCCAAACGTATGCCGTCTAGACTTACCATTGTACAGACTGCATTACCAGACTATAGAGCAGGCTTCTATGCTGAACTCTACAGATTACTGGACACGAATTTCTCACTATATGGTGGAGCTCATTATTTTGAGCCGTCTGTACAAACAGACAATAGTATTTTACACAAGAAACTAGAAAACAAATTTTTACTAGGTAATCGTTTTTTATGGCAACGAGGAGTTAGACATCTAGCACTAGAGCCAGGTATTGTTGTACTTGAGATGAACCCTCGCATATTGAGCAACTGGTGGTTGCTATATAAACGGAAATCTAAGGGGCTCAAAACCGTATTGTGGGGTCACGCCTGGCCGCGAAAGGGTAAAAATAGTCCTACAGATCGCTTGCGTCATAAAATGCGTAAACTAGCGTCTACCATCGTGGTGTATACTAAAAAACAGCAGGAAGAGCTAGAAGAAAAAATGCCCGCAACACACATACTAGCCGCGCCTAACGCACTTATGAGTAGTGCAGTAATGAATGTCGCTGCAGGTAAACCACAACACCTTATTTACGTAGGGCGATTAACCCCAGAAAAAAAACCACTCTTTTTAGTCCAAGCATTTAAAGCGTGTTTACCAGATCTCCCACCAAAAACAAAGCTTCTCATAGTAGGCGCTGGAGAAGAACAATCTAAAATCGCTACATTTATAGAGAAACATCATCTTGAGAATCGTGTGGTATTGTATGGGCATATAAGCGACACAAAGGAGTTAGAACGACTTTATGCTTCTAGCTTGTTTAGTGTTTCGCCAGGTTATGTAGGCCTATCTATTACCCAGAGTTTTGGTTTTGGGGTGCCTATGCTTGTCTCTCGTGATGAACCGCACTCACCAGAAATAGAGGCAGCAATAGAGGGCGATAATGTAGTGTTTTATGAGACAGATGATGTGGTACGCTTTCGCGAAAGCGTAAAAAAAATATTCTCAAACAGAGAAGAGTGGATTGAAAAAAGAGGTGCAATCTCCACCTACTGTCGTGAGCGGTATACGGTAGAGGCAATGGCAATGGTGTTTTATAAACTTACGCAAGACAATGATAGGTAGACTCATCTTACTACTAGCTTATCTAGGGATAAGTGTTGTACTGTTTGCAACTTTTGCAACAGATGTATGGGTGTGGATGTCATTTTTTATGAGCAACCTTGTTCTGTTTGCGTTGTTCTGGTGGCATTTATATCAAGAGCGCGAGTACTCACCGTTTATATCTGTATACATTGTTTTTAACTTCTTGTTTTTTATCATAGCACCCATATTGCAGCTACGAGTTATAGGAGATAAGAATGCAGATTTCTTAACAAAGCTACCTTACACATTTTCAGGTATTATTTATAGTAATGTATTAATAATACTTTTTACGCTCTGTTTTTTTGGAGCTTATACGTGGTTTAAAAAAACTAGAAAAACTAGGGTTATAGTCCCAAATTATAATAGAGACAAAAGATTACCTCTTGTGCTTTTTGGGATATTAGGTATTTCTTTACTCGTATTTGTTGTGAGTATGGGGTTTGTTTTTAACGAGATGGCTCGTGCTGGATGGATGGCCTCATCCATAGGTCGCACTGCTTTACTTATATGGAAAAAGCTACTTTTTGTAGTACCGCTAGGGGGTGTTATTTTATCGGTACAGTATTATAAACAGTCTAAAAAGTCAGGTATAAATGTGCTTGCTGTGGCTGTTATGTTTGTTTTATTTATAATACTGCTATTATGGTTTAAAAATCCGCTAGTAGAAAAGAGAAATGCCTTAGGCCCCATTTATATTTCTATAATTTACCTCCTCGCACCTAGACTGCTTAATAGTAATGTGAAGACGATGTTTTTTATGTTTTTTACAATGGTTGTTGTGTTCCCACTTTCGGCTATTATTACGCACGCAAAGTCTTCTTTAAGACAGATTATTATACAGCCGCGTATACTTCTAGATGAGTTTGAAGGAGAGGGGATAGGTGAGGTTTTTAATACAATACATTATGATGCCTTTATAAATATAGTTGGCACTATAGATTATGTAAAGTACGAGGGCTTCTCATATGGATACCAGTTTTTAAGTGCATTTTTGTTTTTTATACCGCGTAAAATCTGGGAAGGAAAACCAGTGAGTACGGGACAGCTAGTAGGTGAGCACTTAATAGATAACTATGAGTTTACGTATAGTAACTTATCTAACCCTATGGTATCTGAGGGATATGTAAATTTTGGGATTATAGGTGTTATACTTCTTGCCATTGCTCTTGGGTATGCAATAGTTTACTTTTTGACTTGGTTACATAGCCACATTCTTATTAAAAAAATTATGGCTTTTTACTTTGCGATACACTTATTGTTTTTCTTAAGAGGAGACTTTGCAAATGGATTTTCGTATTACGTGGGAACTCTTATAGGTGTTATGGGTATTGCTAGATTAATAGATTACCTTATCAAAAATGGATTAAATAATCAATATAAATGGAGGCAAAAACAAATAACAAAAGCTTAATGTATTTAGAAGGAGCTTTGTTTCTTCTATTTGCATCAATACTGTTACCTACAAATGTAAAATCTATTGCTGTGGGGTTGTTTTGTGCTGTCGCAGTTTATCATTTTTTCAAATGTAAAAACACATTTAACACACGCTTTTTTCTAGTAAATGCTGCGGTTTATTTTCTAATTGTGATAACACTCATTTACAGTGATAACATCGCCTATGGAGTAAGAAAACTCACGTCTTTTTTGTCATTACTGTTATTTCCGCTCTGTTTTGCCTTGTTTTCAAGAAACGATATGAAATATCTCCACTCTCGGTTAGAAAAATTTTTAGGGGTATATCTTGTGACCGTTGTTCTTTTTAATGTGATTCCGTTTTTATGGTTTTACATTACACATTATAGTTTTAGTGATATGCTCATTCATTTTCCTACTGTGATGCGTGTTGATGTGGGTAAATATGGTATACACCCTATTTATCTATCAATGCATTGTAGTGTGGCGATTTTATTCTCAATGTTCATATTGCGCTCCTTAAAAAGTAAATGGAAAATAGTAGGAGTCTTATTACTTGATGCAATACTCATTTTGTTCTTACTGCTGTATGCAAAGAAGGGGCCTATTTTAGCCCTTATGATTGTCTCTACACTGTTTATACTATTTCAGCGCAAAAGAGCAATTGTACGGCCTTATATTTTTGCAATTCTAGGTCTTGTTGTATTGATGATTGCCATACCACGCACCAGAAATAAATTTTTAGAACTTCAAAAAATTGAGGTGATAGGTGAGGGAGGACCTACGTCTACAAATATTAGATATACTATTTACGGCGTAGCAAAAGAACTCATTTATGAAAGTCCTATTTTGGGGTATGGTATAGGTGATTATAGGGATGTGCTCAATAAAAAGTATGAAACCACAGGTAATAGTGTTTTAAAAGAAGGGAGATATAACACGCATAATCAGTTTTTGAGTTTATTAACCATAGGAGGAGTCATATTATTATTAGCTTTTTTATGCACACTAGCTATAAATCTTGTCTTTGCAACGCGATTTAATAATGAACTCTTTATACTAGTTCTGTTATTTTATGGCATTGTTATGTTAACCACAAATATTTTAGAGCGTGAGGCCGGAGTTATTTATTTTGCATTATTCTTTAACTTCCTTTCTGCCAAAACACTTTTTGTAAACCCCTCAGATGCCTCATAAAAAAGTTCTTCTTATTGGACCACTACCAGAGCCTACCACTGGCGTTTCGCTAGCAAATCAGGTAGTAAGTAGCGTGCTTAAAAATGAGGGCTATAACGTTACAGAGGTAAATACATCCTTTAGTTATCTGGACGAAGATCTAGGCGTATTTTCCTTTAAAAAGCTTTGGCACAACCTTAAGTATAATACACAGGCGTTTAAAGTTTTTTCAAATCACATAATTTATTTCACTCCAGGACAAACGTTTTTTGGGGTGCTTAAATATGCAGTTTTTATAGTTTTTGCTGCGCTTTCGCGAAAGCGTATCATCACCCATATACACGGCAATCATCTAGGTACAGCTTACCATCAAATGACTGGTGTAAAAAGATGGGCTACAAAGAAACTTATGTCTTTATCTAGCGACGGGATTGTGCTGTCTGAGTCATTAAAACCAAATTTGATACCCTTTCTAGATGAAAAAAATATTCATATTCTACCCAATTTTGCTCAAGAGTATTTAAATACAGATATCACAAAAGACTACGCCTCTCCACGGTTTATCTATTTGAGTAACCTAATGCAAGAAAAAGGAATTATAATATTTTTAAAAGCACTTCTAGAACTTCAAAATCAGAATATTTCTTACCAAGCTCAAATAGGTGGAGCCGTCACAAAAGAAATGTGGATGCAAGTAAAACCATTATTACTGCAACTCAAAAATGTAGACTATAAAGGTGTGGTAATGGGAGAAGAAAAGAAAGCCCTTTTTGAGTGGGGTAATGTCTTTGTGCTGCCTACATATTATAAAATGGAAGGACAGCCCATATCTATCTTAGAAGCAATGGCAACGGGTAGTCTAATAATTACCACAACGCAAGGAGGAATACCAGACATTATAAAAAATGGAGAGCAAGGTCTCTTTGTTGAAAAACAAAATGTAGAAGATCTCGTTTTAAAGATGAAAAGTATTGCCAGTAATCCCAAGATTATTTCTGATATTGGGGTTAAGAACCAGGCACATTTTAGTAAAAACTTCACGATGAAGGCATTTACCAGTAGACTTATAACCATATTTAGAAAGTAGTGGAATACCAGAATTTAGATCAATATAAAACGCCAAAGGGTTTTCGTGGGCGGTCTGCTCTTATAGTACAACTATGGCGTGTGGTATATGTTATTTTCTTTAAACACTCTCCACAGTTTTTATACGGTTGGAGACGTTTTATTTTGAGATGTTTTGGCGCACAAGTGGGCAAAAATGTCATCATAAGACCTAGCGCTCAGATAACCTACCCCTGGAAGATAAACCTCGGTGATCACTGCTGGATAGGAGATGAGGTCGTTTTGTACACTTTAGGACCTATTACGATAGGTGCAAATGCCGTTATATCACAACGTAGTTATTTATGCACAGGCTCGCACGACTATCGCTCACCTCATTTTGATATTTATGCAAAGCCTATACACATAGCAGAGAAGTGCTGGCTGGCTACAGATGTTTACGTAGCACCAGGAGTATCTGTAGGTGCAGGAACCGTGATAGGTGCTAGAAGTAGCGTTTTTAAAAACGTACCAGCAGGTAAGGTAGGTATAGGTTCTCCACTAGTTATATTAAAAGATCGTATTGAATAATCTCACAGGCAAGCACATCACTCTCATCTCCCTAAACTTCTATCCAGAAGATACGGCCATAGGTTTATACAGTACCCAGATGGCAGAGTACCTGGAGCAACAGGGTGCACACATATCTGTCATCACAGCTTTTCCATATTATCCGCAGTGGGAGATTGCTCCAGCATATCAAGATAAAGGGAGTTACTTACACGAGAAAAAAGGATCTATAGACATTTATAGATACAAGCAGTTTACACCTAAGAGTCCAACCTTTTTAAAGCGTGTGGTACATATTACAGACTTTACACTAGGCTCACGTTTTAACTTTAAGCAAATAAAGGAGTGCGATATTGTGATTTCAGTAATACCATTTACAAGTAGTGCGTGGTTAGGTAATACGCTTTCGCGAAAGCGTAATGCAAAACACTGGATACATATTCAAGATTTTGAATTTGACGCAGCTTTTCAATCTGGACTTGCTACCACAACATCAGAAAGTAAAAGTGTTGCTTATAAAGGTTTAATGCGTTTAGAGCGCTCTATACTGGACAAAGCAGACTGTGTGAGCACTATAAGCCAGACTATGCTGGCTAAACTTAAAGAAAAGACAAATACGACTACCTATTACCTGCCCAACTGGATAGACGCCACAGAGAGTGACCCGTCTCAAGTGGTACAACACCCATACTTTTCTCAAGACAAGTTTAGTATTCTGTATGCAGGTAATGTGGGAGATAAACAAGACTGGTCTTTTTTTAAAAAAATAGTTGCCGCATTAGATTTTACAAAGTTTGAAGTAACTGTGGTAGGTGCAGGAGCAAAAATGGAGCTCCTCAAAGAGCAACTTAAAGGCTCTAGTGTACAATTTTATGATCCAGTAGCTCTTGAAGGGCTAGCTAGTTTACTAGCTACTGCAGATGTACATATCTTATTTCAAAAAGCCGAAGTTGTAGACACAGTAATGCCTTCAAAAATTTTAGGAATGATGGCAAGTGCACGCCCTTCTATAATAACCGGCCACCCAGATGCAGAGCCTGCAAAAATTATAGAGGCATCGCAAGGCGGCTATTATAAAAGCACCACAGATGCACAAGAGATTGTGGCTATTTTAGACAGCTTACGTACCAATAGTGATAAAGCAACGTTAATGGGGAGTAACGCAAGGAAGTTTATAGTAGAAAAATATGCCAGAAAAGCTATTTTGAAAGACTTTACTGACGCATTGAGAAGGTTATAGGAGCTTAGTTTTATAAGCAGTGAATACTTCCTTATTTTTACGGCAAGCAGTCAGTCATAAGATTTGCTACCCAATCAACCAATAATAGAGAATGAAGAGAGTTTTAATTACAGGTGCAGCAGGATTTTTAGGGTCACATTTATGTGATCGTTTTATTAAAGAAGGCTTTCACGTGATAGGGATGGATAATCTTATTACGGGTAGTTTATCTAATATTGAGCATCTTTTTAAATTAGAACACTTTGAGTTTCACCATCACGATGTGACCACTTTTGTACACGTGCCAGGTGAGCTAGATTATATATTACACTTTGCCTCACCAGCAAGTCCTATAGATTACCTTAAGATTCCAATACAAACCTTAAAAGTAGGTTCACTAGGAACACATAACCTACTGGGTCTTGCAAAGGTTAAAAATGCACGTATTCTCATAGCCTCTACTTCAGAGGTGTATGGAGATCCTCTAGTACACCCGCAAGATGAGGAGTATTATGGTAATGTAAATACCATAGGCCCACGTGGTGTATATGACGAGGCAAAGCGTTTTCAAGAGTCTATCACAATGGCTTATCACCGCTTTCACGGGCTTGAGACGCGCATCGTGCGCATATTTAACACCTACGGCCCAAGAATGCGACTTAACGATGGTCGTGTGATACCAGCTTTTATGGGGCAAGCATTAAGAGGGGAGGATCTCACGGTTTTTGGAGATGGTTTACAAACAAGGTCTTTCTGTTATGTAGATGATCAAGTAGAAGGTATTTACAGGCTACTTATGAGTGATTATGTACTTCCAGTAAACATAGGTAACCCAGATGAGATCACGATAAAAGACTTTGCAGAGGAGATTATAAAACTTACAGGTACAGATCAAAAGGTAATCTATAAAGATTTACCTGTAGATGACCCTATGCAGCGCAAGCCAGATATTACAAAAGCTAAAGAGATTTTGGACTGGACAGCTACCGTAGGTAGAAAAGAGGGTATGAAAAAAACCTTCGAATATTTTAAAAATCTTACACAAGAGGAGCTCTATAAAAGTGAGCATAAGGACTTCTCAAAGCACATACGTAAATAAGTATGGCGCAACGCGTAGGTAGATATTCAGTTTATATAAGGCCAGCAATTTATTGTATTGACCTTGCAATTATCGTGTTGCTAGCTAAGCTATGTCTTGTAATGAATGAAAACTTCTTGTTGTTTTCTATGTACATCATTGCTACGTGGGTGTTTAGCGCAACCAAGTCAGGTTTTTATGAGGTATATCGATACACAAGACCCACGCGCATTGTCTCTCTTATTTTATTACAACTTGCCATATTTGCTTTATTAGTATTTGCTTTTTATGGTTTCTTTCAAGATGTAAACACATCGCCTCGTAGTATAATTTTTTATGTCTTGTATGTATTTCTTGGGGTGTCTATCGTAAAGTTTGGCGTGTTTTATTTACTTAAAACTTATAGAACTGTGCTAGGCGGTAACCACCGTAATGTGGTTATTCTAGGTTGGAATAATCAAGCAGAAGAGCTCAAAAACTTCTTTTTAGAAAACAAGGCCTACGGGTATACGGTTAAGAGCACTTTTGATATAAATAATCCTAAAGTCTCTCTAGATAATATATTTAGATATGTTTTAGAAAATAATATTGATGAGGTATACTGCTCTGTAGAGCAATTCTCAAATGAAGAACTTAGAGAAATCTCCGAGTTTACAGATAACAATCTTAAAATTCTCAAGTTTATACCAGATAGCAGAGAGATTTTTACAAAAAAACTAGAGTATCAGTACTTAGGGATCACCCCAATCTTATCATTACGTACCATCCCTATAGACACGCCTCTTAACCAGTTTATAAAGCGTGCTTTTGACATTATTTTGTCGGTAATTGTATTAGTAGGAGTTCTTTCTTGGCTCACGCCTATACTCGCCATATTAATTAAGTTGGACTCAAAGGGAACCGTGTTTTTCAAACAAAAACGTAATGGTCTTGACTATCACGAGTTTTACTGCTATAAATTTAGGTCTATGAGACCTAATGAAAAGGCAGATCTTGAACAGGTGAGTAAAAATGATGAACGCATTACTCGCGTAGGTCAGTTCTTAAGAAAAACGAGTATGGACGAGTTGCCACAGTTTATAAATGTTCTTAAAGGAGATATGTCTGTAGTGGGGCCACGACCACATATGGTAAGCCACACGCATATGTATGCAGAACGCATAGATAAGTTTATGGTACGCCATTTTATAAAACCTGGTATTACCGGTCTGGCACAAGTAAGCGGTTATAGAGGTGAAGTGGAGACAGATGAGGATATTGTAAACCGCGTAAAGTTTGATATATTTTATGTTGAGAACTGGTCATTATTTCTAGATATAAAAATTGTTTTTACCACTATTTATAAAGCCATAGTAGGAGATGAAAAAGCCTACTAGCCACACATCACAACCCTTAGTTTCTATTATAACACCATTGTATAATGCGGCACGTTTTATACAAGCTTGTAGCGCAAGCATAAAAGCGCAAACCTATCAAAACTGGGAGCATATTATTGTAGATGATGCCTCTACAGATGGCTCGCTATCACTAGCACAAGAGCTTGCTAGTGCAGATAGTAGGATACGTGTTGTTACGCTTTCGCGAAACAAAGGAGCCGCCTATGCCCGTAATAAAGCTACTGAGCTTGCCAGTGGTGACTACATAGCCTTTCTAGATGCAGATGATCTTTGGCACCCCGAAAAATTATCTAAGCAAATTACTTTTATGCAAAAGCATAATTGTGCAGTATCATACACCAGCTACATACAAATAGATGATGAGGGTAACCCACTAGGAAAGCGCATAAACGCGATGCCTTCTCTTACGTATAGTAAACAGCACAAAAATAATTACATAGGCAATCTCACTGGAGTATACAATGCTAGCCTGATAGGCAAAATAAGCGCCCCTAGCATAAGAAAAAGGCAAGACTGGGCATTGTGGCTTAAAGCAATAAAAAGAAGCAGTAAAGAAGCCTTAGGGCTTCAAGAGGATCTAGCTTTTTATAGAATACGAGAAGGGTCTATGAGTGCAAATAAAGTACAACTAGTAAAGTATAATTTTAAATTTTACAATCAGCATCTTGAGTATTCTTGGTTTAAATCAGCATACTGGTTAGGGATATTTTTAATGGAGTATTTTTTTGTGAGGCCAAAATATATAGAAACCTACTAGAAAGCTATTTGCATCCAGATAGGTCTATGGTCAGATAGGTAATACTTTACATAAGACTTAAACTTGCTGTGGCTTTCTTGCCATAAGTCTGGAAAAACTGCGTTATCAAAATCAAAAGTCCCATTTGCCTGTATGGTGTTTTTTAGAGAAGGTAAAAAGGCTATTTGATCATACATTTTATCATCTGCAATGTTTGAGTATACTTTAGTAGAATGTTTAGGTAGTTCTAGGCCACGTTTTACTAAGGCTTTATAGATGAGGTCACCAGGTTCTACTAGTGGTAAGTTAAAATCACCAAGGGCAATAATTTTATCAGAAAAGGCATATTTAGAGTTTCCCATCAAGTCTGTGTGCCTAGCTATTGCATAAGTTTCTAAAGCTCTACGATGAATGTTTTTCTTACTGTTACTTCCAAAGTAGGAGTGTACATTAAGTAAAACAAAATTTGTATTTCTCCATTGAAAAGAGCCTAGATAAGGATTGCGATCAAAGCCAGTAAAAGAGCTAGTAACTCCAGGCAACTTTATATACTTATGATCCTTAGGCGGGATTGCTACTTCGCCTACCATCTCAAGTTGCTTGACTACGCGGCTATCAAATATGTAGGCAAACCGTTCATTATTACCAGCCTTATCAGAAAAAAGTAAGTTATAATGACTAGGTAACGCGGCTTCTATTTGTCTAAGGCCTTCAAGGTTTACGTTTACCTCTTGTATGGCAATGAGATCAAACCAGTCTATAATTTCTGCTATAAGTGCGGCGTGTATAGTCCAGCGTTTATGAAGTCCTAAGTTTGCAATGTTCCAAGAAGCAATGAGTAACTTGGTTTTAGACTTTGCTGGAATGTGACGTGTTTCTTTATGAGCTAGTAGTAAGTCTATCTGATCTTTAACTGAAAAGTTATAGGTAAATGCAGGTTTTGGAAAGGCTGGCATAACACGATATTTTATGGTAAGATAGAAATTGTAATACTACCGATAAAGAGGTATTTGCCTGTTTATCAAGTCAGAACTTATGGATAAGTTCAGTTATACTTTTGATGTAAACTGTTTTAATTTTCCTCGGTCAGATCTATCCATTGTAGTTACCTTGATAAAATCTACGTTTAATCCTTCTTCAAGATAGGTTGCTGTGGCTTTTTTTATAGCATCTTGTTGCTTAACAGTGAGTGGTTTTTGTGCTGTGTAAATAAATCTAAATGTATCAAGAGCGGTTTGTTCTATAACAAACTCTTGCACGTTACCATCGTCTTGAATGATACTTTTGGTTACATAATAAAATGTGAGACCTGGGACTACTTTTCCGCTTGGGAGTCTAGCGATATCGTTTGTACGGCCTTGTAATTGTTCTAAAATAGGTTTTTTGGGAGTACTTTTTCGCGAAAGCGCACCTATATCTCCTATATCATAACGTATAAATGGATGTGCTTTATTATAGAGTGATGTGACTACAATACGACCTATCTCCCCATTGGGAACTGAGTGATTATTTTCATCAAGAATTTCCACAAAAAGAAGCTCGCTGTCTACCTGTAATTCATTGTCTTTATTTTGAAATGCAATGAGCCCAATTTCTGAGGCGCCATACTCATTAATAATGGGTACGTTGAGGTATTCTTCTATAAGCTTGCGGTCATCTGGAAAAAGCATCTCGCTTGTAACAATGCAGGCTTTTAGAGTAGGGCAGACATCTGTGAGTATGAGGTGGTTCTTTTTTAAATACTTTGCAAAAAGAACAATACTGCTTGTATACCCGTTTATATATTCAAATTTTGTTTTTTTAAATTTTTTATAAATAGACTCAAGGACTTTCTCGTTTAGATTAAAAATCGGGAAGCGGTATCTATTGCTTAAAAAGTCTTTGAGACGCTCTTTTGTGTACCCAATAGCGTTGAGCGGAATACCGTAAAATCGTGCTTGTTTTGAACGGTCTAGATCAAGATCAAACCACTGGTATCGATCTATAAAAGAGGCCCAAGTGAGTGCGTGTGCATCCTTATCTTTTGCAAAAGTAAAAGGTGTGCCAGAGGAACCAGAGGTTTTACCTACGTACACATTTTTGAGATGATAAATCTCTGATAGTCTTTGCTCTAGTGGTTGTTGTAAATCTTTTTTTGTAAGTATTGGTAGTGTTTCCCAGTCTTTTTCATCTCTCTCTACAAGTAGGTTTTTATAGAAAGAGTTATAAATCTCGTGATAGGTAACTATGGTCTTTTTTTGTTCTGATATATAGTCTTCATATTCACTTTCTGGTATGCTTTGAATACGTGCTAATTCTGATTTTGCAAAATCAGTATCAAACCCTCGCATTCGTAACGCTCTATTAAATAGTTTCAAGTCACCTTAGTTTTGAACACCAAAATACAAAACACGATTGAAAAATATAGAGACATCGCATCTATTTACACAAGCAAAACTTATTTTTGCACTTAAACCTAAAAACTAATCAAATGAACATCTTAATCTTAGGCTCTGGAGGACGTGAGCATACATTTGCATATAAAATTGCTCAAAGTGACCACTGTGATTCACTATTTGTAGCGCCTGGTAATGCCGGGACCTCACAAATAGCCACAAATGTTGCCATAGGAGTTACAGATTTTGATGCAATAAAAGAGCTTGTAATAAAAGAAGGGATAGAGATGGTTGTAGTGGGGCCAGAAGACCCGCTTGTGCAAGGTGTTTATGACTTTTTTAAGGCAGATGAATCGCTTAAAAATGTTGCTGTTATAGGACCTAGTAAAGTAGGTGCAGCGCTAGAAGGAAGTAAAGAGCGTGCAAAAGAGTTTATGATGGCTCATAATATACCTACGGCGGCTTACGAGGCTTTTACGGCAGAAACACTTGATAAGGGACAGGCATTTTTAGAAACACTACAGGCACCTTATGTACTAAAAGCAGATGGTCTGGCTGCAGGAAAAGGGGTTTTAATTATAGACAATCTTGAAGAGGCAAAGCAAGAGCTAGCAAATATGCTGGGAGGAAAATTTGGCGATGCAAGTGCAACCGTGGTGATTGAGGAGTTTTTAGACGGTATAGAACTTAGTGTATTTGTACTCACAGATGGTAAGAACTACAAAGTACTCCCTACGGCAAAAGATTATAAGCGTATAGGAGAGGGAGATGTAGGTCTTAATACTGGTGGTATGGGCGCTATAAGTCCAGTACCATTTGCAGATGATGCATTTATGCAGAAAATAGAGGAGCGCATTGTAAAACCTACGGTAAACGGGCTTTCTAAGGAAAACATTGAGTACAAAGGTTTTATTTTTATAGGTCTTATCAAAGTAGGAGATGACCCTAAAGTAATAGAGTACAACGTGCGTATGGGAGACCCAGAGACAGAGGTGGTATTACCACGTATACAGTCTGATCTTGTAGAGCTTTTTATGGCAGTAGATGCTCAAACGTTAGATAAACAGGAGTTTAAACTAGACCCAAGAAGCGCAGCAACGGTTATGCTCGTATCTGGAGGTTATCCAGAAGCATATGAGAAGGGTAAAGTGATTACTGGCCTTGATACTATAGAAGATTCGCTTGTTTTTCACGCAGGAACTACAGAAAAAGATGGGCAAGTAGTGACTAACGGAGGTCGTGTTATCGCAATTACATCTTTTGATGATGATTTCAAACAGGCCATAAAAAAATCCTATCAAAATATAGAAAATCTACATTTTGATAGGATCAATTATCGTACAGATATAGGCTTTGACCTATAGTAGTATTATTAAATGTTGCTCTCGAGCTCGCTGTTTTTTCCTAAAAAACCGTGAGCTTTTGCTTCACGATACTCAGTATCATTTGCATCATATTTCTTGATTTCCATAATCCAGTATACGATTGCAGCAGCACAAATGAGCATAAAAATCCAGTTTACACCATTTGCAAGCCACCAGTTACTTAGTTCTAACTCTGCAAGTGCATTAAAGGGTGCAAATAAAGTTGCTTCTGCAAATTCTTGTACTCCTTCAAAAAATCCTCTCAAACTCATAATGTTGTATGTTTACAATATTGAAATCTTAATTGTACATCCATAGATGTGACTGCAAAAATAGGAAAAAAACTAGCTATGCTCACAAGATTTTTTGGCACTTCAAAACCACTAACCGTGGTGCTCGTCTTTATTTATATGACTTTGGGCTTTTTTTATAGTAATAGAGAGCAGTTTGTAACGCCATTTAACTGGCAAGAAGTTATTCGACTAGTTGGGATGTGGCTACTTTTTATAAGCACGATGTTTATACTCAATTTTGTAGCTCAAAAAAATGATTTAACTAAACGTAGTACCTACGGCGTATTGCTTTTTGCCGCTTTTAGCCTCTCATTACCAGTGGCTTTAAAAGATGGTGCGATTCTACTTGCAGGCTTTTTTATACTCATCGCCTTGCGACGCATTATAAGTTTTAAGTCTGAGTTATATATGGAACGCAAGATTTTTGACGCGACCTTGTGGATTCTTCTTGCTGCGCTCGCATTTTATTTTAGCTGGTTGTATTTAATAGCAATTTACTTAGGGCTTTTATTATATAATATTTCAAACCCGAGATATTTATTTATTCCTCTCATAGCATTTATATCATTTACAGTCATATATTATAGCTTTTTAATTCTACAAGCAGGAGCTCCGGCAGATGTTACAATTGAATTTGAGTCTGTTTCTTTTGATTTTGGAGCTTATAATAAAGTCAAAATTCTTATTCCCATTGCCTTCTTCATAGCACTAATGTTATGGACAGTATGGAAATATCTTGGTGAGCAAAGAAATGCCTCTTCTGGGTCAAAGTCTCGATACTCTGTAATTTTAGGATTACTCGCTGTAGGCTTACTAGTGATCGCGCTTTCGGCACATAAAACAGGCGCAGAGTGGTATCTTATTGTACCTGTAATGACCATTATAGTAAGTAACTTTTTAGAACACACAGAGAGTCCTATTTTTAAGGAAAGCTTGTTGTGGCTTATTGTCCTTCTTCCAGTATTTATAAACTATATCGCATAATGAAGCTCGATATATCCTACATAGAGAACGAGTTAAAGAAAAGGTGTAACCTTCCCTATGTTTGGAATAGAAAGCAAAATGATACTTGGGATGATGCGACTAAGTTTATTTATAAAACAATGTCTTGGGAAGCGCTTTTAGTTCAAATTGAGGAACAACAAAAGGAGCACAATTTTCCCACACAAGATTTCTTTAACTACGCCATAAACAGATGGTACAACTTCTGGAGTGCCCAGGCCGTAGAAAAAATTTTTACAGACCTACCAGGTTTCGCACCTAACCCAAATCCGGTAGAAGATCACTACGATTTTAGATGGCTAGGCGAGCGCATAGACCATAAAACAAGTATATTCCCAAAAGGATTTGGGGAGAATTACGCTTTCGCGAAAGCGCACAAAACCGAACTCATACAGTGGTTTTACAAGCACCAAAGTACCGGGCAACGCTTTCACCTCAATAACAGGTTATTTATAGTCGTGCACGACCAAAACGGAGAACACTGGAAACTAAAAGCCGAAATAGAACTCATAAAATCCATCATAGAACCCTACGGAAAACAGAAAACACCAGCAGTAATGGAAGTCCTCTCCCTCGAGGAAGGAAAGGAAACAATGGCAGACATTATATGGGTAAGTAGATGAATTATATAGGTTCAAAACATAGATTATCTTCCTTTATACAAGACACTATACATAGCGTGTGTGGGCAAGACCTAGGCGATTTAGTTTTTTGCGATCTCTTTGCAGGTACAGGCGCAGTAGGTAGGGTATTTAAATCTCAAGTAAAAGCCGTCATAGCAAATGATCTTGAGTTTTATAGCTATGTTCTCAATCGTAATTATATAGGAAACTATAAGAGTTTTGAATATAATGACCTTATAGAATACCTAAATTCATTACCACTGCAAGAGGGTTTTATTGCGGCACAATATGGAGAAGGAGGTGTGAGTAATCGGTTATATTTCAGCAAGCATAATGCTCAAAAAATAGATAGTATACGCACAGAGGTTGAAAAATGGTATCATAATAAAGCGATAAGTACAGATGTCTACTATTTTCTACTAGCCAGCCTACTAGAGAGTGCAGATAAAATTGCAAACACAGCCTCTGTTTATGGATCTTATCTCAAAACTATAAAACCTAGAGCCGCAAAGAATATGGTCATTACTCCGGCTACTTTTGAGATTACAAAGACGGCTCATCAAGTATTTCAAGAAGATGGTAACGAGCTTATTACTAAAATAAGCGGAGATATTTTATACATAGACCCACCATATAATGTAAGGCAGTATGGTGCAAATTATCACATACTTAATACCATTGCAAAATATAATATCTTTGCACCACGAGGAAAAACAGGTCTTCCCATCTATAATAAAAGTGCTTATTGTAGTAAGAAAACGGTTGTCTCAAGCTTTGAACAGCTTATAAAAAATGCTCAGTTTAAGTACATTTTTGTAAGCTACAGTAATGAGGGTTTAATGAGTCCATCAGTTATTAAAAAGGTGATGGAGCAGTATGGTAGATATGATGTAAAAACCACCAGTTATAAACGATTCAGAGCAGATAGAACAGCTAGCCGTCATCACAAAGCTAGCAGCACAATAGAGTATTTACACATTTTAGAAAAACAATAATATGTTTACAGATAAGGCAAATGCCATTTTTAAAGAAGCGATAGACACCTATCACGTAATAAACACCGTAGATCAACCTTTTATCAACAAGTATGATAAAAATGAAGATGTACTAGGGCACTTGCTATACCGTAAATGCTGGATAGATACTGTACAATGGCATTATGAAGATATTATACGCGATCCTCAAATAGACCCTGTGGCTGCACTTACACTTAAACGTAAGATTGATGCCTCAAACCAAGATCGTACAGATATGGTAGAGTATATAGATAGCTACTTTCTTGAGAAGTATAAAGATGTAACTGTAAAAGAAGGAGCAACAATTAATACAGAAAGCCCAGCTTGGGGAGTAGACCGTTTATCTATACTTGCTTTAAAAGTATATCATATGCAAGAAGAAGCAACACGTGAAGATGCAAGTGATGCACACAGAGCTGCTTGCCAGACTAAGCTAGATGTTTTACTAGAGCAACGCGTAGACCTCTCTACAGCAATAGATACCTTACTTGATGACATCTCAAAAGGAGACAAGTATATGAAGGTATACAAGCAAATGAAAATGTATAATGATGATGAGTTAAACCCAGTACTCAGAAACATTAAAAAGTAATGAATCCTTACGTACGATACCGTTCTTTATTTTAAAGAGCGGTATCGTGCATTCTTACAATGGCTAGACAAAAACATATTCTCATCATACGGCTCTCTGCAATGGGAGATGTAGCGATGACGGTGCCTGTGGTTTACGCTTTCGCGAAAGCAAATCCAGACATAAAAATATCTTTTCTCTCAAAGCCATTTTTTAAACCCATTGTAAGCTCCATACCTAACCTTGAATTTGTTGCTGCAAATGTCACTTCAGAACATAAAGGAGTGATGGGTATATGGAAACTCGCACGCCAGCTGAAAAAGCTTGGTATCACACACGTTGCAGACTTGCACAATGTCATACGGTCTAAAATGCTTCGTACCTTTCTTAATCTGCCTAGTGCAACTCTAGATAAAGGAAGAGCCGAAAAGAAAGCACTCACTAGAGAAAGCGATAAGAACTTTACACAACTTGCAACAACCGCACAGCGCTACAAAGCTGTTTTTAACAACCTAGAATTTAAAAACCTAGTTCCAGAGGTTTTACCAAAACCCAATAGAGCACCAGCAATCATTGAGTTTACAGCAGGCCATAGTCGCAAGTGGTTGGGAGTAGCACCTTTTGCCGCCCACCTAGGTAAGCAGTATCCTCTAGACTATATGAAAATGGTAGTAGAAGGAATAGACCTATTAGATAAGTACGATATCTTTCTATTTGGAGCACCCTCAGAAGTGACTATACTCAATAACCTCTCAGATAGCTGTAAAAATGTAAAGGTCGTAGCTGGAGCACTTAAATTTAAAGAAGAACTTAATCTTATAAGTCAGCTAGACGGGATGCTTTCTATGGATAGTGGTAACGCACACCTCGCAGCAATGTATGGCGTGCCTACGATAACACTCTGGGGAGTAACGCATCCTTATGCAGGCTTTGCTCCATTTAATCAAGAAGAACACTGCTTAGTGTCAGACAGAAAAAAGTATCCAAAAATCCCAACCTCAATATACGGCAATCTAGTGCCAGAAGGTTATGAAGATGTGATGAAAACCATCTTGCCAGAACAGGTAATAGATAAGATTAAAGCAACTATCTAGCGTTACATACTATGCGCGCACAGTAAAATTGTACTATATTTGTGGTATATTATATAACTATGAGCGCAACAAAACCTACCCTTAACGACTTACTGGGCATAACTCACCCTATTATTATGGCACCTATGTTTCTGGTGTCTAATGTCGCAATGTTAAAAGCTGGAATGGAAAATGGTATCGCTGCCTGTGTACCAGCACTTAATTATAGAACTATAGAAGAGCTTAAAGCTGCCATTACTGAGCTTAAAGCGGCAAAAGTACCTGGAGGAGCCTTTGGGATAAATCTTATTGTAAATAAATCTAATATGAAGTACCCTGCACAGCTGGAAGCAGCTTGTGAGCTAGGTGTAGACTTCATTATCACATCTCTCGGGTCACCTAGAATGGTTATCGAGAAGGCAAAACCAAAGGGAATTAAAGTATTTTGTGACGTTACAGACTTGAGCTACTCAAAAAAGGTAGAAGCAATGGGTTGTGATGCACTAGTTGCAGTAAATAATCAAGCAGGAGGTCACAGAGGTAATATCGCTCCAGAAGCACTTATAAAAGAGCTTAATGAAAACTGCGCGATACCAGTAATAACTGCTGGTGGGGTTGCAAACAAGACCGACCTTGATCGTGCAATGTCTTACGGCGCGATAGGAGCAAGTATAGGAAGCCCTTTTATAGCTTCAGAAGAGGCACCTGTGTCTCAAGAGTACAAGCAAGCTTGTGTAGACTTTGGGGCAAAAGATATCGTGATGACACAAAAGATATCTGGTACACCGTGTACAGTTATTAATACACCTTATGTTCAAAAGATAGGAACAAAACAAACCTGGCTAGAAGGTCTTCTTAATAAAAATAAGAAGCTCAAAAAATGGGTAAAGGCCATTCGTTTTGCAAAGGGTATGCGTGATACCACAAAGGCCGCACAGGGAGCTACTTATAAAACCGTATGGGTTGCAGGACCATCTATAGAGCAAACCACAGCGATAGAGCCTGTAGCAACGATTATTAAGAAGTTTATATAGAAGTACGCTTTCGCGAAAGCGTAAATAAAACCAAAACCTGTCAAGTCATAAAGATGAGACAGGTTTTTTATGTAATATACCCTTGTAACCTAAGATCTTCTACCGAATATACTACCGAAGAAAACCCGTTAGAAAGTACAATGTTACTCGTAGTAACGTCTAGTACATCTGTATAATAATGGTCTGTGAGTATGATTCCTTTTTTTGCTTTAAGCGAAAACAAAAACTCTTTTATCTTTTCTTTATACAAGGGCTCTATCATAGAGAAAGGCTCATCTAGCATAAGGAATGGGTGATTAAGATTTGCTACAAGTAGCAGCTCTAGATAACGTATCTCACCCATTGAGAGTACGCCCGCTTTTTTTGACGCTATTTTTTCTATAAATGGAGCTCTAAAAATGGCGTCTTGATCATCACCATCACTATAAAATAGCGGGATGATATCTCTTACTTTTAAATGTTTAGGCAAAAAGCTTTCTTGTGGTAAATAGCCTATATATTGACTAGGAATAATCTTTTCTAGAGATATAGGTGAGCCATTTATGGTAAGTGTTGCTTTAGTCGCTTTTAAGGTGCCAAAAAGTATTTTGAGCAATGTAGATTTGCCAGATCCATTAGCACCAAATAGTCCCAAAATATCACCAGTCTGTAGTGTAAAGGAGACATCTTTGAGCACTTCTTTGCTTCCAAAAGATTTTTGTGCAGATATGAGTTGTAGCTCGTGTATCATACAAAGAAGGATGTAATGATAAGCAAGACTATGGCTAGAAAACCATTTATCAAATAGGTTCTTGTGACGAGGTGCCTCTTTGTAAAACCAAGATTATGGTACATATAGTATTGTTGCTTTTGAAAGTAACCAAAGGCAAGAATGCCCAAGCCAGTCCCAAACACACCAAAAACAACGATGGTTACCAGAACACCATTTATAATGCTATCTCGAGCAGGAACTGTCGCGAGTCCAAATAAAATGCAGACTGCAGCAGCATATAATGTTACGTCACGATAAAAGTTCCACATAGGTTAAAAATAGATAATCTCCTTTTAAGGTAGGGGTTACCTACTTTAATAGCATAAAAAAACCTGCCTGTTGTACAACGGGCAGGTTTTTAAAAATTTTATAACCTCAATTATATATCATCATAATCTACCACAATTCTAGCTGAGGTAGGATGCGCCTGGCAGGTAAGGATAAGTCCCTCTGCAACCTCTGCATCTGTAAGAATTTGATTTTGTGACATCACAGCAGTACCTTCTGTTACTCGTGCGATACAGCTACTACATACGCCGCCTTGACAAGAGTGTGGTGCGTCTATATCTTCATCTAGTGAGGCGTCAAGAATGTTTGTCTCTTGATCCATAGTAAACTCAAACTCCTCATCATCACAAAGTACTTTTATAGCCGTTTTACCATCTAGAGGCGCCTCGATCTCTGTAGTTTCTGTGCTTGCCGTAAAGAGTTCAAAATGTATGGCAGTGTCTGCAACTTCATTTTCTTTTAGAACTTTAGTTACTTCATTAATCATTGCCTCTGGACCACATAAAAAGTAATCGTCAAAGTTGTTTTCGGCATATTTATTTTTTACCACAAAGTTTACCGTAGATTTCATAATACGGCCAAAGTGTGCGCCATCTACACGCGACTGCGAGTAAATAGACTCTATAGAGAAGCGATCTGTATATTGTGATCTTAACGCTTGTAACTCATCTATAAACATCGCCTCCTCTGGCGTTCGGTTCCCAAAGACTAGTACAAAAGTGCTATCTGGAGATTGAGTAAGGGTTGTCTTTATCATAGACAGAATAGGTGTAATACCAGAACCTGCGGCAAATGCTGCGTAGTTTTTCGCTTTCGCGAAAGCGGAATTATCTATCTTAAATCTCCCCTCTGGTTCTTGTACCTCTAGCGTATCACCTTCCTTAAGTTCTCTATTTGCATACGTTGAGAACGTTCCGTTTTCTACCTCTTTTACAGCAACGGTAAGCCCTTCTTGAGGTGAGCTACAAATAGAGTAAGCACGTCTAACCTCTGTGCCATCTATAGTAGTTTTTAAAGTAATATATTGACCAGGGGCAAAGGTAAAGTGCTCTTTTAAAGCACCCGGAAGTGCAAAAGTAATAGCAATAGATTTTGCTGTGATTCTTGTAATGGTCTGAATATGAAGTGTATGAAATGAAGACATTGACGTTTTTTTTACAAAAATACAAAGCAATGCGTTTTATGTGTAACATTACGAGTAGTTTAAATACCTATACCTCGCTAAACAACCGAAAATTATGGTCAAACAATTTGTAAGCCTTGAGTGGAAGGCTTTTTTTAGAAGTCCTGCTTTTGGGACTAACCTTGCACTTAAAATTTTGATGGTTTTTGGAGCCTTAATGATGGTTTTATACCTAGGAGGTGCTGGTGTGGGTCTTTATTTTATACTTGAAAAAGCAGACCTTGAGCCTTTTTCTACAGTAAATACATTTGTTATTTATTACATAGTAGGTGATCTTATAATAAGATATATGGGACAAAAAATGCCCGTGGTAAATATTAAACCGCTATTACTTTTACCTTTTAAAAAGACTAAGATTGTAAAGTTTGCACTTGGTAAAACGGTGCTTGCCTTCTGGAACTGGATGCACGCTTTTTTCTTTATTCCATTTTCTATTGTATTACTGGTAAAGGGATTTAATCCGCTAGGCGTGATTGCGTGGCACGTGGCTATGTTTTGCTTTATATATGCAAATAATTTTATTAATGTCTTTTTAAATGACAAGCTGTGGCTTGTGTTGAGCGTAGGAGCATTATTTGCTGCCTTAGGCTTTGCTCAGTATTATGGCTATTTTGATATCACAGCGTTTACACAACCGTTTTTTCAAGGGTTATATGAGTATATGTGGCCTGTTATATTTCCTATAGCATTACTTGTTACAGTAGCAACGGTTGCTTTTAAGTACTTTCTTGCAAGATTATATTTAGACGCAGGGCTGGCAAAAAAGGTGAGTGAAGCGAGTGGTGGAGATTTAGGGTGGCTAGATCGTTTTGGGAAGCAGTCTACTTTTCTTAAAAATGATATTAGACTTATAATGAGAAATAAACGCTCTAAGACTACTGTGTTTATGAGTGTTATGTTCTTGTTTTACGGGTTGCTCTTTTTTACGGGTGCAGTTGAGGTTTATGATGGTCCTTTCTGGAAGATGTTTGCAGCAGTATTTGTAAGTGGTGGTTTCCTCTTTAGTTTTGGGCAGTTTGTTCCATCTTGGGATAGTGCTTATTACCCGCTTATGATGACACAAAATATTGCCTATAAAGATTACTTAAAGTCTAAGTGGTTACTCGTGGTGATTGCCACATTCTTTTCGGCGATATTATGCATACCCTATATTTATTTTGGGTGGGATATACTTATTGCAGTCCTAGTAGGAGCCATATTTAATATGGGTATAAATGCACACCTTGTATTACTAGGTGGGGCTTATATAAAAACACCTATAGACTTACAGAGTGGTAAAAAGGCCTTTGGAGACAAGAGTTCTTTTAACCTTAAAACGCTGCTTGTGAGTTTGCCTAAAATGCTTGGACCTATGGCACTTTATGCGATAGGGCACTTTACGGTAGGACCTACTCTGGGCTATGCACTAGTCGCTATAGTAGGGCTTATAGGCTTTGCTTTTAGAGACAAAGTATTTGACCAGATTATAAAAATATATAAGACTGAGAAGTATAAAACGCTTGCAGCTTACAAACAAACAAAATAGAGAGACGATGATCACAGTACACAACTTGTCAAAATCATATAACGGAGTTACAGTTCTTAACCTTGAAGGTTTTGAAATCCCAAGGGGTCAGTCTTTTGGACTTGTAGGTAATAATGGAGCCGGTAAGACTACGCTTTTCAGCTGTCTGCTAGATCTTATACAACCATCTACAGGTTATATAGAAAATGGAGGCGTAAAAGTAAACGAGAGTGAAGACTGGAAAACACACACGGCTTCCTTTATAGATGAAACTTTCCTTATAGGATACCTTACTCCAGAAGAGTACTTTTATTTTATAGGAGACCTAAGAGGAGAAAATAAGGCAGATGTAGATGCATTGCTGGCAACGTTTGAAGACTTTTTTAACGATGAGATTATAGGGAAGCGTAAATACTTACGTGACCTTTCAAAAGGAAATCAAAAAAAGGTAGGTATCGTAGCGACCTTAATAGGGAGTCCAGATGTAATTATACTTGATGAGCCATTTGCAAATCTTGATCCTACTACGCAAATACGTTTAAAAGAAATTATAAAAAAGATGGCATCAGATAGAGAGGTAACTGTCTTGGTATCTAGTCACGATCTTCAGCACGTAACAGAAGTTTGTGAGCGTATTGTAGTTTTAGAGAAAGGGAGCTTAGTAAAAGATATTATTACCTCTCCAGCTACTCTCAAAGATCTCGAGGCTTACTTTGCGGGTAATGAAGTTGTAGTTGAATAGTGGCTTAAAATAGGGGTAAAAAAAAATGGCCACAATAAAGCGACCATTTCCTAAGTTCCCCAACTTAATTCTTCAAGTTTATACAACTTGAACAGTAAAAATACTAAAGTGCTAGGTATCAACCGATAAAACAGCGGTTTTTTTTATAATTTTCTTAATTTTTTTTTAAGACATCCATAAAATATCTACTCAAAGTCAGTATATGACGTGAAGAGTCCTAATAAAAAGTGGGATATATATGTTTTTTCAAAAAGAAATGTATTTTTACACGCTTCCATACTAAAATGGGTAAATTACAGTTCCTTTTAGTAAAAACACAACAGGTTTGATAATACTCTTAAGACGTATCCTCTGTACAAGTATTCTTGTATTAATTCTTGCGAGCTGCTCTCGCAAGAAAGATTCATTTATAAGTCGCAACTATCACGCGGTTACCACAGAGTTCAATACACTATATAATGGTAATCTTGCCCTAGATCAAGGTAAAAACGCACTTATACAAACCTTTGATGATAACTACTGGGAGGTACTACCTATAGAGCGCATATCATTTGAAGAAAATACATCTTTAGGTGAAGAAAACAGAGATCCTAACTTTGTAAGAGCAGAAGAAAAAGCAATTAAAGCCATACAACGCCACTCTATGAAAATAGATGGAGAAGAGCGCAACCCACAAATGGATGAGGCCTTCTTACTATTAGGCAAAGCAAGATATTTTGACCAGCAATTTGTACCAGCACTCGAAGCTTTTAATTACGTACTTGCTTACTACCCTAAGAGTAACAATATTGCCCAGGCTAAAGTCTGGAAGGAAAAGACAAACATCAGGCTAGAAAATAATGAGATTGCTATAGAGAATCTCAATAAGATTTTTAAAGTAGAGAAGAATCTTAAAAACCAAGACATTGCAGATGCAAAAGCAATGCTCGCCCAGGCCTACCTTAATCTAAACAAACCAGATAGTGCTCTTATTTATATAAAAGAAGCATCAGACCTTACTCGTAAGTATGAAGAAAGAGGTCGTTATAATTACATTAAGGGGCAGCTGTATAATCGTCTCGATAAAAAAGATAGTGCAAATCTTGCTTTTCAAGAAGTAATAGACCTTAATAGAAAGATACCGCGCAAGTATCATATAAACGCACATCTGGAACAAATACGTAATAGTGACCTTACTACAGAAGATACTCTTGCACTAAGAGAGCGTCTAGACAAAATGGTAAGCAATAGAGAGAATAGACCATTTTTAGATAAAATATATTACACAAAGGCGGCCTATTATATGAGCTTAGGTAAAGAAGACTCTGCTATTGCAAACTATAATAAGTCATTAAGGGAGACCAGCACAGATAACTATCTTGTATCACGAGATTATCTTGCACTTGCAGATTATAACTTTGAGCAAGCAGCATATAAAACTGCTGGTGCTTATTACGATAGTATGCTGGGTAAAATAAGTGACCGTACAAGAGAGTATAGATCTGTAAAAAAGAAACGTGATAACCTTACAGACGTTATTGCTTATGAGGATCTTACCCTTCGTAATGACAGTATAATTTCGCTAGTTACAATGTCTGAAGAGGATCTAACAGCATATTTTGAAAATTATATTGCAGAGCTTAAGGCAAAAGAAGCTGCAGACTCTATCGCTAGAGTAGATAAAATTCGTAACAACGAGTTTTTTAATAGTAACGCTAGTACTCGTAAAAAAACGCAAGCGGCACCGGGTGAATTTTACTTCTATAATGATGTAGCCGTTGCCTATGGTAAGCAAGCCTTTGAGCGCAGATGGGGTAAAAGAAGACTAGCAGATGGATGGCGCCTCTCATCAAAACAAACTCCAGCTAGTAACGGAGGTCCCTTGCCGATAGCACTCCAAGAAGAAGAGGAGACACAAAAGAAAACAGCACAAGACTATATTGCAACACTACCTAGAGATAGAACTCAAATAGATAGCCTCATTAAAGAGCGAGACTTTGCATACTTTCAGCTAGGTCTTATTTATAAAGAAAAGTTTAAAGAATATCCTTTGGCAGCAAGTCGTTTAGAAAAGCTATTAAGTTTCAAACCTGATGAGAAACTTGTGTTACCAGCTACCTATAACTTGTATCAAGTGTATGATTCTATGGGCGCTTTCGCGAAAGCGGAAACTTATAAAAATGAGATTACCACAAAGTATTCAGACTCTCGTTATGCTACAAGAATAAATAATCCTAACACAGCACTCGAGGCCGATGCAGAGGCTCCAGAAGAAATTTATAAAGGGTTATACAAGCGTTTTCAAAACCAGGAATATGCAGGTCTTCTCTCAGATCTAGAAGTGAAAATTGATCAACTTTATGGAGATCCATATTTACCTAAATTTGAACTGCTTAAAGCAACCGTATTGGGCAGATACAAGGGGTATGATGCTTACAAAGAGAGCCTTAATTATGTAGCACTTACCTACCCACGTACAGAAGAAGGTAAGAAAGCTCAAAACTTATTGCGCAATGCTTTGCCTACAATGAAGTTTGAAAACTTTGATGACGAGGCAATTTCTATAAACTATAAGGTGCTATACTCCTTTACAAGTTCTGACGTGCAGGGAGCGCGCGATTTTCAGAAGAGACTTGTAGAGAGCTTTGAAAAAATAGGTTACACACAGTTTTCTACCTCTATAGATGTATATAATGAGAAAGAGTCTTTTGTAGTAATACACTTTTTAGACAGTAGAAATCAAGCCGAAGGCCTTGTTGAATTACTTGCGGTAAATGATGAGGTGAGAATTACACGACCTAATACTATTATTGCTTCAGAAAATTATAAGATCATCCAAGTACATAAAAACTTTGATGCTTATAAGGCACAAAAAACAAATTGAGATTAAAAAATAACCCCCTTACAGATGTTTTCAGATAACAAAAAAGGAAAAGGACCAGCTCTTACAAACCAGCAAAACCGCATTAGTCAAGGCACTACTCTTAAAGGAGATGTAACCTCAGAGGGAGGTTTTCGTATAGATGGTGTTATAGAAGGCAATATAACTGCTCCAAATAAAATTGTAGTGGGCAAAACAGGTGTTGTAACTGGCACTATAATTTGTAATGATGCAGATGTAGAGGGTAAAATTGTAGGTAGATTAGAGATTAAAAATTTACTATCTATAAAGACCTCTGCACATATAGAAGGAGAAGTAATCACTGGTAAGCTTGCTGTAGAGCCTGGAGCTACATTTAATGCATCTTGTGAGATGAAAGGTAATCTTAAATCACTTTCTAATGCCAAAGGAAAAGGAGAACGCTCCGCTTAAAAACTGGGCACGATTTTCTACCATTGCCTTACAGATGGGAGTGACTATATACTTAGGTAATTTACTAGGTGTATGGCTGGATCAAAAATTTGAAACTACATTCTTAGAAAAAACAGTTACACTCTTTGCTATTTTTCTATCTATTTACTTCATCATAAAAGGGGTAATGCGTCTCAATAAATAAGTGTTGATTAAAAAATTACTCTTTTACACCCTTGTCATTTTAGGTTTATTAGTTATAACTTATAATGTACACTTCTATCTCACAACACATTTTGAGATTTATCATCCATATAGCTTATGGCCAGTTTACCTTTATCAAGCTGTCGCCTCTTATATACTAGTTATTGTTTTTGAGCTACTTGCCTCGCTCACAAAAGAGTTTAAAGATCAATTAGGTTTTTTATACTTAGGATCTATGGCGGTAAAAGTTTTATTCTTTTGTGTTCTTTTTAGAGATGTTATTTTTTTTGGACCTGATTTGAGTAAGATAGACAGTGTTTCTCTACTGTTACCCATCTTCATATTTATCTTTTATGAGGTAATTGTTATTGTGAAAATCTTGAATAGAGAGACTCAAAATTGAAATAATTACGAAATCTATTTTATTTTGAAGAAAATGAGTACTTTTGCACAGAATTTTAGGCCACGTCATTTATTGAAAATATTGGAATGAAAATAGCATCAAAATCGATTTCATTTTTAACATTAGTTCTTGTGCTTTTGACTTCTTTTTCTGTTTACGGAAAAGATGGAGCAAAAAAGGGTGATCCTGTTAATACAAGAACGGAGATTAATGAGTACATACAACATCACTTAAAGGACTCTCACGACTTCCATTTATTCTCAACTTTTGATGATAATGGAGTTGAGCATCACTGGGGTTTTCCTTTGCCAGTAATGTTATGGGGAGAAAATGGCTTTACAGCTTTTATGTCTTCAGAGTTTCACCACGATGATGATGGAACTGTCGTTGTAGAAAAAGGTGATAGTCGCTTTGTAAAGCTTCACGGTAAAATATATGAGCTTAATGCTGGTGAGGCTGCTGTTCAGTTTGATGAAGAGCACCACGCAGTAAATGCTTCAAAGCCTTTTGATTTATCTATCACAAAGAGTGTCTTCGGGATATTACTTATAGGTTTATTAATGCTGTTTTGGTTCTCAAGACTAGCAAGACAATACAAAAACAAACAAGTTCCTACTGGATTTGGACGTGTACTTGAGCCACTAGTGGTTTATGTGCGTGATGAAATCGCTAAGCCAAACATTGGTGAGAGCTATAGAAAATTTACTGGATACCTTCTTACTGTATTCTTCTTTATCTGGATACTTAACCTTGTAGGTTTAATGCCATTTGGATTTAACGTTACAGGTCAGATAGCTGTTACAGCGGCACTAGCTGTTATTACATTAGTAATTTATGTATTTAGTGGTAATAAGCACTTCTGGGGGCATATGTTATGGATGCCAGGTATTCCTTATGTATTTAGACCGTTACTAGGTATTATAGAGCTCATAGGTACACTGGTTATTAAGCCATTTTCATTATTAGTACGTCTATTTGCAAACATTACTGCAGGTCACACTGTTGTAATGAGTCTTGTAGCGGTAGGTATTCTTATGCAAGAAAGCTTATCTGCAACAGGGTCTACTATTGTATCATTATTTTTATCATTATTCATAATGCTTATTGAGGTGCTAGTAGCATTCTTACAGGCTTATATATTTACAACACTTTCTGCACTATTTATAGGTATGGCAGTTGCAGATGATCATCACGATGAGGAGCTGCACGACGAGCTAGGAGAGGAGATTGAGGACACTGAAGTTATCCGTAAGAACTTCACTTAATTAAGAATTTTTATTTGTTTAATTTTTTATATACACTATTATGTCTTTAGCATTAGTACAAGAAGTAGCACCAATGTTCCCAAATTTAGTAGGAGCTGGTCTAGTAGTAATTGGAGGTGGTATCGGTCTTGGTAAGATTGGTGGAGCTGCAATGGAAGGAATTGCTCGTCAGCCTGAGGCTGCTGGTAAAATCCAGACTGCGATGATTATCGTTGCTGCACTTTTAGAAGGACTTGCATTTGGAGCGCTTATATTAGGAGCTTAATCCAGATCAACTCTAAAAATTCAACTTCCTGTAACGGTTGGTTACAGGAGTTGAATTTAATTAAACAAAGATTATAAGAACACAGAACCACTTTTGAGATGGAACAATTATTAGAGAATTTTTCACTTGACCTGTTTGTAAAACAAACAATCCTTTTCTTACTGCTTATTTTCCTTATGGTAAAATTTGCTTGGAAACCTATTATGAGCGCGCTTAATCAGCGTGAAGAAGGAATACAAGGAGCTCTTGATGCTGCAGAAAATGCAAAGAAAGAGATGGCAAGTCTTCAAGCAGATAACGAGAAGCTTTTAAAAGAAGCTAGAGCAGAGCGTGAAGCGATGCTTAAAGAAGCTCGTGAGATGAAGACTAAAATGATAGACGACGCTAAGGTAGAAGCTAAAGACGCTTCGGATAAAATGGTAGCTCAAGCACAAGCAGCTATTGAGGCAGAACGTAAGAGCGCTATCGCAGACCTTAAAGGTCAGGTTGCAGCACTTTCTGTAGAGATTGCAGAGAAGGTTGTAAAAAATGAGCTTTCTGATAAAGAAAAGCAACTAGGTCTTGTAGACAAGATGCTAGGTCAAGCAACATTAAACTAACAGATTTTAAGCCGCTATCACTATGAGTAGAGCAGCAATACGATATGCAAAAGCAGTACTAGATCTTGCAAAAGATAATGGATCTGTAGAGGCAGTTTTAAATGATATGAAATCTGTAAAGGCTACTATAGAAGGAAGTAAAGAACTTCGCAATGCCTTAAACAGTCCTGTAATAAAAGCAGACGATAAGCGCGCTGTATTGCGTCAGGTATTTACAGACGGTACAAAAGAGACATTAGGTCTTGTAGATGTTCTTGTAGATAATAGTAGAGCAAATTTACTAGGTGGTGTGGCAGATAGTTTTATTGCAGAGTACAATAAGAGCAATAAGATTGAGAGTGCTACAGTAACTACGGCAGTAGCTTTAACTCCAGAACTGGAGACTAAGGTTCTTGCAAAAGTAAAAGAGCTTACAGGAAGCACGAACGTAACTCTTACAAACGAGATTGATGAGAGCATCATAGGTGGTTTTGTATTAAGAGTAGGTGATACACAGTACAATGCAAGTATCGCTAGCCAGTTAGGCAAGTTAAAAAGAGAATTTAGTAACAGTTTATAAATAAACGGCTCATCGTGAGGTGAGAAAATTTTCGCGAAAGCGGACTTATAAATTTAGATCAAATGGCAGAAGTTAAACCAGCAGAAGTTTCGGCAATTTTAAAGAAACAACTTTCAGGTTTTGAAGCAACAGCTTCCCTTGACGAAGTAGGAACAGTACTAACTGTGGGTGATGGTATCGCTCGTATTTACGGACTTGCAAACGCACAATATGGTGAGCTTGTAGAGTTTGAAAGCGGTCTTGAGGCAATTGTTCTTAACCTTGAAGAAGATAACGTAGGGGTTGTACTCTTAGGTACTTCTTCATCTATTAAAGAAGGTGATACCGTAAAACGTACACAACGTATCGCATCTATCCAGGTAGGTGAAGGTATTACTGGACGTGTGGTAAACACGTTAGGTCTTCCTATTGATGGAAAGGGACCTATCGCTGGAGAAACTTATGAGATGCCACTTGAGCGTAAAGCGCCTGGTGTTGTTTTTCGTGAGCCAGTAACAGAGCCATTACAAACGGGAATCAAAGCAATTGATGCTATGATACCAGTAGGTAGAGGACAGCGTGAGCTTGTAATTGGTGACCGTCAGACAGGTAAGTCTACTGTTTGTATTGACACTATCCTTAACCAAAAAGAATTTTACGATGCTGGTGAGCCAGTACACTGTATATATGTAGCTATTGGACAAAAAGCTTCTACTGTTGCACTTATTGCACAGGTACTAGAAGATGCTGGAGCAATGGCATACACAACTATCGTAGCGGCAAATGCATCAGATCCTGCAGCAATGCAAGTATATGCACCATTTGCAGGAGCTGCAATTGGAGAGTACTTTAGAGATACAGGTCGTCCTGCATTAATCATTTATGATGATTTATCTAAGCAAGCAGTTGCATACCGTGAGGTATCATTGCTTCTTCGTCGTCCGCCGGGACGTGAGGCATATCCTGGAGATGTATTCTTCTTACACTCTAGATTACTTGAGCGTGCTGCAAAGGTGATTAATGATGATGCTATTGCAAAAACAATGAACGACCTTCCAGATAGTCTTAAACCTATCGTAAAAGGAGGAGGATCGCTTACTGCACTTCCTATCATTGAGACACAAGCGGGTGACGTATCTGCTTATATCCCTACAAACGTAATTTCTATTACAGACGGGCAGATTTTCTTAGATGGAGATTTATTTAACTCTGGTGTACGTCCAGCTATTAACGTAGGTATCTCTGTATCACGTGTAGGAGGTAACGCACAGATTAAGTCAATGAAGAAAGTATCTGGAACACTTAAGCTGGATCAAGCAGCTTTCCGTGAACTAGAAGCGTTTGCAAAGTTTGGATCAGATCTAGATGCTGCTACCCTTAACGTAATCGAAAAAGGAAAGCGTAACGTAGAGATACTTAAGCAAGCAGAAAACACGCCATTTACAGTAGAAGATCAAATTGCAATTATTTATGCAGGATCTAAAAACTTATTACGTGACGTGCCTGTAAACAGAGTAAAAGAATTTGAAGCAGAATATATCGAGTTCTTAAACGCAAAGCACAGAGGTATCCTTGATACACTTAAGTCTGGAAAGCTTACAGATGAAGTTACAGATACACTTGTAGCAGTAGCAAAAGACCTATCTGCTAACTATAACTAGTAGAATTTCGCTTTCGCGAAAAATATAATTCAACAACTCCCGCGCAAGCGGGAGACTTGTCAAAATTAAAGACAAATCGTGCCTAGCAAGTCTTACTTGTAAACACGGGAATTTATACAAGATGGCAAACTTAAAGGAAATAAGAAACAGAATTTCATCAGTATCTTCTACGATGCAGATTACCAGTGCTATGAAAATGGTATCTGCTGCAAAGTTGAAGAAAGCACAAGATGCAATTACAGCAATGCGTCCATATTCTGATAAGCTTACTGAGCTTTTACAGAACTTAAGTGCAACGCTAGAAGGAGATTCTGGAAGCAAACTCGCAGAAGATCGTGAGATTAATAAGGTACTTATTGTAGTTATTTCATCAAACAGAGGTCTTGCAGGAGCTTTTAATACAAACATTATTAAAGGTGTAAATGCACGTGTTGCTGCAAAGTATGCTGGCAAAGAAGTGCACCTAGTAACCTTAGGTAAAAAAGCAGATGCTATACTTGGTAAGACTTTTAAGGTAATCGAAAATAACAATGATATTTACGATGATCTTACTTTTGATAACGTATCAGCTATTGCAGATGATTTAATGGCTCGTTTTGAAGCTGGTGAATATGACCGTATAGACATCATCTACAACAAGTTTAAAAATGCAGCAACGCAAATTGTTACTCCTGAGCAGTTTCTACCTATCGTAGCAACAGTACAAGAAGAAACAACTGCCACTGCAGATTATATTTTTGAGCCGTCTAAAGAAGAGATTGTAGAGGGATTAATTCCTAAAGCATTAAAGACACAGCTTTTTAAAGGTATAAGAGACTCTGTAGCGTCAGAACACGGTGCACGTATGACTGCGATGCACAAAGCAACAGATAACGCAACAGAGCTTAGAGATGCACTTAAGTTGCAATATAACAAAGCACGTCAAGCGGCTATTACAAACGAGATACTCGAGATTGTAGGTGGTGCAGAAGCTTTAAATAACTAATAACTGATTAAGTCATTTAATTATACAACACAAATTGAAATATGAAATCCCTGGCCATAATGGTCAGGGATTTTTGTTATAGCTTAAATCTAACTATGACAAGATAAAAGAGTTATTATTGGTATCTTTTCAAGATAATTTCAAGAATTATAGGCTTTGAATTTTGTAAAGAACACCATATTTCTAATTACTATTTTCATAACTAGCTTGTTATGTAACTGTGTTCTAGCACAAGAGTTACCTCCTATTCAAAATTTTGAGCCGTCACTTTACGGTGCAGATAACCAGAACTGGCAAGTATCTCAAGGAGATGATGGAATCATCTATTTTGCAAACAACAAAGGACTTTTACAATACAACGGTGCTCAATGGAGCTTGAGACCTTCACCTAACGAGACAATTTTGAGATCTGTCGCTGCTGTTGGGGATAGAGTTTATACTGGGGCTCATATGGATTTTGGATTTTGGGAAGAAGACCGTGATGGCATACTACAATACACATCACTCAGTAGCCTTTTAAGCCACTCAATGATAGAAGGGGAGCAAATTTGGAAGATTATATCTTACAAAGACAAAGTGCTCTTACAATCTCTTAACGGCATTTATGTTTATAACCCTAAAGATGATAGCATAACCTATATTGCTGTAGCTACAAAGAATGCTATTTTCAGACTATTTGAAATAGACGGTTACTTACTATTTCAAGAGCAAGGAAAGGGATTGTTTATAATAGAAAATGGTCAAGCCAGAAGCTACGATACAAGAGATGTATTTCAAAATAAAACTTTTATAGGGCTCTACCAGCGAGAGTCATATTGGTTAGGAGTAACCCAAAAAAATGGGATTTTTAAAATTACACCTACAGAGGTTACTGCTTGGGCATACCCTGCAGCATCATATATTAAAGATATGACCTTGTATCGCTCTATAGAACTTTCAGATCAATCACTAGTTATAGGAACCGTCGCAAGCGGTCTTATAAAATTGTCTAAAGATGGCACACTAGATTACCAAGTAACTCAGAATAAAGGCCTCGGTAATAATACTGTACTGGCTATTTATGAAGACCAATCTAAAAATATATGGGTAGGTCTGGATAATGGAATTGCTTGTATAAATACAACGAGTCCCGTACTAAATTACTATGATGAACAAGGGAGGTTGGGTACAACGTATGTATCAGCTATTTATAATAATGCACTTTACCTAGGCACAAATCAAGGTTTATTTTATAGAGATCTAGACAGTAAAGACTTTAAACTTGTTCCGGGTACCGAGGAGCAGGTTTGGGATTTAAAGGTCATACAAAACATACTCTTCTGTGGTCATAATAATGGCACTTACATTGTTGAAAAAGGTATAGCAAAACAAATTGCAAAACCCCAAGGCACCTGGACGATACGCACTATACCTGACAATCCTAATCTGCTTTTACAAGGTAATTATGATGGATTATATGTTTTAGAAAAATCAGAAAATGGATGGCAACTCCGTAATAAAATTAAGGGCTTTGATATATCTTCACGATATTTTGAGTTTATTTCGCCTACTGTTATTTTAGTAAATAACGAATACAAAGGCGTTTATAGAGTTGAAATGGACAGTACATTCAAGCAGGTAAGCTCATATGATCTGAATCCATCCGTAAATAAAGGAGAACATTCAAGCCTTTCTAAATTTGACAATACGATTTACTACGCAAATAAGAATGGTATTTATAAGTACAACGATATTACCAACACATTTAGTAGGGAAGATAAAATAAGTGCCATTTATGACAATAAGTTTGTTTCTGGCAAACTCATAAATGATGAAAGTAACAAGATGTGGGCTTTTACAGATGAAGATGTCGTTTACTTTTCTAAAGACCCTTTGGACACTGAGTTGTCTATTAATAAAATTTATATTCCGCAACGAGACCGTAATGCCGCACAAGGTTTTGAAAACATCACCTCCATTTCATCAAATAATTTTCTATTAGGAACTTCTCACGGGTATCTAATATTTTCGCCCTACAATGATAAAGAGAAATATAGCGTCCATATTAACCGTATAGAAAACAATCCAATAGAGGGAACACCTCACGTAGTGTCACTTTTTGAAGATTCAAATTTTAGTTTTAAAGAAAATAATATCTCTTTTAACTATCACGTGGCTCAATATGATAAATTTAAACAAACCAGTTATCAATATAGATTGCTGGGCTTTTATGATGAATGGAGTGAGTGGACAACCTCAAATAGACAAGAATTTGCAAATGTTTCTCCAGGCTCATATACATTTGAAGTTAGGGCTAAGGTAGGAGATAATGTTTCAGAAAATGTTGCTACTTATAATTTTACAATAGACAGACCTTGGTATACATCATATCTGGCAATCATTCTCTATACTATACTCGCTATTCTTGTTTTCTTAGCGTTTCAACAACATAATAAACGCAGATACAAACGAAAACAAGATCAAGCTTTAGAAAGAACAAAAAGAGATATGGATCTAAAGGCTTTGGCTGTAGAAAAGGAAAATATTGAGCTCAGAAATCAAAATTTAAGAGATGATATAAGTGCTAGAAATAGAGAGCTAGCAACTTCTACACTGGCAATGGTAAATAAAAGTAAAACGCTTAAGTCTATAAAAGAAAAGCTTAGTAAACTTGAACCTACCCCAGAACTTAAAGCGATTATCAAGGATATAGACAAAAATATTAGTACTAACGAAGACTGGGCATTTTTTGAGAAAGCATTTAATCACGCAGATAAAGACTTCTTTAAAAAAGTAAAAGAAATTCACCCAGAACTAACTGCAAATGATTTAAAACTTTGTGTGTACTTGCGTCTTAACTTAAGCTCAAAGGAGATTGCTCCACTACTTAATATATCTCATAGAAGTGTTGAAATTAAAAGATATCGTTTGAGGAAAAAAATTAATTTAGACAGATCTATACAGCTCAATGATTACTTCATAAAGATGTAAAGACCTCTACGTAGTGAGATTATATAAGTACATCATTGGTGTAATTTACTACAACATAACCACAACAATGATTAGTTTATAACGTTTGCGTAAGAATTAAGTAAGCTTCATTTCTAAGTATACCATACGTTTTTGTCAATACGAGTTATAATTATGTCTTATTACGAATATATTCTGTTATAAGCTAGGCAGCTAAGGTTCTTAACAGCAGTAAAAGCTAAGGTTTTAGGAAAAGTTTTTAAAATAACAAAGTTAATAAGGATTGTTACTTTAATTATGGATTTGACCTCTAAAAAAGCATCGAAAACAATTTTAAATTCTATAATTCGCAATTTTACGGTGTTAATATTACGATGTATGTTATTTGTATAGGTCTAATTTGGTGATTTGGCAAAATAAGCTTGTAATTTTAAATTTCGTATTATTAATTAAATTGAATTATTATGAAAAAAATTACTTTACTGCTTTTTATCTTTTGTAGTGCATTTGCAATGCAAGCCCAGAACCTGCTTAATAATGGCGATTTTGAAGAAGGAATGGTAGAATGGACGGGGAATGCCTTTAACGTACAAGAGGATGGCGGCAACAGCTTTAACTTTGCAAATGTAGAGACAGCGGGAAACGCGTTTGACGTAAATTTAAGTCAGATCCTCTCTATTACTGAGGGAGAAACATATGTACTCACCTTTGACGCATCTACTGGGGCTGGAGAAACTCGTACAATTATTGCGGGTATAGGTCTTAATGAAGCACCTTTTACTGCAGCGGTTGAAACAGTAACACTTACAGAAACCTTAACAACTTTTGAACTTACTCTTACAGCTGGAGGAATAGGAATTCCAAATAGTAGAGTATTATTTGATATGGGTGCAGAGACAGGAGTCGTTGTTATAGATAATGTTTCTCTAGTAGTAGGAGAAGCAGAAGAGCCTGCAGCTCCAACTGTAGCAGCTCCTACACCACCAGAAAGAGATGCTGAAAATGTTTTTTCTTTATTTAGCGATGCTTACACAACACAAGAGAATACTGTATTTGGAGCTTTTGGAGTGGGAACACAAGATATAGAAACAATCCAGGTAGAAGGAAACGACACCCAAAAAATAACGATGAATCAACCATCTTCTGAGTTTTTACTAGTAGACTGGGGAGCACCTTTAGATTTATCTTCACTTACATTTTTCCATATGGATTATTGGATAGATACAGATAATTCGGCGGGTCTTATTGCAAATCCAAAATGGTCTAATCACGTAGGTGACGCAGGTGAAACTTCGTCTTTTCAGTTAACAAATCCTGTAACAACATTTGGAGAGTGGGTATCACTAGATGTGCCATTATCTGACTTTACAGACGGAGATGCAACACAGCAAAGAGATGCACTTAGACAGTTTGTATTAACGCTTGCAGGAGCAAATACAGGTAATAGAACTATCTATATAGATAATTTGTATTTACATAATGAGACGCTAAGTACAGATGAGCTTACAGAAACAGGCCTATCTGCTTTTCCTAATCCAACTACAAACGAATGGGTTCTTACTACAAACGCACCTACAAAAGAGATTGTTGTTTATGATGTTTTAGGTAAAAAAGTTATGTCTTTAGAGTCTGGAAATACAACGACAAGAATAGATGCTTCAGGATTAACTACAGGAATATATATAGCAAACGTAGTGACAGAGCAAGGCATACAGTCTATAAAGCTTATCAAGCAATAGGGTCAACCCTCAATTTTATTACTTTATTAATGCCAGCTGTTTCAGCTGGCATTTTTTGTTTCTCCTTATTTTGAGCATCATAAAAAAGTAAACGATTATCGGTTTTCACCTATTTTTTAATGAAGCAGGGTATATTTAAACTCTTTCTTCACAATTATTTTGGTTTGAGTGTAAACCTCGAGATATCTATGATCTCGAGGTTTTCTTTTATGCTAAGAAGTCTAATTGTGATGAACTATCGTATCTTGGAATGAGATTTGTATATTACTCATAAACAACCACCATTATGTATAAACTACTTACAGTCTTGAGCCTAGCACTAAGCTCACTACTACTAACCCAATGTAAGTCTACTTCATCTTTAGAAAATCAGGATACGATGACTTTATCAAACCCCTTATTTGCTTCTATTGCTGCTCACTATAACACGTATGTCGCTGGAGCCTCGGGTGGTAGTTCTGGTATAGAGTTTTATATACCCACCAGTGTTCCTAGTAACGTAACATTAGAGAAAGTTTATTTTCGCGAAAGCGTAGGTAAGCTTATGCAGGGTAATGTAGGATACGTAGCTAGATTTAGAACAGATAATGGAATACATCAAGATGTGATAATGTCTAGTGACACAGATCAAGAAGCTGCAAATACGGCACCTGCCGCAAAGGATACGTTTCCTTTTGAACTATCAAAAGATCAAGCTGGTATTATTTACAAAGAAGAGGGGCTTACAAAGTATTGTATTTTATCAAATATTACTGAAAAAACAGGGGTTGCTTACCCACAACAGCGACCACGCGGAAACGGCTACTAGGCTTTATTTCTTTATTTTTGATCGGAAAACAACTACTTCTTGAGCGCTCTTAAAAATCTTTTTAGACATACATTTATATACGGTCTTGCAACTGTATTACCTAGGGTACTTACTGCATTACTTACCCGTTTGTATACTGGTTACTTGCCGGATACAGATGCCTTTGGGGAGATGACTATCGTGTTTTCATATATAATGATCTTTAACGTGCTGCTTACTTATGGTATGGAGACAGCCTTTTTTAGATTTTTTAATGATGAAAAGCATACTAAAAAAACATTATCAACCTCTTTACTTGGTTTGCTAGGGTCTACCATTTTATTTGTTATTATAGCATTTACTGGGATAGATGCACTATCAAGTATATCTGATGTTCCTGAGCAATACTGGAGATGGGTGATTTTAGTCATAGCGTTTGACACGCTTGCGGTAATACCCTTTGCATATATGCGAGCTCAAAATAAGAGTATGCGCTATGCACTTATAAAGTTACTTAACGTTTTTATTTCTACAGGATTATCTGTGGTATTTCTTGTGTGGCTACCGCAGTTAGATAGTGTAAACAGTTTTTTACCCACAGATAAAATTGAGCTTGCATTTATTGCATTTTGTATACCTAGTTTTTTGATACTACTTATCGTGATAAAGCCCTATTTTACAAGATGGTCTTTTGATACGATTTTATTTAAAAAAATGCTTGCCTACGGTGCTCCCGTACTTATTGCAGGTCTTGCCTTTGCTATAAATGAATCTTTTGATAAGATTTTATTAGAAAAGTTACTACCAGAAAATATTGCAGAGAGTGAAGTGGGTATTTATGGTGCGTGTTATAAACTTTCTATAGGGATGACGCTTTTTGCCACAGCTTTTAGAATAGGGATAGAGCCCTTCTTTTTTAGCGAGGCAAAAAATGAAAACGCACATTATATGTATGCTCAGATCACAAAGGCATTTGTGGTTCTTGGTGCCATTGCGCTATTTGTGTATGTAGTACTTGTAGATGTGGTGAAAGTAATCCTTCTAGACGACCCTGCTTACTGGGAGGCTATGAATATTGTGCCACTTATACTCGTTGCATACCTGTTTTTTGGAGTTTACCAAACGCTGTCTGTCTGGTATAAAGTAACAGATAAGACAAGATATGGCGCTTATATTTCGGTTGCAGGGGCATTACTTACCATAGTGATAAATGTCTTACTTATTCCAAAAATAGGATATCTAGCCAGTGCCATTGCTACCTGTGCAGCATACACCTTGATGATGGTCACATCGTATATAATGGGTCGCAAACATTTAGCAATCCCTTATGATCTAAAAAATATACTTTTGTACCTCGTATTAAGTATCGCATTGTCTAGTCTATATTTTTATGGATTTAGAGATTACTTTGGCGTAGGTAGCTTGAGACTGTATCTTGTAGGAGCTGTAATGACCGTATTATTAATTGGTGTAATAAGCTTCCGCGAAAAAGAGCTACTCTTGCGTATATTAAAAAGAAGATGAGTACGCTTTCGCGAAAGCGTAATTAAAAATAATAGTATCTCAGTACGAGAATAAGTTAGAAAGAAGAACAAATGAAAATAAAGGTTATAAATAAAAGTGCACACGCACTTCCTCACTATGAAACCATTGCTAGCGCAGGAATGGATTTGCGTGCAAATATCACAGAGTCCATCACGATAGGACCGTTAGAAAGAGCTATTGTTCCTACAGGGATATTTATGGAACTGCCAGTAGGCGTAGAGGCACAAGTAAGACCACGTAGTGGCCTAGCTGCAAAAAAGGGCGTGACCGTGCTCAATGCTCCTGGAACCATAGATGCAGATTATAGAGGAGAAGTGGGAGTAATCCTTGTAAACCTATCTAATGAACCGTTTACAATTGAAAATGGAGAGCGCATTGCACAGATGGTCATTGCAAAGCACGAGCAAGGGCAATGGGAAGAAGTAACAGAACTCTCTAGTACAGATCGTGGTGAAGGCGGTTTTGGTAGTACCGGGGTAAAATAGGAAATGACACTTATCAACATAATAGCAACCTTATTATAGAAAAATTTAAATAAATGAAAATAATAGTACCAATGGCCGGTCTAGGCTCTAGATTGCGACCACATAGTTTAACAATACCAAAACCATTAATTCCTGTAGCGGGAGCACCTATTGTACACAGACTTGTACGAGATATTGCTAAGATCTTAAAGCAACCTATAGACGAGATTGCTTTTGTACTTGGAGACCCTACATTTTTTGGTGATGCTGTAATTGCACAACTTGAAGAGCTTGCAGAGAGTCTTGGAGCAAAGGCATCTATTTATCGCCAGGGAGCGCCATTAGGAACTGGTCACGCTATTATGAGTGCAGAGCCTTCTTTGAGTGGTCCTGCGGTAATAGCTTATGCAGATGCACTTATACGCGCAGATTTGGAACTAGATCCTGAGGCAGATAGTGTAATCTGGACTAAGAAAGTGCCTAACCCAGAAGCTTACGGAGTTGTAAAACTTAATGAGAAAGATGAGATTGTAGAGCTTGTAGAGAAGCCAGAAACCTTTGTGTCTGATCAAGCGGTGATAGGTATATATTATTTTAAGGATGTGGCCGTTCTTAAAGAGAAGCTTCAAGAAGTTCTTGATGAAAACCTTATGAATGGAGGTGAATACCAGATTAACGATGGTATTAAGAAAATGATGGCAGAAGGTCGTATTTTCAAAACTGGAACTGTAGATGAGTGGATGGATTGCGGTAATAAAGAAGTTGCCATAGATACTAATTCTAAGATGTTACAGTTCTTACACGATGAGAAGGAAGAGCAACTTATAGCAAACTCTGTGGTAAATGAGAATTCAACGATTATTGAGCCTTGTTTTATAGGTGAAAACGTAGTTCTTAAAAATTGTACTATAGGTCCAGGTGTTGCGATAGGAGCTGGCACAACTATTGAAGATAGTACCATAAGTCACAGCTTAATCCAGCAAGATAGTGTGATAAAAAACGCACAGTGGACAGAGGCGATGATAGGTAATAAAGTACAATATAACGGAGAACACACACGTGTAAGTCTAGGGGATTACACGGTGATGAAATAAGTTTTATATAATCATATTTAATGAAAAAAGGAATCTACATACTCATACTCACGATCGCTTTTACACTAGTAAAGGATCGTGCGTATGGGCAATTCTTAAAAGAAGCAAATCCCTTTGCAGATGAGAATGTAGATGACCTTGGTAATGTTTCAGACGATTTTCAGACATCTTTCTTTGAAGCATTAAAACAAAAGGGAATTGAGAATTATGAGCGTGCCATTATGGAGCTTAACAAGTGTATCTCAATGTCACCATCTAGTCATCCTATTTTATATTTTGAGCGAGGTAAAAATCACGTATTCTTAAAAAAGTATGATGAGGCTGCTTTAGATTTTAATAAATTTTTAGAACTCGAGCCAAATAATGAAGATGTACTAGAAGCATTATATGAAGTCTACTTCCAGCAGCGAGATTATGATGCTGCTGAGGCTACGGTAAAAAATCTCATTAATTTTGACGTGCAGTATAAAGAAGATCTTGCGCGTATCTATACAAGCACAAAAAGATATAACGAGGCGCTAGACCTTATAGATGAGCTTGATGAAGAAATAGGTACAGATATATATCGTGATAGATTAAAAAATAGATTGTATCTACTCTCTGGAGATACATCTAGACAGGTAAAAGCTATAGAGAAAAATATAGCTTCAAACCCTAAAAGTGAAGCAGAGTATCTTAAACTCATATTGCTTTATAGCGAGCAAGGAAATACGCAAAAAGCGTATGAAACCGCTCTAGAACTTCAAAAGGTAAACCCATATGCAGATGAGGTACACCTAGCTCTGTATAAGTTTAATCTTAATGATAATAAAATAGATGAGGCCATAAGCTCTATGCAAAAAGTACTGGAAAGTACTCGTATGAGTGCCGCAGCAAAGCATCGCGTGCTTAATGACTTTGTGCTATTTGTAAACGGTAACCCACAATATGAACCGCAGTTAGAAAAAGCCATTGCAGTTTTTGACACACAGGTGGGAGATTCTAATATTTATCAAGAATTAGCTTCTTATTACATTAAAAAAGGAAGTAAGGATAAGGCACTGCCATATCTTAAAAAAGCTTTACAGAGTGATCCAGAAAATCTTGAGCTTATTAAAAACACAAGCCTTTTACTTTTGGACTCTGGAAGCTTTAAAGATGCCGAAGAGATTGCTGCAAATGCACTAGACCTTTATCCATCACAGCCACTACTATACCTTACTTATGGAGTCGCACTTAATAATCAAGGTAAATTTAAAGCAGCCATAGATCAACTTGAACTAGGTGTAGATTATGTGATAGATGATGTAAAGATGGAAATAGATTTTTACCAGCAACTAGGCGATGCACATAAAGGAGACGGTAATGCTTCTACAGCAAGTAAATACTATAATAAGGTAGAACAATTAAAAGCGCAAGGATAATAATGAGAAAGCTCGTTTACATTATTTTATTAGTTGCTCTCGCAAGTTGTGGTGCAAAAAAAGCAGCGAGTACTAGCACTGCCGAAGATGTCTCTGCAAAAAGACTTATTACTGAGTATTACAACAATGCACTCACTTATAAAACGCTAGATGCCCGTACCAAGATAAAGTACAGAGATAAGAAAGGATCAAAGCCTACAGTAACACTTACGATACGTATAGAAAAAGACAAAAAAATCTGGCTAAACGCGTCACTCATTGGTTTTTCTGGTGCTCGCGCCTTGATTACACCACAAAAGGTGCAATTTTACGATAAGCTCAATAATCAATATTTTGATGGAGACTTTACATTTCTTAGTCAGTACTTAGGAGTAGATATAGATTTTTACCAGTTACAGCGATTGCTTACGGGACAAACTGTTTATGACCTAAGAGAGGGAAAGTATACCTTTAAAGAAACGCAAACGGGTTATGAGGTCACACCAAAAAAGCAACTCAAGGAGGCACTCATCTTCTTTGGGATTGCTACTCAAAATTTTGTCACGCAAGAACAACGCATAGAGCAAACAGATGGTAACGGGACTTTAGATATCGCATATGGAAATTACAAACAGATAGGAAGTAAGACCTTCCCATTTTCGCTAGATATTCTTGCAGATGATGGTCGCAACCAGTCACAGGTACAAATCGAGTTTCGTGATATAGATTTAGATGGAGAGGTACGTATGCCGTTTAGTATTCCTTCTGGATATGAAGAAATAAAGCTAGATGCAAAGAGATAGGCGCATATATATAGCTCTTCTGGGTGTTTTTATGATGCTCTTTTTTACGCAAGCGGCCTTTGGGCAGTCTGCAAAGCAAAAGCAGCTAGAACAGCGTCGTGAGGCTCTTAAAAGAGAAATGCGACAGTTACAACGCTTACGCGAAACAAATAAGAAAAAAGAAATATCTATCCTCACCCAAGTAGAAGATCTGGACACCCAGATAAGACTACGCTCAGATCTCATACGAGTTACAAATAGTCAAGCCAACCTATTGTCAAGAGAGATTAATGAAAATCTGGTAAAGATGGAAAACCTCCGTAAGGAGCTCGCCATATTAAAAGAAGATTATGGTGAGATGATACGCAAGTCGTATAAAAGTAAGAGCGGGCAAAGTAAGGTGATGTTCTTACTCTCTAGTGAAGATTTTAAGCAAGCTTACAAGCGTGTACAGTATATGAAGCAGTATGCAAACTACCGCAAGAAGCAAGGTGAGCAAATCAAGGAACGCACAATACTTATACAAGAGACTAATAAAAAACTAGTCAAGCAAAAAGCAGATAAAGAGACCCTCATTGCCGAAAATAGAACGGCAAAAAAGGAACTAGATAAAGAAAAACAACGCCAGGACCTACTCATAAAAGAAATACGTAAAGAATCTAACACCTATATCGCTCAGATCAAAAAGAAACAAAAGGAGGCAGATCGCATAGACAGACAGATAGATAAGCTCATTGCAGATGCTATTGCTGCTAGTAATAAAAAAGCAGGTAAATCTACAAGCAGTAAGACATTTGCCCTCACACCAGCAGAGGTTACACTCGCAAAAGAGTTTTCTAGTAATAAAGGTAGACTCATATGGCCAGTAGAGCGTGGCCGCGTGGTGAGACCTTACGGTAAGTCTGCACACCCTACCTTACCAGGGATTACTTTAAGCAATAGTGGTGTAGATATAGAAACCACAGAAAATGCTACCGTAAGAGCCATTTTTGAGGGAGAAGTAACTTCTATACAAGACGCAAAGGGAGCAAACATTGCTATCATCATAAGGCACGGTGATTATCTTACCACCTATTTTAATCTTAAAAATATTAAAGTAAAACTAGGTCAAAAAGTAACTCTTAAACAGCCACTAGGTGAAGTCTCTCGTAATGCATTTACGGGCAAGAGCATTCTTAAATTTAGGGTAAGTAAAAACCAGACCAAGCTCAACCCTACACAATGGATAAGTAGACGATAGCTGCTGGTTTACGCTTTCGCGAAAGCGCACTTCTAAATATCATTTGGCATTTCATTTGTATTTTTTGTAATAAGCTTAACACAAGCGCGTTACATAAGTTTTAAATTTAGGGCTATGAAACATCTTAGCCTATTGCTCTTAATTTTATGCGCTTCAATTACTAGTGCTTAAAACACCACAACCACGGCAGAACCTCGTTTTTCTCTAAACGCAATAGGTGCGCTACCTAGTAATGTAGGAGAACCTAATAAAGAATTTTATGATCAAACACGCACGCTACTTGTGGGGACATCTTTAGGTTATAAGTCTAGCTTACAGGGTGGGATATCAAGGTCACGTGTAGGTAATGACGAGGTGGTCGAGTTTCCTCTTATTTTTAGATATCAAGCCACAAAGGGTATAAGTGCATACCTGGGTGTACAAGGGCAAGTAGTGAGAGGACTTGACACCAGCGGGCTTATGTTTACAGAGTTTGCCCCTACTATGGGAATAGATGTGCAATTTACACCAGAGTGGGATGCAGGTATTCAGTTTATGGCACCCGTATATCAAAATAGTGCTGCGCCTGCAGTAAGCTACGAGCTATCGCACCCTATTAGATTAAGAACAGGTATAAAATTTTAGTGTTTACTAGGCTTGCAAACTTTAGCACAACCATAACACTTTTTAATACAGTCTTATTACAATAGACATCTCATTGTGAGTAATTTAGTGGTGAACTTAAAAAGAAAGATTATGAACTCGACCGAATTAGAAGGAAAGTGGAATCAAGTAAAAGGAGATTTCAAACAGAAATATGGTAAACATTTTGATAATGATGAGACCTTTGCAGATGGAAAGATGGATGAGGTTCTAGGCCGTATTCAAGAAAAAACAGGAAAAACAAAAGAGGCTATTAAAGAAGAAATAGAAAAGTGGTAATAGACCATAGATACAAATAAAAAAAAAGCCTCCTCAATGGAGGCTTTTTTATGTTATATAAATAATGCTTTGAGCTCTGTTGCTTCTGCAGGTTTCATCTTGCCTGCAAGCACAAGCGATAATTGTTTACGGCGTAAGGCTGCATCATAGCGTTGTTTCTCAAGATCAGATTCTGGTACAACTTGAGGTACTGGTACAGGCTGCCCTTGCTCATCTACTGCTACAAAGGTGTAAATCGCCTCGTTTGCTTGCGCTTTAAGGCCGCTCTCGCGATCTTCTATCCATACATCTATAATGACTTCCATAGATGTTTTAAATGCTCTAGAAATCTTTGCTTCTACAGTAACAACGCTCCCTAGAGCAATCATTCTATTAAAAGCTACGTGATTTACAGATGCTGTAACAACGATACGACGTGAGTGACGTCTTGCAGCAATACTAGCTGCTCTATCCATACGAGCAAGTAGCTCACCTCCAAAAAGATTACCCAGTGGGTTAGTCTCACTTGGCAGTACAAGATCTGTAAGTATTGTTTTTGAGTCGCTTGGTGTGCGTGAATCCATAGATATTCAATTTTGGCGCAAAGGTACACCAAAGTAGAAAAGGGAAACAGTAAAATGTATAAAGAGTATTAATCGATACTTTGTACAAGTAACCAAGCATCTTGATTATCTGTCTTGCGTATTGCTCTAAGTTCTGAAAGCGCTTCTTGAGAGTCTGTAAAGCTTCCGTAAATTACTTGATGCAGTCCATACTTGTTAGTCCCTATGGTACGTGCTTTATATCCTTTTTCTGTAAGCTGGTCTACACGCTTCTGTGCATTTTCTTCCATACGGAAGGCACCCGCTACAATGTGATAATTACCCGCAGGCTTTGTAAGTGATAGCTGTATAGCTGGTAAAGGATTAGGGATAACAAAAGTTGCTTCTTGTATCTTATCTTCTAGCTGCTCTCTTGCTTGCTCTTGGGCCACATAGTTATGCTCTTTTACATCTTGAACATAGTTAAAGCTAGCCGCTCCAAGAACGCCAAAGGCGATAACCGCTGCTGCTGCATACTTAAGCCAAGAGTTACTTGCCTTACGTTCTGGTGTAAAAGCAATAGGTGTTGTCTCCTCAAGTGCAGTAACCTCTTCTTTATAAACTTCTCGCATAATCTCTGGAGAGGTAAAAGAAGATAGACCAAAAGAATCTGTAAGATAGTTGAGGTGATATGATGGCTCAAACTGTAATCTACTCTCTGTGTCTAGAGATAGTGTACCTATGTTTGTAAGCGTTTGTGACTCTCCCTTATGCAGGTTGTCATAAAGAAAGCGCACGTAGGTTTTAATACGATTACTCGCCTCACTATGAGGAATCATCTCTGTCTTTGCAATATAGTTTGCCAGTAAACCATCACTGTCTGTAAGTTGTGCATTAAATGACAATTTCTTTTTAGGCGGATAAAAAGCGTGTGTAGTGGCGTGTATTTGCGCACTTTGGATTTGAGTCAAAAAAGCCCCAAAACCTGGTAAAATTACACACTCATATCTGTATAAAAGGTCACTTATGTATTGGTCTAACTGCATAACTCAAAAATAGTCAAAATGTCTAGTCACGCAACAAGGCGAGATATATTTTATTAACAGATATAATAGTTGTTACTTAGTAGCCTCAATTTCAAGCATTAATGACAGAAAAAGAATTACTCGCACTCCTTATACTACAATACACTCCAAATCTGGGTGATGGTTCTATAAAAAAACTGCTTCAACACTTTGGTTCGGCTACGGCGGTTTTAGAACAGAAAAAGAGCACATTGCTTAAGATAGATGGCATAGGTGAGCATAAACTTAAAGCTTTTGGTGATGAGGAGTATCACGCTTTCGCGAAAGCGGAATTAAAATTCATACAAGATAACAACATAAACGTCTGTGCATTTACAGATGAGCAATACCCACAACGTCTCAAACACTGTCTAGATGGACCAGTGCTGCTATTTTCTAGAGGAAACATAAACTGGAATAATAGAAGAATTATAAGCATTGTAGGGACTAGGAAAATTACCACTTATGGCGAGCATTTTATAAAAAAGCTCATTAAAGATTTGGCTCCCTTAAATCCGCTTATTATCTCTGGCTTTGCTTATGGGGTAGATATTACCACACATAAAGCGTGTATTGAGCACGGATTGCAAAATGTAGGTGTACTGGCTCACGGGCTTAATCAAATTTACCCAAAGGTGCACGCTAAGTATATGAGCGATGTAGAGGCAAATGGTGGTTTTGTTACAGACTTCTGGAGTAAGAGCAGTTTTGTACATACTAACTTCTTACAGCGCAACCGTATTATTGCTGGGCTGTCTGAGGCTACTATCGTTATAGAATCTGCAGAGAAGGGAGGTTCTCTTGTGACTGCAGACTTTGCAAATGGATACAATCGAGACGTGTTTGCGGTACCGGGAAGGGCAGAAGATAAGCAGAGCTTGGGTTGTAATAACCTCATAAAACAGCAGCGAGCAAACCTTATGACTAGTGCGGCAGATCTTATTTATATACTGGGCTGGAAACTAGAGCAAGAACAAGCTCCCGTGATCCAAAAACAACTTTTTGTAGAACTTACAGATGAAGAAAAACTGGTATGGCGCTTCTTAAAAGGCAATGGCAAAGAGCTTATGGACATCATCGCTCTTAATTGTAAATTGCCCACTTACAAGATTGCAAGCATCTTATTACAAATGGAATTAAAAGGAGTAATAAGGCCTCTCCCCGGAAAAATCTTTGAAATTATTTAGTAATAAAATATATTTAAATATCTGATTTTGAGTTAATTGAATTTTTGGCACGTGGTTTGAATACTGTTAAGGGAATCCAAAAACAAACAGTATGAAAACGATCAAACATTTTATTGCAGTAGCGCTCGTCGCCATTTTGTTTACTTCGTGTTATACAGAGGCGATTGTAGAAGTAGATCCATATGTAGAGGTTAATAATGGACCTACACTTAATCAAGTATTAACAGATTATGAGATCTGGTATGTAGATATAGATGCCTCATCTGGAAATATAGTTGTACCATTTTTACAAAAGGCATTTACAGTCTCTTTTAGAGGAGGAAATATTTTTGCAAATAACAACCTTTCTGGTTTAGGGTACAATGGAGCCGGGTTTGGGATAGACGTAGGTAACTATGATACCTTTGGTTTTGAGCTAGATGCTTATCACGATTTAGACGGAGATTACACCTTTGATGTACGCCAGTTATCTGGTAATGAGATAGAATTATATCACCCGTCTACAGGAGCGAGATATATACTGGTAGGTTACCAGCGCAACACCTTTGACTATGATTTAGTGTTTTACAATAACATACACTACTTCTTACAAGAATTTGAAGCTTGGGAGAAAATCTATACAAGTCAAGAAGGTGAGATCAATCCTTTTGATAATGAAAACTACTTACAGTTTTTACCAGCAGGGGTTTCTGGCAACTTTAGAAGCTCTGAAGATGGTAATGGTACACCAGTAAATAATATATACTGGGACTATAATGGGATTTATGATGTAGATGATGTACCTGGTGATTTTTACCAGAAAACTTTAACACTAGATTATAATTTTCCAGACAATGAGTTCTTTGACCTTACCGTTATAGATGACGAGACCATAGAGTTATATCAAGTAACTACAGGTACTACCTACCAGTTTAGAGGTAGAGGGTATATAGAGTTTAGAACCTCAGAAGATGGGAAGTCTAAAACCTTGCCTAAGTTACGAAAGAAGACTTCAGAAATTAAAAAAGAAATAGAAGCGCTCAAGGCGAAAAAAGCAAAAGCGTTAAAATAGAAAGGAGCACTGTACAACCACAGTGTGACGTATAAAGATTTTTTGGTTGGTTATTTAGTTGGAAAACCCTTACCTAAGTGTTAATTAGCGTAAGGGTTTTCTGTTTTAAAAAACGATTAGAACTATAGATATAATGCATAAAAATGAGGACTAATGTACTAAGTGATTATAATTGCCAATCTCCTCTTAACAATACTGTATAAACACCTACTTTTTTGTAAATTGACTACACAATAAAAACACTAACTAAAAATTATAATTATGGGATTATTTTCATTTATTAAAAATGCCGGAGCAAAAGTATTCGGGATAGGAAAAACAGAAGAAGAAGAGGCGGCAGAAGCAGCAGCAGTTGCAGAAGAAAAGATTGCTATGGAAAATGCAAAAGCAGCAAGTAATATGGCAGAAACTATTAGTGACCTTGGTCTAGATGTAGATGATCTAGATATATCTATAGATGGTGATGTTGCTGTTGTTGCAGGTAGTGCACACGACCAAGCTACTAAAGAAAAGGTAATCCTTGTAGTAGGAAACTCTACAGGTATTGCAACTGTAGACGATAGACTTACTGTAGAGAACCCAGAGCCAGAAGCTCGTTTTTATACGGTAGAAAAAGGAGATTCTTTAAGTAAGATCTCAAAAGCGATGTACGGAGATCCGATGAAGTACCCACAAATTTTTGAAGCAAATAAGCCTATGCTTAAAGACGTAGATTTAATTTATCCAGGTCAAGTATTACGTATTCCTCACTTAGAGAAATAAAAGAAAGCGCTCAAGCGCGATTATAGACTAATTAAAAGAACAAATATGAAGGGCGATAGTCTGGAATGTTTGTTCTTTTTTTATATAATAAATTCATCTAGTTTAATGAACCAAAAATGTGCAGGATCTCTTTGCTCATATTCATTAAGACTAACACCCAGAATACTACAGCGAGCCCTGCAAAGAGTTTTGCTTTACCCAGGTGAGCATTATGAGGTTCTTTTCGAGCCTTGACGTATTTTATAATTGTAAAGACACTAGAAACAATGAATATAGCCGTGGCAAAACCTGTTAAAAAATCAGGTAAGTCATTACTTGATTTAATGACTCTGTTTAATACAAAATATACTAGAAAAGACACAACCATCATAAGCCCGTAGTAAGTGGCTTCTTTTGCATTTTGGTCGGTGAGATCTCTTTTAGGCATCAGGATTATCTATAAAAACTCATCTCGTCTATGAAAGTGTAAACTTCTGGAGGAAGTAGTGGTCGTATGTTTTTGCCCTCCTTAATCGCCTTACGTATCATTGTAGATGAAATCTCCATAATAGGTGCGTCTACTTTATGAATCTTTGGGTGATTATCAAACTGTGTTTCAACCGTACCTTCAGAGATTCTAGGGTATACATAGATGTCGTGACGTTCCAAAATAACTTCATAGTTTTTCCACTTATGAAGGCTTTTAAGGTTGTCCTCACCCATTATTAAACAAAACTCGTGCTGAGGATACTTTTCTTCTAGATGAGCTAGCGTGTATACCGTATAATTAGGCTGTGGCAGGTCAAACTCAATATTACTTGGCTCGATTTTGTCATAATGTTCTACAGCCTCCATTACCATCTGGTAGCGATGATGATTGTTAAGTAGGCTACTCTTCTTCTTAAAAGGATTGTGAGGCGTGATAACCATCCAGATTTTATCTAAATCACTATACTCTGCCATATGATTTGCAATAGCAAGATGCCCTATGTGTATAGGGTTAAAAGTTCCAAAGTATAGACCTATTTTCAAGGGATAGTAAGTTTTGAGTTATTTCTTTTGGAGCGGGTTTGTGTCGAAGTCAATTCCGTCCCAGCCGTATTTGATAAAATTTCTAATATTTTGGTGATCTGTACCCTCTGGGTTTTGTAGCACATCTTCTCTGTAATAAGCGCCAAAACACTGTAGCGTGTCACTTTTATTTAATCCTTGCTCTTGTGCAAATGCAAATAGCTTACAAGAGCCATTGTTCTCACCTGCGTCATTATGAATGTCACCATTCTTAAAAGAGCTAGGCGTAAAAGTATATAGCGCTTCTATAACAGCCATTGTATCTGTAAACTCAATCTCAGTGGGTGAGGTAGCAAGTTTGGTATTAAAATCTTGTAATGTCATTGAGGTACTATTTTACAAAATCGGTAACAAGTGTAACCGCTTCTTTAAGAGCTTTTTCTAAATTATCATTAAGGATAATATGATCAAATTGTGGTGCTGTGGCCAGCTCTACAGAGGCTTTTGCAACACGCATATTGATTTTATCTTCACTTTCTGTACTACGTTTTTTAAGACGTATTTTGAGCTCATCTACACTAGGTGGTTTTACAAAAACGGCAAGTGTCTTATCTGGAAACTTTTTCTTTATGCGTAAACCGCCTACTACGTCTATATCAAATATAACGTGCTTACCCATCGCCCAGATACGTTGTACTTCTTTCCAGAGTGTACCGTAAAAGTTGTCACGATAGACCTCTTCCCATTCTAGAAAGTCGTCTGCTTTGATATGATTTTTAAACTCCTTAAGAGAGATAAAGTAATAATCTGTACCGTGTACTTCTGTGCCGCGAGGTTCTCTACTAGTCGCAGAGATACTAAACTCTAGATTGAGCTCTGGTTGACCCAAGAGATGTCTTACAATTGTTGTTTTACCACTACCAGAAGGCGCCGAAAAAACAATGAGTTTCCCCGTGTGATTTAGTTCTTGTGCGTCAGGTTGTTTTCCCATTAGAGTACGTTTAATACTTGCTCTTTTATTTTTTCTAGCTCATCCTTCATTTGCACGACTAGCTGTTGCATAGGTGCATAATTAGACTTTGAGCCTATTGTATTAATCTCACGACCTATTTCTTGACCTATAAAGCCTAGCTTTTTACCGTTAGAATTATCAGAATCTAGTGCTTCTGTAAAGTAATCTAAGTGATTTTTAAGACGTACCTTTTCTTCTGTGATGTCGTATTTCTCTAGGTAATAGATAAGCTCTTGCTCAAACCTATTTTCGTCAAGATTAACCTTGAGATCTGCAACGGCTTTCTCTAGACGCACTTTTACATCTGCAAGACGATCTTTATCAAGAGTGATAACTTCATCTAGTAAACGCTGTAGATTTTTAATGCGCAGTTCAAACTCAGTTTTGAGAGAGTTACCCTCATCTAGTCTGTAAGCGTTTATTTCCTTAAGCGCACCTTCTAGATTAGTTACAATGGCTTTGTACTCATTTTCATCCAGTTCTTTACGCTCAGTTTTGAGAGCATCTGGAAGTCTCACAGCCATTTTAAGTAGCTCTATCTCGCTAGGCTCACCAGCAACAGCGTTTGACAGCTGTTTCATATAGGTGTTTACAACAGATTCATTAATCGCTGTATTGGTGTTTTCGCCAGTGCTTTCTATGTAGAGACCTACATCGATCTTACCACGTTCTAGAGCTTTTGCCACCATATTGCGTAGTGCGAGTTCCTTCTCACGATATGTAGAAGGGATACGTGCATTGAGATCAAGGTTTTTGCTGTTAAGCGATTTGATCTCGATAGTAATCTTTTTTCCGGGAAGCTGTACGACACTCTTCCCAAAACCAGTCATTGATTTTATCATAGCGCAAAGATAATGGTTCAGTAAGTAATGAAAAATTAAGAATGACTGTGGTTTTTTACGCTTTCGCGAAAGCGTAATCACACCCTATTTTACTTTTTCTTGCATATAAGAGCGCACCTGGTAGTTAGCCAGCACAACATATGCTACTAATGCTATATAACCACCGTATGCGGCATAAGGGCTTTCTAAAAAGAGGAGACAACTACAAATTGCAAAAAGTGCAATGGTGCCTATCCCGTATTTTTGAGCAAGAAAGGAGTATGCTTTATCCCAAGTGGCTTGATCTCTCATCCACCATTCTGGAGCTTTTGATAAAAAAGGATTACCCAGCGATGGCGGAAAGTAACGTGTATTTATAAATAATGCCAGACTTATGAGTGCTGGGGCAAATGTTGTAAGGAGTGCAGGGAAGTTCATTAATCTAATTTACGTAACCAAATATTTCTATACCCTACACCACTCATATCTCCGTGATCTTGCAGTACAATTGGGCCGTCACCGTGAGCATTGTTTTTTGGGAAACCTATGTACTCTGTACTACCTTTAATCTCGTAGTGATCTTGTATGAGTACACCATTTAAAAATACGGTGATTGTAGCAGCTTTTGTTTTTTTACCTGCAGCATTAAACGCTGGCGCGTGAAAAACAATATCATAGCTGTTCCACTCTCCAGTAGGTTTTGCAGCCATAACGTCTGGAGCTTTTTGCTTATAAATAGAGCCTACCATACCGTTTACATAGGTGTCATTATCATTGTTATTCAAGATTTGTACTTCGTATAAGCCTTGAAAAAACACACCACTATTACTTCTGTTTTGGTTAGTCTGCGTGTTGTTTGGGTCACTGCGCCATTCTAGGTGTAATTGTACACTCCCGAAGTCTTCTTTGGTCACAATATCTCCCGTTTTATCCTTTACGGTCATACTGCCGTCTTGATTAATCGTCCACTTAGGAGCGCCGCCGTCATTTTTACTTTTCCAAGCATTGAGGTTTGTGCCGTCAAACAATATCACAGCATCACTAGGGATACCGGTTTGCCCGTTTATGGCAACCTTTGCAGGTTTTGGACCCCATACTTCTGTTTGTTCTGGTTTTGTAGGTTCATCACCCACATTTCCTGAGCCACACGATGTAATGGTTAGTGCTGTTGCGATAATTCCTAAATGGTATAATTTCATAATCTATAATTCTTTTATTGTAATGTTGCGGTACCATACTTTATCTCCGTGATCTTGGAGACCTATGTGACCTTCTTGATATTTACCAAAGCCTTTCCAGTCTGCAAACTTAGTCTTTGCAACCATAGCATCCCACTCTTCGCCATTTACGGGGAAGGTATATGCTTCTTTACCGTTAAGGCTTACTTTACCTAGGTTGCTATCGTGATTGATATAAAGCGTTACTTTATTCCACTCACCCGCGGGATTAATCATACCGTCTGCAGGTTTTATCATATCATAAAGAGATCCTGCTTTGTGCGTTCCATTCGCCACCTTTGCATCTGGGTGACGCTCGTCATCTAGCACTTGTATTTCTGGGCCAGTTTCATAAGCTTCTTTAAAGTCTGGTGATTCTTTTACACCCCAAAAGATGCCACTATTACCACCTTCAGAAACTTTCCACTCAAGATTGAGTTCAAAGTTTTTATAGGTGTTTTTTGTAATGATGTTTTTACCACCTTCTTCACCAGGTGTAAAAGCCATTGCTCCATCTTCTATGGTCCAGTTGTCGTGCATTCCGTCTGTACCATACCCTTTCCAAGCGTCAAAGCTAGAGCCGTCAAAAAGGACAATTTCGGTCGTAGATGCTTGTGTTACCGTTTCTACTTCTTCAACCTCTTGTGTTGTAGTAACTTCTTTTTCTTTACAGCTTAAAGCGAAAATTGCCACTGCCGCGATATAAAATGTTTTTTTCATAATAGTGTTTTAAAGTCCCAATATCTTCTTTAACTGCTCCTTGTCAATATCTTCTCCAGCAAAATCATCAAAACGTTTTTGTGTTGCCTCAATAATGTGTGAAGCGATAAATGGTGCGCCTTCTCGAGCTCCTTGCTCAGGACTTTTTACACAACATTCCCACTCCATCACTGCCCAAACGTCACAACCGTATTCTGTGAGTTTTGTAAAAATAGTTTTAAAGTCTATCTGTCCATCTCCCGGAGAGCGGTAACGGCCAGCGCGATCTTGCCAGTCACTGTAACCGCCAAAGGTACCACGCTTTCCATCTGGTTTAAACTCAGAATCTTTTACGTGAAAGGCCTTTATAAACTCGTGATAGTGGTCTATGTATGCTATATAATCGAGTTGCTGTAATACAAAGTGACTCGGGTCATATAAAATATTACAACGCTTGTGATTACCTGTAGCTTCTAGAAAACGCTCAAAAGTCACTCCGTCGTGTAAATCTTCACCAGGGTGGATCTCATAAGCTACATCTACACCACAATCATCATAAGTATTGAGTATAGGTAACCAGCGTTTTGCAAGTTCTTCAAACCCCATCTCAACAAGTCCTGCAGGACGTTGTGGCCAAGGGTGCATTGTATGCCAAAGCAACGAACCACTAAACGTCGCACTCACATCAAGACCTAGATGTTTACTTGCGTGTGCTGCACTTATTACTTGCTTGCGAGCCCACTCAGTACGCTTGTTTGGATTGTTTTTACAATCATCTGGAGCAAAGTTGTCAAACATCAAGTCATAAGCAGGATGTACAGCAACCAGTTGCCCTTGTAGGTGTGTAGAGAGCTCTGTAATCTCAAGCCCATAGTCATTTACTTTACCCTTAAGCTCATCACAGTAGGTTTTACTCTCTCCAGCTGTGGTGAGGTCAATTAATCGGTTTTCCCAAGTTGGGATTTGTATTCCTTTATACCCAAGGTCTGCTGCCCATTTACACAATCCGTCTAGTGAATTAAATGGTGCTTTGTCATCCATAAACTGGGCGAGAAATACTGCGGGTCCTTTTATTGTTTTCATTGGATATATTTTTGTTCATTCCCGCAAATGCGAGAATCTTTTCAGTTGTTGTTTTTTACGCTTTCGCGAAAGCGTACTTATGCTACTCTAGGTCTACCCACACATTCCCATCACGATGAGATTGTACGGCTTTCTCTATAAAATTCATTCCTCGTACACCATCTGTCATACCCGGAAACTCACCAGAATTGTAGTCTTCTCCACGTATTGCCTTTGCAACACCTTTATAGATATTACCCATCGCGTCAAAAATACCTTCTGGGTGTCCCGGAGGTAGTTTTGTGCCGTCTAGCGATAGCGGACTGTTATAAGCGTGGCCTGGTTTAAGCACGCGCATAGGTTGTCCATCTTCTAGTAAATAAAGATAGTTAGGGTTTTCTTGCTCCCACTTGAGGCCTGCTTTTGTACCATAGATAGCTACGGTAAAGTTGTTCTCCTCACCTGTTGCTATTTGACTAGATCGCAATACACCTTTCGTATATTCATCTAGGCGTAGTAATACGGTACCGTCTATATCCATCTCATTGTCTGCATATAGATGGTTGAGGTCTGCAAGTACAGATTTAATTTTCTTGCCAGTTACAAACTCTAGCATCTGGTAAGCGTGAACGCCTATATCGCCAAGACAGCAAGAAATTCCAGATTTTTCGGGCATTAAACGCCAGGTGCTATTGCGCTGCTCCTTGTCGTGTATGAGGTTATTAATCCAGCCTTGGTAATACTGAGCGTCTACTTTTTGTATCTCGCCTAGTTCTCCATTTGCTATCATTTCCCTCATTTGGCGTACCATAGGGTAGCCAGTGTAAGTATGTGTAAGTCCAAAGACGTTACCATTTTTCTTTTGGATAGCCTCAAGCTCTAGCGCCTCTGCGTGTGTCATCGTCATAGGCTTCTCACAAATCACGTTAAAGCCAGCCTCTAGAAGCTGCTTTGCCATCGGGAAGTGTAAGAAGTTTGGTGTAAGTATAGATACCACTTGCATACGCTGGTCTTCTGGGAGTGCGGTTTCCTTTTCTACAAGCTCCGTTAGATCTTTATAAATACGATCTGTCGGGATGCCTATTTGAGCAGCAAATTCTTTGCTTACCTCAATATCTGGGTTAAAAGAACCACCTACTAGCTGATATGCGTCAAACATACTTGCCGCCACGCGGTGTAACACACCTATTAAACTATCTCCACCGCCACCTAAGACGCCCCATCTTATTTTATTGCTCATTGTGTTGTGTTTTTATTTTTAATGAAATTGTAAATCATAAGATCTACTCCGTATATTCTATTTTCTCACTCTTAAATAGCAGTGCAAAAATCACAAATACTGCAGCTGCAAAAATCGCTGGGAATACCCATACTGAGTTCCAGTCGTGACCATCACCTACAATGTTTGCATCTGTTATTTTTCCTGCCACATAAAAACCTACAAGCATCCCTACACCGTAAGTAGCAAGTGTGATAAGTCCTTGAGCGGCACTTTTAATTTTTGGTCCAGCTTTACTGTCTGTATAAATCTGTCCAGATACAAAGAAAAAGTCATAGCAAATACCGTGTAGAACAATACCTGTAATAATCATAAAGAAAAGGTCTCCCGTGTTACCATAAGCAAACAGTAGGTAGCGCAATGTCCAAGCGAGCATCCCTACAAGGATAGTTTTCTTAAACCCAAATTTCTTAAAGAAGAAAGGAAGTAATAACATAAAGACTACCTCAGATACTTGACCTATAGAAGCAAGGGCTGTAGATTTTTCTACACCAGACTCCGTTAGGAACGGACTTAAATTTTGATAATAAAAGGCAAGTGGAATACAAATAAGTACCGAAGAAAGGAAAAACACTAGGAAGTTTCTATCCTTAAGTAAATCTAAAGCTTCAAGACCTAAAATATCTTTAATTGCAACTTTCTCTCCTTTTGCACTTGGTGGTGTTTTAGGAAGTGTAAAACTAAAAACTCCTAGTACTGCAGAAGCAATAGCAGTCATTACAAACGTATTTTTAAGTAGACCTGCAGCGATAGATTCTTGAGAGTCCCATCCAAAAGCAAAACTTATTAATAGTCCTGCCACAATCCAACCGATGGTTCCCCATACACGAATGAATGGAAAGTCCTTTGATGGGTCTTTCATCTGGTTAAATGCAACCGAGTTTACTAGCGCCAGTGTAGGCATATAAGCAATCATATATCCTAAAACATATGGATAGAAAACAGCAGAGTCTGTTGCTTGTGACATTAAATACATAAGTACGGCACCTATTATGTGCAAGACTCCCAGAATACGCTCTGCATTAAAAAATCGATCTGCAATAAGACCTATAATAAAGGGTGCTATAATAGCTCCCCAAGATTGTGTAGAAAAGGCTGCTGCAATTTCTCCCCCTTCGGCGCTTAGGTTATTACCCATAAAGGTACCTAAGGTTACAAACCAGCCTCCCCAGATAAAAAACTCGAGAAACATCATTAGGGATAATTGAAACTTAGTCGTTGATTTCATATTGCTTATTTAAGATTGTCTATTGATTTTTGAACTAGTGCTTTAGTAAGAGCGATACCTTCTTTTGGGTCTTCTAGTGGTCCTTCATATTCTGTACCCACATACCCTTCAAAACCACTATCGGCAACGATTTGCATTAATCGTTGATAGTCTAATTTTGTCTCATTACCATTTTCATCAAAGTTATATGACTTTGCAGACACTCCTTTCGCATACGGCATCATTTCTTTAATACCTGCGTAGGTGTCATATTCTTCTACACAAGGTGCACCCCAGCGTTCTCCACCTTCTCTTTTGATGCAAAAGTTACCAAAATCTGGCAACACACCTACAGTTTCCATATTGACCTCATTCATAACAGCCGTAAGTTTTTGACCATCACTAGACCAGCCACCGTGATTTTCTATAATAATATTTACACCTACTTCTTTACCATAAGTTCCCAGTGCAGATAATGAAGCTACAGAGTACTCGTGCCATTTTGCAGGATCTAGTTCTCCAAAGAGGTTTGCCCTTACCGAGTGTGCTCCCATAAGTTTCGCAGCATCCATCCAGTATTTATGTATTTCTATTGCTTCTGCTCGCTTTGCAGCATCTGGATCTGCAAGCTCACCGTCACGGTCTACCATAATAAGTACATTATCCATACCTGCTGCATCAGACTGTTTTTTCATCTCGCGAGCCCAGTTCATCACTTTTTCTTGGTAGTTACTCTTGTCTTGAAATTCAGGGTAGAGTTGCGTTACATATTCTACACCGGTAAAACCGAGATCTTTAGCAATTTGAGGAAAATCTTTCGGATCAAGATCACCTTCTAAAAATGGCTTATGTAATGACCACTGTGCAAGTGAGTGTTTATAATTGAGTAAATTTTCTTTAGAAGTTTCGGTTTCCGCTTTCGCGAAAGCAGAATTATCTTCTTTTTTTACCTCCTCTTTACAAGAAATAAGGACAAAAGCGCATAAAAAAGCGCCTAACAAATAATTTTTCATAAGATGAATTTTAAATAAGACTAGAACTATAACGTTTTCGCCTGTCATTTACTGTTAAATATAGGGTTTGACTAAGGTAGTCTTTTTTAGATATTCACAAAAAACAACTTAAAATTTATATATTTGGTAACCTATATCCCAATAAATTTTCATTAAAACATTTTATGGTGAATACAGCTAACGAAAACGAAATGTACGACGCAATTGTCGTAGGCTCAGGAATCTCTGGTGGATGGGCAGCAAAAGAACTATGTGAAAACGGTATGAAAACGCTCGTATTAGAGCGCGGTCGTATGGTAAAGCATATAGACGACTACCCTACAATGCACAATGACCCTTGGGACAACAAATTTAAAGGTAATAACTCACGTGAAGTGGAGGCTAGATATGAGAAACAAGCTCGTACTGGATACGTTCACAAGGCAGATAGTCGTCACTTTTTTGTAGATGATATTGATCATCCTTATAATGAGACAAAACGCTTTGACTGGATACGTGGGTATCACGTAGGTGGTCGTTCTATTATGTGGGGTAGACAGAGTTATAGACTGTCTGATATAGATTTTGAAGCAAATAAAAAAGAAGGCATTGCTGTAGACTGGCCTGTACGTTATAAAGATATCTCACCTTGGTATGATAAGGTAGAGGAGTATATCTCTGTATCTGGAGAAAAATTAGGTCTAGAGGTACTACCAGACGGAAAGTTTTCACCACCTATGGAGCTTAACTGTGTAGAAGAGGTTCTTAAAAAGAATATGGCCGAAAATTATAAAGATGGTCGCCTTCTTACCATAGGGCGTGTTGCACATATTACAGGAGCAAAGACCTATGATGGTAGATCTGCTTGCCAGTTTAGAAATCGCTGTGTGAGAGGGTGTCCTTTTGGAGGGTATTTCTCAAGTAACTCATCTACGCTACCAGCTGCAGAGCGTACAGGAAATATGACATTACGTCCATTTTCTATTGTAACAGAAGTTATCTATGATGATGCTACCGGTAAGGCTACGGGAGTTAAAGTGATTGATCAAGAGACAAATGAAAAGTTAGAGTTTAAGTCTAAAGTCGTTTTCCTTTGTGCTTCTGCTATAGCATCTGCAAGTATACTTATGCAATCTAAAAGTGAGCGCTTCCCTAACGGTATGGGTAATGACTCTGGAGAGCTTGGACATAACTTAATGGATCACCACTTTAAAGCAGGAGCTACTGCAAAGTGGGATGGAGATCTAGATAAATATTATAAAGGACGTCGCCCTAACGGGATTTACATACCTCGTTTTAGAAACATAGGAGGAGTAACAGATCAAAAAACCTTTAAGCGTGGTTACGGTTATCAAGGTGGTGCTGGTCGTGGTGATTATCAACCTCAAATAGCAGAGGCTGGATACGGCGCAGGACTTAAAAAAGCAATTCAAGAACCAGGAGGGTGGACAATAAGTCTTATGGGCTTTGGAGAATGTCTTCCTTATCACGAGAACAAAATGACCCTAGATTATAATGATCTTGATAAATGGGGATTACCTAAAGTAAACTTTGACGCAGAGTGGAAAGAAAACGAGTGGGAAATGCGTAAGGATATGATTGCAAGTGCAAAAGATATGCTTAAAAATGCCGGCTTTAAAGATATCCAGACTATGGATGACCCAAGTGCTCCAGGTAACGGTATACACGAGATGGGTACAGCACGTATGGGACGTGACCCAAAAACATCTGTATGTAATGGTAATAACCAGCTACACGCAGTACCTAATGTATATGTGACAGATGGAGCATTTATGACCTCTGCAAGTTGTGTAAACCCATCACTTACTTATATGGCTTTTAGTGCACGTGCTGCAAATCACGCTGCCGCTCAAATTAAAAAAGAAGCATAAGATGAAAAGAAGACAATTAATAAAGAACTTAGGATTAGGTGGAGTGGCACTCGTTGCAACACCTACAGTATTAACCCTACTACAAAGCTGTAAAGCAGACGGGCCAGTGTTTGAACCTGTGTTTATTAATAACTCACAAGGTAAAGCGCTTCGTCATATTGTAGATCTTATCATCCCGTCAGACGAGGCAATACCAGGAGCTGTAGATGTAGGTGCTCATAAGTTTATAGATATGTATTGGAACGAAGTGACACCTCTTGAAGATCAAGCACAAATCAAGGCTGGTTTTGATGCTCTTGCAAATAGATTACAAGATGCTACAGGTAAAACTTTTGAAGATGCAGAGGCCGAAGATTATGACAAGCTTCTAGCCAAATATCTAAATGCTTCAAAAGAACAAGAAGAAGTATTTAATAAAAGTCTAGGTGAGTATTACCAAGCATACCAGAGAGATAAGACGGTAAAGGTAGATCCAGATGCTGGCGCTTTTAGTTTACTGCAAAACGTAAGAGGTATGACTATCTGGGGCTGGAAACAGTCTGAAGAGATAGGAGAAAACGTACTTGCTTATGAGCCTATACCGGGACAACAAATAGGTTGCTTACCAGTAGAGGAAGCAACAGGAGGAAAAGCATACTCACTGTAATTATATGGACAGAAGAAAATTTATACAAAAAGGAGCTCTCACGGGTTCCTTTTTAGGTTTAGGGACCGTAGGTATACACGCGATGGATGCGGTTGTGAGTGATACCGCTTTCGCGAAAGCGGAAACAGAACCACACACTTTTAATCTCAATTATGCCCCGCACATAGGGATGTTTAAAGAGCTCGCTGGCGAAAATGTTATAGATCAGCTCAACTTTATGGCAGATCAAGGTTTTACCTCCTTTGAAGATAATGAGATGCGCAACCGCCCCATTCCCGAACAAGAAGCAATGGCAGAGGTGATGCGTAGGCGTGGTCTCACTATGGGCGTTTTTGTGGCTCATAAAATACACTGGACAAAGCCAAACCTAGCGAGCGGAAAACAAGAATGGCGTGACGAGTTTCTGGCAGATATTAAGAGCTCTATTGAGGTAGCAAAACGTGTAAATGCAAAATGGATGACCGTGGTACCTGGTCACGTAGACTTGCGTCAGAATATTGATTTTCAAACGGCAAACGTAGTAGAGAGCCTTAGACAAGCAAGCGCCTTACTAGAACCGCACGGCATTGTGATGGTGCTAGAGCCACTTAATTTTAGAAACCACCCAGGACTCTTTTTATCTAAGTCACCACAAGCATATCAAATTTGTAAAGCTGTAAACAGTCCGTCGTGCAAGATTCTTTTTGACATCTACCATCAGCAAATTCAAGAAGGAAATTTAATCCCAAACATAGAACAATGCTGGGACGAGATTGCTTACTTCCAGATAGGAGATAATCCTGGTCGTAATGAGCCTACTTCTGGTGAGATTAACTATAAAAATGTATTTAAATACATACACAGTCGTGGTTTCAACGGAGTTTTAGGAATGGAACACGGTAACAGTATAGAAGGAAAAGAGGGCGAGCAGCGTGTGATAGATGCGTATGTGGAGAGTGATGGGTTTTTGTAAATCTGTATTTTTAATAATAATACAATCAGAATCTCTTCGTTTGATAACGGAGTGTGCAGGATTTACTACTTTTACTCAAAACCCTAGCAAATGAGTTCATCTTTTGAAAAATACCAGAAAAGACGATTAATTACCTCCTATTTTTCGGTGGTGATTAGTATTGCTTTGGTTCTTTTTCTGTTGGGAATTTTGGGGTTACTAGTCCTTAATACCAAGAAGGTAGCAGATTATTTTAAGGAGACTATTGCCGTAGGTGTTTACTTTAAAGACACTGCAAAAGATGTGGAGATGAAACAGCTAGAGAAAACACTTTCTCTTGCAGCGTACACAAAATCTATAAAATTTGTTTCGAAAGAAGAGGCTGCGGCAGCTCATAGTGAAGCCCTGGGAGAAAACTTTGTAGACTACCTTGGCGAGAACCCGCTTCAAAATAGCATAGACTTATATCTCAATGCAGATTATGTATCTGCAGAGAAGGTAGAAGAAATAGCAAATGAGATCGCATCAAAAGACTTTGTAGAAGAAGTAACTTATGATAAACCTCTTATATCATTGCTTAATGATAATATTAAAAAAATAAGCCTGTGGATACTTATTATCTCTGGCATATTTACGTTTATCGCAGTACTGCTTATCAATAGCTCTATACGACTATCTGTATATGCAAAGCGTTTTACAATAAAGACAATGCAAATGGTGGGCGCGACAAAACGTTTTATAAGACGTCCCTTTGTGTGGAAGAGTGTGCGCCTCGGGATTATAGGCGCGCTTATCGCTATAGCAGGTATGGCAGGAGTGCTGTATTATGCAAATAAAGCATTCCCGCAACTCACATTACTAGATGACCCGCTCGTACTAGGAGCATTATTTGGAGGTGTGTTTTTAATGGGAATACTCATTACTTGGTTTAGTACCTTTCTGGCAACACAACGTTTCTTAAATTTGCGCACAGACGAGCTATACTACTAGCCGAATTACTAGATGTATTATGGGAGAACAAAAACGTAAAGAAGTATCAAAACAAACTACCGAATTTATATTTGGGAAGAAAAATTTTACGTGGATGCTTATAGGCCTTGGAGTAATAGCCTTAGGTTTTGTACTTATGTCTGGAGGAGGTAGTGATGACCCTAATGTGTTTAACCCAGAGATCTACTCTTGGAGACGCATACGTCTTGCCCCAGCAGTAATACTTATAGGTTTTGGTATAGAAGTATATGCCATCTTATTAAATCCTAATAAAGGTGAGTAACACTTGCCGCTTGTAACTACAGTTTTATCTTTGCCCTATGAATAATCTTGACGCATTTATCCTTGGTGTCATTCAAGGACTTACTGAGTTTTTACCTGTTTCATCTAGTGGGCACCTCGAGCTAGGTAAAGCCATACTAGGAGATACTTCTGTACCAGAAGAGAGCCTTATGTTTACCGTAGTGGTACATTTTGCAACAGCACTTTCTACCATTGTAGTTTTTAGAAAAGATATCATAGAAATTTTAAGCGGATTGTTTTCATTCAAGTGGAATGAAGAAACACAATTTTCGGCAAAAATCGTTTTGTCAATGATTCCTGCAGTTATTGTAGGGCTCTTTTTTGAGGAGCAACTAGAAGCACTTTTTGGAGGAAATATAATGCTTGTAGGCTGTATGCTACTGGTAACTGCTGTACTACTATATTTTGCAGATAGAGCAAAAGATACTCAAAAGAATGTAACTTTTTCTAATGCATTTATAATTGGCGTTTCTCAAGCAGTTGCTATGATACCTGGTATCTCACGAAGTGGAGCGACTATATCTACCTCTGTATTACTGGGTAATGATAAGAGTAAGGCAGCACGTTTTTCATTTTTAATGGTGATTCCACTTATTTTTGGAAAAATTGCAAAAGACCTTATGGACGGTGCAATTACAACTCAAACAGGTAATGTCTCTGTACTAGTGATAGGTTTTATATCTGCCTTTGTTGCAGGACTTATAGCCTGCACCTGGATGATAAAACTTGTGAAGAAAAGTAAGCTTTCTTGGTTTGCTATATACTGCCTCATTGTAGGACTTATTGCGATAGGTTTCTCACTTTATAACTAAGTCTATGTCTAAGATAACGAGCCTTACAGATCAAGATTTTAGAGATGGCCAAGTGCTTATTTTTGACAAGCCTCTTGAGTGGACGTCCTTCCAGTTAGTAAACAAAGTGCGCTGGCTTATACGTAAGAACCGAAACATAAAAAAGATCAAAGTAGGGCACGCAGGCACACTAGACCCGCTAGCTACCGGTCTTATGATTATCTGTACGGGTAAGTTTACAAAGCGTCTACACGAGTTTATGGGGCAGGAGAAGGAATATACTGGCACCATCACTCTAGGTGGCACCACGCCTAGTTATGACCTGGAGACAGCCATAGATAAAGAATACCCTACCGAGCATATCACTGAGGAGGATATTTACGCTTTCGCGAAAGCGTACCAAGGAAAAATAATGCAACGTCCACCTGTATTTTCTGCACTAAAAAAAGAAGGGAAACGTCTGTATGAATTTGCAAGAGCAGGTGAGGAAGTAGAAATCCCGAAGCGAGAGATACACATCTCATCTTTTGAAATCACACGTATTGAAATGCCCGAAGTAGATTTTAAAGTAAGCTGCAGTAAAGGTACTTATATACGATCACTAGCGTTTGATTTTGGAGAAGGGCTTAAAAGTGGTGCTCATCTTACGGCACTTAGAAGAACCAAAATAGGCGATTACAGCGTAGATAATGCACACCTTCTAGATGACTTTATAAGAGAGATTACGCAGAGTAATCCTGCCGATATCTAGAGGCGCGCTACCTACGAGCCATAACTTATGGCTTATTTTTTGTAACTTTTAAATACCTATGAAATTATCCCCATCAGATAAGGCACTACTCATTACCGTTTTTGGAGCGAGTTTTTTAGTGCTTGTATTTTTCTTTTTGGGAGTAAAACAATATCAGGGTGAGATAGCAGAGGAGTTTATAGAAATACCGGTTATTACTCAAAATCTAGAAGAACCGGAGGAAGAAACCAAAACACCTGTACAGCAAAGAACTCGCATATCTAACAGAGCATACAACTCAAGTGAGTTATCTAAAGCGCTGCAAGAAGAGGACGAGATAAGAAAGGCCATTGCACAGCGCCAGCAAAGCAGTGTTGAAAACCTTAATGAGCGCACAAATAATCAACTCAACGCCCTGCAAGAGGCTAGAGAAGCTGCTCTAGAAGAAAAGAAGAAAGAAGTACAAGCTGCAATAGAGGCAAGGGAGGATGCTAGAGGCATTAAGAAAAAGAGCGCTTACAGACAGAGTACTGTTTCTTATAACTTAGTAGGTCGTACAGCTATTGCCTTACCTAACCCCGTGTATACTTGTGACGCTTTTGGCAAGGTGGTTATCAATATTACAGTAAATGATAAGGGGGTTATTGTAAAAAAAGCGTTTAATAAAAATGCTTCTACAAGCGCAAATGGCTGCCTTATAGACCAAGCTATGAAATATTTAAACAGAGCGTACTTTGATAAAGGAACAAAAGCCACACAGCTAGGCAGTGTGACTTTTGATTTTCAAGGATAAGCTTATAATCTATTTTAATAGATGAAGTAAATCTTCTACGGTGTTCTGGCCTTTGTCTTTATTATACCACACTTGTAAATCTTGTTTAAACTCTGGTGTGAGTTTACCGTGAGCTTCTTTATAATCATTTACCATTTTTGTAGCTTCAGATGGACGTGGTCCCCAGTCTCCAAGTATTTCTTGAGTTTCATTATCAAAGGCAATAAGTCTTGGGATAGAGCGACCGCCATTGTATAAAAAACGATCCATAAGCTCCAGATTTTCATCTCTTAGAATGACCTTAAGGTCAATGTTAGGGTTGAGGTCTGCAAACTTTTGCATTACGGGCATTGTTTGAGCCGCGTCACCACACCAGCTTTCTGTTAGTACAAGCCAAGTAGTTTTGTTGTTATATTGCTTTATTACGTTTTGAGCCTCTTCAGACAATTTTATAGTCTTATCTAGACGCTTCATACGTTTGTGATTGAGCATTGTATAGTTGTGCAATGCCTCTGTGACTTCTGGACCTGTATTTGTGCCTTCTAGGGCGTGAGTTTCTGTAAGTACTCTATAATCTTGGTAAGAGATTGCCTCAGAGAGATTTTCTGTTATTAGTTGTGCTGTTGTTTTTTGCATAGTTTCCATAGCCATTATGTCGCAGGCTTTACTACAAACTTACTATCTTTCGAGTTAGAAAAACAAATTGTAACCGTATGGAAAAACATAGATGTGGCTGGTGTGTGGGTGATGATTTATATGAGGCTTACCACGATAACGAGTGGGGGACTCCACTCAGAGATGAAGATTTACTCTTTGAGTTTTTGGTTCTTGAGACTTTTCAAGCGGGATTGAGCTGGATTACAATTTTAAAAAAGAGAGAAAACTTTAGAGTTGCCTTTGATAATTTTGATTACAAGCGCATTGCCGTTTATGAGGAAGATAAAATACAATCACTCTTGCAAGATGCCGGTATTATAAGAAACAAGCTTAAAGTACGTGGTACGGTTACAAATGCAAGGTTGTTTATGGAGATCCAAAAGGAATACGGCAGTTTTTCAAAATACCTATGGGATTATGTAGATAACACACCCGTACAAAATCACTGGAATGACTATAAGGAATGCCCAGCAAATACGCCTTTAAGTGATAAAATATCTAAAGATCTTAAAAAGCGAGGCTTCAAGTTTGTGGGAAGTACTATTATCTATGCTTTTATGCAGGCCATAGGGATGGTAAATGATCACGATGTAAACTGTTTTAGGTACGAGATGGTACAAGAGTAGTAAAGCTACTATTTTAGATATTCTAAAAAGGTTTCTCTAGGTATTTCGGCGGCGCCTAGGCTTGCGAGGTGGTCTGTGTACATCTGGCAGTCTATGAGCTTGTATCCGTTTTTAGTAAGCTTTCGCGAAAGCGTAATAAATCCCACTTTACTAGCATTACTTACAGTGGCAAACATACTCTCGCCACAAAAAACACCCTTATCTTGCAAGTCTATGCCGTAAAGACCTCCTACGAGTTTGTCTTCATACCATACTTCTACAGAGATGGCATAGCCTAGCTGGTGAAGTCTTAGGTAAGCTTCTACGACGTCATTTGTAATCCAGGTGCCTTGCTGTCCATCTCTTTTAATGCGTTTACAGGCGAGTATTACTTCTAGAAAATTTTGATTATAAGTAACTTTAAAAGGATTGTCGCGCAGTAATTTGCGCATAGATTTTGATACGTGTACATCTTGAGGAGCCACAACCATTCTAGGGTCTGGTGTCCACCACAAGATGGGTTGTCCCTCATTATACCAAGGAAAAATTCCAGATCTATAAGCAAGTAATAACCAGTCTGGGGTAAGATCACCACCTACCATAAGGAGCCCCTCTTCGTCTGCCAGATAGTGGTCTGGAAACCAAGGTTCATTAGAAAACATATGGTGATCTGGTAGTGGTAGCACAATCTAATTTAATAGGTAGGGCAAAGATAACTATGCCTTACTACTATTAAACGCTTGTATGCGGTCAAAATTCTTTCTAGTGTATAAAATATATAAAAGCGCAGGGATGGTGTAAATAATTGCAACGAGTGCTACTTGTGTGAGATTTTCAAGCAAAAGATAGCTTGCAACAAGCATTAGGCATCCCGTAATGGCAACTTCTATAACGGCGCTTGAGACACGTTTTGGAAATCTGGCACGCTCACACGACTTCCATAAGGGTTTATTTAACTCATTTACAGGGTGTTTGCTGCTAGTGTTACTAGCTGTAAAATTCTTATAGCAATTTTGACACAGGTGATAGACTTTCATAGCTTTAAAGTAAAAAACCCAAATCAATTGAGTTGATTTGGGTTTTAAACTATTGCTAGTAAGCACTTTATCGATCTAAAACGGTAAATCGTCGTGGTCGTCGCTATTAAGATTTGTTGCAGGTTCAAAAGAGTCTGCAGGAGGCATAGGAGGTAATGGTTGTCCTCCACCAGCATTTGCTGCTGCAAGATTCTCTATGCGCCATCCTTGTATTGAGTTAAAATATTTTGTTTCTCCCTGTGGGTTTACCCACTCACGACCTCTTAGGTTAATGCTTATTTTTACATTTTGACCTACAGAGTAGTTATTAAGTAAGTCTGTTTTATCTTGTACAAACTCCACCATTATGTGCTGTGGATACTGCTCTTCTGTTGTGACAACAATCTCTCTCTTTCTAAACCCATTACTCCCAAAAGTTTGAGTCTCACCTATCATTTTTACTTTTCCTTGTACTTCCATCGTGTTCAATTATTAGGGTGTAAATCTATGAAAATTCTAACGTTTTGCGAGTAGAATCTTCCACGCGTTATTCACATTTTTTTGAGCCAATAATTCTTGCGCTTTTTTGTGTATCACAAGGTCATCGCCTGTTTTTACTAATTCCTTTATAAGTGCATCACTTGCTATAAATGTATCTATTTGTGCCTGGGTAGGGAGTTGCTCTACATTACCTAGCATCCCGAGGTCATTACCAGTAAGTATATCGCTCAGGCGTATGTTTTCTGGAATTTGATCTACGCCTATTCCTGTCTTTGCAATAGGTTTTGGCACTTCAAAAAGCCCTTCTTTTGCACGGCTATACCAGTTTGCACCCATACGTGATACTTGATCTATTTTAAGTGGGTCTATGGTACCAGCGTCTGTAAGAATGGTTTTATCTATATGCATTTTAAGAATCTCGCATATCACGAGATTACCAGCGCCACCTTGGTCACCTAGTGCTTTTACTTCGATTACCTTACACTCAAACTGCACTGGAGATTCTGCCACGCGAGGAGGTGTTACCGTTTCTGAGGCAAGCTCTGTAAGACCAGCTTTTACAAATTCATTTACGCCCTTTGCATAAGCTGTACTTGCGAGCGACATTTGCTGTACCATTGCATAGTTTACCATATTTACCGTACACTCTGCAACCTCTAGCACGTTATCTAGCGTATTTTTTGTGGTATTATCTCTTCCACTACGAGAAGGAGAGTACACAAGAATGGGAGGATTTGCCCCAAAGACATTAAAAAAACTAAAAGGAGCGAGATTTACATTACCATCCTTATCTACAGTACTTGCAAACGCTATGGGACGTGGCCCCACGGCACCTGTAAGGTGACCAAACAACTCAGAAACAGGAATATCTTTTGGATCTATAGTAAGCATATAATTTCTTTTAAAATGTACGGTTCAAAAATACCAAATCTTATAGGGTCTATTACGCTTTCGCGAAAGCTTAACACAAAACAATAGCTACTAATTAATCATAAGTAGCGATGAATGCACCCGCTAGATTAGGGGTAAAAACCCTAAGCAATATGCGCCATTATAGCTACATACTAATCTGTTTACGGTTGCATATTTGTGCTGTAGTAATCATTAAATAAAACAATTATGAAATCGCAAACAGAAGAATGGGGACTTCTAGAGCAAATATGCCAAGATGAAGAATTTGATGTGTCATTTTTTTCTATTGAGTTTCCAGATGGTAGCTCCTATGAGTATCAGAATTAGAAAACTAAAAAAATCTTAAGTTTGAATTAGCCTTTGCTTAGGCACTTTAAAACCGGCTATTGTTTGAGGGAACAATAGCCGGTTTTTTGTAACATTTTGTATCTTCAAGCCACCAATAGTTAAAACAACACAACCTATGGATATTTTTAGCAAGATTAAGGAGAAGCTCAGCAACGAGTTTATAGATATTGTAGAGTGGCTAGACTACACAGATGACACGATTGCACACCGTTTTGAACGTTATCAAAACGAGATTAAAAACGGTGCAAAGCTCATTGTACGTGAAGGACAGACAGCCGTTTTTGTAAACGAGGGGCAACTTGCAGATGTTTTTACACCAGGTACATATGACCTTACTACGCAAAATTTACCCATTCTTTCTACACTTAAAGGGTGGAAATATGGCTTTAACTCTCCGTTTAAAGCAGAAGTTTATTTTGTAAACACACACTTATTTACAGATGAGAAGTGGGGGACTAAAAACCCTATAACATTAAGTGATGACCGTTTTGGACTAGTTGAGATTCGCGCTTTTGGCACCTATGCCTTCAAAATTGCAGATGCAGGAAAGTTTATTGTAGACATCGTAGGGACAGATAATAACTTTACAAATTTTGAAATTAATGAGCACCTCAAAAGTCTCATTGCAACAAGATTTACAGATACGGTAGGAGAAGCAAATCTCCCTATAGAGCTTTATGCAGCAAATACGTCTGAGCTTTCTGAGACGTGCCAAGAGGTGATGAAGCCAGAGTTTATGTCTGTGGGTATTTCTCTTGAGAAGTTTTACATCGAGAATGTATCGATGCCAGAAGACCTCAAGAAAGAAATATTTGAATATAGCCGTATCGATAAGCTTGACCTAGATAAGCTTACTAAGTTCAAAACTGCCAAAGCTATAGAAGCCGCAGCAGCAAATGAAGGCGGTACAGCAGGTGCAGGAATGGGAATGGGAATGGGCTTTGTACTCGCCCAGCAAATGGGCGGAATGATGGCGGGAGCCCCGCAGGCGTCTATGCCTATGTCCAATCAAAACCAAGTAGCTAGTGGGATGATGCCACCACCTATGCCAGCCGCCGTACAATATTTTTATGCGGTAAACGGAGCGCAACAAGGACCCGTAGGTATAGATCAGCTCAAGGCTTTATTTGCAAACCGCACTATCAATAAAGAGAGCCTTGTATGGAAACAAGGTATGACTGGATGGACAGCCCTGCAGGAGGTAGAGGAGCTTAAGTCGTTCTTAGGAGGTAACACACCGCCGCCACTGCCGGTTTAAAAATTTTTCAATGTAATAGCCTATGTGCGCTTTCGCGAAAGCGTAATTACCCTATGCCTATATGGAAGAAACTCCCATACATAAAACCGAACTCAAAAAGGCCTGCATAAATTGCGGTGCAGAGCTCAAGTACAAGCCGGGTACTACCTCCATCACTTGTGAGTATTGCGGTCATAAAGAAGAGATATCACTAGCCACGAGCAAGTTTGAAGAGCTAGAGCTGTATCCATACCTAGAAAGTATGGGTGATCAAAAAAACAGCGAAGAGATCTCTATGTTGCATTGCAAAAATTGTGGAGCAAACCAGCACGTAGAAGAAAACTATAAATCCCTACACTGCGTGTATTGCAGTATGCCACTCATACTTGAAGATGCCCGCAAGGAAGACTGGATATTACCAGGAGCTGTCTTGCCATTTCAGATAGATCAGAGTGCCTCTTTTACAATCTTTAAAAAGTGGGTGAACGGTCTCTGGTGGGCGCCTAATAAACTGAAGAAAGCCTCACTAGATCCTCAGTTTACAAAGGGGCTGTACTTGCCATATTGGACCTTTGATGCACAGCTTGCTGCAAGCTATACGGGACAGCGTGGTGAGTATTATTATGAGACACAAACCTATCGCGATAGTGATGGTAATAGAAAGAGCAGGCAAGTGCGTAAAACAAGATGGTATCCCGCCTCTGGTCACGTGTCTGGATTTGTAGATGACACGCTCATAAAAGCATCAAAACAACGCGCTGGTAGAGTTCCCTCTAAAATTGCACGCTGGGATCTTAAAAAGCTACAACCCTTCAATAGCGGATTCTTATCTGGTTTTGTGACAGAAAAGTATACCATCCCTCTTAAAGATGGTCATACCAAGTCACGTGAGACGGCAAAGCAAATCGCCACAAGCTGGGCCGCTGGAGATATAGGGGGCGACACGCAGCGAGTAACCTCTATAGATATGAAGCTGGCAGAGGAGACCTTTAAGCATATTTTATTACCCGTTTATGTGAGCTCTTATCGTTACAATGGTAAGGAGTATAACTTCTTTGTAAACGGTGAGACGGGCGCGCTTTCTGGTAAAAGACCGTATTCGTTCTGGAAAATATTTTTTGCCATACTTGCGGGACTTATCATTATAGGTGTGATTGTAGTTTTTGCTCAGGGAGCAGGATAGTTTTTGTGTTGTAAATCTTTGTTAAAAGCACTGTTATAAGGTGTTAATGCCGCTTTCGCGAAAGCGGAATACTCATATCTTTAAATAAAAAGACAATGAAATTTACAAGAAGCGCAAGCGCACACTGGGAAGGAAGCGGAAAAGAAGGAAAAGGAACAATCTCTACCGAAAGTACGGTGCTAGATAAAGCACAATATGCCTTTGGGACCCGATTTGAAGATGGAGTAGGTACAAATCCAGAGGAACTTATAGGAGCAGCACATTCTGGATGTTATACAATGCAACTTAGTTTTTTACTCAATGAAGAAGACTACGTAGCAGATGCTCTAGATACGAGTGCAGATGTAACTTTTGAAGATGGGGAGATTACAAAAATTCACCTCACCACAAAAGGGAAGGTCCCAAATATCTCAACGGAGGAGTTTGAAAAAATAGCAACTAAGGCAAAAGAAGTGTGCCCATTATCTAAGCTTATGAAAGCCGAGATTACCCTAGATGCCACACTAGAGTAACAATTATTTTAAAAATGCAAAAGCCCTCAGAACATAACGTTTTGAGGGCTTTTTTATGGAAGTGGTTTTATTATTTTTGACCATACTAATCACATAATTAAATAGAATGATCAAAAAACGAATTACTTTACTATTAATGCTTGTAACTGCTATGAATTTACTTGCACAAGATGTCTATGAGCTAGCAGATGTGTCACAGGCAGATTTTGAAAACTTTACCCTTTCATCCCTAGAGTTTGCAGATGTTGATAATGACTCAGACGTAGACTTACTCATAATGGGTAGAAATGTAGACTTTATAAACGTCGCAAATCTCTATATAAATGATGGAGAAGGAAATTACTCCTTAGACCAGGGATCAAATATAGAAGGGCTGTCATCTGGGGACCTATCTTTTGGTGATATTGATAATGACAATGATCTAGATTTAATTGTTACGGGAAGAAATACTAGTATGGCAAGAAGAACAGAGTTATATCTCAATGATGGGAGTGGAGTTTTTACTGTTCAAAGTCAAGTACAATTTGAATCTGTCGCAGGTTCTAAAGTTGAGTTAGGAGATTTAAATAACGACGGTCTTTTAGATGTTGTATTAATAGGTTTTACTGGTTCAGAAGCCCAAACCAATGTTTATTTGAATACTGGAAACGCTACATTTACAGAAGTCTCAACTATTTTTGAAGATGTTTTTTTAGGTGATATTGCCATTTTTGATGCAGATAATGATACAGATAATGATGTACTCATTACAGGAAGCGGAAATAGTAATAATAGAGTGTCTGAGTTATATCTTAATAATGGAGATGGCACCTTTATTGAGTCTTCAAATTCTCTAACAGGATCTATATCCTCTTCTGTGGCAGTAGCAGACATTGATAGTGATAATGACCTTGACATTATCATATCTGGTTTATCATTAGTAAATGGCCTACAGGAGCCAACTACTACTTTATATCTAAATAATGGTATGGGTGAATACACTGCCTCTACTCAATCATTTATAAATGTAGGTAGAGGAAATGTTGTTTTTGAAGATATTGATAACGATCAAGATCTAGATATCTTTATATCTGGAGTTGACGAAGATGATGCAATTATTTATAGTTTTTACCTTAATGATGGTCTAGGGGTTTATACGCCGTTTGTAGATTCTAATATACTAGCAGTAAGAGAGGGTTCTTTAGATTTTGCAGATGTAAATGGTGATGGAACACAAGATATAGCAATTACGGGGAAATCAAGTGAAGATATAGAAAGCTCAAGGCTTTATATAAATCAAGAAATGCTAGGGGTCACTGGTGTAGAGAGTAATGCGTTATCTGTTTATCCAAATCCAAGCAATGGACGATTTACAATTAATATAGACAAACCTGTAGGACAGATTGAAATCTTTGATATTTCTGGAAAACTTATGCTTCGAGATAATGAAGTCAATGATAAGTTTTTGGATGTAAATCTGGCCTCTGGCATTTATCTTATAAAGGCTATGACAATCGATGGTGAGCAGTATGCTTCAAAAATTATTATAGAGTAAATTTTATTTTTTCGCGTAATTTAACATTGTAAAATAAAAAGAGCCACTTCAGTAATGAAGTGGCTCTTTTAGTAGTGATTTTATAAAAAGCTTTGTCTATTACAATTAAGCTTTACCGTAATCGTGCTCGTCCTGCCATTTTTTAAGCTCTGCCCACTTACCTAGAGCGGCCATTTCGGCTTGCATAGGCCAGGTGCCTGGACGATGTATTTCAAAGCGTTTACCACCAGAGTTAAGTACCTCTTGACACTTCTCTACAGAAGTGCTTGCCAGTGCTGCCCACGTTTTGATATCGTGATTATGGAAGAGCTCAGATATTTTTGGACCTATTCCTTCTACAATAGTAAGATCGTCTTCTTTTATTCTTTTCTTACCATACACGCCTTTTGCCGCTGCTGCATCAAATGGTACACCTATGATACCTATAGACGGTGATGGTACACTCGTATTTGTATTTGAGATAACGGTCTCGCTTGTCGCTGCACCGGCTGCAAATGAGCTTGCCATACTTGCAGTGGTACTAGCTGCTGCTGGAGCCGCTGGTGTAGCCTTAAGCTTTGTTCTACACGCCTCTAGGTCTGCTTCTAATGAGGCTGTTTTCTTTCTACACGCATCAAGATCTGCCTTGTAATCATAGGTGTCGTGAGTTGTTGTTTCTTCTTTAGAACTACCAAAGAGTCTACCTAGTAAGTATCCTAAAATTCCGCATACTACTCCGGCTATAAGTGGCCAGATCCAGCAAGCTATATTTGAAAAATCCATATGTATATTTTTTAATGAGTTAGTTTATAGTTATTACGGCGCGTCTGTTTTGAGCGCGGCCTTCTTCTGTATCATTTGTTGCAATAGGGTTACGTTCTCCCTTTGTAACGGTTTTGATTTTTGCACCCGCAATCCCATTGTTTTGAAGGTATTGCTTACCAAATTCTGCACGCTCAAGTCCTAGTCTATCATTTGTAGCCATACTACCTTGACTGTCTGTGTGCCCTTCTACCGTAATGCTAGATCCTTCTACCTTATCAAGATAACGTGTGATGTCTCCTAGTTTTTTACGCTGTTGCGCGTTCAGGTTTACAGAAGCCTCTGAGTAGTCAAAATAAATTACTAGCGGGTCTGCCTTAATAGCTTGTGCCATATTTGCAAGGTCTTCTTGCGCTTTGGCCTCATCTTCGGCGGCTTGTGCGTAGAGATTGTATGAAACAGGTCCTCTATAAATATCTCCATCTGGAACTAATTCTTCGCGTAGCTCACCATAGGTGTTAATGCGACTTGAAGAGATACCTTGATCTACAAAGTAATTTTTTACAGTAGTGGCACGCGCAAGACCTAGGTTTGCATAAGCCGAGTTGTTTACTTCATCACTGTCATAATAGCCTGTAATATTGACCATTTTATTGTCATTACCTTCTGCATCAAAATAGCCTTTAAGCTTTGCAATACCACCATTTACATCTCCTGCTACAGGAGTAATGATAGCAAAGTCTGAACTATTAAAATTAAAATTGTCGTTGCTTGTAAAAGCAAAGTTTCCGTCTGTGCCTCTTAGATTGAAGCCCATTGAGGTGGCCGCTGTGGCAGCAGCTACTGCGTTTTGATCATCTATTGTTGTTTCTTGCTTATCTGTGGTAGAAGCAGCGCTTGCGCCGGTTCCACAACAAAAAATCCAAGCCAAAATCATACAAATGATAATCGTAAGTAGCATACCAAGTAGGTATCCTGATTTCTTACTCATATTGGTTAGGTTTAAATGGTTCGTTTGTCTTAAAGTTAGTTAAAATTTTAACATAACAGCATTTTACACATTGATTGTTAGAACTTTATGTATTTCCTCGACGATTTTAATAGGTTTATCGAGCATTTTTAGGAGTTCAATCCTTGTAAAACACATTGTTTAGTGTGTTTTGCTGATTTTCAAATGTTTACAAAAAGATAACGTCATAGGCAGCAAGTGGCAAGCCCTTATCTTAATAAAATTGTAGTGGGATGAGATTAAGCTTTCGCGAAAGCGTAAAAAGAAATAATTATCTATCTCTCATAGCTAGAAGTCCAAAAACGGGACCTATAGCGAGAAGTGGTAAGACATACATAAGTGGTACAAAAGATTGTAATAACACAAGTGTCTGTATACTTATGATGGTAATAGCAAACCCTATACAATTTACCATTGTTAAAGCGGTACCTTTTACAGATGGGGCTGCTCGCTGGGCTACTAGTGTAGAAAAAAGTGGTGAGTCTGCAATGACGACCATACCCCAAAAAATGAGAAATACAATGACAACTGGGTAATATGCTGTGCTTAATAACAACGGCGCTATAAGGCAGCACATACCAGACAAGAGTAAAAAGAATTTTGCCATTTTTTGAACTCCTACTTTTTGTGATAGATAGCCACCAGCTATACAAGCAAAGGAGCCGGCACCTATAATTATAAATGAATACAAGCTTACAGATAAGCTCGTTTCTGGATGCTGTTTTATATATAGGATGAGAATGGCAGGAACAAGCGTCCAGAAGGTATATAATTCCCACATATGACCTATATATCCTAGTGCTGCTTTATTAAAATTAGGATCTTTAAATATATCCTTAAGTTGTTTAAAGTTTAAGGCGCTTCCGGCCTTTCTGTATGGTCCGTCCGGCACCAGTAATTGTAATAAAACCCCACCAAATACTGCGGTACAAGAGGTAACAAGCATCACGGTTTGCCAAGAGATGCTGGATAGTACATCGCCTAGCAGGTGAGGAAAAGCGGTGCCTAGCACAAGAGCACCTACTAGATATCCCAGCGAGCGACCCAGTCCTTTGTCAAAATAATCAGCCGCTATTTTCATTCCTACAGGATATATTCCGGCTAGAAAAAAACCGGTGAGAAATCGTAATAAGAGCAGTGTAGAGAGCGTGTTACCCTGCCAAATCATAGCAACATTAAACAGAGCGCCCGTGGTAGCACAAACTAGAAATACTCTAGAGGGAGAGAATCTATCTGCAATGGCAAAAATGGCAAATAGAAGTGTACCTATTATAAACCCTAGTTGTACAGCAGTTGTAAGATGTGCTACGGCATTTTGATTAAGATAAAAATTACTTATGAGCCCAGGCATCACTGCATTACCAGAAAACCATAATGACGTGCCACAAAATTGTGCAAAAACAATGGTAGGTAGAATATGTCGTGCAGGCTTCAAATGTGATCTCGTAATTAATGTGGTAGAAAGATAGCTTTTTTGTGCGGGTGACGCTTTCGCGAAAGCATAAAAAAACCGCTCCTATAAAAGAAACGGTTTTTAATAATTATAAAGAGTATAATCTATAAATCAAACTTGATACCCTGCGCCAGTGGAAGCTCTGTGGTGTAGTTTATTGTGTTAGTTTGTCTTCTCATATATACTTTCCAAGCATCAGATCCAGACTCGCGTCCTCCACCTGTATCTTTCTCACCTCCAAAGGCTCCACCTATCTCTGCACCAGAGGTACCTATATTTACATTTGCAATACCACAGTCTGATCCTGACGCGCTCAAGAAACGCTCTGCCTCACGTAAGTTATTAGTCATAATTGCAGACGATAGACCTTGTGCTACACCATTTTGTAACTCTAGTGCGTCTATAACGTCTCCAGTATATTTTAATAAGTATAAAACAGGAGCAAATGTCTCGTGCTGTACAATCTCATACTCATTACTAGCTTCGGCTATTGCTGGTTTAACATAGCAACCGCTCTCATAACCTTCACCAGTAAGAACACCACCTTCTACAATGATGTTACCACCTTCTGCTACCACACGTTCTAGGGCGTTATTATAGTTTGCAACAGCATCTGTATCTATAAGTGGCCCTACGTGGTTGTTTTCATCTAGTGGGTTACCTATGCGTAGTTGACCATATGCTTTTACAATAGCATCTTTTACCGTATCATACACACTCTCGTGTATGATAAGACGACGTGTAGATGTACATCTTTGTCCTGCAGTACCTACCGCTCCAAAAACGGCACCTATAACGGTCATCTTAATATCTGCATCTGGCGTAACGATTATAGCATTGTTACCTCCTAGTTCAAGAAGCGATTTACCTAGACGCTCTCCTACAGTAGCAGATACAATCTTACCCATACGTGTAGATCCAGTAGCAGATACTAGTGGTACACGCTTATCTGTGGTCATCATTTCTCCTACTTTGTAATCTCCATTTATAAGACAAGAGATACCTTCTGGCATATCATTTGCCTTGAGCACCTCTGCGATAATGTTTTGACAAGCAACACCACAAAGCGGTGTTTTTTCTGATGGTTTCCACACACATACATCACCACATACCCAAGCAAGAGCCGTGTTCCAAGCCCATACTGCTACAGGAAAGTTAAAGGCAGATATAATACCTACCACACCTAGTGGGTGGTATTGCTCATACATTCTGTGACCTGGTCTTTCTGAGTGCATTGTAAGACCGTGTAACTGGCGTGATAGCCCTACCGCAAAGTCACAGATGTCTATCATCTCTTGTACTTCACCTAGACCTTCTTGATATGATTTACCCATCTCGTAAGAAACAAGTTTTCCTAGTGGTTCTTTTACCTCACGTAGCTTGTTACCAAACTGACGTACAAGTTCTCCACGAGCAGGAGCGGGCATTGTTCTAAAATCTTTAAACGCCGCTGTAGCTGCACTCATTACCGTCTCATAATCTTCTTTTGTAGTGGTTTTTACTTTACCTATAAGTTGACCATCTACTGGTGAGTGTGATTCAATAATCTCACCGTTACCAAAGTTTTTTTGACCCGTTGAGGTTCCTTCGTTTATGGCAGAAAGTCCGAGGATTTTCATCGCTTCGTCCATTCCAAAATCTTTTGCTACTGTGCTCATCGTTTTTTTATGAATAACTGAGATAAGAAAACCAGTAAAGTTGCCTTACTCAAGGGTTAATTTCTATTTATACTTCACAAACATATATGAGATGTCTATGTGAGTCAAATCTAAGAATAATTCAAAGGTTTCCATAAAAAAGGGTGTATAATTAAATACACCCTAAAAATTATTCTGTTTTTTTGTCAATCTGCTGTAAAACGTTCATCTACTTCCATCACGGTACCGCAGTTGTCGCACGTTCTAAGCTCCTCACTATTATAGAAGTCCTTAAAATGTGACTGGAAGTCTTTTTCTACATCGTGCAGTTTAAAGTATACCTCGTGTAGTTTGTTATTACAATTGTCACAGTACCATAAAAGACCGTCTGTTCCTTCTAAGTCGAGTCTTTTACGTTCTACTACGAGTCCTATTGAGTTGTCGTGACGCACTGGTGAGTGCGGTACCCCAGCTGGGTGTAAGTACATATCACCAGGACCTAGTTTCATAGTGCGCTTTACACCTTCGTCTTGTACGTGCACTTCAATATGTCCTTCTAGTTGAAAAAAGAGTTCTTCGGTCTCGTTATAGTGATAGTCTTTTCTGGCATTTGGTCCACCTACAATCATAACAATGTAGTCACCAGCGTCTTTGTAAAGATTTTTATTACCTACGGGTGGTTTAAGAAGATCTCTATTTTCTTCTATCCATTTATTTAAATTAAAGGGAGGTGCTATGGCCATATGTGTCTTATTTAGTTACTATAAAAGTACAAAAAGTAGTACGCTTTCGCGAAAGCGTAAAAAAAACATCCCCACCTACGTAAGCAGGTGGGGATGATAATCAAAAGATTTGGGGTTTTTTATGTTATCTAAAAAATAGTTGTGTGTAATATGGGATACCCATCTCATTCTTTACGATACCTATACCTGTATGTGTGTAATCACCTTCTAGTGCTTCTTTATGTGCTGGACTCCCTAACCATCCCTGTACTACAGATTCTGCGTCCATATAACCGTATGCTACGTTTTCGCTTACTATGTGAGCACCGCTTTGTTGTAACATTGCTGAGCGCTCATAGAAGTTATCGTGACTAGGCTGGCTTTGTACCACCATATAATTAGAGTGACCTACAGCAAGATCTTCAGAATAGTTGTGCCACTGAAGTTCATTAAGACCTAAAGTTGCTCTATGGGCATTTAATACTGCAAGAACCTCCTGGGCTAATTCGATGTCGTTTTCAACATCAACTGGAGCTTCAAGATTAGAAGTCAGGTCTTCTGACTCGTTAATTGGATCGGTACTGCAAGAGCAGATAAGTAGCATTGCTGCAAAAAAGCAGAGACTTTGGTTAATCAGTTTCATAATTTGGGGTTATGAGTTATGACTGCAAGATAAAAATAATTTGCACTTAATCGTACACTTTGTGTATTTAATCGATGAAATACACAAAAAATGTAGTTTTTTTTAAAATTTACAAGTAGGAAGTGTCTGTATTGTTCACTTTTGGTACGTTCAAATGCTTCTTTCTCCTTATATTAGACCTATATATTTTAGTAAAAGCCTATGAAAAAGTTAGTTACCCTTGTTATGTTGTCTTTAATTGTATGTTCTTGCGATATGCCTGTTAAGGAAAAAGAGGATAAGATTAATGCATCATCTATACCTGCAGATCAAAAGTTTGGTCTTGTTATACACGGAGGAGCAGGTACCATTCTTAAAAAAAATATGACCGACTCTCTTGAGAGGGCATATCGAGCAAAACTTGATGAGGCTACAAGAGCGGGTCATAAGGTGCTCTCTGATGGAGGCACGAGTATGGAAGCAGTAACAGCTGCTATTAATATTATGGAGGATAGCCCTCTTTTTAACGCTGGAAAGGGTGCTGTATTTACACACGATGGTACAAATGAGCTAGATGCTAGCGTTATGGATGGTAATACCCTTAATGCGGGAGCCATCTCTGGTGTGACTACTGTAAAAAATCCCATTGACCTTGCAGTAGCTGTAATGAACAAGTCTGAGCACGTGATGCTTAGTGCAAAAGGAGCAGAGCAGTTTGCCGCAGAACAAGGACTTGAGATAGTAGATCCATCTTACTTTTATACAGAGAGAAGGTATAAATCGCTTCAAAAAATAATAGATAAAGAAAAAACGCAACTCGATCACGACTTAGATAATAAAGTGACTTTTATGGATCCATTTATAAAGGATAGTAAATATGGTACTGTAGGTTGTGCAGCACTAGATAAGTATGGTAATCTCGCAGCAGGCACCTCTACAGGAGGAATGACTAATAAAAGGTATAACCGTATAGGAGATGCTCCTATTATAGGAGCTGGCACTTATGCAAATAATGCTAGTTGTGCAGTAAGTAGTACAGGATGGGGAGAGTTTTTTATGCGTGGTATGGTGGCACACGACATTGCTGCTATTATGGAGTATAAGGAAGTTACATTACAAGAAGCGGCAGAAGAGGTAATCCAGAAAAAGCTTACAGAGCTAGGCGGTACTGGAGGAATTGTATCTATAGACCGAGATGGAAATGTAGCGATGGAGTTTAATACAGCGGGTATGTACCGCGCACATATGAATGCCGCAGGAGAGATAGATATAAAAATCTATAAGAACAACTAGTATGGATAGAACGTGTCCAGAATGTGGAGATAAAATAATAGGTAGAGCAGATAAGAAGTATTGTAGTTCTTCTTGTCGCAATGCTCGTAACAACAGCCAGAATAAGGACTCAAAAAATATGATACGTAACATAAATAACCGGTTGCGCAAAAACTACCGTATACTAGAAAAACTCAATCCTGAGGAAAAGACAAAAACAACTAAGGCAAAACTAAACGCAGCGGGTTTTGACTTTAATTATTTTACAAGCATTTACACGACTAAAGCGGGTACTATATATTACTTTATATATGACCAAGGATATTTACCGCTAGATGGTTACTTTTACGCACTCGTAAAAAGAAACAATTAATATGAAAATCTACGCCGAAACTAAAAACCTAATCCTTAGGGAGATTGTCATAGAGGATACAGGAGATATGTATCGCTTGGATAGTGATCCCTTGGTACATAAATATCTAGGCAATAAGACTATAAGTTGTATGGGTAAAGCAAGGGCATATGTAGATTACATCCGTATGCAGTATGAAACTTATGGCATAGGCCGCTGGGCAGCCATCGAAAAATCTACAGGTGACTGGATAGGGTGGACCGGCTTAAAAATGAATTTTGAAAACGAGATGAACGGTCATACAGATTTTTATGACATAGGTTATCGCTTTATGCCACAATACTGGGGTAAGGGTTATGCAACAGAGTCATCTATCGCCGCTAGAGATTACTTTTTTGAAAACTTCGCTGGCAAAAAACTGTGCGGTATGGCAGAGCTGGAAAACGGTGCTTCTTGCCGCGTACTAGAGAAAATAGGACTAGAGCGCAAAGATAATTTTATCTACGAGCCAGAAAATATAGAGCTAGCTTGGTTTGAAAAATCAGTGTAATCTATTTCCAAGTCTGACCATTAAGCTCTAGAGCCGCTTTAAGGACATCTTTCTGGCTTATCTGGCCTACTAGTTTACCATTTTCTACTATAGGGAAGCGTCTATGTTTTGATTCCAGAAATTTATTTGCCGCATCAAAAACATTCATATTACCATCTATAGTATCTACACTAGACACCATATGATTGCTCACTTTCATATTATCCATAGGCATATTATAATATCTACTCTCTGAGATTTGTTTCATACAGTCGCCCTCAGAAATTATCCCTAGTAGTTCATTTTGTTCATTTACCACGGGACCACCAGATATTTTATGCTTTATAAGACTATTCATCACCTCAAGAACAGATTGATCAGGAGAGAAGGTAATGAGTTTTCGGCTCATATAATCGCTTACTTTTATATCTGTTGCAGTGCTTTTTACTTCTTTTGCACGTTTACCCATAAAACTTTTAATTGCCATAACCATCTGATTTTGTTGTCTTAAAGTTAGTCATTTATATTTAATAAGTTGTGTTACGCTTTCGCGAAAGCGTACTCCAAACCTATAAATTTGTATTTTACAAGCACCAAACCAATAACAAATGAAGCGCCTTAAACATTTCTTCTCATTATTTGTACTCCTCTTTCTTGTGTGGTTAAGCTTTAAATCGCTTTTACCAGAGACGGCATCTTCTGGAGATGTACCACTCACTGAGTTCTCTACAGAACGTGCAATGAGCCAACTCAAAGTAATCTCTCAAAAACCTCACTATGTAGGGTCACCTGCACACGCAGAAGTGCGTGGGTATATTATAGATGAGCTTAAGAAACTAGGTCTTGAGCCTTCTGTGCAAGAGGGATATGTACTAGACTCTTGGTGGGGATCAAGTACCTTAGTAAAGCCAAAAAACATAGTGGCACGTTATAAAGGAACCGGCACGGGTAAGGCAGTATTATTAATGTCGCATTATGATAGTGCTCCACATAGTAAGTCTCACGGGGCGAGCGATGCGGGGTCTGGAGTGGTGACTGTGTTAGAAAGTTTAAGAGCCTATCTAGCAGCTGGAGTTGAGCCAGAAAATGATATTATCGTGCTATTTACAGACTCTGAAGAGTTAGGTCTAGACGGTGCTACGTTATTTGTAAAAGAACACCCTTGGGCAAAAGATGTGGGTATTGCCTTAAACTTTGAAGCTAGAGGCTCTTCTGGACCTTCTAATATGATTGTGGAGACTAATGGGGGTAATGAAAATCTTATTAAAGAGTTTGAGAAGGCTGGACTTGAGTACCCCGTGGCTACATCATTAATGTATAGTATATATAAAATGCTACCTAATGATACAGACTCTACAGTGCTCCGTGAAGATGGTGATATACCAGGCTTTTTCTTTGCGTTTATAGACAGTCATTATAATTATCATACGGTAAATGATACTGTAGATAATCTTGACCCGCGCACACTTGAGCATCAAGGACAGTACTTATTGCCGCTTATCAAGCACTTTGCTCAAGTAGATTTATCTAGCATTAAATCTAGTGAGGATAGGGTATATTTTGACACACCACTACTTACTTTTGTTTCATATCCGTTTGCTTGGGTATTACCTATGGCTATTATTGCCTTGGTAGTGTTCATACTTTTATTAATTAAAGGTTTTAGAGATAAAAAGTTAAGGGGAGGTCCTGTAGGGCGAGGTTTTTTAGCACTTTTTATTTCCCTAGGATGTGCTTTACTACTTCTACAAATATTTGTGTGGTTAATGCCATCATTATACCCTCAGTATAATGATATGTTGCCAGTATTTATTTATAATGGTCACTGGTATACGATTGCTTTTGTGATGATGTCACTAGCGTTTAGCTTCGGCGTATATAGTCGTTTATGTAAACTAGAACATACAGTAAGTACTTATGTAGCCCCACTTGCTTTATGGGTTATTATAAATATAATGGTTGCTATATATCTCAAAGGGGCTGGCTACTTTATTATTCCATTATTATTTGGTCTTGTTGCCTTTTTTGTAATGATTAAGCAAAAGAAACCAAGCGTTATATTAATGCTTTTACTGGTAGCGCCAGCATTATTTGTGTTTTCGCCATTAGTCCAGTTTTTTCCTGTGGGCTTAGGACCATCTGCATACTGGATTTCTATACTTTTTACAGTGCTAGTATTTGGTTTATCATTACCCGTAATAGGCTATTACAAGAGTAAGCGCTTTTTAGGTTATATAGGTTTAATACTTACGTTTGTATTTTTAGGAGTAGCACACGCAAAGTCTGATTATACAGAAGAGAGGCAAAAGCCTAATAGCTTATTATATTACCACAATGATAGTGATAGTAATGCTTACTGGGTCACCTATGATGATTATATAGATAGTTGGGTAGAGGGATATTTAGGGTCTAACCCCAAAGCTGCCAGTGAGTATATCACAAATGCTTCTGGAAGCAAGTATAATACCTCCTTTAGCTATGCAAAGGAAACAGCTGTTATAGACCTTGAAGAAACTATCATTATCAAAGAAAAAGATGAGGTTGTAGATGGAAATAGAGAGGTAACGTTGAGCATAAGACCACAGCGACGTATTAATAGAATACGCCTCTTTGCAGATAAGAATACGCCGTTTAAAATGCTATCATATAATAAAAAAGAATACAAGCCAGATAGCACGGCATCTTTATATAAGAAGAGATGGAGTAACGCTCTACTAAGTTATTATATGGGAGCAGATGAGGAGCTTGAATTTAGTTTTGTGGTGCCTGCCGGAGTAGATCCAAAAATAAGTTTTAGAGAATACTCTTTTGACTTATTAGAAAATTCAAAATTCACAGTATCTGCCAGACCAGAAACGATGATGCCTAAACCCTTTGTCGTAAATGATGCCATTATTATAGAGCGCGCGATTAACATAAATGAGCTGGCATTTGCCACTCCACAAAGTGACACACTACAGGTACAAGAATAGTACAGTATTTTAAAACCCCCGTGATAATGGGACACATATGACTAAAAGAATAACTATTGCAGGATTAGGCTGGTTAGGGCAACCACTAGCATCACATCTCAAATTATATGGTTACCAAGTAAAAGGTAGCGTCACAGATACAGAGAAGGCAAAAGCACTTACAAAAAGTGGCATTACAGCGTACCCAGTTGTTTTAGCAGAGGCAGGTGTGTCTGGACTTGTAGACACCTTGCTTGTTGATACCGATGTGCTTATGATAATGATTCCACCGGGATTGCGTAGAAATACTGGAGCGAATTATGCACTTAAAATGGCTCACTTTTTACATCAAGTAGAAAAATCACAAATAGAAAAAGTTATTCTAGTAAGTAGCACTTCAGTATATGATGACTCACAGGGAGTAGTTACAGAAAAAATCGCGCCTAGACCTGAGACTAATGCTGGTAAGCAATTACACGATGTAGAGCAAATTTTCTTTAATAACAGTGCTTTTAAGACCACCGTAGTACGTTTTGGAGGACTCTTTGGAGGTAGTAGAAACCCTGTTAAGTTTCTTGCCGGTCGTAATGGGCTTACTAATGGTAAGGCTCCCGTAAATATGATTCATAGAGATGATTGTATAGGCATTTTAATGACTATTATAAAGCAGGACGCCTTCGGTCATATTATAAATGCCGTTGCACCTAGCCACCCGTCAAAAAAGAAATATTATACACAGCAAGCACAAGAGCTAGGTCTTGAGCCTCCAGAGTACATAGACGAGGATACAGCCACGTTTAAAGAGGTAAATAGTGTAGTTGTAAAACCCGTTTTGAATTACGAGTTTCAGGTTGATTTATAGATTGCTATAACTATTAAATAGTTTAAGTACGCTTTCGCGAAAGCATAAAAAAACCGTCCCTAATGAGACGGTTTTTTAAGTTTATAAAGCGTTTGTATTACCAAATACGCACTCTATCTTCTGGAGCTAGGTAATTTGCATCTCCTTCTTTTATATCAAATGCTTCATAAAAAGCATCTACATTAAGTAAAGGTTGTACAGCACGCACCATACCTGGAGAGTGTGGGTCTGTCTTGATTTGTGTTCTTAAAGCTTCATCACGACTCTTAGTTCTCCACACGGTTGCCCAAGACATAAAGAAACGTTGTTCTGGCGTAAAGCCATCTATGTTTTCTGGGCGTCCATTTTCTGCATAGTATTTCTGAAGACCGTCATAAGCTCCTAGTACTCCTCCTAGATCACCTATGTTTTCACCTAGTGTAAACTTACCGTTTACAAAAACGCTGTCTAGTACTTCTACATTGCTGTATTGTTCTGCAAGTGCATTACCACGTTTTGTGAAAGCCTCAAGGTCTGACTCTGTCCACCAGTTTTTTAAGTTTCCATCTGCATCAAAACGTGCTCCACTATCATCAAAGGCGTGTGAAATCTCGTGACCTATTACGGCACCTATACCTCCATAATTTACAGCCTCGTCTGCCGTGTAGTTGTAAAATGGTGGCTGTAATATTGCTGCAGGAAAAACAATCTCATTGTTAAGCGGGTTGAAGTATGCATTAACCGTTTGTGGTGACATTCCCCACTTAGATTTATCTACAGGTTCACCTATATCTTCATAATTTTTAAGTTGACCCCATTTACCTACTGCTGTCATATTTTCAAAATAGGTCTTATCTGCAGATACCTCCATTGTTGAGTAATCTTCCCACTTGTCTGGATATGCAATCTTAACCGTAAATTTATCAAGCTTTTCGATTGCTTTTTCTTTAGTCTCTTCTCCCATCCAGTCTAAATTCTGGATGCGGTTTTTGTAAGCATCAATCACGTTTGCAATCATTGTTTCTGCCTTTGCTTTTGCCTCTGGCGGAAACTTTGCATCTACATATAGTTGTCCTAAAGCTTCTCCTACGGTACCGTTTACAGTTGCAAGCGCACGCTCATCTGCTGGGCGTTGCTTTTTTGCACCGCTTAGGTATTTACTATAAAACTCCCAGTTTGCTGTTTCAACATCAGTACTTAGTCTACCGGCAGCACTATTAAAAGTATCCCAGCGTACGAGTGTTTTTATATCTTCAATAGATGTGTTGTTTAAAAACTTGTCTAAGGCTGCAGTATACTTAAGCTGTGTTACCGTGAGCGTGTCAAATTCTTTTTTGATACCTAAGTCTTTGATCATCTTTTTAAGATCTACAGATGTTAGCATTGCATCTGCCTCTTCTACAGAACGTGGATTATTGAAGTTACGAGCATCACGGCTTTCTACTTTATCTAGTCTAGGTATAGCAAGTGCAGTCTCCATCTCAAGAATTTTTTCTGCAGCTGCTGTGGCATCTACTTCAGAGTCACCTAGCATTTGTAACATTCTTGAAATATGCTTTTTATACTCTACACGTATTTCTTTAGACTTACTGTCTTCTAAGATGTAATAGTCACGGTCTAGAAGACCTAAACCATTTGCGCCTAGATAAACAGTATTCATTGAGCTATCATTAAGATCTGCTCCAGCACCTATACTTAAAAATGGAGAAGATACTGCAGGGTTTGTAGCAAGTACGGTTTGCAACTCTGCGAGGTTTGTAACACCGGCAATATCATCTAGTGCTGGTTGTAATGGTTTTAATCCGGCTTCGTTTCGCGCAAGCGTATCCAACTTTGTATTAAAGATTGCTAGTGCTTTTGCTTGGTCTGTGCCTGCAGTGTACTTCCCGCTTTTTTCTGCTTCATCAAGTATAGCAAGAACATCTGCATCTGTAGATTTACGTAGTACAGAAAAGCCTCCCCAGCTTGTACGATCATCAGGTATCTCTGTGTTTTTCATCCAAGAGCCGTTTACGTAGTTGTAAAAGTCTTGATTAGGAGTTACAGAAGTATCCATATTTTCAAGTACGATACCTGGAATTTCTTCTGTTTTGGCTTCGTCTTTTGGACCTTCTGTTTTACAACTTACTAGAGTAAGTGCGCAAGTGGCTACAATTGCAGCCGATTTATAAAGTTTCATAGTGTTATGAGTGTTTGAAATTATATCTGAATAAGACGTTATTAATTTTGGATTGTTACAAAGTTAATAAAACAAAAAGCCCTCTTTTAAGAGGGCTTGATTAGTTAGTTGCGTATCAGCTTTTTGGTTATTTGCTTTGTACCAGTATTGAGTTTAAGTAAATATAAACCGGTAGCAAATGAACTCATATCTAAGGGGTAGTTTGTCTCTCCCGCAGTGGTTGTAATAGGTTTTACAACTACCTTACCTAAGATGTCATAAACTTCTATAGTAAGCGGAGTTCCTTGAGACCAGTTGATGTTAAAGACGCCATTTGAGGGATTTGGGTGAATGCTAAGACCTGAAATAGAAACCTCATCTATAGCAAGTGGCTCAAGACCTATTTGTAAATCGTCTAATAATACACCTTCTCTCACCGTGTTCTGATCTGAGTGGAAAACAAATCTAAAGATCATACTAGTCTCTGCGGCAAAGGCAGTAAGGTCATAACTATACTCGTTAAGAGAGGTGTCGTTGTCACCCGTCCACTGTGCTCCTGGACAGTTAAAGCAATTGTTGCCCGGTAAGGTATCACTGTTATACCAGTTAGGATCATTTGCTGTTCCTAATATATTCCAAGTAACGCCATTATCTGTAGTATACTCCATATACATAATATCCCAATCATTTTCTAGCTCAAAAGCCATCTGAAATGAAATTTGAGGTACTTCTAGTGCTGATATGTCATAACATTTAGTAGTTAAAAATTCTTTGATATTATCACCGTGATCACCACCTAAGTTAGTTGCATATACATTCTGACCAGATGCTGCTTGATTAAGAGCTGGGCCCGAAGGGATCCCTCTTTGCCAGGTTGTGCTACTAGTGTCACAATTACTTGCATTGCTATTTTCGGTAAGTACAAGAAGTGCATCTTCTTCTGTTTCAAAGTCATTAATAAGATCTCCTTCTCCTACTGCGTTTACGGCTAGAATGGTTCTTGAGTCATTATTATCTACTACTTGATCACCATTTAATATAACTTCTGCTACAAGCTCATATGTCCCTGTAGAGAGTCCTAGCACTGGCAACTCAATTGTAGTAGACTCTTGTGATGCAAGTGATCCCGACCAATCTATTGAATTTGAAATACCACCAGCTTGATAATTTATGGTAGCAGTTGTAACTACATCTGTACCACTATTTATAAAAGTAAGTTCTGTAGGGATTTCTTCACAAGAGAGGGCTTGATTACCCATAGGTGCTAATGAAGTCGTAGCGATATCTAGGGCTATGGGCTCTGTATCTATGTTAGTTTGCCAGATGCCACGACCGTAGGTAGCTGCCGTAAGAATACCATTAGACTCATTAATATCTAAGTCACGTACAGCAGTATTAGGTAATCCATTATCAAAGGTCTCCCAGTCGTTTGTAACATCATCATATCTCCAAACTCCAAGTGCTGTACCAAGATATAGTGGGTTTTCTGAGTGTAAGTTTTGATGCTTTATAACTAGTTTAGGAATGTTAGGTAATGAGCCGGTAATTTCGGTTGCCGTAATGTCTGTGCCTGTAATGTTTGCTTCATATACTTTACCTGAGGTTCCAGCTGTAACAATATATAATGTTGAGCTATCTCCATTTTTCACTTCAAGTGAAGATATATTATTTGAAAAGTTAGTCACAAAAGCAAAATTATCACCGCTGTTAGAACTTTTGTATAGTTGATTATCAACCGCTACATACATTACCTCTTCATCATTTGGGTCTGTCTCAAGGTAATCAATACGAGTACCAAAAGACGATGAACGTTGTACCCAAGTATTAGAACAAAAATCTAATTCATAAAGACTAGTATATCCCGCATATAGTCTACTATCTTTTGCAAAGGCTAGAGGTGTTATCCAGTTACCATTTTCTGGAGCGTTAAAAGCTCCTGCGAGTGATGCTCCTCCATTATTTGAAAAATAAGGGCCACCGCCACCTTGTATAAATCCGTAAACTCTGTTTGGGTCATTTGGATCAAATACATTCTCCATTCCATCTGCTCCATAATAGTTTTGCCATTGCTCGTTAAGGCGAGCATAACCACCGTTATCTTGTAATCCTCCAGAAATAAGAGAAGCGTCTGTAGCAGCAACATCTATTCTATAAAATTGTCCTATTGCTAGACCATCTGTAATGCTTGTAAAACTAGCGCCACCATCTGTAGATGTGTAAATACCACCATCACTTCCACAATATAGAGTTCCGTTTATAAATCGTAGGTTATGAATATCTGCGTGGGTATATGCTGCTTGGTTTGGTGAACTCCAGTCGTTAAGTTGTGTGAAGTTTGCGCCACCATTAGTAGATTTCCATACATTGAGTATTCCTGTGTAAATTTCGTCTTCATTTGTGTCTGAAACGGCAAACGCCATATCAAACCAGGCTTGCGTACTCTGGAAAATATCTTGACCTCCAGTAAAAGTTTCTATAAAGCTATCTGCACTATCTGTAGATTTAAATATTGATCCAGAACCAAAACTTGAATCAGATCTAAATACATAGAGTACTTCTGGATTTGCTGGGGTTACATCTAGTACGAGTCTTGCTGCACCAGTAATGACTCCAGCAGATATGTTTGTCCAAGTTTCTCCAGCATCTAGAGATCTATAAACTCTATTTGAAGTAGCTGCATACAGCACATCAGAGCTTCCTGGTTTTACTTTTAAGTCGTCAAAGTCGCCTGTGATTTTGTTTTCCCAAGTTAGACCACTATCTGTCGTTTTATAAACACCATCGCTAGTTGCAAGCCATAGTGTTTTATTGTCTGCAGGGTCAAAGTAAATCTCATTCATTGTTAAAGGAGAATTACCTTCATTAAGACCTGTGGTGTTCCAAGTAACACCACCATCTGTAGATTTCATCACGCCTATACTTGTAGAGTCACCAGCATCATCATCACCAGTGGCAATGTATATGATATTACTATCGGTAGGATCAATAGCGATACCAGACACTCCTATTTGTGGTAGTTGGTCTGTAAGAGGTGTCCACGTTGCGCCTGTGTCTGTAGACTTCCAGATACCTCCAGCTGGAGCACCTATATAAATAACAGCAGGGTTTGCTGGGTCTACAGCCATCGCGTTTACACGCCCTTGACCTGCAGACCAAGAGCCTGTATTAGTATGAGTAAGAGGGCCTATGTTTACCCAGTCGCTCTCATCTGTTTGTGCCGCTCGTGAAGAGCTGTTTACTTCTTGCCATACGTCCCAAAGTTGCTTTTGAGTCATTACGGTACCATCATCATTGAGATAATTTTGGTGAAAAGATTCCCATCTTTTAAATGGTTTGTAACCGCTTCCTTTTACGGTTTCATCTTTGTCTTCCCAATACAGTTCAAAAGCATTTACAATTTCTTGAAAAGTGGGTTCTGTGGTTCGGTTAGGATTGTTAAAAGTTTCCATCCAAGGGGCAGATGTACCTATTTGAGCAATAGATACTCCCGCAACTAGGCAAAGACCTAGTACTAGTAGTTTTTTCATTGTAGTTTTATTAGGCGATAAATATAATGCAGGAATTGTATTCGACACAATTATTCACTTATAAAAACAGCTAAAAAACTTAAAAAATATCAACAAAAGGATTAAAACACTGCGGTTTTAACAATAAACGGGTGGTTTGATTAGTCTTTTTTGCGCATCTTCTTGATATAAAGACTGTCCCATTCTTTTTTACTTTGTGTAAGCTCGGACACATTTTCATTAGGCACTGCAATAGATAAGACATAGTGGTGCACCTTCCAGTTGCCGTTTACTTTTTTTAGAACTCCAGAGCCTCTGCATATCCCCATTTGTGTTTCTAAATGTTCATCAAACCAAGCAATACTTGGGTTTAATTCCTCTACATACACATTTCTATCTATAGCTTTAAATGACCAAGCACGACCTTTATCAAAATGAGGTTTTGAGTAATTTTTAAAAGCCTCAACATCCCAAATTTCTGTTGCATCTGTTCCTACAAAAATGGCAGTATCTGTCATCAAACCAAAATAAGCATCAAAATCTGCGTTAGATGCTGCTTGATGCCACGCATCTAAGGCTGTTGTGATAGATGTCTCAATAGAGTCATTATCTTGCGCAAGTGTAGTTGTAGTAATGCTTATAAGGACAAAAAGGGTAGCTATAAACTTCATAATTTACTGTATTTATTAATCTTCAAGAATTTCTTTTTCTTCCCCATCACCATCAGGCTCTTCATTCTCAAGTTTTATTTCTTCTAGTAAATCTCTAAAGCTTGTGTTGAACGCCTCATTGAGTTGTAAATTGAGATCCTGGTAGGCATTATGTAAATCTCCTATTTGCTTAGACAGTATTTCTGAGTTTGGTTTGTTTAAAAAAGCTTCATTTTTAAGCACTTTTACCTTGGTCTCAATGGCAATGAGTCTTGCTTGTATTGCGTTAGACAATGTTTCTTGAGGAGCAACTTGCACCTCTGCCTCCTCTGCTTCTGCCTTTGCCTCATATAAGTTGTCAAATTTTTGAATCTTATTTTTTAAAACGCCCAGTGTAGGTATCTGTAAACTATCTATCGCTACAGATAGATCCCTGTATAAAGGCCAGTTTGCTACACCTTCTCTTGCTTGTGGTGTGAGTCCTATTTTAGGCTTTAGATTTGTAGGTTTTGCAATAGATAAAGTATCCCTTGCATCTATTTTATCTGTGGTGGTAACCTCTTGAGGAGTTTGTTTTTCGTCACAAGCACTTATAGCAAGAACAAAAGGAAATAATAATAAAACAGATAAATATCTCATAAAATATAGCGTAAAGACATAACAAAAGTAGGTCAAATGCATATATGTGAGCAATAATTATGACTAAGTTTGTCTACGCTTTCGCGAAAGCGTACTTCAAAACACACACAAATGAAATCAAGAATACTCATAATAGGAGCCTGCGGCCAGATAGGCACAGAACTTACACTTACCTTAAGAAATAGATTTGGTGCAGATAAAGTAGTTGCCAGCGATATACGCGAGGGTAATGAAGACATAATGGGTGAGGGGCATTTTGAACTACTAGATGCCACAGACCTTGCAGCAGTAGAAGATGTAATATTTAGGTACAAGGTAGATACCGTGTACCTAATGGCAGCAATGCTTAGTGCTATTGCAGAGCGTTTTCCAGCAAAGGCCTGGCATCTTAATATGACCTCTTTATTTAACGTACTTAACCTAGCAAAAGATAAGAAGGTAAAAAAAGTGTTCTGGCCATCTAGTATAGCTGTTTTTGGAGAAACTACACCTGCACAAGATACGCCACAACTTACCGTTATGGAGCCATCTACTGTATACGGGATTTCAAAACAGACAGGAGAGCGCTGGTGTGAGTATTATCATAATAAATATGACGTAGATGTACGTAGTATACGTTACCCAGGCCTTATAAGTTATACAACAGAGCCAGGAGGAGGAACAACAGACTATGCTGTAGACATCTATCATAGAGCTCTTAAACACGGCCAGTACCGTAGCTTTCTTAATAAAGGAACAATATTGCCTATGATGTATATGGATGATGCTATAAGAGCAACTATAGGCATTATGGATGCGCCAAAAAAGAATATAAAAGTGCGCTCATCATACAACCTAGCCGGAGTAAGTTATGCCCCAGAAGATGTTGCAGCAAGTATACAAAAGGTAATACCTAACTTTGAGATAAGCTACGAGCCGGACTTTAGACAGGCCATTGCAGACTCGTGGCCAGAGTCTATAGATGACAGTGTTGCGCGCCAGGATTGGGGCTGGGAGCATAAATTTGACCTAGATGCCATCACAAAAATAATGCTCGATAATCTAGAAGAACAATATAAATAAGAACACTTACGTGAAAAAGAGAGACCTCCCCACAAAAGATTGTCCCGTTTGTAAACGTCCATTTACCTGGCGTAAAAAGTGGGAAAAAAACTGGGCAGAGGTCATTTACTGCAGCGAGCGCTGCCGAAGAAATAAAAACAGTGCATAGAGAACAGCTCTTACAAGAATTATCATTTAAGGCTTCAAAAAGCAGTGGCCCGGGTGGACAGCACGCAAATAAAACAAGTTCTAGAATAGAGTTGAGCTGGTCGTTACCAGAAACCCTTGCATTTACAGAAGAAGAAATAGTACGCCTTACTGATAAGCTCGCTCACAGACTCACTAAGGAAGGGGTGCTGCAGCTTGCTTCACAAGCATCACGTAGCCAGCATAAAAATAAAGAGGATGTCATAAAGCGCTTTTTCTCTTTGCTAGAGGTTGCCATACAAGTTCCTAAAGTGAGAAAGAAAAAACCTCCATCTAAACTTGCCAAGCTAAAACGCCTTAAAGCCAAAAAGGAACAGTCAGAAAAAAAGGCAAATCGCAAGCGCCCAGATTTTTAGAAGAGCTGATGTGGAAAAATAAAAAGCCCTGTAAACAATACGTTTACAGGGCTTTTCATTTTATAATAGTGTAGATTACTCTACAATAAATTTTCCTTTCATAAGTCCTGAGTGACCTGGAAAGCTACATATAAAATCATATGTTCCGGCCTCTGGTGCGGTAAAGGTTACAGTAGTAGACTGCCCACCACCTATCATCTTAGTATGAGCTATGATCTGATCTTCATTTGCAATCCAGTCACCAGCTTCTCCAGTTGCTGCCGCCGCTGCCGAAAATTCAGGAATAGATGTACCTGGCTTAAGCAGTACAAAGTTGTGACCCATTATTTTTTTATCAATTTTTCCTGTATGACGTAAAGTAAGAGTCACTTCTTGACCAGCTTTAACTTTAAGTTCGCTCTTGTCATATTTCATCTGGTCATTTCCTGCAAGTGCAAGATTTACAGATTTTCCATCATCTTTTTTGGTTGTCTTTTTTGAGCCTATCTTTACGGTTTGTTTTTCGGCTTTTTTCTCTTCGCCTCCGCAGCTTATCATAAGTCCTGCAAGTGCAAGAGCAGCTATAATTCCTTTAAATTTCATAGTAGTTCAGTTTAGTTTAAGTTTCTAAAGATAATCAACAACAGCTTTTTACTCAATATAATTTTTAAAAAAGTCAAAGGTGCGTAACTCATTGTAGTAATACTCTCCTTTCATATAAAAGCCCACGTGTCCTCCGTGATCTGGCATTTCTAAATGTAAGATGTCAGACTGTTTTGCTTGTTCTATAGGGTAGCAGTCACCGTGTAAAAAACTATCATTTTTTGCATTAAGGATAAGGGTAGGGACTTTAATATTTTTTATAAACTGAGCGCTACTTGCTTTTGCATAATAATCTAGTGCATCTTCAAACCCGTGAGCGGGCGCGGTGTATATATCGTCAAAAGATTGTAAACTATTAATCTTCTTATACGACTGCCTACTCATTTTCTCAGGAAAGCGAGACATTTTTTTTCGATACTTTGCACGTAAGTGTACTAAAAAGGAAGTGCGATAAATGACATTTTCTTTTTTTGATAATTGCTCAAGAGACATACGTAAATCTGCCGGTACACCTATGCAAGACGCTACTTTAACTTCTGCAGGTATATTAGTATGCTCTCCTAGGTATTTTAAAACAGCATTACCTCCCAAGCTCACACCGTAGAGCCCTATTTTTTCATATTTACGCTTAACAAGTGTTTCTACAATAAATGCAATGTCACCCGTTTCTCCACTGTGGTAAGACCGGTAGAGTCTATTTTGCACGCCGCTACAGCCTCGTAAATTTACAGCGGCAACATCATAGCCATTTGTGCTTAATAACTTTGCTGTGCCTAGCATATAAGGACGCTGTGCATCACCTTCTAAACCGTGAAAGAGAACAGCCACCTTTTGATTTTTTCTTGAAACTCGAGCATTTGTCCAGTCTATATCTATAAAGTCACCATCGGGAAGTTCAAAACGCTCTCTAGACTGTTTAACCCCTTTTACACGCCTAATTTTTGCAGAGTAAATGGTAGAAAAATGAGCATCTTTAAATAGTCCGCTTGCGCGAAAATTTGATGAAACTATGGGCATTTAAGGTATGGAGCTTTATATATTTAACATTTTGTAGTACAACATACTACTATCACAAAATTACATAATTATGAGAGGCTAATACCTATATATAGTCATTCTGTAAAAGCTTATTAAGATATTTTTATCGAAAACTACACTACCTCAAAGAAGCTATTATTGTAATTTTACGACAAGACGGTATTGTCATAAACTTGATTTAATTAGAACAATTTATATATGTACACAAAAGAATTTGATATACGATGGAGTGATATAGATGCAAATCGCCACCTAGCAAACTCTGCTTACGTAAACTTTATGTCTCATACTCGTATGGGCTTTATGATAGAGAATGGTTTAAGCCAGAAGGAGATGGTGGAGTATAACATAGGGCCAGTGATTTTTCACGAGCAAATATTCTTTTTTAAAGAAGCCTTTCAAGGTAGACCTATCACTGTGACCTTTGAGTTAGGAGGAGCTAGTGAGGATGGTATGTTCTTTAAGTTTGTACATAACTTTTATGATTATAAAGGAAGAAACCTAGCTCGCGGAAGTATGCAAGGAGCTTGGATAGATCTTACCACACGTAAAACTACTGGCCTTCCAGAGGCATTAATGCCTATGCTCGAAAATGCGCCAAAAACACCAGACTATAAAGTCTTAACTAAAGAAGATATGAGATCTCACGGGCAGGCGCCTAGAGATAGAGAGTAATAAAAAAAATTATAGGAGCAGTATGATGCTGCTCCTATAATTATACGGCTATTGTCCAGGCATATCATAAAAGAATTGCTCTTGAACAATTTTTCCATCCTTTACTTGATAAACTGCTATTTCTGAAGATGTACTGCGTTGCCCGCTAGGCTTATGAGTAGTATCCATATCAAATCGCACAGAAAACCAGTTTTCTGCCACAGTAGGCTCACTTACAGTAGTACTGTGTACTTCAAAAGTATTTTCCCACCATTCTCCTTTTTTTCCTACGGCTTCCATACCTTCAGATCTTGAGTGTTCTGCCCACGATGGTTCGAGACTTACGATGTCTGGGCTGTAAAGTTCTTGATAGCACTTTGCATAATCTCCTTTATTACACCATTCTACTAGATTGTTTGCAATTTCTTGAGTTTTCATAATGAGTTGATTTTTAAGTTGTTTGGTGTAAATATATGTATCTAAATACTGCTTTTGGTAGTCAAAACTTAAAATAAAAGTTAAATTTTTAACACAATTTGCTATATTGAAGGAGAATTTAAATGTCAAAAAGTTTAAGAACGTACAACTAATTTATAGTGCACAAAGTTTATTTTTTAAACGGTGTATGTTGCTTGTATTCTGTCATTTCGATTTGACGCACAAGAGGTTTAAATAACATATTTGTTGCCGTACGACGGTGTTTTATATAACACCGCAGTTGTTCTGGTACAGCACCTAGAGTACTTTTAATTTCAGATGCTGTTCTGCCCAAGTTGATTTCTTTCACCCCTAATGAGAGACCTTGTCTTATATAATCGTTAAGCATTCTTTGGTAGACGGCATCTGTTTTATTAAACTCGTAGTTGAGTCCTATAAAATGTGCATCAAGCAAATTATCTACAACAAAAGCGGTTGAAAATCCCACAAGCAAATCACCTATACTATAGGTTTTAAAAATGATACGGTCTTTAAAAGCATCTTTTAGTAATGCATAGGTCTCTATAGTAATAGTTAGGGTGTTAAAAACAGCCTTGCTAGTTACGTTATTATATAGCAGCTGTAAACTGTCTTTATTGCTTCTTATTTCTGATGCAGATAGCGATTGTACAGTTAGGTTTTTACTCAATGTATCTGCTCTATTAACCTTTACTCTATACTTAGATTTTAAGGCATTTTTATAACTGTCATAGTCTTTCCACCTTAAACGTAGCCTCATATTTGGTTCTACCGTAAATGATTGAAAGTGTTCTTTTTCTGCGATGCTAGCAAATGCATCTTCGGTAGCATTAAAGTCCTTTAGGAAAAAGAGGCTTGGTTTTTTTGGTATAGAGAGCTTTTTTAGCTTTCGCGAAAGCGTATCATATACACTTCTTTTATCTATACCGGTTTTTACATAAAGACCATATGCACCGCTCAGAAAGATATTTCCACACACTAATATATGTGTTTTCTTTCCGCTTAGGTAACATTGTATACTGCGTGCTAGTTGCTGGGTGAGTGGCACTTTCTCTGAAGCCATATCTAATGAGATATCTATTGCCTGGGTTATGGCAAGAGCTACGGGTTTGTCATTGAGAGAAAATAGAAGGTAGGTGTATGTAATAAGCGGGTTTGCCTTTTCAAACGCGTGTAAGAATGGTTTTGAAAAATAGAAAGTGTCCTGACAGTCTAGTGTTATAAATACACGATCATCTATATCATTTATACTTGAATATGATGTGCACGTATAATTAGACACTTGCTTTTTTTCGTTTTGTACTTAAATATACACCTAAGAAAATAAGCGAAGCTGCTACTACTCTTATAGTAGTGAGGGTGTCTGCTCCTAGTATAATAGCTACAAGCGTAGCTATGAGTGGTTGTAAATAGATAAAGGCTCCTATCGTAGAAGGTTTGAGCTGTCGCAGGGCAAATACATTAAATAGGTATGTTAAGTATGTGGTGCCTATTACTACAAACAGCATTACACCTATAACCGAAGGTGGTAGACTAGACCACTGTACTTCGAGAAATTGAGGTAAGGCAATGGGTGCGTTTGTAAATACCGCTATTAAGAAAAACCATTTCATAAGTGTGACCGAGGCATATTTGGCCGTGAGTGGTTTTACTAAAATTAGATAGACGGAGTAGGCAATGGCATTAATTATAAACAGCGTGTTACCTAGAGGTATATTGGGCGCATTAGCTTGAGTTTTTGCGCCAAATAATATAAGAATAAGTGCCCCTACTAGGCCTATAGCAATACCAGACGCTTTGAGCCAAGTGATTTTCTCTTTTAAAAATAAAGCAGATAGAATAAGAAGGATAACTGGAGATAGGGTGATGACCACACTACTGTTTATAGGAGTAGACAGCTGTAACCCCTTAAAAAACATAAGCATATTAATAGTCATCCCAAAAAGAGCACAAAGTATAATGCGCCACCAGTCTTTACGGTCAATCTTTTCTGAGGGTAAAAACAAGCTTGTAATCCAGAATAGTATCGCTGCGCCTAGCACTCTAAGCATTATAAAACCATATGCTTCAATGTATGTGGGCATAAGATCTTTTGCCAGCGTGTGGTTTACACCATATATAAAACTAGCGCCAAAGGCAGCAAGAAATGCGAGATGACGCTTACTCATAGATTTTTATGCTTTTGAAAATGCCTCAGCAGCAGCAGCAACCACCTTCTTGCTATTACCTACAAAAATTTGATTGTCTACAATCATAACCGGGCGCTTTAAAAAAGTATAATGTTCAAGTATAAGATTTTTAAAATCTTCTTCAGAGAGAGATTGCTCGTTAAGACCACGTTTACGGTAGAGTTGTGCTCGTTTACTAAAAAGCGACTCATAACTACCGCTCATTTCTTTCATAGCCACAACTTGATCTTCTGTAAGAGGTTCGGTTTTAATGTCTTGTAATACAACGTCACTAGATGGGGTTATTTCAGAAATAATGCGCTGGCAAGTGTTGCAAGTAGCTAAGTGTATGATTTTTTTCAAAATATGGTGGCTTATTAAATTACTTTACAAAATTACCATCTAACTCATCCAAAATGAATTATTTTTAGACAAAAATTACACATTATGACCTATACCTTTGATATCTGTCTTAAAAGTAGACAACTTTTAGAACGCTTGATTAAAAATCATACTACAGAGGAGCTTAACACAATTCCAGAGGGTTTTAATAATAACATTATATGGAACATAGGTCATAGCATCGCTACACAGCAACTTCTTACATACGGGCTGTCTGGACTTAAACCTAAGCTCGATATGGCTTTTATAGATCGCTATAGAAAAGGTACAAAACCAGAAGGGCTAGTTACTCAAGAAGAGGTGGCACAAATGCATACACTCTTGTTTACAACACTAGCAGAATTACAAGAAGATTATGAAGCTGGACTTTTTAAAGACTTTAAAGAATACACATTATCTACTACGGGCGGTACACTTACCAACGTCGGAGAAGCTCTGGAGTTTAATAATTATCACGAAGGCTTACACTTAGGGTGCGTTATACAGTTGTCAAAACTCGTTAAAAAGTAAGGTAACTCTCTGCTTCTTTCCAAGGTATAGTAACCACCATATTTTCAGACTGTAGTGCATCTAGATTTATGTAATAAAGCACTACGCCTACTTCTGTAAAACCAACTTCTTTAAGACTCTCATAAAACGTGGGATTGTTAAAGATATACGCCTGCTGCGGATACTCTTTTGTGAAGTACGCTTTCGCGAAAGCGTAAAAATCTTCTGTAAATAGTGCTTCTTTAGATAATAGCTCTCCATTTTGTGGATTTAGGTTGAGGTAGCTTGCTCTGTCATACCCACTTGCGCCACCAGAAAATTGATAGGTATAGTGCACAATAGATAGCAAATTATTAGTCCCATAAGAGAGCGCTGTTTCTATTTGTATTTCGTGAGCATCAGAGAGCTCAGTAGTTTCGGGATATGAAATTTGAGACTCGTTTATGTATAAGTCTACTGCATCTGTTATAGTAAGGTCTGGCACTTCAGAAGCATTATACAAAGTGGAAGTTGTCTTGTCAAGAATCCACTTATTTGCAATGTCCTTAACCGTTTCTGGCGAAGAGAAAGTAATAATATCAATATCTATGTCTGGGCATTGTTGTGTTGCACATAAAGCTATGTCGCTAGTGTTATAACGTGCGCTATTAGTTTCGTAAACAACTTCTTTCTCACAGCTCACGATAGAGATAGATAGTATAGTAAGTAGGAGGGGAGCCAGTATTTTTTTCATTAGATAAATGTAGGGTTAAGGCTGCAATAAAAAAAGGCTACTCATAATTATGAGTAGCCTTTTAAAAAGTTTAAACTGTAAAGCTTATTGTTTGATAAACTTGTAAGTTCCTGTTTGACCTTCCGCAGTTACTTGTACTAAGTAAGCTCCAGTTTTAAGGTTAGATACATCAATAGCATCAGAAAGAGCATTTACTCTCTGGTTTACTACTACTTGACCTACAAGGTTGTATACTTTAATACTAGATATAGTAGAAGCTGCAGTAACGTTTAACACGTTTGAAGCTGGGTTAGGAAACATTGAGAATCCGTCTACATTGTTTTCTCCTGTACTTAAAGCCTCAGGAACTGTAATTTCTAAAGAAAAACCAGCTATTGTACCTGTGTCACCTCCAGCATCATCACATACTTTTAATGACCAGTCTCCCGCTGTAGTCTCACCCTCAAAAGCAGCTGCAAATGTTCCTCCTTCTGGAGCGTATGGTCCTGCACTATATGGAGTAGTAGCAGTTGTGATGTCTTCTCCACCATCTGTAAATAGTGTCATAGCATAAGTATCATCTGCACTTCCTCCATTATCTGAAGATAGCTCTAATTCAGTTCCAGCAGGTGAAACTAAGAAAATGTCGAGGTCACTTGACCAAGTGTGTGTTAAGTCTATAGTTACACCAGTAATGGCTGCCATATCAGTTCCGATGGTGTAATCATCTTCTGCTGCCACTGTAGCAATTACTAGGTTTGGAGCTGTAGCACAGTCTGCTGTACTTGTTCCTGTACCATCTAAATCTACAGGTACATCTGTTGCTGCCGCGTCAATGACATAGTCTTGACCAAAAGAAAGTGCACTTACTAGTAGTGCACACATAAAAGTAATTTTTTTCATATTAATATTGTTTAAGGTTATCAATGTGTTAAATATAAGTTATTTGTGCTAACAGGGCTTTTTTAATGAAGGTTAATTTATTTTTTTTCGTTAAATGGTCATTAAATTGGAGAGTATTGTGAATAAAATCTTACAAAAGGCTTAATAACAAACGTTAGTATGTTAAATAGTTGGCTATTCCTTAATTATTTGTTGTGCACTGCACTTTATCTTCCTACTTGAGTTAAGTAGCTTTGTTATATGAAAATCTCTCTATGAAATTTAATACTAAAACCATACACGGTAACCAGAAGCCAGATGCAGCTTATGGATCTGTGATGCAACCCATTTATCAGACATCTACTTATGCTCAACAGTCACCGGGTGATCATAAGGGATATGCCTACAGTAGATCTGCAAACCCTACACGTCACGCACTTGAGCAATCTCTTGCAAGTATAGAAAATGGAGCATTTGGAATGGCATTTGCCTCTGGTATGGCCGCAATAGATGCGGTAATGAAACTACTTAAGCCTGGTGATGAGGTTATCACAACAAACGATATCTATGGTGGTTCTTTTCGTTTATTTACTAAGGTTTATGAAGGTTACGGTATTACCTTCCATTTTGTAGATATGAGTGATATTAAAAATATCGAAACTCAAATCACAAATAATACAAAGATGATCTGGATGGAGTCTCCTACAAACCCGATGATGAACATTTTTGACATACAAGCCGTGGCCAAACTTGCAAATCAAAATAACATACTCCTTGCTGTAGATAATACCTTTGCGACACCTTACCTGCAAAACCCTCTAGATCTTGGGGCGCATATTGTGATGCATAGTGCTACAAAATACTTAGGCGGTCATAGTGATCTAGTAATGGGAGCGCTCATTGTAAATGAAAAGACGCTAGCAGAAAGGCTTTATTTTATACAAAATGCGTCTGGCGCTATATGCGGTCCTCAAGATGCTTTTCTCGCGCTGCGCGGTATAAAAACATTGCACGTGCGTATGGAAAGACATTGTCATAACGGGCGTGCAATTGCCCATTATCTTAAAAATCATTCTAAAGTTGAAAAGGTGTACTGGCCAGGTTTTGAAGACCACCCTAGCCACCATATTGCTAAGAGACAAATGAAAGATTTTGGGGGGATGTTATCATTTTCCACATATGGAGATAGTACAGAAGATGCACTCAAGGTTATAAAAAATTTAAAAATCTTTACCCTCGCCGAAAGTCTAGGAGGGGTTGAGAGTCTAGCCGGTCACCCAGCTACAATGACGCACGCTGCAATACCTAAAAAAGATAGGCTTAAAATAGGTTTAACAGATTCTTTAATACGACTAAGTGTGGGGATAGAAGATGTAGATGATTTAATAGAAGATCTTGAGCAGGCTCTTGAGTAGTATTCCGCTTTAGCGAAAGCGTAACTCTCAACCTTATCAGTATTTTAATCTAGGTAATAGATATACCCTACATTCATCCAGAATATCCAGTCATTTACTCTGTTTACAGGTCTTGGGTCTGGATTAAGTCCATCTACCCAGTTTGAAGTGTAGTAGTGCCATCTCAAATCTATATTAAGATCACTTAGAATACCTAATTTATAACGAGTACCTACACTCCAAGTGATTGCCCAAGTATCACCCACACGGGTGTCAATACCTGTACCCATCTGTCCTTCACCTACATTAAAACCTTCTATAATAGCAGGTCCCGTATCTGTAGGGTCTGTTGTAAAAGGATTGAGTACTTGTCCAAAGATATTACCATCCTCGCGTAGTGAGGTTGTAGCACTAGGATTAAAGGAAACAAAGTGAGCTCCTACACTTACATACGGAGCAAACTTATAGGCTCCTGCAGAGAAGTCACGTATGCTCATAGGGAAGTATTCTAGTTGTGAACCTATCTCTAGTACTTGAGTTCTCCCTTTATGTGCGCGTAATCGCAGACCCCCAAAATCATTATCACTCGCCTCTGGGCCAAAGTTGTCTAAGTTTGTTATATGGAAATCTATCTCGTTTCGTACCTTAAAGTGATCATTAAAGTAGGTGTACTTTGAGTAACAGTTACAGTCTGCTTGATAGGCAAAGTTTAGGTAGTGCACTATCCCCACACCAAAGCCTACATTACCAAGGTTGGTCTCAACATTACTACGCTCTCCATAATCAGATTGAAACGCAACTGGACCGGCTATAACGCCAAGTTCGTGTGAAAACCCAAACTGAGCATTTAAGCCCTGCTGTGTGATCACCATTAATAATAATGCCAGTAGTAGGTACTTGGCTCTCATAAGTAGGTAATTAGGTGAGCAAATATATAAAAATATGTCAAACATCGGGTTTTTTGAGTTAAAATGATATTTAACGTAAGTGTAATCTTACAATAGTATATTTAATTATGATATTCTAAAAAAAACACGCTAAAAATCAAGGATAATGTATATTTGTAGCTCTAACAGAACAATGTTTAAAGCATTGTCATAATAGATACCTTTTATGTCAGACAGCATTAAAAAATTTGTCGATTATGTTGCTCAGAGCAACCCAAATGAACCAGAATTTATGCAGGCAGTCCACGAGGTGGCAGAAACTGTAATTCCTTTTATAGAAAAAAATCCAAAATACCAGGGTAAGAAACTCTTAGAGCGTATGGTTGAGCCAGAGCGCACTATTATGTTTAGAGTGCCTTGGACAGATGATTCTGGAGAGATTCAAGTAAATAGAGGATACCGTGTAGAGTTTAACAGCGCTATAGGACCATATAAAGGAGGACTTCGTTTTCACCCTTCTGTAAACTTGAGTATTCTTAAATTTTTAGGGTTTGAGCAAGTGTTTAAAAACAGTCTTACTACATTACCTATGGGTGGTGGCAAAGGAGGATCTGACTTTAACCCAAAAGGAAAGTCTGATGCAGAGGTAATGCGTTTTTGCCAGAGCTTTATGAGCGAGCTAGCTCGTCACATAGGTCCTAACACAGACGTACCTGCTGGAGATATAGGAGTAGGCGGTCGTGAGATAGGATATATGTTTGGACAGTACAAGAGACTTCGTAATGAGTTTACAGGAGTACTTACAGGTAAAGGTCTTACTTATGGAGGTTCATTAATGCGTCCAGAAGCAACCGGTTATGGTGATGTATACTTTGCACAAAGTATGCTTAAGACTAAAGGTGAAACTTTTGAAGGTAAAGCAGTAGCAGTTTCTGGATCTGGAAACGTTGCTCAATATGCTACAGAGAAAGTTACTCAACTAGGAGGTAAAGTAGTGACTATGTCAGACTCTGGAGGTTACATTTATGATAAAGATGGTATAGATGTAGATAAGCTTACGTTTATTATGGATCTTAAAAATGTAAAACGTGGTCGTATAAGCGAGTATGTAGATACATACACAAGCGCAGAGTATCACGAGGGACAAAGACCTTGGTCTACTAAGGTAGATGTTGCACTTCCTTGTGCTACACAAAATGAACTTAATGGAGATGAGGCAAAAACACTAGTAGATAACGGATGTATATGCGTTGCCGAAGGTGCAAATATGCCTTGTACGCCAGAAGCTATAGAAGTTTTCCATAATGCAAAAATTCTTTTTTCACCTGGAAAAGCATCAAACGCAGGAGGTGTTGCGACATCTGGACTAGAAATGTCTCAAAACAGTTTGCGTTTTAACTGGACTGCAGAAGAGGTAGATCAAAAACTTCACAAGATTATGCTAGACATACACGAAGCGTGTGTAGAGTATGGAAAAGATGAAGACGGTTATGTAGACTACGTAAAAGGAGCAAACGTTGCCGGATTTGTAAAGGTGGCCGATGCTATGCTAGCTCAAGGAGTAGTATAATAAGTCACACATATAATATAGTATTACAATCAGACAGCTCAGGCTGTCTGATTTTTTTATGGGTAGTAGTACGCTTTCGCGAAAGCGTAATCAGGAAACCTAACTATCTTATGCATAACCTAGCTCCATTTCTGTGCTCAAAGCAATAATTGTACATTTGGTCGTTTTATACAAATAAACAGTTACCGGTAGTGAAGACGCGTTTTTTCTTATTGATTCTTCTCACATCATTTACAGTGATGTCGCAAGACTTTTCAGAAAACTGGACAGCACATTACTCTTATAACCGAGTGTCTGATATGACCTCTGGTAATGATAGAGTATACGTGGCTTCAGAAAATGCTGTTTTTATATATGACACACTTGATGAGACTATAGAGACTAGAACCACCGTAAATGGTCTTTCTGGTAATGTAATATCTGCTATTTATTATAGTGAAAATTTTGACACACTTTTTATAGGGTATGAAAATGGTGTTATAGATGTTGTAGTAGGTAATAGCACAGATGTTCTTACAGTGGTAGATATTTTTAATAAACCTGCTATCCCACCAGACCGTAAGCGCATTAATCATTTTGAAGAGTATAATGGCTTTGTTTATATATCATCAGGCTTTGGTATTTCTTTATTTGAACTCAACCAGTTAGAGTTTGACGATTCTTATTTTATAGGTAACGGCGGTGGCTTACTAGATATAGGTAGTGTAGCCATACAAGAGCCATACATCTATGCAGCGTCTAGTGACGGAGGTTTACGTAGGGCACTTGTTGCAAATGATAATATTATAGATTTTGATAACTGGGAGACTATACGCACTGGATCATATCAAGAGATCGTAAGTTTTAATGATGACCTTTACTTACAAGAAGATAACCAGATTCTTATCTCTCAAAATGGGTTAGATTATAACATTTTTGAATCATACCCAGAGACGGTAATAGACATTAGACCTAATGAAGATTTCTTATCTGTAACATATAATGCTACCGTCTTACTTTATGATGAAAATCAAAATCTAGCTCAAACCTATGGTGCGATAGAAGGTTTTACAACAAGATATACTACTACATTGACACTTCAAGGAGAAATCTTTGTTGGGACACTGGGTTCTGGTGTGGCGCGATTTTCTAGTAATAATATTTCTGATGTAGCAAGGCTACTTCCTAATGGTCCGCTAGAAAATGAACATTTTGATGTAGCAGCAAGTGCTGGAAACGTGTGGTCTGTTTTTGGAGATTTTGATGTCTCTTATAATCCTTTCCCGCTCAAAACACAGGGAATAAGTAGATATGAAGAGGGTTTAGGGTGGAGTTTTATAAACCCTGGAGATCTTTTTGGGGCGACAAATTTTGTGCACGTCGCTGTAAACCCCTTAGACCCAACACAGCTGTATGCAAGTTCTTTTAATGGAGGTCTAGTTGAGGTACTAGATGCAACGCCTAGTATTTTATATGATGAAAATAATAGTTCGCTATCTCCTGTTTCATCAACTACAGATGATGTACGTGTAAACGGAGGAGCGTTTGATGCTGAGGGTAATTTCTGGGTGACTAATGCAAGATCACCTTTAGGCTTGCATAGGGTAAGTCCAGCGGGACAGTTTTCTTCTTTTAATACAGAGGAGATTCTCGCCGGAAGTGATGCAAATCTTGATGCCCTTGCAATAGGTCTTGATGGTGTTGTGTTTTTTGGTACAGATACCAGAGGTGTGATTGCTTATAATCCCGCTACTAATGAGTTTGCAAGACTTGCAGGAGAAGATGGAGCAGCAAATTTACCTATAGATGATATACGCTCGCTAGCAATAGATAGAAACGGGGCTTTGTGGATTGGAACACGATTAGGTCTTAGAGTACTATTTGGCCCATCACAAATTTTTGAAAACCCTCAGATAAGCGCAAATGCAATTATATTTTTAGAGGATGGTCTAGCTCAAGAATTGCTTAATGACCAAGTGATAACAGATATCATTGTAGATGGAGCAAATAATAAATGGCTAGCCACTGCAGACTCTGGTGTGTTTTACGTGAGTCCTAATGGTCAAGAAACCATTTTTCACTTCACTACAGATAACTCACCACTGCCGTCTAACACGGTACAATCTGTTGCGATAGATCCAGAGACGGGTAGCGTTTACTTTGGTACCGTAAGAGGTATGGTATCTTTTGATGGTACTTCAACCGCTCCTGCAGATAACCTGGAGAATGTACTTATATATCCTAACCCAGTGAGACCAGGCTTTAATGGTAACGTGCGTATAGAAGGACTTACCGCTCGTACTAATGTAAAAATTACAGACCTAGTAGGTAACCTCGTTTATGAAGAAAATACCACAGGTGGCAGCATAGAGTGGGATACAACAGCCTTTGGCCGTCATAAGGTTGCTTCTGGGGTATACTTATTACTCATTACCGGCCCTCCAGAAGAAATGCAAGAGACTACCATAGAAAAAGTGATGATCATACGATAATGCTAGTAAAAACAGAAGCTATTGTATTCTCTGCGCTCAAGTATGGTGAGGCAGATCTTATTGTAAAGGCTTTTACAAAAAGCAGCGGTGTCAAGTCTTATCTACTGCGAAACATTCTTAAATCCAAAAAAGGAAAGCTACGTGTAGCGATGTTTCAGCCGCTCACCCATCTGGAGATAGAAGCAAACCATAAAGACAAGGGAACCCTCGAGAGTATAAGAGAAGCAAAAGTCATTACTCATTATACGAGTCTGCACACGCAGGTTGCAAAGAGTGCTATTGTTTTTTTTATATCAGATATGCTGCGATCTTCTGTGCAAGAGGAAGAAGAAAATGCTCCATTATTTGAGTTTCTGGTTGCCTCAAGCTTATGGCTAGATTTACATAGTGATATTGCAAATTTTCATCTATTATTTTTAGTGAAGTTAAGCGGTTATCTAGGCTTCTATCCAGATGATAGTGAGGCACATCACATATATTTTAATTTGCTAGATGGTTATTTTGAGTCTTCAGAGCGCACCTTGTATAGTAGATCTGGAGAAGAAATTGAGTTGTTAAAAAGGTTCTTAGGCATAAATTTTGATGCACTTACACAAATCAAACTAAACCAAAAACAACGCACCTCCTTTCTCAATATACTGTTACAGTATTATGAGTTACATTTGCAAGGTTTTAAGAAACCTCGCTCACTAGCGGTGCTTAACTCAATTTTTAGCTAAATGCGCATACTTTTATCCCTATTTCTGCTGCTGTCTTTTACTTCTTACTCTCAGGTCATTACAGTACTAGATGTAGACACGCGTGAGCCTATAATAGGGGTTGCTATCTTTAATAATGACAAGAGTAAAAGTGCACTCACAGATTTTGATGGTAAGGCAGATGTGACCGCTTTCGCGAAAGCGGAAACCCTTTATTTTCAAGAAGTCGCACATAAGGACGCTCAGTATACAAAAGCACAAATAGCAGCATTTTCAAACCGAATTTTTCTCAAACAAAAGGATAACCAGCTTACAGAAATTGTGCTCTCTGCTAGCAAATTTGCACAAAGCCGAAAGAATGTACCTCAGAAAATAGTAGGTCTCACCTCAAAGGATATTATAAGAGCAAACCCGCAAACAGCGGCAGATTTACTAGAGACAAGTGGGTCTGTTTTTGTTCAAAAAAGTCAGCAGGGTGGAGGTAGTCCACTCATACGAGGATTCTCTACAAATAGGCTACTTATCACATTAGACGGTGTGAGATTTAACACGGCCATATTTAGAGGTGGAAACGTGCAAAACGTGATATCTATTGATCCTTTTATTATAAACCGCACAGAAGTATTACTAGGTCCAGGTTCGGTAATTTATGGTAGTGACGCTGTAGGTGGAGTGATGAATTTTTATACAAAACAGCCCAAACTATCATTTTCAGACAGCCTTACGGTAACAGGTACAGCTGTGGCTAGAGTAAATACGGCCAATAATGAGAAGACGGGTCACTTTGATATCACACTGGGTAAGAGGCAGTGGTCTTTCCTCACAAGTGCTAGTTATTCAGATTATGATAACCAGCGACAAGGGAAGCACGGCCCAGATGATTACCTACGTTCTGAATATGTGCAGACTATAGATGGGGTAGATGTAGCTGTCACAAATGATGACCCACTGGTACAAGTAGGCTCTGCTTTTAACTCACTTAATCTAATGCAAAAAGTGAGATATACACCTAATGAAAAGTGGGATTTTAACCTTGGGGTGATTTATGCAGCCACATCAGATTATGATCGTTATGATAGATTAACGAGAAAACGTGATGGCGAATTTAGATCGGCAGAGTGGTTTTATGGTCCACAAAAGTGGTTTATGACTAACCTCCAGGTTAATAAAGAAGGTAATGGTCAGTACTACGATAGAGTGATAGGTACCTTTACTTACCAGAATTCTAAAGAAAGTAGAAATGACCGGGATTTTAACGCGACAGACTTCTTTGAGACAGATGAGAGTGTAGATGCAATATCTGTAGGTTTAGATTTTGTTAAGAAGCTTGAGACTAAGAGAAACAAAATATTTTATGGCCTTGAGTATATACATAACAAAGTACACTCAGATGGTCAAGTAACAGACATAACTACGGGTGACATTGCAAACACAGCCTCGAGATATCCAGATGGCTCTACCTGGCAATCGCTAGCAGCTTATGCCAGTGCACAAATAGAGCTTTCTGATAAGACACATTTACAAACGGGATTACGTTATAATCATATCTTACTAGCAGCAGACTTTTCTGATAATAATGAGTTTTTTGCATTTCCTTTTCAAAACGCAGACTTGAGTACGGGTAATCTCACTGGAAGTTTTGGAGTGACTCACGAGGTGTCAAAAAAAGTAAGTGTTAAGGCAAATGTAGGTACAGCTTTTAGAGCACCTAATATAGATGACGTGGGTAAAATTTTTGATAGCGAGCCAGGTTCTGTTGTTGTGCCTAACCCTGATCTTAAATCTGAATATGCCTATAATGGAGAGCTGGGCGTGAGTCTTAATTTTTCTAACGTACTAGAGTTTGATGTAAACGGGTATTATACACTGCTGGAGAACGCGCTGGTGCGTCGCGATTTTAATCTTAATGGTGCTACAGAAATAGAGTATCAAGGTGAAACTAGTAATGTACAAGCTATTCAAAACGCGTCTAAGGCAGAGGTATATGGTGTGGAGATAGGGGCAAATGCAAACCTCACAAAGCATTTAAAACTCACAAGCCAGTTTAATTACACGAGTGGTGTAGAGCAAGAAGATGGGAGTTATGTGCCTTTTAGACACGTGGCACCACTCTTTGGAAATGGGCATTTAATCTGGGCAAAAGATAAGTGGACACTTGATGCCTCTGTGGCATATAGCGGTAAGTTTGATTTTGATGAGCTTGCTCCTAGCCAGCAAAGTAACTCACACCTTTATGCACTAGACGGAGATGGTAATCCCTTTTCACCTAGCTGGTATGACTTGAGTATTGCTAGTAGATATGTACTTTCAGATAGTTGGTCTTTTACAGCAAATCTTGAGAATATTACAGACCAGCGTTACCGTACGTATTCTTCTGGAATAGCTGCTGCGGGAAGAAATTTAATACTTGCGGCGACTTATAATTTTTAAGATTACGCTTTCGCGAAAGCGTAAAAAAAACCATTTAACTACTTGCTTTTGCCACCTACTATGATGACAATCTCACCCTTAGGAGGTTTGTTTGTATAATGTGCTAGTACCTCTGCTGCGGTACCTCTCACGGTTTCTTCGTGTAGTTTTGTAATCTCTCTAGATACTGATACAGGTCTATCTTCTCCAAAGTATTCTACAAAGTGGCCTAAGGTCTTTACTAGCTTGTGAGGCGACTCATAAATAATCATCGTGCGTGTCTCTTCTTTAAGTGCAAGAAAACGAGTCTGGCGACCCTTTTTTACAGGGAGAAAGCCTTCAAAAACAAACTTATCATTAGGGAAGCCACTATTTACAAGTGCAGGTACAAATGCCGTTGCACCTGGTAAACAGTCTACCTCTATACCTGCCTCTACACAAGCACGCGTAAGTAAAAAACCAGGATCAGAAATGGCTGGTGTACCCGCGTCACTTATACAAGCTATGGTCTCCCCGGCAGCAATGCGCTTTACAATAGCATCTACCGTTTTATGCTCATTATGCATATGGTGACTCATCATCTGGGTGTCTATCTCATAGTACTTGAGTAGTTTACCGCTAGTGCGTGTATCTTCTGCAAGAATAAGATCTACCTCCTTAAGTATGCGTATGGCACGGAAGGTCATATCTTCAAGATTACCTATGGGTGTGGGTACGAGATAAAGTTTTGACATACCGCAAAGTTAGTGATTAATGACAGTTTGTAGCTGTAAATCTAGCGATACATAGGTCGTACCTCTTTACCAAAAAAATATGATGCAAGTACGAGAACCGTTGTAACAAGTGTGAGAGTAATATCCTGGTCTGCATTATAATGTGCCGCTACAGCGAGCACAACATCCATAAAAATACCAGCATATGCCCATTCTGTAAGCCAGGGAATACCTCGCCAGAGTACCATTGCAACACCTGCAATTTTTAATATGGCTAGCGGTATAACAATGTATGTGGGGTAGTTTAAAGATTCAAAAAAACCTTCAACCATCGCTGTGTTTCTAAAATACATTTGTGCAGAGTATAACATAATGGCACAAATACCTATGGTAGCAATCCAGTAAATGATGCGTTGTGTTTTCATAAGTTGGTGTTATTAAGGTTAGAATTGAATTTAAGCAACTGAGATTTAAGCTCTTTGCCTTCTTCGTAAGTAATCCTAAAAGCTTTTAACGATTTTTTAAAAACACCACTTTGAGTTGAAACTATTATTTGCTCTTTTAGTCCATCATAACTTATGAAGTTTATGCTCTTAAAATCTTTTTTTAAAATTGTTTTATTAGAAAGAATTAATTGTAAGTGATTTTCTGAAACAATTATTCTGTCAGTTTTGGTCTTTCTTAATTTTAATATAAGAAACAGCAGAAAGTTATTATTGAAAATTGCACTTTCCACAAAAGTGGAAGCAGATTTTTTATTTAAAACAGTTATAGACAAAGCAGTCTTGAATAAATTACGCGTATCGACTTTCAACGACCTCCATAAATCGCTCCTCTTGTATTTCTTTACCTTCCCAGTTATTATAGTCTGGCTTTACCATCTGGGTAATAAAGTTTCTCGCCTCGCTAGCAGAAGCAAATGTCTCTAGCTGGCTTAACACGCGGTTGTAGTCAGACGTACTTCCGGCAAAGAGGTGTTTTATAAAAGAGAGTTTATCATTAAGCCCTATTTTAAGCCCTGTCTTTAAGCGATCATTAAGGTTCTTAGGTTTTTCTTCTTCTTTGGGAGTCTCGGTTGTTGTTTCTTTTGGTTCAAATATGGGTGTTTGACCATACTCAGAGCCTATTGTAAAGCTGTCATTTTTACCTACAGCAGGTTCTTGCGGGATGATGGAGTCTATCACCTTATCAATATCTGCCGCTTCTGGTGCCATTTCTGGCCACATATCTTTTATTTTTTCTATAACGGGCTCGTGTACTGGATCTTCATCATTGTACTCTGTACCATCAGGTCTGTGGTGATCTGTTGTTCCTTTTGCCTGCTCACTTTCTGTAGGTTCAGAAAATAGGTCTTGCTTTACGGTCTCGATAGAAGTTACTGCCTCAAGATTATCTTCTACATCTTTGAGACCTATTGTGGGTACACCTGTTTTTTCTAGCTTTTCTGCATAGGCCAGTACGGTTAATTTTTCGTGTAGTTCTCTAGAGGTAGCTGCTAGCTTAGTATAATCTGCTGTATCACGTAGTTGTAATATTTTGTGTGCTAGGCTTACAAGGTCTGCCTTGATGGATTTCTTCATAACTTTGAGATATGTGGGGTCGGTTTCGACGTAATTTTGATACATTTACCTACTCCTAATCATTGGGATTGATAAAACGAAATTAAATTCGTTTTGGTGTAGAAAAGTACAAAATGTTTCTCGAAAATACAGTAAATCATAAAGAGCAATTTGGCTGGATAGAAGTCATTTGTGGGTCGATGTTCTCTGGTAAAACTGAAGAACTCATCCGTAGGCTCAAGCGCGCGCAGTTTGCAAAACAAAAAGTAGAAATCTTTAAACCTGCGGTAGACGTGCGCTATGATGAAGAAATGGTAGTCTCTCACGACTCAAATGAGATACGATCTACACCTGTACCAGCAGCAGCAAATATTCCTATTCTTGCAGATGATTGTGATGTGGTAGGTATAGATGAAGCACAGTTTTTTGACGATGAGATTGTAAAGGTGTGTAATGATCTTGCAAACCGAGGCATAAGAGTAATCGTTGCGGGACTTGATATGGATTTTAAAGGAAACCCCTTTGGACCTATGCCTAACCTTATGGCAACAGCAGAGTATGTGACTAAAGTACACGCCGTTTGCACACGTACAGGTAACCTAGCACAGTATAGTTATAGAAAAGCACAAGGCCAAGATATTGTAATGCTAGGCGAGACAGAAGAGTATGAACCTCTATCTAGAGCGGCATATTTTAAAGCAATGCTGCGTGATCGTCTTCGTAAGATGGATGTAGATCAACCAGAAGAGATAACTCCTACTCAAAAAGAGGCTCCTCAAGACCCTAGCTAGATGGCTATAACACGGTTAGAAATAGATCTCAGTGCTTTAAAGCATAACTATACGTATATGCGTAGCAAAGTCGCGCCAAATGTAAGAATGATGGCCGTAGTAAAGGCATTTGCATATGGTAGTGATGCACAAGTGGTTGCTAAAGAGTTAGAAAAACTCAATGTAGACTACTTTGCGGTGGCATACGTGGCAGAGGGTGTCGCGCTGAGAGATGCGGGTATCACAACACCTATTTTAGTACTGCATCCACAGCCAGATAATTTTGAAACACTGCTAGAGCGCTGTTTGGAGCCTAATATTTATAGTAAGAGGATGCTGGAGATGTTTTCCGCTTTCGCGAAAGCAAAAAAGCAAACCGCATATCCCATTCACCTTAAGTTTAATACAGGTCTTAATAGGCTAGGGTTTACAGCAGATGATGTCCCTTGGATTGTCGAACAGGTACTCAAATCCGAGCATCTAAAGGTGAAATCCTTATTCTCACACCTAGCGGCTAGTGAAGATCTTGACGAGCGCGATTTTACTTTACATCAAATTGCCCAGTTTGATGAAATAGCAAATGAAATAAAGACCCAATTAGGTTATGCACCATTTATGCATATGACCAATACTTCAGGGATTATTAATTATCCCAGTGCTCACTATGATTGTGTGCGCACAGGTATAGGGTTGTATGGATATGGTAATACACCAGAAGAAACAGCAAACTTAAAACCAGTTGCTCGTCTTAAGTCTGTAATCTCACAAAAACATATTATTAACTCAGGTGACAGTGTAGGGTATAACAGAGCCCTTATTGCAAAAGAGCAGATGGTAACCGCAACAATACCTATAGGTCACGCAGATGGTATTTCTAGAGCCTACGGTAATGGCGTAGGTTACGTAACAATTGCGGGAGAGAAAGCTCCTTTTGTTGGGAACGTCTGTATGGATATGATTATGGTAAACGTTACAAATATTACCTGTGAGGAGGGAGATGATGTAGAGATTTTTGGAACACACACAGGGGCAAATGCTTTAGCTCAAAAAGTGCAGTCTATCTCTTACGAATTACTTACTATGGTTGGTCAGCGAGTAAAACGTGTCGTTCTTCGAGAATAGTATTTTTAACATCAAAAAAATTAACGTTTCTTTAGGCTTTCATTTTTTTTGTTACCTTGTGTTAAAATTAACCTTAAAAACTGACTAAAATGTTAAAAGAATTTAAAGAGTTTATTATGACGGGTAACGTCATAGATCTTGCCGTAGCTGTTATCCTTGCAGGCGCAATAGGATTAGTAATAAACGGTTTTGTGGGAGATATTATGATGCCTATCGTAGGTCACTTTGCAGGAGGTGTAGACTTTGCAGATCTTAAAGTAGTACTTGATGAGGCTGTTGTAGCTGCAGATGGTACAGTTACAACTGCAGAAAATGCAATTATGTATGGTAAGTGGATCAACGCGATCATAAACTTAATCATTGTAGGATTTGTATTATTTATGATGGTTAAAGCTTACAACAAAACTAAGAAGCCAGTTGTAGAAGAAGCTCCAGCAGATCCAGGACCATCTGAGATTGATTTATTAAAAGAGATCAGAGACGCTCTTAAGAAGTAATTACTCGTAGCAACCGCTACACTATTATATTCTAACTTAAACCACCTTGTTTATCTAGCAAGGTGGTTTTTTTATAGGTTGTGAACAAACTTTAACAGATTGTTATATATGTAACTAACTTTTACAGTTTTAACGACTTATTAATGGAGCTTCGGTGCTAACTTTGGCGTTTTATAATAGTTTTCGCGAAAGCGAATAAAATGTTTACAAACCTCTTTAAAACGATACTATGAAAGTAGCGGTAGTAGGAGCCACCGGGATGGTAGGCCAAGTGATGTTAAAAGTTCTTGCAGAACGTGATTTCCCAATTACAGAGTTAATACCTGTAGCCTCAGAGCGCTCTGTAGGTAAAAAGGTTACTTATAAAGACAAGGAGTACACGATTCACTCTATGGAAGATGCTATTGCAGCAAAGCCGCAAATAGCAATCTTCTCTGCTGGAGGAAACACCTCAAAGGAGTTTGCACCTAAGTTTGCAGAGGTAGGCACAACAGTAATAGATAACAGCTCTGCCTGGAGAATGGACCCTACAAAGAAACTTGTAGTACCAGAAATAAACGCAACCTCGCTTACTAAGGAAGATAAAATTATTGCAAACCCTAATTGCTCTACCATACAGATGGTGCTAGCAATGTCTCCTTTACATAGAGAGTACGGTATTAAGAGATTAGTCATATCTACTTATCAATCTATTACTGGTACGGGAGTAAAAGCAGTAGAGCAACTAGAAAATGAATATGCGGGTGAAAAAGGTGAGATGGCATACCCATACCCTATACACCGCAACGCCATACCAGCTTGTGATGTTTTTGAAGAAAATGGATATACAAAGGAAGAACTTAAACTGGTAAACGAAACTCAAAAAATACTAGATGATCGCTCTATAGCTGTTACAGCTACAGCAGTACGTATACCAGTAGTAGGCGGACATAGTGAGTCTGTAAATGTAGAGCTGCGTGCGCCTTTTGAAGAGAAGGACATTCGTAAGGTTCTTAATGAAACTTCTGGAGTAACTGTACAAGACAATCCAGATACAAATACGTATCCTATGCCTATTTATGCAGAGGGTAAAAATGATGTTTTTGTAGGTCGTATACGTCGTGATTACTCACAAGAGAATACGGTTAATATGTGGATTGTGTCTGATAACCTTCGTAAGGGAGCAGCAACAAATGCAGTGCAAATAGGTGAGTACCTAGTAGCAAACGGATTAGTGTAAATCCAGCTTTAACATATCTTAGTGTATAAAAAGTCCCTCATCGCGAGGGACTTTTTATATTTGTGATAAATACCTCAAGCATTGAAAAAAATAGACATCACTACTTGGAAACGTAAGAAGCATTTTGAGTTTTTCTCACAATTTGAAGAGCCTTACTTTGGGATTACCTGGCAAGTAGATATGACACTTGCAAAGCAGCGAGCAAAAGAGCAGGGTATCTCACTTTTTGTGTACTACCTGCATAAATCTCTTGAGGCGGCTATGGCTATAGAAAACTTTAGATACCGCATTAGACCTAATGGAGAGGTGGTGTTGCTAGAAACTATAAGCGCTAGCGCTACGCTTATGAGAGACAATGAGACGTTTGGGTTTAGTTATATTCCTTACGATACAGATATGACGGTTTTTACAAAATCTGTAGAGCGTGAGGTGGAGCGCGTGAAGGAGTCAGATGAGCTTTTTCCGCCTATTAATACAGATGATGTGATGCATTGCTCTGCCATACCCTGGATGGATTTTACAGCAATCACACATTCAAGACTCTTTAAAGCAAAAGATAGTGTTCCAAAAATTTCTTACGGCCAGATTACTCAAAAAGAGCCAGGCGTTTACACAATGCCTGTTGCCTTATACGTACACCACGGTCTTATAGATGGTTTGCATCTCTCTAGGTATAAGATCAAATTTCAAGAGCTGCTAGACGGTAAAGAGTAGGTGTTGTAATTAAGTGCTGCTCACTTCGTCTAAGGTTAGGAACAATAAAACCAACCATAATGAAATTAGCACACACAATTATAAGAATAGGCCTAGGGCTTATGTTACTTGCCTTTGGTCTGAATAAATTTTTCTGGTTTATGCCAGATTTTGAATTTGGTGATAACATAGGCGCAGCAAATCTTTTTCAGGCATTTACAGATAGTGGTTATATGTGGCCACTTGTAGGAGGGCTTGAAGCGATTATTGGAGTACTATTTATTACTAAAAAAGCATTTCCTGCGGCATTACTAGCACTTATACCTATTTCGGTAAATATTGTGCTCTTTCACGCAGTGCTTGATCCGCCTAATATTGTGCCAGCTTTACTAGTTGCCATCCTTAATGGTTACTTCATTTATCGCAACTGGTCTTATTACAAAGATTTAGTGTAGGTAGTGCGCACCATAACATATTTATACCCACTTATTTGAGTGGGTTTTTTTATGCTTTCGCGAAAGCGTAATAACTCGTATCTTGAATCTCCATTCAAACACCCACACGTTATGAAAAAACTAGTTCTATTTGCACTGGCTACAACCGCAATAATAAGCTGTAATCAAGACGCCGAAAAACAATCAACATCGATGGCTGTAACTTATACTGAAACAAAAAAAGTAGATACGGTAGATACCTATTTTGGCACAGAAGTGCAAGATCCTTATCGCTGGCTAGAAGACGATCGCAGTGAGGAAACAATGGACTGGGTAAAGCGTGAAAACAACACTACGCAAGACTACCTCAAGAATATTCCTTTTAGAGCAGAGCTTAAAGATAGACTCGCTACTTTATGGAACTATGAGAAAGTAGGTTCACCTTTTAAAGAAGGTGATTATACGTACTTCTATAAAAACGACGGACTCCAAAATCAATATGTAATTTACCGCTACAAAACAGGTGAAAATCCTAGTACAGCTACGGTATTTCTAGATCCAAACACCTTTGCCGAAGATGGTACTATTTCCTTAGGAGGAGCTAGCTTCTCTGAGGATGGATCTATTCTTGCTTATGCTATTTCTGAAGGAGGAAGTGACTGGCGCAAGATTCTAGTAATGAATACAGAGAAAAAAGAAATTGTAGAAGATACCCTAGTAGATGTAAAATTCTCAGGAATGTCTTGGTATAAAAATGAAGGTTTTTATTACTCTAGTTATGATAAGCCTAAGGGCAGCGAACTATCGGCAAAAACAGATCAGCATAAATTATACTATCATAAATTAGGTACAGCACAGTCTACAGATAAACTCATCTTTGGCGGGACAGCTGCAGAGAAACATAGATATGTAGGTGGAAGTGTGACAAAGGATAATCGCTATTTGCTTGTGAGCGCTCGTAACTCTACCTCTGGAGGAAAGTTATTTATGAAAGACCTTACTAAGCCAGGCAGTGACTTTGTAACCATACTTGGTCACGAAGATTCTGATAGCTATGTGATGGAAAACGTAGGGAGCAAGCTTTTTATAGCAACTAATCTTGATGCGCCTAATATGCGTGTTGTAACGGTAGATGCATCTAACCCTACACCGGAAAATTGGGTAGATTTTATACCAGAAACAGAAAATGTATTGAGCCCAAGTACTGGCGGAGGATCATTTTTTGCACGTTATATGGTAGATGCAGTTTCAAAGGTAAAACAGTATGACTACAGCGGTAAGCTAGTGCGCGATGTAGAATTACCAGGAGTAGGAAGCGTAGGAGGTTTTGGCGCAGAAAAAGATGAAAAAGAACTGTACTATAGTTTTTCAAACTATAAAACGCCAGGGAGCATATATAAATACGACATCGCATCTGGTACCTCAGAATTATTTATCAAGCCAGATATAGATTTTGACCCAGAAGCTTACGAGAGCAAGCAGGTGTTTTATAACTCAAAAGATGGTACCAAGGTGCCTATGATTATCACATATAAAAAGGGAACTGAGCTCAATGGTAAGAACCCTACTATTTTATATGCTTACGGAGGTTTTAATGTAAGTCTTACACCTAGCTTTAGCATTGCAAATGCTGTGTGGATGGAGCAAGGTGGAGTGTATGCAGTGCCTAACTTAAGAGGTGGTGGTGAGTATGGTAAAAAATGGCACGATGCAGGAACTAAGATGCAAAAGCAAAATGTTTTTGATGATTTTATTGCAGCCGCAGAGTATCTTATTGATAACAAATACACCTCAAAAAAGTACTTAGCAATACGCGGTGGTTCTAACGGAGGTTTACTTGTAGGAGCAACAATGACACAACGTCCAGATCTTATGCAAGTAGCATTACCAGCAGTAGGCGTAATGGATATGTTACGTTACCACACCTTTACAGCAGGTGCAGGATGGGCATATGATTATGGTACTGCAGAGGATAGTAAAGAAATGTTTGAATACCTTAAAGGGTATTCTCCAGTACATAATGTAAAAGCGGGAACGTCATACCCAGCAACAATGGTTACTACGGGAGATCACGATGATCGTGTAGTACCTGCTCACTCATTTAAGTTTGCGGCAGAGCTTCAAGAAAAGCAAGCAGGAGATGCTCCAGTACTTATACGTATTGAGACAGACGCCGGTCACGGTGCTGGTACTCCAGTAGCAAAAACTATTGAGCAGTATGCAGATATCTTTGGGTTCACATTATATAATATGGGCTACGAGGTACTACCAGAAAAGGTAGGTAACGTGATGAAAAAGTAACTAGCACAATTAAGACATAAAATACAGATGATGAGTAAACCCACATTTGGAGTTATAGGAGGAGGTAGCTGGGCAACCGCTATTGTAAAAATGCTATGTGAAAACCTAGAGACTGTAGGATGGTATATGCGCAGTAACTATGCACTTGAGCACATTAAACGCGAAGAGCATAACCCAAGTTACCTAAGCTCTGTAGAGTTTAAGCCAGAACAACTTAAGTTAAGTAATGACATAAACGAGATTGTTGCTTATGCAGATGTAGTCATCTTTGCAGTGCCATCTGCTTTTATAGGCGGTGAGCTAGCAAAGCTCACAGCTTCTTTAGAAAATAAACTCATTATTTCTGCTATAAAAGGAATAATGCCAGAGAGTGGTAAGCTGGTGGGTGATCACTTTCATAATGTATATAACATACCTTTTGAGAATATAGGCGTTATTGCTGGACCTTGTCACGCAGAGGAGGTAGCACTTGAGCGTCTATCATATCTTACAATAGCTTGTGCAGATAAAGAAAATGCAAAGCTGGTGGCAAAAAACCTATCTAGTGATTATATAAAATGTACCACTAGTGATGACATTATCGGGATTGAGTATGCTGCTACGCTCAAAAATATTTATGCCATCGCGGCTGGTATTGCACACGGTTTAGGCTACGGAGATAACTTTCAGGCTTTATTAATGAGTAATGCCATACGTGAGATAAAACGCTATGTAAAACGTGCTCATAAGATGAAGCGTGACATTAATGGCTCTGCTTATTTAGGAGATTTATTGGTGACGGGATATTCTGTCTTTAGCCGTAACAGAATGTTCGGTAATATGATAGGGAAGGGCTACACGGTAAAAAGCGCACAGATGGAAATGTCTATGATAGCCGAAGGCTATTATGCAGCAAAAAGTGCTTTAGAACTTAATGAGTCTCGCGAAAAACAAGCCAAAATTCCTATTATTGAAGCCGTGCATTGTATTCTCTATAAAGGAAAAGACCCTAAGAAGGTATTTAAAAAACTTACAGAGAAACTTAATTAAGTTGTAGTGTTACGCTTTCGCGAAAGCGTAATAAGTTACACTGCTAGTACACCATCTTTATCCATTACAGGAAGCGCTACGGCGCTTTCTGCTTTTATGGTATGTGCAGGAAACTCAAAGCGCTTCTCATACATCTTGTTATCTAGAAAATAAGTAACCGAGTAGAAGTTGTCTAACTTAAAGATATCTTCTTGCATAAATTCAATCTTTGCAAACCCCTTTGCTGGCAGCACCTTTATGGTGTGACGCGTGTGCGTGGTCATTTGCTTATCATTATAGCCTTGTACGGTAAGAAGTACCATCTCGAGTGGTGCTAGGCCATCGTTTATGATATATGCATTCCAGTCTAGCGTTTTAAACTCCTCGTGCATTTCTTGCACAGCAGCGATATAAACGTCCTTTACTTCTGGTATGATAATGTCTTTGCGCATAGCTGTAGTCTGGTCAAGCGCAGTAAAGACCTATTTAATAAAGAAATGATGTTTCCCACGACTGCGCTCGAGGGGATAGTATGACTTTAAAAAGCAGATTTAAACTGCTCTAAGAAACGTGCATCGTTCTCACTAAGCATTCTAATATCTGAGATCTGGTGTAATAATAGTGCAATACGATCTATACCCATACCAAACGCAAATCCACTGTACTCTTTTGAGTCAATACCACAGTTTTCAAGTACATTAGGATCTACCATACCACAGCCCATAATCTCAAGCCATCCGGTTCCTTTTGTCATTTTGTAATCTGTCTCTGTCTCAAGACCCCAGTATACGTCTACCTCTGCACTAGGCTCTGTAAATGGGAAGTATGATGGACGTAAGCGTATTTTACTTTTTCCAAACATCTCTGTAGTGAAGTACTGCAGTGTTTGTTTAAGATCTGCAAATGATACGTCTTTATCAATGTATAGTCCTTCTACCTGGTGAAAGAAACAGTGTGAACGACCACTTATAGCCTCGTTACGGTATACACGACCTGGAGAGATTGTACGTATAGGTGGTTTGTTATTTTCCATATATCTCACCTGTACAGATGAGGTATGCGTGCGTAATAATACGTCTGGATCTGTTTGTATAAAGAAGGTATCTTGCATATCACGCGCTGGGTGGTATTCAGGAAGATTTAAGGCAGTAAAGTTATGCCAGTCATCTTCTATTTCTGGACCTTCAGAAACGTTGAATCCTATGCGAGAAAAAATATCAATAATTTGATTTTTTACAATAGAGATAGGGTGACGTGCTCCTATTTCAATAGGTTCACCTGGACGTGATAAATCTCCGGTAGCTGTTTCTTCTTCGGCGCCTTCTAGCTTTTCTTTAAGCTCGTTTACTTTTTCAAGAGCACTTGCTTTAAGGGTGTTAATTACCTGTCCATACTCGCGCTTCATCTCATTAGGCACATTGCGAAAATCTGCCATAAAATCATTAACAAGCCCTTTCTTTCCAGAATACTTAATTCTGAACGCCTCTACCTCTTCTAAAGTTTGGGCATTAAAGGCCTTTACTTTTTCAATGTGTTCTTTGATTTTATCTAACATAATGGATGATTTTACCCTCTAAAAGGAAAGCGCAAATTTAAGAATAAAATTGGGGTGTAGCCTTAAAAAGAACGTGCGAAAATAAACACCCACAAAATCTAAGTTTGCTATTAGTAAGATTTAAGAAATAAGTCCTTTTTCTAAAAAGTACTGCACGATGGCATCCTTCATAAGTATTTGTTGCTCACCAGCTTTAAGTGGTGGTAAGGCTTCTAGTACTTTGTAATGTGGCCACCCATCTGGATCATCATAATCGTACTGGTAGTACCCAAAAGGTTCTAGTAAACGGCATATGGCTATATGCATCAAGTTCATCTTTTCATCCTTCTTAAAGGTTTTATCTAGTTGTCCTAGCTCTTGTATACCTATGAGATATATAATGCTGTCTAGATCCATCGCTCCCGTATCTCCCTCTGCAAAGCGGTCGGCTAGTTTTTGTACTACCGCTTCATATCTCTCTTTAAGTTGCTCGTCTCTTGCCATAAATGTGCATCATCGGGAGTTTAGTCCCGCAGTTGTGATCCTATTTTATTAAGAAAATAATGATGGGTCTTACAAGTTAAGACGTCCATCAAGTGTAAAATAACAAAGATACAATGCGTAGGTGAGCTACTTGCACAATATCAAAATTCATTAATCTGTAAAAAACTTATCTTAGCCATATGAACACAATAGACATCGTTTTTGGGATCATTTTGATTCTAGGTTTAGTACAAGGGATACGTAAAGGCTTTTTTGTAGAACTTGCCTCACTGGTAGGTCTTATTGCAGGTATTTATGGAGCCATACATTTTTCATACTATGTGGCAGACTGGCTTGTTGAGAAAACGGCGTGGGGAGAGCAAATTATAAAGCTTACCTCATTTGCAATAACATTTGTAATTATTGTTTTGGTTGTTTCGCTCGCAGGAAAACTGCTTACTAAAGTGGCAAATTTTGCAATGCTAGGTATTGTAAACAAACTGCTAGGCGCTGCATTTGCGGTTATAAAATTTGCCTTTTTACTAAGTGTGGTTCTTATGTTTATTGATGCAGCAGACCGCCAGATAAGTCTCATAGGTGATGATAATAAAGAAGAGTCTATTTTATACCCTATCGTACAGCCACTTGCTCCTGCATTACTTCCGGCAATTATAAAAACTGCCAAAGATGAGGATATCTATAACCCGGATAAAGAAAAAGAGCCGACTGAAACAGACGACTCTTCTAGTATTTAATAATGTTGATAGTTACGCTTTCGCGAAAGCGTAATTACACCTTACACCACATATTTAATATCTGTCTTTTACCTGCGTGTTAAGAGAATTGATGCACTCTTCAAAAGTCTCATAAACCTCTGTTTCTGGTATTAACTCAGGGATGATTTTAATACGTTCTAGCATATACTTAGGCTGTTTTCTTAAGCCTACAATATGCACATTAATTCCGCCTTGGTTAAGTTGGAGAATCGTGTCTTCTATCGCATATACACCAGACTGATCTACATATGGTACGCGCCCCATACGCAAGATAACATCTGATGCCGTTGCAGGAATTTGCTTAGTAAGTGCCGAAAATTCACTCGTATACCCAAAAAATAACGGCCCACGAAGGTGCTTTATAAATACCTCCTCCTTGAGATGATCTGGAAAAATAAGTTCGTCACTCCATAATACTTTATTCTTTTCGGCGGCGCGTAGGTCAAAAACTTTAGACTGTCTAGCGGTGAAATCACCCATCTTCTTCATAAACATAAGACACGATAACACAAGGCCAATTCCTACTGCAGCCACTAGGTCCCACACTACAGATAGCACAAGTACCACAAGCATTATAATTACCTCAGAACTTAGTTTAATAGGTCCCATCTTTAAATCCTTAGGAAGGTTAGGGATAGCTTTAAGACCTTTGTAATCCATCACTCCTATACCTACGGTAATGAGTATACCTGCAAGTACTGCAGCCGGTATTTGTGAAGCGATAGGGCCTAGGGCTAGGAGTATAAAAAGGAGTAATACACCAGCAATCATTCCTGATAATTTGGTTTTACCACCAGAGTTAATATTTACTACCGTTCTTATGGTTGCCCCTGCTCCAGGAATTCCGCCAAAGAACGAAGCAATGGTGTTACCTATACCTTGGCCTATAAGTTCTTTGTTAGGCTTATGTCTAGTCTTAGTCATATTATCTGCCACAACAGAGGTAAGCAGCGAATCTATTGCTCCAAGAAACGAAAGCGACAGTGCCGTGAGTATATATGGAGATATGATGCTAAACTTAAAATCTGTAATGATAGAAAGCTTAGGTACGGGAAACCCACTTGGGATTTCTTGAATTGCTCGGTATTCAAAAGGAGCAACATATGCTACTCCAGACACTACGAGCAGAGCGACAAGCGTACTAGGTACAACGGTTGTTATGCGTTTAAAGCCGTAAATAATAAAAATCGTGGCAAGCGCAAGGGCAAGCTCTATCCAGTTTATGTTTTGCAAGGCGCGTCCCATTACTTTAAAAGTACCTACCACCCCAGAAGAAGATGCTTTTGCAAGAGTTACGGCCTCCTTGTAAATGTCGGTATCGTCTGTAAGTTTTGCTCTGCGTATGGTTTCCTCAAAGTTTTCTAAAACCAGAAGACCTTCACCTGCTTCGTCTTGTAAAATCTTATCGAGCACAATTTCTTGCGCCTGTGGTTTAAAACTATCTACATAACTTTCATCTTGATTAGGATAATACCCCACAGCTGGTAAAAGTTGCGTGATAAGAATCATCACACCTATAGCGGTCATAAATCCAGATACAACAGGGTAGGGGATGTATTTTATGTATTTACCTATGCCCATTACTCCCAGTACAATCTGGAAGAGACCTGCAAGTAAAAATACGGTAAGTATGGCTGGTAATGCCTTATCTACATCGCCATCAAAAGTAGCAATAATACCTGCGATAACTACCATACTCACTGCGGTCATAGGAGCTGTTGGTCCCGAGATTTGAGTAGGAGTTCCTCCAAAAAGTGCAGCAAAAAATGCTATAAAAATAGCACCATATAATCCGGCACTGGGTCCAAGTCCAGAAGACACACCAAAGGCAAGTGCTAGTGGTAAGGCTACAATACCTGCTGTAATTCCTCCAAAGGCATCGCCTTTAAGGTGTTTAAAGAAGTTTTTCATAGTGGTTAGGTTGGTGTCAAAATAGAAAGTTAATTCTTTGCATAAAAATAGGGTGGCTTCTTAACGGAACCACCCTACTAATTTAACATTTTAGTTTGTATGAAGCGTATACTGTTGTGAGTTACGCTTTCGCGAAAGCGGTTTTACTATACAAATGTTACTTCACCATTTGAGATGTCATAAACGCCTCCTACTATCTTGATGTCACCGTCATTTTCCATTTCGGTAAGAAGTGGGCTATCTGCGCGCATCTTTTCTATCGTTAAGTGTACATTTTTTGTAACCACATCGTTTACAAATGTCTTATTTGCACTAGTGCGGTCTGCAGCATCCTTAGGCTCCTCTACTGCGTGTACAGCTGGACGTATTTTTGATAATAATGCGGTGATGTTACCTAGTTGTACATCGTCACAAGCGCCTTTTACTGCACCACACATAGTATGACCTAATACGACTACGAGTTTTGACCCAGCAACTTTACATCCATACTCAATACTACCTAGTACATCTTCGTTTACGATGTTACCTGCTACACGTGCGCTAAAGATATCACCTATACCTTGATCAAAAACAAGCTCTGCAGGTACGCGAGAGTCGATACAGCTTAGTACTACAGAGTGTGGCCATTGTCCACCAGTAGTATCTTTTACTTGATCTAGTAAGTTTCTATCTGCTGCTTTTGCGGCAACAAATCTTTTATTTCCTTCTTTTAAAATATCTAATGCACCTTGAGGTGTTGTAGCGTCTTGTATAGCTTTATTAAATGTTTTCATAATAGTGTGTTGTATATCACAAAAATGTGATCATTAATATTTTGTTAGGCTGTTTTAGGTCTTAGTTTAAAAAACTCAATATAACTAGGTGGGTTCTCTACGATACCACGTTCTGAGATAAGCTTGATATTTATGTTTCGGCTCTTTGCTTTAAGAGCAAAATCTTCTAGTATTTCTATAATATCGTTATCTAAGAATCTCGTTTTACGTACATCTAGTTCAAGGTAAGAGTTTTCTGGAAGGTTGTCAAGCTCCTTTAATATGGCTCCTTTGTTAAAGAAGGTAACCTCCTCGGCAAGGGTCATTTTCATCTTTTGAGAACCGTTACTTATATCTTCTTTGTTTAAGAAGTGCGAGTTTTTGTAACTCTTGTAAAGCACCACTACGATACCTACGGCAAGACCAAGGCCTATACCCCATAAAAGATCAATAAAGAAGATACCTACTACCGTTACAATAAATGGTACAAACTGTTTCCATCCTGCTTTCCACATTGCTTTAAAAGTAGCTGGTTTTGCAAGTTTATACCCTACAATAAGTAATATAGCCGCAAGTACAGAAAGTGGTATTTTGTTAAGTAAGGTAGGGATTAGAATCACAGAGATTAATAATAAGAAACCGTGTATGATGGCAGACATCTTTGTCTTACCACCAGACTGTATGTTTGCAGATGATCTTACGATTACTTGTGTCACTGGTAGTCCTCCTATCATACCAGATAAAATGTTACCTGTACCTTGAGCAAGTAACTCTCTATTAGTAGGTGTTACTCTTTTTTCTGGATCTAGTTTATCTGTTGCTTCTACACATAGAAGTGTCTCAAGACTCGCAACAAGTGCTATAGTAAATGCTGTTACCCATATAGCTGGGTTTGTAATTGCGCCAAAGTTCGGAAAAGCAAATTGCCCTATAAAGCTGTCTACACTATCTGGTACAGGTACACTCACTAAGTGCTCTGCACTAATGGCATAATCTGTTCCCATTGTGCTTACATAATAGATGATACCAACGGCTACAGCAACAAGAGGTCCTTGTACTAGCTGAAAAAACTTTCCTTTTTTAGAAAGCACGTTGCTCCACAAAATAAGAATAGCGAGTGCAATAACTCCTATAAGTGTAGCTCCTATACTTATAGAGCCTGCGATGTTTCCTAGTTCAGACAAGGTGTTTTCTCCATCCATTTGCGAGAAAGCAAAGTCTCCCTCAGGATCTGCATCATACCCAAAAAAGTGAGGAATTTGCTTAAAAATAATAATGATACCTATACCCGTAAGCATTCCCTTAATCACAGAAGATGGAAAGTAATAGCCAATAATCCCTGCTTTTAAGAATCCAAAAACAAGCTGTATCACACCTCCTAATACTACGGCTACCAAGAAGTTTTCATAACCTCCTAGAGCGCCAATAGCAGTAAGTACAATGGCAGCCAGTCCTGCTGCAGGACCACTAACACCTATTTGAGAGCCACTCAAGGCTCCTACTACAATACCTCCTATAATACCGGCTATAAGACCAGAAAATAGTGGTGCGCCACTGGCAAGTGCAATACCAAGACATAATGGTAAAGCAACAAAAAATACAACGACACTAGCGGGTAAGTCGTTTTTTAAATATTTGAACATAATTAATAAGATAAGACCCCTCCATAGTTGGACAAGGCGATGATTTTAAAATGTAATAACGCTTTCGCGAAAAGAGTAATGGGTAGTATTTACACAAAGTACTCAAAAGCTGAAGTAATCTTTATACGTAATCTGGTGGGGGAGAGCTCACATCTTTAATGTGGCCATAAGAACTGTCTAGGTAGCAATAAAAAGCGAGTACAGGATCATCTGTACGTATAATAGAAAAACTGAGATCGTCTGTAAGGAACTTCTCATATTCTTCTAGCTCTTTTTTAGACTCACTTTGTTCCTCTTCGATATCTTGAACAATCTCAATAGAGCTGTCTGATTCAAAGAGTGCTATAAATGATGGTCCTATTATAGAGAAGGACATCATAAAGGCGAGTGCATATAAAGAGATTGCCTTAAACAATGGTTGTTTTTTTAATTAGTAATAAAACTAGCAATAATTGTGATAATGTGCTTTGTTTTAAAAAAATAAATAGAATATAAGTAGACTTGCTATAAGTTACTTATAATACCTAGAATAACAAAAGTAGAACAAATAACTACAACGCTCTTACATCTGTCGTAGGAATCCAGCCAGTTTTACCATCTGCTAGTTTTATCTTGTTCCAGTTATCTACTGTTTCAAGAATCATCACCTTAGTTCCTTCGTGTAGTATAAAAGCTTGTGTACTTTTTAAGTTTGGCTCGCTCTTTACTTCAGACGTTGCAGCAAATACAATAGCTGGGTTGTCTTTAGAAATTTTCGCGAAAGCGTTATAAGCAAACACAAGTGATAAGAGGGCAAGAAGTAAACTTGTCACCGAACTCACAAAAAATAAACGTTTTTTACCAGAGGCTACAGAAAAGTAGTAGCTTATAAATAGTATTACAAATAAGAATACAAATGCCACTGTAGCATATGCCCAGCCGTCTGTAGTCATAATATTAAGAATGCTGTTAAACCATTTTTGAAGTGTGTTTTCTGGTAATGGTGTTATGGCATCTATCTTCATCTTATCTGCAAATGAAGCATTGTTTTTTATGTCACTATCTGCTGGAGCAAGTTGCTTTGCTTTCTCGTAATAGTAAATGCTAGGCGCTACATTATTTAGTTTAAAATGGGCATTTGCAAGGTTATAGTATACGGCAGCGCTTTCTTGATTACGGTCTAATATCTTTTTATAATCATCTATAGCTTCTTGATACCTGCCCTCTGCATAGTGTGCATTTGCAGTTTCAAAATATTGCTCTGGAGTTTGAGCTATAACAGGTGTAACTGCAAGCATAAGTACAGTTACCGCGATGTATGTAATCAGGTCTCTCATCTTATAATTGTTTATCTATGGCACTTATAACTCTCACGGCTTTATCATAATCTTGCTGCATTGCCACACTACTGGCTGGGGTATATCTAGCAAACTCGCAACTTTCTAGAAGGCTTATAAACTCTATTGTGGTGTTTTGATCTACATCACGTTCTTTTAGTAATCTTGTGATGCGATCTTTAGACATTTCACTGGTTGTGATATTAAGTTTTGCTTTGAGGTAGTTGTGTAATGCACGCTCCATTGCGATGTAAAACTCTTTTTGACTACCTAGGTTTTTCTTTGCAGTAGCGAGAAATTTTCTAGCAAGCTTATCTGCCTTGCGTATTCTATTACCCGTGACATCATTTGCATAAGACTCCTTCCTTTTGCGCACAAGTATGGCTATAGGAATCAATAAAAATGGAAGTAGACTAAGCATCCAAAATAGTGTGCTCTTAAAGAACTTTTCTTGCGTTACTGGTTTAAGGTTTGTTGTTGTCTTTATGTACTGAAATTGATTATTTGAAGCAACGACTTGCTGCTGCTTTGTATCATTAGTGTCAGATATTGCACTTGCAGTGTCTGTAGGTCCATTTTCTACTGTAATCACACGCTCTTGTGAGGTGATACGTTCATAAGACTTGGTCTTAGGGTTAAAGTACGTAAATGAAAGTGGTGGTATGGGGTAACTGCCCTTAAACTGTGGTACAACTGTATATGTATCTTCCTTAAGGCCGCTCATACCGGCAAGATTAGTACGTATTTTATCGCTATTTTCTGGCTCATATACTTCTAGTGTACTTGGTAAGTTAGGTTTAGGTAACTCAAAAAGTTTGAGATTCCCTCTTCCTTGTACTTGTAACTTGAGCTGAAAAGCCTCTCCAGCATCTAGTGTATCCTTAGTTGAGGTGACTTTAAAGTCAAACTCACCTACAGCACCAGAAAAGTAATCTGGTTTACCGGCATCTGGTAATGGTTTTACATCTACCGTTCTTATAGGAGCGCTTACTGTAATATTTGCACTTTTACTGAGTATACGTCCAAAGATGTCACGGCGATTAGTAGGGACACTTACGGCAACACTTAGACTTAAAGGTTCTATTTCTAGCTTTCCTGTTTTTTGAGGGTAGAGCACAGTACGTCTTAAGATAACGTAGCGATAATCTTCTCCTTTATACTTGCCTTCATAAATTTTAAACTGCTTCTCGTCTGCGCTTTGACTCCAGAAGTCTGCAAACTTTGGTGAGTCAAGCTCACGCCAGTTATTTACACTTGTCTCTTTTGAGACATAAAGCTTGTAAACAATAGTAAATGCTTCATTGAGATAAGGGCTATTTTTTGAAACCTCTGCCACGAGATGTACTTTTTCTTTTGCCAGATACGTAGGGTCATTTGGGTCCTTTGGGACCTCTACAGCGGCAGTAACCGTAACTGGTACTGGTGGTGATTTATAAACTTGACCCCCTACTGTTATTTCTGCCTGGCCTATCTCAAGGTTACCACGCTTAGTGGGTGATAATACATAAGAATATGTTTTTGAAAAACTACTCTTACCATTTACCCACTGCCTGCTTGTAGTCTGGCTAGGACCACCTACCACACTAAAACCTTCAAAACTAGGAGCTCTAAAATTATCTCCATCTTGGTTCATTATAAAATCTACACGTAAACGCTCATTTACACCTAGTCTATTCTTGCTCAACTTTGCATTGAACTGAACGTCTTGCGCAAATAAAACTGTCCCTATGAGTAGAAACAGGTAAACTATGTTTGATTTCATCTTCATTACCAGTCTTTCTCCGTTTTTACTTTTGCACCTTTTACCTTCTGTGCATTTATCTTTTCTTGGGTTTTTTTCTCTTGGTCTTGCATCGCCTTTAGTAAACTCTGCACTTGTTGAGGAGATAATTGCCCTTGCTTAGGTTGCGGTGGTGGTTGTTTTTTATCTTCTTCACCCTCGCCACCATCTTGCTTTTTGTCTTTGTCTTTAGGGTCTCCTTTATCATCTTCTTTCTGCTCTCCCTCGTCTTCTTTTTCTTTGCCCTTATCGTCTGTTTCTTCCTTGTCGCCGTCTTCTCCTTCTTTTTTATCTCCTTCTCCTTTGTCGTCTTTTTTATTTTCGTCTTTGTCCTGGTTTTCGTCTTGGTTTTCTTGGTCGTCATTATCGCTACCACCACCGCCGTTGTTTTCCTTTTCTTTTTTGGCAAGTTGTAAATTATAGCGTGTTTCTTCGTCTGTAGGATCTGCGCGTAGGGCATTTTTATAGGCTTCTACAGCGCCATCCCATTGCTCTTGTTGAAAGAGTGCATTACCTAGGTTGTGATATGCTTTGTGCTTTTCTTTTTTAGTTTGTGCTACAGCGGCTGCTCTTGCTAGCGCGCTTGTGCTTTCTTCCCACTTTTTGTTTTTGTAATAGTTGTTACCTGCATTATATTTTGCAGGTACACTCTCTGGTGTGAGCGAGATAGCTGCTCTTAGATTTGACTCCGCTTTCGCGAAAGCGTCAAAATCTACAACGCCACCTTCTTGGTTTATCATTGCTTCGGTACCTTCTAGAATATACTCTCTAGCTTCACCCGCCAGCGGATTTTCAAGTGTCTTTCCTTCTTTTGCTTTTTCTTGAGCTATGGCAGTAAAAGCTAGTGTGGCGAGCGCCAGTGTAAGTAACTTTTTCATTGCTTAGTTATCATTAAAAAGGTTTAACTTTTTGAGCCAATTAGTCTTACGGTCTAATAGAAATATATCTAAAAATAAGAACAGTAATCCTGCGCCTAAAAACCATTGAAACTGATCTTTAAAATCTGCAAACTGCTTGGCTTCAAATTCTTTTTTGTCCATACCATTGAGCAAATTCTGTACCGTTTCTACCACTGTGGCAGTGCTGTTACCGTCTATATACTCGCCATTAGCCTGCTCTGCAATAGCCTTAAGAGTAGCCTCGTCTAGACGTGTGATTACGGTCTCTCCGTTTTGATCTTTCTTATAAGATTGTACAATGCCATTGCGCTTGAGAGGTATGGGGCCACCTTCGGTTTTACCTACGCCTATGGTAAAAATGCGTATACCTTCTTTATTTGCTTGCTCGGCTAGGCTCGATGCTTCTCCCACGTGATCCTCACCATCTGATATGATAAACAGCACACGATTAGTTTGCTCCTCATCATTATAATAGGTTTTTGCAAGTTCTATAGCTTCTCCTATGGCCGTACCCTGGCTAGAGAGCATATCTGTATTCATCTGGCTTAAAAATAGCTTTGCGCTGCTGTAATCTGTCGTGATAGGTAGTTGTGGGTATGCACTTCCTGCATAGGCTATAATCCCTATACGATCGCTACCCAGACTATTGATGATTTGAGTAACTAGTTGTTTTGATTTTTCAATTCTATTAGGCGCAATATCTTCTGCTAGCATAGATTTTGAAACATCTATGGCAAACACCACATCTACTCCCTCGCGCTTTACGGTCTCAAGTTTAGTTCCCATTTTTGGGTTAACAAGACCTACAACTAAAAATGCAATGGCAATACAGATCGTAAGGACCTTAAGACCTGGCTTAAAATAAGACCTGTCTGGGCTTAATTTTTTAAGAAGATTTGAACTTGCAAATTTCTTTTGAGCACTGCGCTGCCAGATTAATACTCCCATATATAAGAGTATTACCGCAGGTATAGCGAGCAGTAACCAAAACCATATTTTTTCTTCTAATAGATACATAGGTGCCTTTTACAAAAGCATATATTATTTATACAAAACTCTTAAAAACAGTATACTTTAATAATAACTCAATCATAAGTAACAATCCTGCTAGTAAAACTAGAGGCCTGTACTTTTCTTCATAATTTGTATACTTAAACTCTTCTACATCGGTACGTTCAAGTTTATCTATCTCGTCATAGATTTCTTGAAGTTTCTTGTTGTTAGTCGCTCTAAAATATTGACCTCCTGTGGTTTCGGCGATTTCTTCTAGCAGCTCTTCATCTATAGTAACTTGTATATTTTCATATACAAAGGTGCCGTTAGGGTTACGAGCATAAGGTGATAGTGCCGTACCATTTGTACCCATCCCGATGGTGTATACTTTGATGCCAAACTCTTGAGCGAGCTCTGCTGCGATACGCGGGTCAATCTGTCCCGCATTATTCTCACCATCTGTCATTAATATGATAACCTTGCTTAATGCTTTGCTGTCTTTAATGCGGTTTACACCCGTTGCTAGCCCCATACCTATAGCAGTTCCTCCTTCTATAATGCTGTTGTACTGTATGCCTTTAAGTGCACTTAGTACAATACTCTTATCACTCGTGATAGGTGTTTTTGTAAAACTCTCACCTGCATACTCTACTAGTCCTATACGATCGTTAGGACGGCCATTTATAAAACTTGAGGCTACTTTTTTAAGTGCTTCCAGTCTATTAGGACGTAAATCCTTTGCCAGCATACTGGCAGATACGTCTATCGCGATTACGATATCTATACCTTTTGTGGTTTTAGTCTTAGTAGATACCTCTACATTACGCGGTCTAGCGAGTGCCACTATTATAAGACTAAGAGCCGCTAGTCTCAAAATAAATAGAAGCGGTCTGAGTTTAGGTAAAATGCTAGTGCTCGTTTTAAAACCTTTAATGCTAGATATTTTTACCGCAGGCGTTTGCTTCTTACGTTTCCATAAGTACCAAGCGATTGCCACTGGCAGTGCAAGAAACAACCAGAAAAATTCAGGATTTGAAAATTCAAAATTGCTTAGCATTACTTCTCTTCTTCTTTTGCTTGCAGTTCTACACTTTGCATCACGCGCTCTGCGATTTGTTTACCATAAGGATCTTCATCGTGCCAGCTTATAAATAATTGCTGGATCACACTTTCTGACTGAAAAGTTAAAAATGCATACTCACCAGAGTCCATCATTTCCTTTTCTTCGTCTATAATTTGTGTTCCTTTTCCAAAGGTTTTGAGACCTTCAGCACCATTAGGGGTTTTGAACTTTTCATTCTTCACAACATCTGCAGAGAAGCCATTTTGCTCGAACGTCGCAAGTTGATTTGCAATGAGCTGCTCTACTTTCACTTCGGCGTTTTCTGGAAATTTGAATTGAAATACGAGTATAGAAACATTTGCCGGTACTGTAGACCACGCAAATGAGGTTGCCTCCATTTGCCCTTGCGCCTCTGGTGGTAATACCACTTCTTGTCTTGTAAGAACCTTTGGTGTACTCACAATCATAGATGGCGCTCCATACTCACTGGTAATCCAAGTACCTTCGGCAAGCTCACGGGTCATATTTCCGAAAACAAAATCTTTAACCTCACTATACCCCTTAACAACTATACCTACGGTGGTTGCTACAAGTAAGATGGCCAGAACACCACCTATTGCGGTAAGCCATAGTTTTCTTTTACGCTTTCGCGAAAGCGCTTCTCTATAATCCTCCTGCTTCATAAGTTCTTCTACAGTAGGAGGTGGGAGTGCTTCTTTAGTTTCTTTTACTATTTCTTCTACACTAAGACGGTCTGCTTGCGCCTTACCCTCTGGCGGATTTACACGTGCAAATTTTATAAGGTCTGCACGTTTAAAAATATCTTTAAGCTTTACAATAGTCTCCCTGCTGAAGTCAATGTGACCACTGTCTCGCTCCATCTCAAGACGGGCAATGAGCTCATCTGTTGTGCTCTCCATAGCACGATCATAAACCTTCTCATCATAGTAGCGACGTATGGCATCTGTAAGTACAGTGTAGTACTCTTTATATTTTGCTTGAGCGATATAATCTTCTTGATCTAGTGCGTTGAGTGTTGCAATAGCTTGCTCAAAAGGAGGCACATATTTTTCTGCCTCTTTTTGTTTTTTATGACGACGTAGTAAGAACCATAAAAATAAGGCAATGGCAATAAGTACTGGGATGATCCATAACAGGTACTTCCACCACTTGCTATAGTCTCTAGGTAACTCTATAATAGGTTTAATGTCATAAAGGCCTTGGTTTACAGTGTCTAGTACAACATTGTTTACTTCTACTAGAAAAGTATCTGTCTCTACAGTTTTAGTCCCTATGATTATTTTTTGCTTTGGGATGACATAGCGACCACTATCAAACTGTGTTAAACCATATCTCTTTATAAGCTTTACTCTTGCAGAAGTTGAGCTTGCGGTGTCAATTTTATAACTTTCTATAACCTCAAGAGGGTTAAAAGTTTGACCCTCTGGAAAAACTACCGCCTCACCATCATTTGCAAGAACTTCAATCTTGTAATTAATTTGTTGCCCTATAAGAATGCTTGTAGAATCTATTGTGGCACGTACATCATCTTGAGCTTGAGATGATGTGGTAAAAAGAAAGCAGATCAAGAAAAACACAAACAAGGCAGACTTAGATATGCCAGCTGTATTAAAGTTATGTTGTCTTGAGGTATTCATTAGGTATTTCTCTTTGGGGTTTTTATCGCTACTAGCCACGTCTTTTAAAGTATCCCAGTAGCTTTTTTACATAGCTTTCATCTGTACGTACATCTATAACACCGGCACCACTGCGCTTAAAGGTTTCTTTAAAGTAAGCAACACGCTCTTTATAGTATACCTCATAGTTTGTTCTTATCTTTTTTGAACTTGTGTTGATAAGTGCTAGTTCGCCAGTTTCTTCATCTTCCATTTGTACAAAACCTAGGCTAGGTATTTTTTCTTCTCGCTGGTCATAAATACGTATACCTGTGATGTCGTGCTTATTTGCAGCAATTTTCATTGTTTGCTCATAGCCGTCTGTAATAAAGTCTGAAAGAACAAAAACAATGGCTTTCTTTTTCATCACATTACTAAGGTACTTTATAGCTTGTGCAAGGTCTGTCTTTTTTGAACTAGGTTTAAACTCTAGTAACTCACGTATGATGCGTAGTACGTGAGACTTTCCTTTTTTAGGAGGTATAAATAGCTCTATCTCATCTGTAAAAAGGATGAGACCTATTTTGTCATTATTCTGCATAGCACTAAAGGCGAGTGTTGCCGCAATTTCAGTAACAATTTCATTTTTAAACTGCTTGTCTGTTCCAAAAAACTCAGATCCAGACACATCTGCCACGAGCATCATTGTGAGCTCTCGCTCTTCTTCAAAAACCTTAATGTACGGCTCACTGTAACGTGCTGTCACGTTCCAGTCTATATTACGCACATCATCACCAAACTGATACTGGCGCACCTCAGAAAACGTCATACCACGACCCTTAAAGGTAGAGTGATATTCTCCACCAAAAATGTGATCAGACAGCCTACGTGTCTTGATCTCGATCTTGCGTACTTTTTTAAGAAGTTCTTTTGTATCCAATTCTTTTTGGGACTATAATTTATCGCATAGTAACTACTCTCACTGTTTTATGAGACCGTCTATGGTACTTCTATCTGGTTTACAATTTTGTTTATGATATCTACAGAGGTAATATTTTCTGCCTCTGCTTCATAGGTAATACCTATACGGTGGCGCAGTATATCGTGTACCACGGCACGTACATCTTCTGGTATAACATAACCACGACGTTTTATAAATGCATAACACTTTGCAGCTGTCGCAAGGTTAATACTACCACGAGGCGATGCCCCAAAGTTTATGAGAGGTTTTAAATCTGCCAGGCCATAATTTTCTGGGTAACGCGTTGCAAAGATGATATCAAGAATATACTTCTCAATTTTTTCATCCATATACACTTCTTTTACCGCCTCTTGCGCTCTTATAATTTGCTCTACAGATACTACAGGATTTACTTTTTCATAAGAACCCTTTAAGTTCTGGCGTATGATGAGTTGCTCATCTTCCAGTTTTGGGTAATCTATCACTGTTTTGAGCATAAAACGGTCTACCTGTGCTTCTGGTAATGGGTACGTTCCTTCTTGCTCTACAGGGTTTTGTGTTGCCATTACTAAAAATGGCTTATCTAGTTTAAAAGTTTCATCACCTATGGTAACCTGCTTTTCTTGCATTGCCTCTAGTAGGGCAGATTGCACTTTTGCCGGAGCACGGTTAATCTCATCTGCAAGAACGAAGTTTGCAAAAATAGGTCCTTTCTTGATACTAAAGTCTGCAAGCTTCATATTATAAATAAGCGTTCCCACAACATCTGCAGGTAGTAAGTCTGGCGTAAACTGTATACGAGAGAAAGAGCCGTGCACCGCTTGTGATAAGGTGTTTATGGCTAGCGTTTTTGCAAGACCAGGCACTCCTTCTAGAAGAATGTGACCACGACCCAAAAGACCTATGAGCAATCGCTCAATCATATGCTTTTGACCCACAATTACTTTATTCATCTCCATTGTAAGAACCTCTACAAAGGCACTCTCACGCTCAATTTTTTCATTGATTGCCTGTATGTCAATCGATGTAGTATTTTCTTCCATAATTCTTTATTCTAGTAAGCAGAAACTTCTAACGTCGCAAAGTCTCATTTTATTCCTAAAAATCTTGTTAACATTTGGTTAAAAAATATTGAAAATAAAGGGCTTCGCACACATTTCTGTAGTTTTAGAACAACTACTTTTAATAAAACCAAATTTAAAAACTACAGATGCAATTTTCAAGAATAATTCAAGGCTGTATGACCTGGGGCGTTTGGGGCAAGCAATTTAATGAACGCCAAATGGTTGAGACCATACATCACTGCCTTGAGCAAGGTATTACCACCTTTGACCACGCAGATATTTACGGCGATTATACAACAGAGGGTGAGTGGGGTAGCGCTTTCGCGAAAGCGAACATCCCAAGAGAAACCGTACAAATTATAAGCAAGTGCGGTATCCAGATGATGGGTGACAACAGGCCAGAAAACACCATAAAACATTACCAGTACGACAAAGATTACATCATAGCCAGCGCCGAAAGGTCTCTCAAAGAGCTACAAACGGAGTATCTTGATTTATTCTTATTGCATAGACCAAGTCCCCTGCTTGCTCCAGATGAGGTAGCGGCAGCAGTGAGCCAGTTAAAAGAACAGGGGAAGATTAAAAATTTTGGACTTTCTAACTTTACGGCTTCACAAACAGCACTTGTGGCTTCACGTGTAGCAGTGAGTGCAAACCAGCTCGAAATCTCCATAACAGAGCGTAGCGCTCTAGATGATGGGAGTCTAGATTATATGATGACTAATGGAATCACACCTATGAGTTGGAGTCCGCTGGGATCTGTTTTTAGAGAAGAGACACCGCAGAGTGATCGCATTAAAAAAGCGCTAGAGCCATTATGCGAAAAGTACAATGCAACGCAAGATCAATTATTACTAGCCTGGTTACTCAAGCACCCAGCGGGTATACACCCAGTGATAGGGACCACAACTGCGAGCCGCATTACAAATGCTGTACTGGCAGAAAAAATAGCATTAAGCCTTAAAGATTGGTTTACCATCTTAGAAGCTAGCGTAGGAGAAGAAGTAGCATAAAGAAAATATTATGAAAACAGCACTTATTACCGGAGCCACCAGTGGTATAGGTAAAGCAACAGCCACTCGATTTGCACAAGAAGGGATACGTCTCATTCTTTGCGGTCGTCGTGAGGAAGTATTAAAAGAACTACAAAATGAGCTTGGTAAGCACGTGCCTGTACACACACTTACATTTGATGTGCGTAACAATGAAGATGTTACCACTGCGATAGAAAGTCTGCCAGTAGATTTTAATACCATAGATATCTTAATTAACAATGCAGGTAATGCCCACGGTCTGGACCCTATACAAAATGGCTCTATAGATGATTGGGATGCAATGCTCGACATTAATGTAAAAGGGTTGCTGTATGTGAGTAAAGCAATTATCCCACAGATGACAGCGCGTAAGAGAGGGCATATCATAAATATAGGCTCTACAGCTGGAAAAGAAGTGTATCCTAATGGCAATGTATACTGTGCAAGTAAGCACGCTGTAGATGCTATAAACCAAGGGATGCGTCTAGATCTTAATAAGCATAACATACGTGTGGGAGCCATAAACCCGGGGATGGTAGAAACAGATTTTAGTAAAGTACGTTTTAAAAATGATGAGGATCGAGCAGATAAGGTGTATCAAGGTTTTGACTGCCTACAACCAGAAGACATTGCAGACATTATACACTTTACAGTCACAAGACCCTATCACGTAAACATTGCAGATCTCGTCGTGCTCTCCACAGCACAAGCAAGCTCTACGATAGTTAATAGAAATGACTAGAGTATAACAATGCACAGAGCACGATGATTAATAAACGACTTCTTGTAAAAAATCTTCTCGCTCACAATGACGAGAACAGTTTTTATGACAAGAAGCGTAAGATTGACATTAGCAATAAAGAGGGCAAAGCAAAATTTTTAAAACATATCTGTGCGCTGTCCAATAGCAACCCAAAAAACAATTCATACATCGTTATAGGCGTAGATGATGGCGAAAATGATATTATGGGCGTGCCGTTCTTTGATGATAGTAAGTTGCAAAACCTCATAAACGCATATCTAGATAACCCGCCTATTATCTCTTATGAGAACATACCATTTCCTAATCTCCCGGCAGATAAGGTGGTGGGACTTGTAACCATTAGAGCACAAGATAAACTTACAGCTTTACGTCGCAATATTTGGAAATACTGGGGAGGTACAGTCTTTTTTAGAGATGGCAGTATCTCTATGCCTAAGGTCTTTAAGTCTGATATAGTAGATGTAAATAGTGACATTGTTGCTGCAATAGAGAGACACGCAAAAAACAGCATAAAACTCACACTAGACGGTGTGATGGATTTTGTAAATCATCGTCATAAAGATAGGGACAGCACTTATAAAGTCTTTAAAGAGCAGTTTGTACTGTGCTGGGCAGGAGTAAAAAAAGTGGTTAAGGGTGAGACTTATTACTCAAGAGTAGATATAGAGCTTATTAATGAGCAGGTAAAATTATTTTACTCTTCGCTGGATGAGGTTTCAATTACCTATGATGAAGATTGTTTTAAGATTTTAGAGTACGTGCATCTCGGGGTACAAGAGCAGTTTAAATATTACCCACTAGAAGAGGTTGAGATACGCTTTCGCGAAAGCGGAACCTACACCATTCATACTAATTTGGTGTTTGAGCCACCTCAGGTAGATAGAAAGACGTTGTATCATATTTTTAATAATAACAATGTTATTTTTTACAAGCTTAAACGTGGTATAGCGCTCAATCAAGGTGAGTGGAAGGATTTATATAATCTATCAAACACGTATCTAATTTGTTATCTCAACGGTTTTGACAGCGCGATGCAAAAACTAGTAGAGCTCAAACCTTTTATGAAAAAGATAAGAGGAGGTGCCTACGGTAGATATCGCGAGACAATGCGTATTTTGAGAAAGGTGAGGTATGAATAAAGTATAAAAGAAGGACAGTTACGGTTTATGAGAACATTAATTTTTGGAGATATACACGGTGGTTTACGTGCCCTAGAGCAAGCTATGGAGAGGGCAAAGGTTACAGCAGAAGATCATCTCATTTTTTTAGGTGATTATGTAGATGGATGGAGCGAGAGTGCAGAGGTTATAGATAAGCTTATGGAGCTTCAAAAATCAAATAAAACAACCTTTATACGGGGCAATCACGATGACCTTGTACAGCAGTGGCTAGAAGGAAAAGAAATGTCGCCTAAGTGGCTACAGCACGGGGGACAAAGCACTATAGACTCTTACAGTCGTAGGTCTAAAGAAGAGATCAAGACGCATCTGGATTTTTACAAAACGTTTAAAGACTATCATATAGATGAGCATAATAGAATGTTTTGTCACGCAGGATTTCAAAACCTTAACGGGCCTGAGCACGAGTGGCACACCACAGTTTTCTTTTGGGATAGAACTTTATGGGAAATGGTATGTGCTATGCGAGATGATATAGCAGAGAGTGATGCTTTATACCCTAAGCGCTTAAAGCTTTTTACGGAGATATTTATAGGGCACACACCTACTACTCGTATTAATAAAACAACGCCTGTAAATAAAGCTAACGTTTGGAATCTAGACACGGGAGCCGCTTTTAAAGGACCGCTTACCGTAATGGATGTGCATACTAAGGAGTACTGGCAGAGTGACCCATTACCAACTTTATATCCTAATGAAAATGGTAGAAATTAACTACTAGCATATCATAAAGATGCGGTCATTTTTTTAATAGATATTGAGCGTGTTTTATAAAATAGTTGGTTTTTGAATTGTCTGTATCTTTAACCCAAATAGCATTGTATGAATTTTAGCGCACAGCCGCATATTGCGAGATGGTTTATTATCATCTCATCGCTTATCATTACCACACTCATCTTGTGGAATGTGTCGCTATTTTTTGACCAACTTAAAGATGCAGAGCAGTCTAAGGTAGAGATTTATGCTGCCGCAATGAGAGCCCTTGCAAATACAAGTGAGGTTGACCTAGAAAGTCGTAATAGAGATACCCGCATATTATCTAACGAGCTTACCTCTTTACAAAGCCTTATCATAAGTGATAATAGAACTATCCCATTATTACTGTATCAACTGGAGGCAGATACTTTTGTGCCTCAAAATATTCCAGATGCAGATAAGCTCTCGCAAGAAGATTTAAGACAGCTAGCCGAAGAGTACGCACTCGTAAATGAACCTATTGCTATCACCTTTGACGGCGTAGAGGAGCAAACACTATATTATGGCAACTCTCCTATTATAAACCAGATCAAGTACTTTCCTATTGCGCTTATCGTGATAGTTATTCTCTTTATAGCCTTAATTTACTTTTACTATCTCACCTCAAAAGCGGGTTCTCAGAACTTACTATGGGCAGGTATGGCAAAAGAAACAGCACACCAGATAGGGACACCACTCTCATCACTGGTAGGATGGACAGAAATTCTCAAAACAGAAAATGTAGATCCAGACTATATTGCAGAGATGACTAAAGATATTAATAGGCTTGAGACTATTACAAATCGTTTTAGTAAAATAGGCTCCGTGCCAGATCTTAAAAAAGTAGACCTCATTGCAGAGACGCAAGAGGCTTATGATTACTTAAGCAAGCGCAGCTCAAAACTTATCACCTTTACACTAGATATCCCGCAAGGGCAACTACCAGTAATGCTCAATAAAGAACTATATGGCTGGACATTTGAAAATCTTATAAAAAACGCCATAGATGCGATGAAGGGTAAAGGTGCGTTAACCATTACTATCACTCGTGATACACGCTTTGCGATTGTACAAATTACAGATACAGGCAAAGGCATTGCTAAGTCTAAATTTAATAAAATCTTTGAACCAGGTTTTACAACCAAAAAAAGAGGGTGGGGCCTAGGCCTATCACTCGCAAGACGTATCATAGAAGAGTATCACGATGGCCGCATTAAAGTATTGGAGTCTGAGGTTAATAAAGGAACAACAATGCAAATAGCTATACGTCTCGCATAATGAGTAATCGAATAAAAAATGTAGCAGAAGAGATTATAAGTGATCAGTGGGCAACGCTAAAAAAAGTAACCTACAGTTACCAAAACCAAGACCAATCTTGGAGCGATGTAAAGCGCGAGGTATATGACAGAGGCTACGGTGCCTGTGCCTTGCTTTATAATGTAAAAAAGCAAACGGTCATTCTCATTAAACAGTTTAGGCTACCTGCATATCTTGCGGGAGACGGTGGTTTTTTAACAGAAGTGCCTGCCGGTATTATAGAAGACGAGGCGCCAGAGCAAGCCATTATACGTGAGATAGAGGAGGAGACCGGTTATGTGATACCAGCACTTACTAGTGTAGGTGATATTTTTACCTCTCCTGGAGCGGTAACAGAGCGTATTTTTCTATTTATAGCACCTTTTGACGATGCTCAAAAAGTAACAGATGGTGGCGGTCTAGATAGTGAAAACGAAGATATTGAGGTGGTTGAGTACGCTTTCGCGAAAGCGTTACAAGACGTAAAAAAAGGTGTTATTAAAGATGCCAAAACAATTATCTTACTACAGCACCTGGCACTCTCTGGTGTGATGAAAACATCCAATTTGTAACGTGCAAGCGTATCACATTTATGAAAACAACTTATAAAACCATACATACGGCTGCCTTGCAGTGCAACTGCCCAGAATGTTATAGTAATAGTGGCTTAGAGTTAAGCTTTAAGCAGGAGTGGAAAGATACCTTTTGGTCAAAAAAAGCAACAGATGTTGTGAGAGAAGAGTTGGTTTGTAAACATTGCGATTTTCCTATCTACCCCGTAAGCTGGACCGAAGATATTGAGCGCCTTTATGAGTACCATAATAAGCTTGCCAAAAAGGAAACGTATAAAAGATTAAAAGCCCAAACCTATATTATAGTAGCGGCCGCGCTAGTTATACTTTTTAGTCTATTATATATTTTTGTGGCAAATTGATTTTTAAAATTTATAGCCAATTTTAAATAAAACTGTACGCTCTTGTATAAAGGTGCGTGTGTCATTTACAAGAAATTGATTAAATGAATTTTCATTTTTGAAACGAGTGTCAAAAATGTTATCTACATCTACGGTAAATGTCCACGGGCTGTCTTCTTGAGCATATAGTAAGGAAGTGTTACCTAGTGAAAATCTGTTGATTTGATTAAGAGATTTATTCTGGTAATAGGTATAATTGTAATCTGCATCAATCACAAAATCTTTAAAAAATCGATACTCGAGATGTACGGATGGGTTGATTTGAGTAAAGTTTGTGCGGGTAGTTGCAGACTCGAATATATTATAACGGTGGGTCCAATTAAACTCAATATTAGGAGCATTTTTAAAACGAGTTTCAAAGCCTAAAGAATACGAGTAGTTTTGCGATTCAAAATCTTGGAGTTCACTATTTATAATACGCGAGTATTCGGATAAAGAGGCATTACTTCCTATTTTCACCTTATAATCTCCTAGTAATTTTGTGTATTGAAAATTACCGCTATAATTATTCTCGGGTAAAGAAGTATAGACTAATGTATTGATTTGATCTATGCCTTCTAGTACAGTACTATTTCTAATAGATTGTAGCCTGTTTGTATAATTTAGTCCAGCATTTAAAAAGGTTCCTTTAAATAAGCTAAACTTGCTATAAATAATTCTTGCGCTATGATATAGCTCGTTTTCTAACCGCTCATTACCCGCAAATACTTGATTAAAGGTGCTAAGCCTTAGTCTATTTGCAAACTGGCTAGCCTCGCCAAAACGTGAGTTGAGGTTGTAGCGTAGTTTTACTTTGTGAGAGCTATTAAGCTCCCAGTCTATACTAAGCTCTGGAAGCACAACCGTTTTTCCAGTTTGACGTAGCTCGCTGTCTAGCTGTTTTATTTTCCAATCATAATAATGGTAAAAAATACCAGGTTTAAATATAAATTTACCAGCCTTAGCCTTGTACTGTAACCCCGCATAGGTGTCAGATAGTCGATAGTCTAGATCATTATTAAAACCAGCAGCCGTAAAATCATTAGTGTTATTTTCTAATACTTGAGCATCATAAGTGTCATATTGCTGGTCTATATAACGTATACCTGCTTCTGGGTAGATGTGATGAAAACGATGTAATACCCAGTAATGTTTTGTGTTAAAATTTAAATCGTGGCCTTTGTTTTTACGGCTTTGATTAAGCAAGATTGCATTGCCAGTATTTTCTATAGGAATTATGCCCATAAATACAGGTCTGTTAAAATCCCAATCTCCTCGGGTATGAGTATCTACATATTTATGGCTAAGATGTACAGAGGTCGTGTGTTTGGAGGTAAACTGTTTATTGATACTTACTTTTTGGGTAATGTCTGAGGAGCTTGGCGTATTGGTTTGATTTAAAAAAGTATCTTCACTACCTGTAAATGATTGTAAGCTAGACCTTGCCTTACCACTATTAGTTTTTAAGAACACCTCATAGCTCATATCTAGGTTTTCTTCTCCTATGTAGCGCAAAGAAGCTTTAGTAAGACTAAAATACAACTTGTTATTTTGTGCGGTGAGACGTTGCTCATCTAGGTTTTGATCAGAAAAATAGGTGATATTATTTTCTTGACGTGTTTGTATAGTACCACCAGATAGAATACTGTAAGCGCTAAGATCAATTTGAGGGGTTAAGGTTTGATTTATAGATAATGCTCCAAAGTTATTTCTATTAAAAGTAAAATCACGCTGTGATAAGAATCTTGCAAAATCATCATTATACAGTTTAAAATAGGCACTTGGGTCTTCTATTAAACGTGAAAAACCTCCCTCAAAATCAATATAGTCTTGGGTGGTAAATGACTTCTTTCCTATGTTGTTAAAGTCACCTATCGCATTTATACTTGTCTTAGGGCTATAATAAAACAAGGTAGGGTGTAATAAATAACGATCTTCTATACCACCACCTGCTTCTAGCTCTCCAAAGGCAAATTTCTTCTTACCTTCTTTGAGTTTAATATTAAGAGCCAGTTGCTCGCTATCACTTAGCCCTTTTAAGAAGGAAACATCATTATAATTATCTAGCGCTTCTATCTCATCTATTACGTCTGCAGGGATATTATTAACACCAAGTTTTTCATCACCAGTAAAGAACTCTTTGCCATCTACCAGCAATTTCGTTACTTCTTTTCCATTAACAGTAACATTACCTGCGCGGTCTACGTCTAGGCCTGGTAGTTTTTTAAGCACATCACGTAGTTTGCGCTCTTCACCGGTAAGAAATTTTTCTGGACGATATGTGATGGTATCTTCCCTTACTTTTACAGGGGTACGATCTGTGAGAATGATCTCCTCAAGGCTTTGGGTAGATGGTATAAGAGTGATGTTTCTCGTGGTATCTTGTGATAACTTTATGGTGTCTTTATAAGTTGTAAATCCTAGATAGCTAATCTCCATTATATAAGAGATGTCTTTCTTGAGCGTAGCTTGGTAAAAACCATCTTGATCTGTTATGGAGAAACGTACTTTATCCTGGTTTTGATTACTTGGGAAGAAAAGGATATTTGTGTTAGCTAAGGGGTTTTGAAGGGTGTCTACTACTTTACCTTTAAACACAACGGTTTGAGCAAAAGTAGAAAGTCCTACTAATAAAAGCAGGACTATAGTTATTGATTTTTTAATAATTTGATTGAGCAAATTAGATTTTAATTTGATTGATTGTTATTGTGTCACTTGTTGTTCTTTTCTCTATAAGCCCTATCTCAATTATTGTCTATAAATTTCCCGGTTAAATCCGTAATTAGGTTATTGTATTCTTTAGAGTTCATTGCCTTAGAATCATCAATTTTGTTGATTTCAATATTTTTTATTTCTTGTAATTTTTTAATACTTACAATAGCACCTTTTAATTCTATTTCAGCAATAAGGCCAGGTAAGCCTATGAATATATCTGGCCCTCCAGACAGAGGAATTGAAGGTGCATACCACGCAATAATTTCAGTTTCACTTTTTTTTATGGGATCAAAGTAGGTCCCAACTGCTTTATAAGTATTGAGATTTGCGATTGTTTTTTCTTCATCAATTAATTGCCAGTGAAGATTAATGAAATCTGTTTTGATAGTGAACTCTTTTTCAACTAACTCGCTTGCAAAAGTGATTTGTTTATTGTCATAATTGACATAAACCTCTTCATTGAATGATGCAAAATCTTTTGCTAAATTAAAATACACATCATCAAGAGCTGTACTTTCTCCAACACCAAAAAAACCATCTACTTTAAAGTAAGAGTTTTTCTTGTTTATAAAAAGCGTATACCTTACGTTTTCTGCAACATTTATAATCTTTTGAGAGAGCTGTTTTGCTTGAATACTTAAATTATCAATAGAGCCATATGGTTTTGGCTTAGTAATGTAGTAGGTAACTTTATACCCATCTTGAGAAAAAATGGGTGTTGTAAAAATAAGTAGTATAAAAAATAAGATATTTTTTTTCATTTCTAATAGTCCTTACTGTTGGTGAGCTTCGCAACCTTCATACAATCGATTAGAATGAAGGTGTGTGTTTAATCTTTAAAACCCCATTCTTTTTCTAAAAAACAAACTATCCAGCGCTGCGTGAGTAGTTGGATTATTTTACCTGGTTGTTAATTACGTAGTTTAGCGATAGGATTATTTGCTTTAAAGTATTTGTTCCACTCGCTATGGGGTAGGACATTTTCTGGTTTGTAATTTGGTATTCTTATATGAGTTTTATTGCTCTTTTTTACTTTTGTTGCTTCAAATTTAATCTTTGGGCTTTCTAATTCTAAAATTATTCCAGGTAATGTAGCATAGGCTGTAGGTCCACCTCGAAAACCTAATTCGTTCGAAAACCAAGCAGTAAGTGGTGGTGTAAGTTTGTTTTCTTCTGACGGATCAATAATTGAGGCAATGGCTTTATAGCAAGAAAATCCTAATATATTTTTAGATTCAGAAGTAATTGTCCAACTCAAATTATTCATTTTAACGCTTCTAATCTTTTTTGATAACGATGAATCGTAATAAGATAGTCCATTTGAAAAATTGCCTACTAGTCTATCACCGTCTATTGCCATTGTTATTGCTACATCTGTCCATTCTTCACCATTAAAATCGTTAGACATATCTAATTCATAATCTAATTTATAAGATTGATTATTAGATTTTACTACAAAATCAATTTTTGACAGTGCATCATTTGCGTACCGCGCAAGATCTGCCATAATATTATTTGTCTTTTTATTGTTATTAGTAACGTGTTTTGCTGTGGCTCTGTAGTGCACTTCAATATTTTGAGCTTTAATATCAAGGTCCCAAAAAATATTGGGACCTAATAAAATAAGCAGTAATAAATTAAGTTTAAGTATCATTTTTTTTACTCAACGTTTGTTGTTGCCTCAAAGCTACTTGTTCCCCCATCTAAGTAACATTGCCCCAATACTCGACCATAAGTTTGCGTAGCCATAGCTTGACCGTAACCACCTGCAAGAGTTTGTTCATACCACTCTAATGCTAAAGCATCGCAATCTACTGTGTCATTTTTTGTGGAAGTAAATGAACTCATAGTAATAAAAATCACGGTTAATGGTAAAATTAATTTTCTCATAATTTGTTAGTTTTTAGATTAATAAGTTTCAAACCTAAAAAAAAAAATGAACCAACAAAGAAAAATCTTACAGATTAGTTTAAAAGTTTCTTCTCTTTCTAAAAAATAATCTATCCAGTGCTCCTTGAGTGGTTGGATTTTCTACCTTGAATCTTTTTATAATGCGGTTGTTTAGTTTCTACTTCTTCTAATATTATCTAATATATGTAAATATTCTTTTTCAGAAATACTAGGTTTTACGTTGTAATCTATTTTTTATTATTCAATCGAGATAAAGGATTATTAGCGTTAAAATAGGCATTCCATTCTTTATGGGGCAGTATGTCCCCTTCTTTGTATTCTGGAATATTCATTGTGGATTTTTTCATAATTCTAATATTTACTGCTAAAAATTTAACTTTTTTGTTTTCTATTTCCAATATAAGTCCAGGTAAAGTAGCATAAGCAGTGGGTCCTCCTCTCATAGGCAATTTGGGACAGAACCAAGCTACCGCTGGAGCTGATAGCTTTCCCTCTTCATCAAGATTTTCAAGTGTACCTAAAGCTTTAAAGCATTCATAGCCAAGAATATTCTTAGATTCTTCTAGAATTTCCCACTTTAAATTTCTGGTTGACACGCTTCTTATCTTATCAACAAGAATGGGTTCATAATAAGCTATATTTTGAGAATTATCTACAACGATTTTTTTTCCATCTAAAGCAATCGACAAGGCAAGATTTTTCAGATTGCCTACTTCGAAATCATTTTGCAGTTTTTCTGTATAAGTAACTATATTAGTATAGTCGTTTGTTTTAACAACAAACTCGAGATTAGCAAGGCCTTTATTAGCATACCTAGCTAGAGATTTTAGATTGTTATTATGACTTTTGTTCTCAGTAGATTGAGAAATTGCAGTAGCTTGATATATTATTTCTGCTTGTTGACTATATAAATTTAGGCTCCAAAATAAATTGAAGCCTAAGAATATCCAGCTGAGAATTGTATTCACTTTAAGCATCTACTCAATATTAGTTGTATATATACTGTTTCCTCCATCTTCGTAAGTACAAGTTTCAAAAGCGACCATATAAGCGTGTGTAGCATCAGCTTGGCTATATCCCCCTGCAAGAGATGAATGGTAAAAATCTTCAGCAATGGCGTCGCAGTCTGGAGGAAGAGCCTCTGTCGTAAATGAACTCATAGTAATAAAAATCACGGCTAATAGTAAAATTAATTTTTTCGTAATTGGTTAGTTTTTAGATTGATAAGTATCAAGCCTAAAAAAAATAAATGAACCAACAAAGAAAAATCTTACAAATGGTTTTAGGCCATAAAATGTTAGCCTTTTTATAGTGGTTATTTATTTTTCAAACACCTTATTTATATCATTTATAAGCTCCTTAAATTCATCATCTGTAAGAGATACTTTCTTTTCAAATCTTATGTCATCCATATCTTGTAGCGGGATGAGGTGTACGTGCACGTGTGGTACTTCAAGACCTATGACAGATACGCCTACACGTTTACAAGGCACTACCTTCTCTAGAGCGATTGCTACCTTGCGAGAAAAACGCATCAGGTCAAGATACTCTTGTTCCTCTAGGTCAAAAATCTTGTTTACCTCTTTTTTAGGGATACAAAGGGTGTGACCTTTTGCATTAGGGTTTATATCTAGTATTGCGATATGCTTATCATCCTCTGCAACAATTTGGCCGGGGATTTCTCGGTTTATGATTTTTGTAAAAATGCTTGACATATGTAGAAATTGAAATTGAAACTGAACTTGAAATTGAACTTGAAACTGAAATTGAACTCGAAATTGAACAGTTTCCTTAATTACTATTTTTAATCCTTGTGACGATAATTCTTATGAGTTGGTCGTTTTCATCTCTTAGCGTGTTGAGGCTATTTTCAGGTAATATATTTGCTTTTACTTGAATGTTGATATTTCGTAAACTTTCTCTAAGTTCTTTTAAACATATTCTGAGCTTATGAATCTTATCCTTAGCGGTTCCAGCTCCTAAAGCTTCTCCGTAGTTGAGAGCAGAAGAGCAAGAAGAACGTATGAGTTGCTTGGCTAGATATTCTCCGGCAAATGATGAAGGCTTATTGTTGTAAAGTATAATAATCGCAGCAGCAAAATCTTCCAGTCGCTCACTTAAATCGAAAGGTTTGTCGCTCATACTATAATTATTTAGCCAACTTCATTTTGTAACTTCAGCTTCAACTTCAATTTCGAGTTCAACTTAGTTCGTTAGTCTCTAGTGATTGATACTACGTCAAATTTCATTATCCCGCTAGGCACTTGTATTTCGGCAACGTCACCTACTTCTTTGCCTAGAAGTCCTTTACCTATAGGTGAGTCTACAGAGATAAGTCCTTTCTTGATGTCGGCTTCATTTTGAGCTACTAGTTTGTAGGTCATTGTCGCGCCGTTAGTCTGGTTTTTAATTTTTACGGTAGAGTGTACCAGCACCTTTGAGGTGTCTAGTTGCGACTCGTCTATAATGCGCGCGCTTGAGGCAAGTTCCTCCAGTTTTGAGATGCGCATTTCTAGCATTCCTTGTGCTTCTTTGGCAGCATCATATTCGGCATTTTCACTCAGATCTCCCTTGTCACGTGCATCTGCAATATCTTGTGATGCCTTAGGGCGCTCTACATCACGTAGGTGATTAAGTTCGTCTTTAAGTTTTTTAAGTCCTTCTGGGGTATAGTAATTTACCTTGCTCATAATAGATCCGGTTTTTAGTATAATTAGTATTAAAATGATGTGTCAATCTCTCAGACACAAAAAAAGTCCCTCTTCGGGACGTGCCTTACGAATATACGAAATATTTTAAATCCTTTCTCGTTTTATAGTACCTTGCGAGCTTTATAGGATTAAAATTACGCTTTCGCGAAAGCGTATCAAAAACAATATTATGCGTCACATTTGTGCTTTACTTTTTGCTCTAGTTCTTATTACTTCTTGTTCTGAAAGTGATGATGGCGGCCAGCGCAATCCCTTCTTACTAGATGTAAATTTTTCTACACAACTTAGTGCGATACAGGTGCTTGATCTTGAGATACCTAGTAACCCTATTTATGTGTCTAATGGTGGTTTGAGAGGTTTTTTTGTGATTAATACGGGTAGCAGTCTTATTGCCTGGGAAGCATCAGACCCTAACCACGCTCCAAACGACTGCTCTAGAATGGTGATAAATGGTATAAACGTTTTCTGCCAGTGTGATGATGCGCATAGTTATAACTTATTTACAGGGCAGTCTAATGATGAGGTGTTGCCCTACACGATGCTCAATTACAGAGTGAGCGAATCTGGAGGAACGATTACCGTGTTTAATTAAATGAAAAGAAGCCATCTTAACAAGATGGCTTCTTTTGTTACAAAGTGTATTACAGTCCCCCAACTGCTACAAATTGTTGATTATTTGACACTTAAAGTAAGCTAAAAAAACATAAATTCAAAATTTAGTTTTAAAACTTCATCGTAGCACCTACTAGAAAGTTAATCCCAGCCTGTGGATAAAAGCCTGCTCCCTCTATAGTTGTGATCTCATTTGGTACTGAGAAATCATCATCATAGGTAAAGAAGTAACCGTTTGATACATATTCAATATCAAATATGTTATTTACTAGCGCGTTAAACACGATAGACTTAAATACCGGGATATCTTTAAGCTCATAAGTAACATTTAAGTCATTTGTAAAGTAGCTATCTAGTTTAGAAGTCTCACTGTCTATATTACCTAAGTATTGCTCACCTACATATTTAGATAAAAGGCTTATTCTAAAGTTTTGTGCTGGCTTGTAAGAAATGGTGTTACCGGCAACTAGGTTAGGCGAGTATGAGATGTCTGTATTACCTAGGTTAGTAAGCACGCCGTCTCTCTCAAAAAAGAAATCTCTGTTTTTATTTGTGCTTATTGCAACATTAGGCTGTACAGTAATTTTATCTGTTATAGCGATTGCCGCGTCTATCTCAATACCAGCTCTAAAGCTCTCTCCACTATTTGCACGTATAGGTGCTCCTACGTCATCTAGCGCCCCAGTAAGTACCAGCTGGTCACGGTAACCCATATAGTATCCGTTTACATTAAGGCTTACCTTTTCTGTATTATGACGCCATCCTAACTCCCAGTCGTTAAGACGCTCGGGACGTGGTGCTCCGTTTTCAAAATCTGTACGGTTAGGCTCTCTGTTTGCTCTAGCAAAAGATGCATACAGCTGGTTGTTATCATTTACCTTATAAGAAAGCCCCGCTTTTGGGTTAAAGAAACTATAATCTTCATCTACTATAAATTCGGCTATGTCAGAGTTAATCCCGTCTGTTGTGTATGAGATAAAACGTTGCTGTAAGTCAAGGTAACCACTCCATTTTGAGTTGAAACGGTAGTTCGCTTTCGCGAAAGCAGAAAACTCCTTCTTCTTACCAGTTCCAAAATAGTAATCATCACCTAGCTCACTATCGCTAGCAAAACGTGCCCAAATCACTTCGCCAAAATGGTCACCATCATATACACTTCCGTATAATCCACCTACAAAGTCTAGGCTTGTGTCCTTATAATTTACCGTAGCATTTGCCACATAAAAGTCATTATCTAGCCAGCGACGTCTTATAATATCTGAGGTCTCTACCGTCTCATCACCTATAACTACAGGAGCGATGCTGTAAAATGCAAGATTTTCATCTTCTTTATATTCTTCAAAGAAGCCGCGACCATACGTGTAGTTAAGGCTAAGCTGTGTACTCCAGTTGTTATCATAACGCTGGTTCCAGTGTAGCTGGTAGTGATCTTGCTTGTAATTATCTACTTGATTATCGTGAAAACGTGTTACACCATTCTCATCTGTAAATTGACCAGCTGGGTTAAACGTTCTATCTTCTGCAAGTGTCTCTGCGTCTATACCAAACCAAGATTGATACGTCACCTCAGATCCTGCAAAGTTAACTAACTTAATAAGCGTGTTATCATCTGTATAAGCCGCTTGTAAAAAGTAAGACTTAAGGTCTGAAGATGCTCTATCTATATATCCATCAGACTTTATTTGTGATAATCTTCCCGATATCTCTATATGATCATTAAGTAACCCTGTACTAAACTTCACATTGTGACGACGTGTTGCAAAAGATCCAAATGAGTTAGAAATTTCACCATAAGCCTCCTTAGAAATAGCATCTGTAAGAATGTTAAGACTTGCTCCAAAGGCTCCAGGTCCGTTTGTAGAAGACCCTACGCCACGCTGTAACTGTAAACTCTCTACAGAAGAGCTAAAGTCTTGGAGGTTTACAAAAAACGTAGTTGCGCTCTCTGCATCATTATAAGGGATACCATTTATCGTTACATTGATACCTTGGTTACCAGTACCACGTACTCTAAAACCTGTATACCCTATTCCCGCACCAGCATCTGATGTGGTGACAACACTAGTTAAAAAGTTAAGCTGTGTAGCGATGTCTTGACCTAAGTTACGCTGGGCGATTTGTGCCTTTGTAAGGTTAGAGTGCGTGATAGGTGAGTCTGCCTTTACTCTTACAGAGCGTACCAGTACTTCATCTAGCGACTCCACTTTTGTGGTGTCAATAACAGTAGTTTGTTGGGCAGTAGCAGTGATTGCTGCAAGTGCCATCATACTTAATAGGATCTTTTTCATCCGTAATTAGTTTGGTTACGAATACAAAGGGCAAATATTCCTTAAATGTTAGTATAAAACATACCTGTGCCGCGCGCACATATTGAAGAGGGTGTGCTATAAAAGCACGTCTCAAGAGTAGTGTTGCCTTACTAAAACTACGCAGTTATAGTTTTAGTAAGACCTCTTTCTCATTCCTAAACAGCATTACCTGTTCTAGGTTCAATGGGTATAATCTCAGCTTATTTAAAAGCACCCCTTTGAGATGCCGCAAAGATATACTAGAGTTTTTGATTATCAAGCATACTATGCGAGTAAATTTTTATGCTCATTTTGAGTGAGAAATATAGAAAGTTTATGAGTTAATAATTAGCCTTGCCTGTACTTTGTATAAATCCCTACCTTCGTTTATAATGTCTATACTAGAAAACATAATAAGGGCTGCTCAGTATAAAGAGCAACTGCTCGCCATACTCATAGATCCAGATAAGTTTGAGGTAGATGGTGATGGGAAGAGTAGCGCTTTCGCGAAAGCGTACTTAAAAAAAATTCCCGCGCAAACCACACATCTTTTTATAGGGGGTAGTACAGATCACAACCACAAAACCGAAAAAGTTGTACAACTCCTCAAAGCCGAAACAGATTTACCAGTAATATTATTTCCGGGAGATTACACTCAAGTTACTCCAGAGGCAAATGCGCTATTGTTTTTATCACTACTCTCTGGTGATAATCCGGAGTTTTTAATAGGGCAGCAAGTAAAAGCCGCACGAGCAGTGCAACAAAGTAATCTTGAAGTCATACCGACGGGTTACCTTCTTATAGATGGCGGGTCGCAAACGGCAGTTGAGAGAGTGAGCAATACGCAACCACTATCTCAAGATCAACCAGAAACTATTATAACGACTGCTCTAGCTGGACAATATCTGGGCAAAAAACTACTATATTTAGAGGCGGGGAGCGGTGCTAGAAGTGCAGTACAGCCTCATATTATAACATCAGTTTGTGAGGCCGTTACCATACCCATAATTGTAGGTGGCGGCATACGTACAGAGCGTGCTATGCAAGCGGCTTTTACGGCTGGGGCTACAATGGTAGTGGTAGGCACGGCTTTTGAAGATAACACCTGGAATAACTAACGGTTTAAAACCACTACATTTGTTTATATGAAAGTTTTCTTCTTAGCCATAGTACTTACATTAACTGCGGTTGTAAATAGCCAGACTACCTTTGTGAAAGATGCAGTTACAAAGACGCCGGTTTCTTTTGCAACTATCTCTTTTGGAGATGGTCGAGGTACATTTGCTGGAGAAGAGGGAGAGTTTAGATTTGAGGCATCTAAGTATAAAGACATTGACAGTCTTTATATTTCGGCAATAGGTTTTGAGAGTAAAACTGTTGCTACAGAGGGACTGGTTTCTCAAGTATTCTTACAGCCTGTAGCAAGCCAGCTAGAGGAAGTGGTTCTCACTTCAGAAAAAAAAGGAAAGTATAAAAAGAAAAAGCTTAAAGAAACTACACACATCAACTATTATAATAGCTGGCTTCCTACGGTAGAAAGTGAGGTGGCTGCGTTTTTCGAAAGGCAAGAGGGTAAGTCTACAAAAGTGGCGCAACTTTGGCTACCTATTAACTCAGAAAAGGAGTTTCGTAAAAAGGGTAATATGAAGTTTTCTACTCTTTTTAGAATTCAGTTTTATAAAAATGATAACGGACTACCTGGTGATGCTATGGTACACGATGATATCGTTTTTCGCGTAAGCGAGCAAGATGATGAGATGTATGAATTAGACATTTCAAAATTCCAAATCTTTATCCCTAAAGGTGGGTTATATGCATCTTTACAAGTACTAGGCTATGCAGACCCTCAAGGGAAATTGATACAGACTAAAAAATATAATGAGATAGAAACGCCTAGAGGTATACAAAAGGTGTCTATCACTTTTAGACCGCTGTTGCCTTTTACAAATGATCTTCCTGCGCAAAAGACTTTTGTAAGAAGGGTGTTTTTTAATAATAAAAAATGGCAAGTGTTTGATAAATCTTATAACGAGAATTCTGCACTAGTAAAGACAGGTCACGTAAACTATGGGATGGGAGCACTTTTGCACGTCTATAATAAATAAGAAATTATGAATATATCTGTAGACCTTACTTTTAGTCCTTTGCAGGATGATTATGAAGGGCATATTATAAATTTTATAAAAAGGCTACGTGACTCAGGCCTCACCGTTATAGAAAACCCTCTTGCGACGCAGGTTTATGGTGATTATGATGAGGTGATGGGGCTTCTCACTGTAGAGATGAAGCGCAGTTTTAAAGAAGTGGGTATAGGCCTCTTTTACATAAAAATGGTAAAAACAGATCGCTCAGACTATGTCCCAGATTTTTGATTTCCTCTTTGGGCAATATGCGAGTTATGATACACTAGATATCGTATTAGAGCTACTTGCCTCTGTATTTACAATAGCATCAGTTATTTATTCAAAAAAGAATAATGTTCTGGTCTTTCCTACGGGGATGATTTGTACAGCCATTTTTGTGTATTTATTACTCAAATGGGGCTTGCTAGGTGATATGATGATTAATGCATATTACTTTATTATGAGTGTATATGGCTGGTATATTTGGACCAGAACGGTAGATGGTACAGCGGTTACACCTATTACCACTACCTCAAAAAAAGAGCACATTATCTCTGTGGGTATTTTTATAGCCGCTGCGGTATTTACATATGTCGTATACATCACTTTTGATAAAATTTCGCACTGGACATCATATATAGATATGATTACGACAGGCATTTTCTTTGTAGGGATGTGGCTTATGGCAAAGCGTAAGATAGAAAACTGGATATACTGGATTATAGGTGATATCATCACTGTGCCCTTATATTTTTATAAAGGTTTGACCTTTAGTAGTATCTTGTATTTTGCATTAACAATTATTGCCGTTTTCGGTTATTTAGAATGGAAGAAAAACTTAGACAAGTCCCTAGCAGTTGTATAAGAGTATGTCTTTTTGGACCAGAGAGTAGTGGGAAAAGTACGCTTTCGCGAAAGCTATCAGAGCATTATAACGCTCCCCTGGTAGAAGAATTTGCCCGAAAGTATTTACAAGAACTTTGGGAGAAGGAGAAGAAAATCTGTAGACCCAAAGATTTACTTCCCATAGCTGTTGGACAGATAGATTTAGAAAATAAAGCAGCCGCAAGCACAGATAGGCTTATCATTTGTGATACAGATTTACTTACTACAAAGGTCTATAGTGAAGCATATTATGATGGGTGGTGCCCAGAATTATTAGAAAAAATAGCATTAGAAAATCAATATGATTTGTATCTTTTAACCTACATAGATACACCTTGGGAAGAAGACGATTTACGAGATAGACCACACCGCCGGTTAGAAATGTTCAAAGCCTTTGAAAGCGCTTTGATAAAGTATAATAGACCCTACATTATAATGAAGGGAGGAGTACAAGAGCGAGTGACGGAGGCAACTCAGGTAATTAACACACTATTAGTTTGAAAATAACAGAAGAAGATAAAAAGCAGCTGGACAAAAGAGGCATTGCACTAGAGCAAGTACAGAGTCAGTTTGAGAGTCTAACCAAAGGAATTCCTTTTGCAGATTTAAGGGATGCCGCCACAGATGGAAATGGAATACTCATCTTATCTTCAGATCAAGAAAAAGCACTTGTAGAAAAATTTGATCAATCTAGTGGTAACCTTGAGTTATTAAAGTTTACACCAGCCTCTGGTGCGGCAACTAGAATGTTTAAATTTCTCTTTCAGTTTTATGATGATTACAATCCTGTAGAGGGATCAATAAATGCCTACATTAATAAAAAGGGAGTGCCAGAACTACGCCTATTTTTTGTGGGATTAGATAGCTTTCCTTTTTATAAAAAGGTGCGTAAGCGCATTAAGAAGAGGTATAGTGATGGAGAATCACTAGATATAGATGTAAATAGATTGCGGTTTATAAAAATATTGCTCAATGAAGATGAGCTTAATTTTGGAAACAAACCTAAAGGCTTATTCCCATTCCACAGGTATAAAAAAAATATTGCTACTGCCTTTGAAGAGCATTTGTTTGAAGGCGCATCTTATGCGGCAAAAGATGGCGTAGCACGATTGCACTTTACAATTTCTGAGGCACATTTAGAGCGTTTTCAGAAACAGTTTGAAAAACGTAAAGACTACGTACAAGAAAAAACCGCCACTACTTTTGACATTTCATACTCATTTCAATCTCCAGCTACAGATACTGTTGCACTAGCAAGTAATGGAGAATTGCTTAGGGACAAAGAAGGACAACTAGTCTTTAGACCTGGTGGTCACGGGGCGCTTATAAACAACCTTAATGAGCAAGATGCAGATATTATATTTATAAAGAATATAGACAATGTAGTTGTAAGCAAGTATCGTAAGAAGGTTGCTCATTTTAAAAAAATGCTTGCAGGTAAATTGCTTGAGATACAAGAAAAATCTTTTGCCTACCTGCATAAACTAGATGATGCCGAAGCTATAAATGAGCAAGTTATTTTAGAGATTGCTACATTTCTACAAAATGAGCTTTTTATAAAGATTGCGTCAGATTTTGAGCGATACTCGCCTACCTATCAAGTGGAGTACTTGAGAGAACTTCTAGACAGGCCACTACGCGTTTGTGGTATGGTAAAAAATGAAGGTGAGCCAGGTGGAGGTCCGTTTTGGGTTCGTCACGAAAATGGGAAAGAATGTCTCCAGATTGTAGAGAGTGTGCAAATCAACCCTGGTGATAACGCACAGCAACAAATTGTAACAAATGCCACTCACTTCAACCCAGTAGATATTGTTTGCGGAGTAAAAAATTACAAAGGAGAGAAATATGACCTTCTCAAATTTGTAGACTATAAAGCCGGATTCATAGCTTCAAAAAGTTACGAGGGACAGAAAATAAAAGCACTTGAGCACCCCGGTCTTTGGAACGGAGGAATGGCACACTGGAATACCATCTTTATTGAGGTACCCCTCTTAACGTTCAATCCTGTAAAAACGGTAAATGATCTTCTTAAACCAGCTCATCAGGTTAGGTGATATAGTTTGCCATATAACTTACACATTAGTGATTGTCATAAAGATTATTAGATGAAAAGGCTTTTTATAATAGCATTGGGGATTTTTATTTTTCTATTGCTTACTGTAATTACACAAATCGGTGGTGTTGTTTATATACTTAGTATAATAGTTTGTAGGTGGTGGAAAAGAGAGTTCAGGTTTAAAAGACTTCTTATCTTTTTATTATTCTATGTGATCTTCACTTTAGTAATTGTTCCTGTAATTGCACCCATATTCGGACGAGAGAGAATTCAAAATTCTGACAAAATAAAACCCTCTAATTTTGGGACAGTTTTACTTAATAGAAACTACGTGAAGCCTGAGCTAAATTTGTTACTTTCAAAGACATCAAAAAGACTCAGAAATACCGAAATCGAAATCCATTATTTAGATGCAAACTTCCCTTTTTTAGATAGGTTTCCTTTACTTCCTCATTTAAGTCATAATGATGGTAAAAAATTAGACATAAGTCTTATTTACGAATCTAAAAACGCAGAAATAAGTAATAAGCAAAAGTCCTTTAGTGGGTATGGAAATTTTGAACATCCTAAGGCTAAAGAACATAACCAAATAAGGACCTGTTTATCGAGTGGTTATTATCAGTACGACTACCCTAAATACCTCACATTAGGGAAAATAAATGAAGATTTAAAGTTCTCAGAAAAGGGTACAGCAATTCTAATTAAGAAATTACTGGCTTCGGATAATTTAGGAAAATTATTTATAGAACCCCATCTTAAAGAAAGAATGAAACTTAATCATAGTAAAATTAGATATCACGGTTGTAGGGCAGTAAGGCACGACGATCACATACATATACAACTCAAGTAAAGATTTTCTTATAGTTTCTTAGGTTAAAATTTGTTTAATCTTTTTAATAAAATAATAAACAATAGTATCTTTATTCTAAAATTAGAATATGGATACCACATTGGTATGGTTCAGAAATAATCTTAGAGTTCAAGATAACGCGTCACTTACGGCGGCTATTGCTACTGGTAAAAGAGTTGTCGGTGTTTATTATTTTGATCCTCGCCATTATGAGGAGGGTGATTTTGGTTTTAAAAAGACCGAAAAATATAGAGCTAAGTTTCTTATTGAAACTATAGAAAATCTAAGATCAAATCTAGACAAGCTCAATATCACCTTGCTAGTTTATAATCACAAGCCCGAAGAGCATATAACCTCAGTAGTCGAAAATTATAAAGTAACTAGCCTGCATTCTCAAAAAGAGTGGACGACAGAAGAGGTTAAAGTCACAAACGCTGTAGAGCGCGCAATACCTCAAGTAAAACACGAGGTGGTATATGATCAGTTTCTATTTCACCCAGATGATATTCCCTTCAATACCATAACAGAGGTTCCTAAAATCTTTACACAGTTTAGAAAAAAGTGCGAGAAAGAAAGTAATGTGAGACCTAATTTCAAAGAGCTTACGGCACTGCCGCAAGAAAATAACTTAACTACCGTAACTCCTATACCTACACTAAAAGACTTAGGGTTAGACACCTTTGTAAAAGATCACCGCACAGCATTCCCTTGGGAAGGTGGAGAAGATGCTGCTTGGGCTCGTCTTAATGACTATTTCTGGACCACACAAAAGCTGGCATATTACAAGAAAACCCGTAACGGTCTCATAGGTGAAGGTTATAGTTCTAAGCTCTCTGCTTGGCTTGCAAATGGGTCCATATCTGCAAGACAGATTTATTGGGAGGTAAAAAGATTTGAAAAAGAAGTTAAAAAAAATCAAGACACCTACTGGCTCATATTTGAGCTTATATGGAGAGATTATTTTAAGTACGTTTCTCTTAAACACGGTGATAACATTTTTAAAATAGGTGGTATTCTCAATAAAGAATACGACTGGAAGCATAACAATAAAGCCCAACGCGAGTGGATTAATGGGAATACAAAATATGATTTTGTAAACGCAAATATGATTGAGCTCAAGGAAACTGGCTGGATGTCTAACCGCGGTCGTCAAAATGTTGCTAGCTTCTGGGCAAAAGAACAAGAGCAAGACTGGCGTGTAGGCGCAGCATATTTTGAAAGTATACTCATAGATTATGACGTACACAGCAACTGGGGTAACTGGATGTATAATGCTGGAGTAGGTAATGACCCTCGTGACCGTAAATTTAACATCAAGAGGCAGCAAGATATGTATGATGGAAGCGGGAAATATGTCAGACTATGGACGCAGGAAGAACTTTTTTAAATGAAAAAATTACGACTCATACTAGGCGACCAGCTCAATCATAAACACTCTTGGTTTCAAGAGCAGGACGATGAGGTGGTGTACTTTATGGCAGAAATGCGCCAAGAAACAGACTATGTAAAACACCATATTCAAAAGGTAGTTGCCTTTTTTATGTCTATGCGCGAGTTTGCAAGCTGGCTACAAGAGCGAGGTCATACGGTCGTTTATTACCAGCTAGATGATGCTCCTAACACACAAAGTCTTACAGAAAATCTTGAACAGCTTATAGCCCAGTATGACATTGAGCAGTTTGAATATCAATTACCAGACGAGTATAGACTAGATGAGTTATTAGTACGCTTTCGCGAAAGCGTAAACATTCCCGTACAATCGTGCGATACAGAGCATTTTATGAGTTCGCGCACAGATTTGCAAGAGTTCTTCAAAGGGAAAAAGCAATTTACAATGGAATACTTCTACCGTATGATGCGCAAGAGGTACGACATTATGATGATAAATGACAAAGATCCAGAAGGTGGAAAGTGGAATTTTGACCACAGTAACCGCAATAAATGGAAGGGTGAGACCCTCATCCCACACGAGCGTGGTTTTAGAAAAGATGCACGAGAGATTGTTGAGCTACTAGAAAAAGAAGGAGTAAAAACCATAGGCCGCATTACCGAAAAACACTTTAACTGGCCCACTAGTAGAGCAGATGGACTTTCTGTGTTGAGATATTTTTGTGAGAACCTGTTGGTGCATTTTGGCGATTATCAAGACGCTATGGATCCAGATCAAGCATATCTGTATCATAGTAGATTGAGCTTTGCGATGAATAGTAAACTCCTAGATCCTCAAGAAGTAATTGAAACAGTTATAGACTACTGGAGAGATCATAGCGATGATATTTCTATAAGTCAAGTAGAGGGATTTGTAAGACAGATATTAGGCTGGCGAGAGTATATGAGAGGAATGTACTGGATGCAAATGCCAGAATTTGCAACCGTAAACAAGCTAGAAAATATTAATGATTTACCAGATTTTTACTGGACGGGTAAAACTAAGATGAACTGCTTGAGCTGCAGTATAAATAATAGTCTTGATAATGCCTACGCACACCATATACAGCGACTTATGGTGACTGGTAATTATGCACTGCTTACAATGTGTGATCCATCACAGGTAGATGAGTGGTATTTGGGTATTTATATAGACGCAATAGAGTGGGTAGAAATTACAAACACGAGAGGAATGTCACAATGGGCAGATGGCGGAAAGATTGCTACAAAACCCTATGTGTCAAGCGGTAGTTACATAAATAAAATGTCTAATTATTGTAAGGGTTGTCATTACAAAGTGAGTAAGAAAACAGGAGAAGATGCCTGCCCTTTCAACGCTTTGTATTGGAATTTCTTAAGTGAGAAGCGTGCACATTTTGAAAACAATAATAGAATGAATATGATGCTTAGCCTTCTTGATAAAATGGATAAGAAGACCTTGCAAGCACACCAAGAACGGGCGCAAGATATTATAGAACATCCAGAGAATTATTGAGTAATAGTAAACCACATATCACCGTACACTGGTTTAAAAGGGACCTAAGGCTACAAGATAATGAAAACTTGTGGCAGGCACTTCAACATAGTGAACCTGTAATATTGCTATATATCTTTGAACCTTCTTTACTAGACGATGAGCATTATAGTGAGCGACATTTTAATTTTATAAAAGAGTCACTTCGGGATTTACAAAGCAGATTAGAAAATTATGACACCAAGATACTTGTTGTTCAAGGAGAAGTGATACCTGTTTTTAAAAAATTACAGCAGCATTACACCATAAAACGGGTCTATTCTCACGTAGAAACTGGAATTCGAAAAACCTATGATAGAGATATTGCATTTAAGGTCTACCAGCAGTCTCAAGACATACGATGGATACAATTTATAAATAATGGAGTAAGGCGTAGCTTAAGTAACAGAGTAGGCTGGGTACAAGGCTGGGAATGGTGGATGACTGAGCCACAACGCATTTTTGTGCCGCAAAGCGGAGACCTTGTTACAAAGAAAGAAGTAGAGGTCTTTGAGCAGTATTTTGATTGTGTCTCTTTACAAACACCAGAAAATACAGCATTTCAAAAAGGAGGCACTACAATGGGACTGCGTTATTATGATAGCTTTTTGAGGGACAGAATCAAAAATTATAATGCTCATATCTCAAAACCTTTACTAGCCAGAAAGAGTTGTAGTCGCTTGTCTCCATATATAGCTTGGGGTAACCTGTCGGTGCGCGAAGTATGGCAGCGGGCAAAAAAGCTGCGACAAGCCTCACCTTACAAAAGACAGATAGATGGTTTTACCTCACGCCTTAGGTGGTCTGCTCATTTTATACAGAAGTTTGAGATGGAAGATACAATGGAGTTTGTAAGTGTAAATAGAGGCTTCCATAGCTTAAAGAAAGTGTCTAACCCAGTCTATGCAAAGGCTTGGCAAGAGGGTAAAACAGGTTACCCGCTAGTAGATGCTTGTATGCGATGCCTTGTAGAGACGGGTTATCTCAATTTTAGAATGAGAGCGCTTACGTTGTCATTTTTTACACACAACTTGTGGCAACCCTGGCAAGATGCATCAGCATTTCTTGCGAGGCAATTTTTAGATTTTGAGCCAGGTATACACTACCCGCAAATACAAATGCAAGCTGGAGAAACCGGTATTAATATGTTGCGTATTTATAACCCTGTAAAAAACAGTTATGAACACGACCCAGAAGGAGAGTTTATAAAAACGTGGATTCCAGAACTACGTGAAGTACCGCTGTCATACATACATGAACCGTGGACGATGAGCCTCCTCGAGCAGCAGTTTTGTAATACAACTATAGGTAAGGACTACCCAGCGCCTATTGTAAATATAAAAGAGACCCAAAAATATGCTACAGACACAATGTGGAAGTACAAAGAGCGTCCGGCCGTAAAGCAAGACGCCGTGCGCATTTTAAAACGACATACCTTAGTAGATAGACAGGTATGGGATTAATAATAGATTACAAAAAGAAGAAATATGAAAGAGTTTACAGATAGACAGTTAGATCGTATTATCGAGATGGCGTGGGAAGATCGCACTACTTTTGATGCGATTCAATTTCAGTTTGGGATAAGTGAGCGTGAGGTTATAGATATTATGCGCCGTGAGATGAAGCCTTCTAGTTTTAGAATGTGGCGAGCACGTGTGCAGGGTAGAAGTACAAAGCACGCCGCAAAGCGTAACTATGGAATAGATGATGCCCGTTTTAAGTGTAGTAGACAGAAACAGATTACACATAATAAAATATCTAAGAGAAGATAAGTGCAAACCGCAGTAGGTTAAACTGTGAAGACGCTGTTAAGCTTTTCGTTTTAAGATATTGTTTAATGATTGAGCATTATCTTTGTACAAAAAATGAGTTGTCACGCTTTCGCGAAAGCGTACTTATAACTCCGCTCACCAAGCACGATAATTTAAGATGACAAAGAAAAAACCAGATCAGGTTGTATATAATGAAGAAAAAGGGAAGTATGATGCTGCCTTAACTCCATATGCTACAAACCTAGGTGCTCCAGCCATTGTAACAGATGATGTTACTACCTGGAAAAACTCAAATATAAGTAAGGTTAACCATCAATTTAAGACAGAGTATCAAGAGCTTAAAGCGCAGTATGATAAAATGATGGAGCAGTTTGAGTATAATAACCTTATATACTCTGCAAAGTTTTCTTTTGAGCCTATAGTAGGCGCCGTTTATCATTTATACAAGAGAGGAGGAGGTGAGCCTTTTTTATCACTCATCTCGCCAGAGGAATGTAACTGGGACTTTGTAGGCACTTTTGAGCTCAAAGCAGATAAAATTTGGAACCGCATAGACACACCCCTAGATGAAGAAGAATAACTTACAACAAGCAACCGTAGGAGGTGGCTGTTTCTGGTGTACAGAGGCAGTAGTGCAACGTCTCAAAGGAGTTACAAATGTAGTTTCTGGTTATGCTGGAGGTACCGTGCCCGGTCACCCCACATATAGAGAGATTTGCTCTGGTCTCACAGGTCACGCAGAGGTAATACAATTTGATTATGATCCTACTGTGATTACTTATGCAGAGATTCTTACAGTATTTATGACTACGCACGACCCAACTACGTTAAACAGGCAAGGTGCAGACCGAGGTACACAATATAGATCTGTAATTTTTTATCACAATGAAGAGCAAAAAGAACAAGCCGAGCAAGTGATAAAAGTTGTACAAGAGTATTATGAAGACCCTATAGTTACAGAGGTGTCTGAGTTACCTACGTTTTATGAGGCTACGCAAGAGCATCAAGATTACTACAACGAAAACAGATTACAAGGCTATTGTAGAGTTGTGATTGATCCCAAAATTGCTAAACTCAAAAAGTACTACGAGCATTTAATAGCCTCATAGAATACTAGTTTTTACAATATTAAAAAGCCACATAACTTCTAGTAATATAGAGTGATGTGGCTTTTTTGAGTATGAAGTATTTATTTACGCTTTCGCGAAAGCGGACTTATCTTTTCTCATTTATGAGTCTGTAAATTAATAGTGCGGTACGTTTAGTAAGCATCTCTATGGTGTTTATGTATACCGTTTCATTTGGCGTGTGTGCTCCTGTTCCCATTGTGCCTAAACCGTCAAGACAAGCCACATATTCTGCGACAAAAGAGGTGTCTGCAGCGCCACGTTTTCCAGGGTCGTATGCTGCCACAGCTGGCCCTCCCATATCGAGGCTTACTTGACTTAATTTTTCTAAAAGCGCATAATTTTGAGGAGTAGGCTGCATTGCTGGGTAACTATCTTCAAACTCGACCACAGCGCTTGTTTGCGGTAAATTATTTGCAACAATGGCTCTCATTTTATCACGAGCTTCTTCTTTTTGCTCTTCAGATATAAAGCGTAGGCCACCTTGTACGTATGCAGTTTGTGCTACTACATTTCCTTTGCCAAAGATGCTTCCCTTACTTTGTTTTGCTTCAAGATCCATTTTTGTGCCTCCCAGCATCATACCAGGATTAAAGGATAGTAATTCTGGACCTCTTACTTCGTTATAAAAACCGTTGAGAATACGTGCAAGTTCAAAATTTGCTCCCGCACCTACACTTTCGCGAAAAATACCACTCGAGTGTGCTCTCTTTCCAGTAACGGTTACATTCCAGTTTGAAGAACCTCTTCGGGCTACGGTTGCATTATCAAAACCCGTTGAGGTTTCAAAACCAAGGGCAATATCTGAGCTCTTTGCTGCGTCTATAAGATCCTTACGGCTTATAGTGAGCGGTTTTCCTGTGCTTTCTTCATCACCAGTAAAGGCTACTGTGATTTGTGCATTGTCTAGCATCCCTGCTTGTCTTAGAGCTTTGAGCGCATAAAGTACGACGACGTTACCCCCTTTCATATCATTTGCTCCGGGACCTTTTGCTACGGTGTCGTTTACCATTTCAAATTTTTGAAACTCGCTGTCTTCTTCAAAAACCGTATCAAGATGACCTATAAGTAGTAATCTTTTACCTTTTGTACCCTCTGTAGTCGCAAAGAGATGTCCTGCACGGTCCATTTCGGTGGGCATATCAATCCACTTTGTGTTAAAGCCTATGTCTGTAAATGCGCTAGAGAAGCGATTACCTACTTCTTTTACTCCTTTTGTATTGAGCGTTCCGCTATTAATGTTTACTACATCTTCTAGAAATGCGATACCCTCTGCCGAGTTTTTTTCTACTAGGGTAAGTATACGCTGTTCTTGAGGTGAGAGTTTATTGCTGGTTTGAGCGGTTACTGTTTTTGCTTTCGCGAAAGCGATAATAATAAATAGGGCTAGAGTAGTCTTGAGAAGGTGATTTTTCATTGCTTAAACGATGTTATTTTAAGAGATAGTATTATAAAAGTAGTGATATGTGACCAGTTATACGTTTATTATCTATCTCGATTACGTACCAGTAGTCATCTGGCGGGAGTAACTTACCGTTAAATCGCCCATCCCAAGTAAAAGTGGTACCGTTACCACTAGCGATTAATTTACCATAACGATTAAAGACTTGTATAAAACTAGTGTTAAAGTATGTGGCGTCTGGTAATAAAAAGTAGTCATTGATTCCGTCATCATTTGGGGTGAAGTACGTGGGAATATTATAATGATAGTACGGTATAATAACAGGAAGGCAGCCCGATGTATTACGAACGAAAATAGTTTTAATGCCTCCAGGTTGATTTCTAAATATGGGCTGGGTGTAATAAATTGAGCCATTGAGTGAGTATTCCCAGTTGCCTTCATTTTCAACATCTATAATAATGTTTTCGCCTTGAGTTGTAATATTTGCTACGACGGGAGACGCTATGCCAGTTACTTGAAATGTTTTTGTGACACTACAGCCAGCAGTGTTTGTCATTGTCACGCTATATGTTCCGGCATTACTGATTGTTATATCTGGTGTGGTAGCTCCTGTACTCCATAAGTAGCTCACATTTGTAATACCTGCATTAAGATCGATACTCTCTTGGTTGATACAAATATTGCGTTGCTCTACTTGATTTGTCACAACTGGTGCTGGTAGTTGTGATAATGTAACTGGTGTGCGTGATAGACTCGCGCATTCTGTTCCCTGTACATAAGACTGCGCATAGTAGATCCCTGGTGATGTAGGTGTAAAAGAATTTCCAGTAGCTATTATTTCTGTACTTGTAGCTGAGGTGTACCATTGTACATCCTCACCTGTAGCTACAGTGACTGAGATAGGTAGTAAAGGTTGGTTTTCACACACATTTACATTACCATTGCTCAAAGGAGCTTGAGGGGCGTCTATGAAGTCTATTAAATATGCTTCAGATAAAAAGGAGCAAAGTGGGTTTCCTATACTTGCTATATCTGTTGCTGTGTTTACTCTGTAATAAGTAGTAGTGTTTAAAACAGGTGTAGTATACGAGCCGTTTGTAGCCCCAGCAATAGGGGTCCAGTTTATGGCATCATTACTCACTTCCCATTGCAAAAAAACGGCACTGCTTAGAGCTACAGAGAGTGTGGTGGTAAATGAATTCTGATTATTACATATTAGTATGTCTTCTTCTCCAGATATATCTGAGCTTATAGTGCTTACATCTCCACAGGCTCTAAAGACTATATCGTCTATAGCAAGATCATTACCACAGCCACCGTTGCCATTATTAATCATCCTTAAGATGATTTCGTTTTGTCCTGCTTGTGTTTCAAAGATGAGACCGTATTGGGTCCATATAGGATTTGCCGTTCCAGCAATATCGCCCGTATCTCCTGAGGCTAAAAGTACGGTATCAGAACTATCCCATATTTGAAACCTTACATCTACTGGTATGCCGTTTCCGCCGCATACTGCAGAGTTGATATTATAGAGGTTTTGTAAAAATGCAGAAAACTCATACGAAGTATTTTCACAAAGACCACTTATTGTTTTTTGATAAAATTGATCTGCAGTAAAGCTCGCATTTACTATAAACGCCTTTCCATTAGTATCACCAGGAGTATGATCTGGCCCTATATGAAATGCGCCTAGTTGTTGCATTTGTGAAGAGATTGTATAAAAGCCATCTTCTGGACCGCTATCTACATATGTATAAGAAGTTATATCTGTACTTAAAGCAGGCCCATTACTAGTGCCCGTGCCAAAATCTTCTACAAAGATGGGAGCACCAAGATCTCCAGAACAAAACCCTAATTGCCCAAAACTAATACTAGTAGTAAGTGATAATAGGGTAAAAAAGATATAAAATGATTTGTTCATAGGGATTATAACAAAGATATAGGAAACAAATTATATCTATAATATTGATTTCTAGCTCCATATGTTATTTTGATATAAGAGGTAGGAGTTTTACAGAGTAGACTGTTTCATAAGCAAAGCATTTAATCCTACTAAATGATAGTTGATACCAGGTGTTGGTATATTGTTTTTATTTAAAACTACTCATTTATGACTTCCCCGAATTCATAAATGAAAACAGTACTTCTCCTACTTGAAGCATTGTAAATAGAAACATTTTTGAAGAATCCCAAGAAATTTTTGTACTTGGGATTTTTTCATTTTAAAAGTTACGCTTTCGCGAAATTTATAATGTAAACACGTAAAAAGCTGTATAAAAAGTAGTTGTAAGTTACTTTTGCTAGGTTCAGTTTTGGCTTGAGTTATAGGGTTAAAATAAATCACTAAAAAAAGTCGAAAAAACGTCAATTTTTTTTTGATGATTGTAAAAAAGCTTTATATTTGCATCCGCTTACAAAAAGTAACACTCCTCAATAGCTCAGTTGGTTAGAGCATCTGACTGTTAATCAGAGGGTCCTAAGTTCGAGTCTTAGTTGAGGAGCTAGTAAGTAAAAGCCACACAGTCCGTGTGGCTTTTTTTATGCTCAATAGTTTGTGCAAGTTTGGGTTATAACAAGTTCTTTTTCGCTTATCTTTTTTAGAATGTGCTCTAAACAAAAAAAGCCTCTCCTACAGGAAAAGCTCTTCACCGGATTCAACTACAAATCCTACCACGTGTGACGTGGCCAACACAACGATGTTAAAAGTACTAAAAAAATAGAAACTTCTATTTTATCTCTCTCAGTGTAAGGTGTAAATCAGATACATAAATTATAATATATTTGAGAGATGAAGAAATATGATCTAAGCTTCCCTATTTTTTTTCTTACCCTGTTTTATCTTTTAATTTTTGCTTCTCACGCCCATAGCCAGACTAAGAAGGTTGATAGCACAACCTTCTACTATAATTCTATTATGGGCACAACTAGTAAAGAAGCTATACAAAAGGGTGTGGTTTTCTTTGAAAACGAATTAAAAACTAATATTAAAAAAGAGGATCCACATTATAGAGCACAGATTCTTGATCTTATCTCGCTAGGATACTTTAATATGGGTGAGTTTTTTAAAAGCGAAATCTCTGCTATAGAAAGTTATAAGGCTCTTGATCTAGCATCACAAACTACAGATAGAGAGGATATCAAAATAAGATTAGGAAACCGCCTAGGTAGACTTTATAGAAGGCTAGGAGATGATGATAATGCACTAAAGTATTATAAAAATACACTCCCTTTACTTTCAAAAAACAGAGATAGTTTAATCCTTTCAAATAATATAGCTTCAATCCATATGGATCGTGAAGACTATCAAAAAGCAGTAGACTTGCTTGCTCCTTTTGTAATTGATTCAACTTCTATATTAGAAAAAAAATATCTGGCTACTATTTTTGATAATTACGGTTATAGTTTGTCTCATTTGCATCCTCTTGAAGGGCTCTCTTTTATGAAGCGCGCAGAAGATATAAATAAGACAACAGGTTATGTGCGCGGACTCTTTTCTGTTAAAAGACATCTTTCTCAATATTATCGAAATAATGAAAACCTTCTTAAAGCATCTGAGTACGCATTGGGAGCAAATGAAATTGCAAACTCATTAGGAAGTCTCACTTATAAAAAAGAATCTTTAGGACTTCTCATTGAGGCGGGTATAACAACAGACGCCTTAGCCTATAAGCAATTGTCAGATAGTTTGCAGAGTGTGCAAGAACAGATGGCAAATAAATATGTTGCTCAAAAATATGACTACAGTGTCTTTCAAAATCAAGCTCAGGAGAGTGAGCTAGTTGCTCAAAAGGAAAAAACTAAGAATAGATTTTACCAGTTTTTAGTCATTTTCTTAATACTTCTTGCTGTTGCTGTATTTATTATTTCTAGGCTGTTAAACAAGAAAAAAAGGATGGAGGAGATGTTCAAAACGGAGGCTCGTTTTTCTAAAAAAATACACGACGAGGTATCAAATGATATTTATAAAGTAATGGCACATATGCAGAGCAGTAAGGAGCTGGATCCTAGTCTTATGGATAACCTAGAAAGTATTTATAATAGAACACGAGATATCTCTAGAGAAACAAGTCCAATAGATGCTGGTAAAAATTTTCAGACTACATTAAGTGATCTTTTACTGGGGTATCAAAGTGACTCACTAAATATTGTTACTAGAAATAGTGATGGCGTGAGATGGGCACAAATATCTAACGAAAAGAAGAATGCTATTTATAGAGTTTTGCAAGAGCTTATTACAAATACAGTAAAACACGGCAGGGCAAGTTTGGTACTCATTGAGTTTAATCAAGATTATAAAAAAATTGCAATCAGATATAAGGATAATGGCATAGGATCAGAATTATCTAATAAAAATGGCTTGCAGAATGTGGAAAACCGTATAAAAGCCTTTAAGGGAACTGTTACATTTGAAAGTGAAAAGAATAAAGGTTTTCAGGCAAATATCCAGATGTAATGTTTAAAAAAGTTCTAATTGCAGATGACTTAGTCAGTATTAATGAAGGTGTGTCGCATACACTTAGTGGTTTAAATATAAATGGAGCAAAACAGGTCACATATTGTGATGAGGCTTATTTACAAATTAAGAAGGCAGACAGAGATAATTTACCTTATGACTTATTAATAACCGACTTGTCTTTTACAGCAGATCATAGAAGGCAGCGATTTTCTTCTGGAGACGCGCTTGCAGAGGTTGTCAAAAAAGAACACCCCGAGATTAAAGTTATAGTCTACTCTGTAGAAGACCGCTTTCAAAGAGTGTGTCAACTCTATAATGATGTCCATATAGATGCCTTTGTGTGTAAAGGTAGGGATGGTATTTCAGAGCTTAAGGACGCAATTAAAACCGTGTCTGAGGGTAATCGCTATATCTCCCCTAAAGTCGCAATGGCGTTATCTAATAATGCAAATCTAGAAATAAATGAGTACGACATTACACTTATGAGATTACTCTCATATGGCTACTCTCAAGAAGAAATAAGTAAAGATCTTAAAGAAAAGAATGTATCACCTTCTAGCGTAAGTGCTATTGAAAAGAAGCTAAATAAGTTGAAAATTCAATTTAGAGCAAATAATGCAATACATCTCGTGGCTTTAGTGAAGGATATGGGCCTCATTTAAAAGAAAAAATGTTCTAATTGTGGATTCCCGTAAAGTATAGAAAGTACAATCTTATATACTTGTAATGCTTTAAGTTTTTGGGGGGCTTAAAGCATTTGTTTGTTAAAGAGCATCTTCGGGTGCTCTTTTTTTATGCTTTATTATATCCAGAACTTACCGAAAACAAAAAAAGCCTCTCCAATCAGGAAAAGCTCTTCATCGGATTCAACTACAAACCCTTACCACGTGTGACGTGGCCAACACAACACTGTAAAAAAAAAGCCCACAAATGTGGGCTTAATTATGCGGTCTGGACGAGACTCGAACTCGCGACCCCCTGCGTGACAGGCAGATATTCTAACCAACTGAACTACCAGACCGTTCCCTTATGTTATAGACTTGGAGGTTGTCTTAATTCTTCAATATTTTACTTGCTACATTTCCTTTTTCAAGAACTAACAACTCATCGTTGCTCTGTTGCGGGTGCAAATATAGAATACCTTTTTAATTGCACCAAATAATTTTTTAAAATTTTTATAAAAATTTCTGACGCTCTACTAAAAACGTCGTCAGTATGGGGCTAAAGCCGTTTTCTATAATCGCAGGAATGTACTTAATCCTATATTGTGCACACTTGATTTGCAGTGTTTTAAAATAAGTTTCTATAGAGCTTTTGTAAATATCACGTATACTATCTGCATATAAATTAATAGATGCTCCACTTTCTACATCAACAAACTTTTTTGGGCTATTGTCAAAATCAAAGTTATATTCCTTCTCTTTGCTGTAGGTGTGAAACAAAATTACTTCGTGCTTGTTGTATTTAAGATGCTGTAAGGCTTCAAAAAGTTGCTCTTGCTCCACATCGTCTTGTAGCATATCAGAAAAAAGAAAAACCAGAGACCTACGTTTTAACTTCTCTGCAATAAGATGAAGGTGTTTATAAGTGTCTGTGCCTTTAGGTTGTTCCTTATGTGAGCGAGTAGTGTTTATAATACCATTAAGTTGGTCTAGTAGCATATGGTGGTGCCTGTCGCTACCTTTTTCTCCTGTATAAAAATCATAAGTATTACTATAGATACTCATTCCTACAGCATCACGCTGCTTCTTCATAAGATTCATAATAGCTGCGCTCGCCAGCGCAGAGAAGCTTATCTTGTTAAGCTCTGTTATGCTAGGCTCTTTTACAGTAGGATAGTGCATAGAGCTACTATTATCTACAATAAGGTGACAGCGCAGGTTAGTTTCTTCTTCATATCGTTTTGTATAAAGCCTGTCTGTCTTTGCATAGAGTTTCCAGTCTATGTGTTTTGTACTCTCGCCGGGGTTGTAAATCTTATGCTCTGCAAACTCTGCCGAGAAGCCGTGAAAAGGACTCTTATGCATACCAGATATAAATCCCTCTACCACCTGGCGAGCTAGTAGCTCTAAATTGCCAAAACCTGAGGTTTTATGAAGTTCTGATTTTATATCCATCGTTATGCGAGTGTAGCGGTTAGAAATGCTCTTAAATGAATCGGAACTTGCCCTAAAAGAAGAACAAGTTCCGATGTGTGATTAGAGTAGCGGGTTTATCCTTCGTAAACGCCGTCTACGATACCGTAGTCTACAGACTCATCTGCACCCATCCAGTGATCACGCTGGAAGTCTTTCATTATTTTATCAAAAGTTTGCCCACAGTTATCTGCAAGAATCTGTGCGCTAAGCTCTTTTGTTTTTACAATTTCTTGTGCGGTAATTTCTATATCAGATGCTTGACCTCTAGCTCCTCCAGAAGGCTGGTGTATCATAACACGAGCGTGTGGCTGTATAAAGCGGCGTCCTTTTTCTCCTACAGAGAGTAATAGTGACCCCATACTCGCAGCTAGACCTGTACAGATGGTTGAGACTGGGCTCTTAATCATCTTTATAGTGTCATACATCGCAAACCCAGAAGTTACATAACCACCAGGGCTATTTATAAATAACTGAATCTCATCGTGCCCTTGTGCGTCAAGATATAGTAATCTATCTATAACGTGCTTTGCGCTCTTATCATCTACCATTCCCCAAAGGAATATCTTTCTATCATTGAGCAACTGGTTGTCAATAGCGTCTTGTACTTTTATTTTCTTTTCCATAAATATCGCTGCTCTGGCAGCTATTAGTCATTTTCGCTTGCGCAAAAATCTATTGGTGTTAGACAATATAAATCTCATAAATAGTAAAGTGTGCATTTTACGCTTTCGCGAAAGCGTACACCTTCTATCTAATGCTTTAAAAATACAAAAAGGCTCGGCACTGTGCCAAACCTTTCTGATAATCTTATTAAAATAGGGGAGACTATAAAAGTCCGTCTATTGCTTCTGTATAAGTAGCCTTTGGAGCAACACCTACTTGACGTCCTACTACTTCACCGTCTTTAAACATAAGTACTGTAGGGATGTTACGTACACCATATTTTGCAGCAAATTCTTGGTTTGCATCTACGTCTACTTTACCTACGATAGCTTTACCTTCGTACTCTCCAGCAATCTCTTCGATAACTGGTCCTACCATACGACAAGGTCCACACCAAGCAGCCCAAAAGTCTACTAATACTGGCTTATCGCTTTTTAATACTTGTTCTTCAAATGTTGCATCTGTGATTTCTAATGCCATAACTATATCGTGTTAAATTGTTATTCTAATTTGTAATACAAAGTTAGTCAATAATAATTCCAAACCTTACAATGCGCATATCAGGATTGACTATCGCGTCATTGTGGCAGGTTATAGTAAGTAATTAACTACTATATAGTCTTTTATCTTCTACTTCCAAAAACTTGTAGTGCAAAGTATAAGAGAGTGGCAAGTGATCCTAAAGCGGCAACAAGATAGGTACGTGCTGCCCATTTTAAGGCATCCTCTGCACCATCATACTCTTCTGGTGTCACCATATTTTCGGCTTTGAGCCAGGCAAGTGCTCTGTTACTTGCATCATACTCTACAGGCAGTGTGATAAGGCTAAAGAGTGTTCCCATTGCATAAAGTGCAAGACCTATAATGGCAACAGTACCACCTATCTTAGTAGTAGCCATAAGTGCAACACCACCCATAATTACCCACATACTCATCTTAGAAGCAATATTTACTACAGGGACAAGCTTAGATCTCATTTGTAAAAAACTGTATGCTGTAGCGTGCTGTATAGCGTGACCTACCTCGTGGGCAGACACGGCAGCTGCTGCGGCATTGCGCTGGCTGTAAACAACCTCACTTAAGTTTACCGTTTTATCTCTAGGGTTATAGTGGTCTGTAAGCTGGCCAGCAACAGAGATTACTTTTACATCTGTAATTCCATTATCTGCGAGCATCTTTTCGGCAATCTCTGCGCCAGACATCCCGTTGCGTAGTTGTAGGTTAGAATAATGTTTGAATTTGCTCTTAAGCTTAGAACTTACAAGTCCGCTTATGAGTGCAATGGCTCCTACTATAATGTAGTAACCCATAGATCCTGCTAGCATAGTCGTTTATTTTTTTAGTTGTTTTACGTTTCTAAAGTTACAAAAGTATAAAGCACAAACTACGCCAAAATATAAAACGACATTTTCTCACCTCTTTCGTGTCAATAGTCGGTAGATCTATTGCTTTAGTGGAGGGATAGGTCTATAAAAAATTTTACGCTTTCGCGAAAGCGTACTCAACCTCCTCTTTAAATCGCTAGTGGTGTGTATGGGATATCAAAAACCTCAGATATTTCTTCATAAACCACGTCCCCTGAAACAATATTCACCCCTTTTTTAAGAACCTCATCTTGTGCACAGGCTGTTTCCCAGCCTTTGTCTGCTAGTTTGAGCACATAGGGTAATGTAACATTTGTGAGAGCTACCGTAGAGGTGTAAGGTACTGCTCCAGGCATATTTGCAACACAATAGTGCACCACATCATCTATGATAAAAACTGGATCTTGGTGTGTGGTAGGTTTTGAGGTTTCTACACAGCCACCTTGATCTACCGCTACATCTACTATTACGGTGCCAGGTCGCATCTCCTTGAGCATATCACGTGTGATTAACTTAGGTGCTTTTGCACCAGGTATCAATACACCTCCTATGATTAAATCGTGTGTTTTGATATGTTTCCTTATGTTGAATTCATTTGAGAATTCTGTAACTACGTGTGGTGGCATTATATCATTTACATAGCGTAGTCGCTTCATACTTATGTCAAGTATAGTAACGTGTGCGCCTAGACCTGCGGCCATTTTGGCCGCCTGTATACCTACTACTCCTGCGCCCAGAACGAGTACTTTACCAGGACTCACTCCTGGTACACCACCTAGTAGTACACCGCGCCCTTTTACGGGTTTCTCAAGATATCTTGCTCCTTGTTGTATAGACATACGCCCAGCGACCTCGCTCATAGGGGTAAGAAGTGGTAGAGACCTATCTGCTTCTTCTACCGTTTCATATGCGATACAAGTAGCGCCGCTAGCTATCATTGCTTTTGTGAGTGGCTCGCTAGAGGCAAAATGAAAATAGGTAAAGACAATCTGGTCTTTTTTAATAAGCGTGTATTCTGGAGCTATGGGCTCCTTAACCTTTACAATCATTTGAGCGATTGCATATACCTCTTCTATGGTGTCTAGTATGTTTGCTCCAGCATCTATGTATTGCTGGTTTACAAAACCACTGTTTATGCCAGCATCCTTTTGAATATATACTGTATGACCGCGTTTTGTGAGTTCATATACACCTCCTGGGGTGATGCCCACTCGGTTTTCATTGTTTTTAATCTCAGTGGGTACCCCTATAACCATCGCTTAAATTTTTGCGGCAAGGTAGCAGAAATGTAAAAAATGAAAGCTGATAAAATATTAAAAATCAGGGGTATAAAAAGTGATATTATTAAAAATAGACAGCCATTTTTAACAATATGTAAATGCTATTTTTTACCGTATTTGATTTTAAAATACAATAGTAAAAATGAGGAGATAACGGTAATAGCATTTGCCAGTATGATGGATAGACTTTCTTTAAGCACTCCATAAATAAGCCAGAACACAATGCCTACAAAAAACATTGTAAACATAGGTAAGCTCAAGCCTGAGACATCCCTAGTTTTCCAAGTTTGATATACTTGGGGTAAAAAGGCTGCAGTGGTCAGTGTAGCAGCAATGAGACCTATGATCTCTATATCATCTATTCCAGACATTAGTATGTAATTAAATCTTGCCCATAATATGACTTACGGGCAAGAGTATATGTTTGTTAACCCACGATGTTTACAATCTTACCAGGTACAACAATCACCTTTTTTGGTGTGCGGCCATCAAGATACATTTGTGTTTTTTCGTGTGCCATCACGGTTTTTTCTATCTCATCCTTACTCATATCTAATGGTAGCTCAAGGGTGAATTTCATTTTACCATTAAAAGAGATAGGATAGTTTTTTGCACTTTCTACAAGGTGCTTTTCTTCAAAAACCGGGAAGCCAGCTTCAGAAATACTTTCGGTGTGACCCAGCTTACTCCATAGCTCCTCTGCAATGTGTGGTGCATAAGGTGCAATAAGAATAGCAAGTGGCTCAAGAACTTCACGCGAAGTACATTTTTGAGCACTTAGCTCATTTGCTGCAATCATAAATGTAGATACAGAGGTGTTAAAAGAGAAATTCTCAATATCCTCTTGTACCTTTTTTATGGTTTTATGTAGCGTTTTTAAGCTGTCCTTACTTGCTGGTGTATCTGTAACATTAAAAGCAGCCTCTGCACCATTATGGTATAACTTCCAGAATTTCTTTAAGAAGTTGTGTACGCCTGTAATACCTGCCGTGTTCCAAGGTTTTGCTTGCTCAAGCGGCCCTAAAAACATCTCGTACATACGTAAGGTGTCTGCTCCATACTGCTCACAAATCTCATCTGGATTTACGACATTGTACTTAGACTTAGACATTTTTTCAACCTCGCGGCCTACTTTGTAAACGCCATCTTCAAGAATAAACTCTGCATCTTTAAATTCTGGCCTCCATTTTTTGAAAGCTTCTACATCTAGCTCATCAGATGCATTTACAAATGCTACTGGAGCGTGAATTAAAGTGAAATTTGAAATTTTAGCTTCACCAGAGTTAAGCTTTTTGTGCTTTTTGATTAGGACCTCGAATATATCCTTAAATTCATCTAATTCGTTTATAAATGATTTTTCTTTAATTGCCTTTTGTATCAAATTATGAGATACAAAAATACTTTTTCGTTTTTCGTCTGCATTTGGCGTAAATCCATATTCCCAGCGATACACAAAAGCACTCGTCCCCAAGATCATCCCTTGGTTAATCATCTTTTGGAAAGGCTCATCTACAGATACGTGTCCTCTATCTTTTAAGAATTTCACCCAAAAACGAGAGTATAGTAAGTGACCGGTGCCGTGCTCAGATCCTCCTATGTATAAATCTACATTACCCCAGTAATCCATCGCTTCTTTTGAGGCAAAGACAGCATCACGCTGTGCTTTTTCCATATACCTAAAGAAGTACCAGCTACTGCCTGCCCAGCCTGGCATCGTGTTTAATTCTAATGGGTAAATTCCATTATCTTCGGAGTTCTCGACTGCGCTCGAACGAACAAGGTCATTTGAAACAACTTTGTTAGTCTTAGTATCCCACGCCCATACATCTGCACGGCCTAGTGGTGGTTCTCCATCTTCTGTAGGGAGGTATTTTTCTATTTCTGGTAGCTCCAGTGGTAGGTGTTCCACATCAATCATATGTGGCATCCCGTCTTTGTAATATACTGGGAAAGGTTCTCCCCAATAACGCTGGCGGCTAAAAACTGCGTCACGTAATCTGTAATTTGTTTTACCAGAACCTGCACCTATTTTTTCTAACTCATAGATGGCCAGCTTTACTGCTTTCTTATACTTTAATCCGTTTAAGAAATCAGAATTTGCAATAACGGTAGCTGCCTTATCTGCAAAGGCTTCTTCAGAAATATCTACTCCTTCAAAAACATTAGGAATAGCAATCCCAAAATGCTTTGCAAAGTCATAATCACGCTGGTCACCACAAGGTACTGCCATTACCGCACCTGTACCATAACCGGCAAGTACATAGTCACCTATCCAGATAGGTATAGGCTCTTTTGTAAATGGGTGCTCTGCATAGGCTCCTGTAAATGCTCCCGTGATTGTTTTTACATCTGCCATACGCTCGCGCTCAGAACGCTTTGCCGTAGAGGCGATGTATGCATCTACTTCTTCTTTTTGCTCTGGAGTAGTAATCTCTTGTACAAGATCTAGTTCAGGAGCAAGTGTCATAAAACTTACACCAAAAATAGTGTCAGGGCGTGTGGTAAATACTTCTATCTTTTTGTCGTGATCTTTTAAGTTAAAAGATACAGTAGCTCCTACAGATTTACCTATCCAGTTGCGTTGTGTTTCTTTTATAGACTCACTCCAGTCTAAGCTGTCAAGCCCTTGTAGTAAGCGCTCTGCATAGGCAGAGATGCGCATAGACCACTGTGTCATTTTCTTGCGCACTACGGTATGCCCTCCACGTTCTGAAACGCCGTTTACAATCTCATCATTTGCCAGTACAGTACCTAGTGCTGGACACCAGTTTACTTCTGTTTCGGCGAGGTAGGTGAGGCGGTATTGTAGGAGTATGGCTTGTTTTTCGTTTTCAGAAAAGTTATTCCATTGTGCTGCGGTAAATGGCTCAATGTTATCATCACAAGCAGCGTTTATATTTCCATTTCCTTCTTTCGCGAAAGCGGAAACTAAAGTCTCTATACCTTCTGCTTTATTTGTGTCGTTATTATACCACGAGTTAAATAGCTCTGTAAAAATCCACTGGGTCCATTTGTAATACTCAGGATTTGAGGTGCGTACCTCGCGACTCCAGTCAAAAGAGAAACCTATTTTATCAAGCTGGTTACGATACCCGGCAATCTCATTACCTTGGTTATCTACACCGCCTTCTATATTAACCTTTGTAGTTACGGCAGGGTGCTGTCCCGTTTGTATTGCATATTGCTCTGCTGGAAGTCCAAAAGAGTCATACCCCTGCGGGTGCAATACATTAAAGCCTTTAAGGCGCTTGTAACGCGCATACACATCACTGGCAATATACCCTAGCGGGTGCCCCACGTGCAGTCCAGCTCCAGATGGATAAGGAAACATATCTAGCACATAATATTTAGGCTTGTCACTGCTGTTTGAGGCGTTAAAGGTGCCCTTATCTGCCCAGTATTTTTGCCATTTGGCCTCTATCTCGTTAAAGTGATATTTCATTGTAAGTGTATTATATATGCGCTTTCGCGAAAGCGTACTCATCCCTATTAAAGGGGGCAAATTTACAATTAATTATGTGGATTAATAAGTGCTTGCTGTGAGAGTTGCTACAACACCTTTGAGTTATCAATAAATAGACTTTATAAACCGTACACGCAGGTAAAACCTTCAAACTCCATAAGATAAATTGCATAGGTTGAAGATGCTCCATTGTACACCACTCTTGCTGTAGTTTGTGAGGCGTCCATCTCAAAGTCTTGCACGTCTATATGCTTTAAGAAACTCAACCCCTCTTGATTATATAGTTTATATAGCGATTCTTTTGCTCCCCAGACATAGGTGAGTTTACGTATGCGAGCCTCAGAGCTGGTGAGAGTGTAGTACTCCTCAATAGGTGTAAACTTATGAGCTATGCGTAAAATCTTATCGCGCTGCTTCTCTATATCTATTCCTACTGGGTTATCACTTATAATAATAGCGGTAAATGTGTAGCTATGTGTTATAGAAATGTGTTTGCCATCGTGCAGGTGGGGCTTGCCAGATGGAGAGTAGTATAAGTCAAAATCTGTATAACCTGCCTCTGCGAGTAGGTGGCGTATGCTCATAAAGCCACGCTGGTGCAGGTCAGACTTCATACTGTCAAGTCTTTTTTGGCAATGCGGTGTAAGGATGTGGGTTTGTCCTTCGCCTAAGGGTAGGGTAGATTTAAGCGTTTCTAGACTTTCCTCAATCTTCCAGATATATACTTTTATAGTAGGGGAAACTGTTATCGTTTTGTAAAGAGGCATTAGAGTGTCTAAGTTATTGCGTAAATTTGCACCGCCTTAACGGGTCTATGAATTTAAGATAAAGATAAGAAAATGAGCAATAAGACAGTACCGTACGTACCGTACAAAGTAAAAGATATTTCCCTTGCAGCTTGGGGACGTAAAGAGATAGAACTAGCAGAGGCAGAGATGCCTGGGCTTATGTCTTTACGTGAGGAGTATGGAGATGAGCAGCCTCTTAAAGGTGCTCGTATCGCAGGATGTCTGCATATGACAATACAGACAGCTGTATTGATTGAAACTTTAAAAGCACTAGGAGCAGAGGTAACTTGGTCTTCTTGTAACATCTTCTCTACGCAAGATCAAGCAGCTGCAGCAATTGCAGATGCTGGTATCCCAGTTTATGCTTGGAAAGGAATGAATGAAGAAGAATTTGACTGGTGTATCGAGCAAACACTTTTCTTTGGAGAAGATCGCAAGCCACTTAATATGATTCTTGATGACGGTGGTGATCTTACAAATATGGTACTTGACCGTTACCCAGAACTAGCAGGAGACATAAAAGGACTTTCTGAAGAAACTACAACGGGTGTACACCGTCTTTACGAGCGTGTAAAGAATGGAACGTTACCTATGCCAGCTATAAATGTAAACGATTCTGTAACTAAGTCTAAGTTTGATAACAAATACGGATGTCGTGAGAGTGCGGTAGATGCTATACGTCGTGCTACAGATACTATGCTTGCTGGAAAGCGCGTAGTAGTATGTGGATACGGAGATGTAGGTAAAGGAACTGCAGCTTCTTTTAAAGGAGCTGGATCTATCGTTACAGTAACAGAAATCGATCCTATCTGTGCACTTCAAGCAGCAATGGATGGTTTTGAAGTTAAGAAACTAGAAAACGTAGTAGGTAATGCAGATATCGTTATCACAACTACAGGAAACAAAGACATCATACGCGGTGAGCACTTTGAGGCAATGCGTGATAAAGTAATCGTTTGTAACATAGGTCACTTTGATAATGAGATCGATATGGCTTGGTTAAACGGTAACCACGGCGCTACAAAAGATGAAATCAAACCTCAAGTAGATAAGTATACTATAGATGGTAAAGATATTATCGTTCTTGCAGAAGGTCGTCTTGTAAACTTAGGTTGTGCAACTGGTCACCCTAGTTTTGTAATGAGTAACTCATTTACAAACCAGACACTAGCACAAATCGAGCTTTGGAACAATAGCGAGAAGTATAATAACGAAGTTTATATGCTACCTAAGCACCTAGATGAGAAAGTAGCAGCATTGCACTTATCAAGACTAGGAGCAGAGCTAGAAACACTTTCTAAAGATCAAGCAGATTACATCGGTGTGACGGTAGAAGGACCATTTAAGCCTGAGTATTACAGATACTAGGTGCGAGTTGCACAGGCAGAACATTTTTTTCGCTTTCGCGAAAATATGAAATAGAAAAACCCACGTTTATAGCGTGGGTTTTTTATTGTCGTAGATTTATTTGAAACTGATTACTTTTGCTGTTCACTCAAAAAACATATAATGAATTTAAGATTTTTAAAGATTGCGGTACTATTACTAACATTTGGCTTCATAACAAGCTGTGGTGATGATGAAGGACCAGCAGAAGCGCCTAGTGTAAAATTTAGAGCCTCTGTAGGTGGAGCTACATTTATCTCAGACACCCCGACGGCAGTACTAAGTAATGATGGGAGACTCTTTGTAGTAACCGCTACAAACGACATAGGAAGCGAGACATTTACCCTCACAGTAGGTTCTTCAAATCCAGATGCGCCCTTAGTGATGGAACAATCATATAACACAGCAAGTGAAACATTACCAGCTTCTATACAATTTGAAACAGGAGGGGTAACTTATAAAACAAATCTAGAAACTGTAGGTGCAATAAATCTTAACAGTTTTGACCTAGACCTTAATTTTGTTTTTGGATCATTTAATGGAGATTTAGAAAACGTCGCCGTGCCAGATGAGTTACTATTTGTAACAAGCGGAAATATGACAGGCATAGAGATAAGCGTGCAGTAAAAACACGTAACTCTCTTAAAGTTTAAAGCCCTTATGTTATAAAACATAAGGGCTTTATTAATTTTGGAAGTGTGCTTATTGCTTTACAAGTGTAAGCGCTGCTTTTTCACCAGTTTTGAGGCTCGTCCTTGTGGTTATAAGACTTGGCCCGTCTTTTACTTCTACCTTTACGGTGTTAGGTGATGAGGTTCCTTCATTTACAGCCTCTACACGCACGACAGCGGTATTATTTATAATAGTTACGGGTATGTTTTTCTTCTCACGAGTGATAGCGTAGTTCTCAAGTATAAGCTTGTCGTCTACGTATAGATTAATACGGTCATTATCTACTTTTCCAGAGTCGTAAATAGAAATTGTTAACTCCTTACTCTTTGCAAATATGTTGAGGTTTTCGTCTTTTCTTACTACGCTCATAGTAAGTGTGTCTACAGATCGCTTTGCAGAAATTTTATCCTTTACTTCTTGACTTAGTTTTTTAGACTTTTGTATTCTTTCGTCTAGTTTTGCAATACGCTCTTGTACTCTTTCTGATGCGGCCATTATAAGCATCCCGTCTAGGCAAGCTGTTTTGTCTGGATACAACCCTTTAAAATCACCGCTAAATGCTTTGTTTTTTTCTAGATTGCGCATTCTAGTAGAAAAATTAACTAGACACATATCAATTTCTCCTAGCGGAGATTTTGTGTAGATGATATCATATTCGGCAAAAGAGAATTCTTTTTTATCACTGTCATAAGTACCTTTTATATTAGACTTAGTCTCGTGCTTACCACCTAGGTCAGACATCGAGTAACCTTGTATCTTCCCATCTAACTCTTCAAAGGCTAGCTTGTATGATATAAAAGCAGAGTCATTAAGCTTAATGACTCCTGTGTACTCATAATCATCGAGTTGACTAAAAACTGTAAAGCTAGAAAACGATAAAATAAAAAGTAATGTAGCTTTTAAAGTCATATAATTATTTTGAGTACATTTATTCATAGATAATCAATTCACATCCAAATTATGAGACTCAAAATTACATTATTATTTGCGTTTGTACTGCTTTCAGTTACAAATACCTATGCTGGATTTCCAGTATAGAGAACAGCTGTTGCAGCTGTAGAAGGTGTAACCCTCACAGAAGATGACACCGCAGAGGTGCTTACATCTCCTGCTGCTGTAGAGGCAGACCGCCAGCTTATAGCTATACTTCTATGGTTATTTTTAGGAGGTTTTGCAGGACACAGATGGTACCTAGGAAGCCCTATAGGGTGGAACATTTTATTTATCCTTACAGCAGGTTTCTTTGTTGTAGGATGGGTAATAGATGGTATTGAGATACTATCTGGTACATACCCAGGGCTATAATTTATAGTTTCTTTTTTATAAAAAGTAAAGCCTCTCCATATGGAGAGGCTTTACTTTTTATGAAATATATATAAGCTCTAGCTTATATTTTTATCTGTCTGTCTATTTGCTGGTCTAGGGAGATAAAGGTTTCTGTACGGGAAACCCCGTCTATAGCTTGTATTTTCTTGTTAAGTAAGTTCATAAGATCCTCATTGTTTTTACAAAGAATCTTGATCAAAACAGACCAGTTACCTGTAGTGTAGTGACACTCTATAACCTCTGGTATATCCTTAAGCTGTCTTACTGCTCTTGCGTTATTTGCCGCACGCTCTAGATAAACACCTATAAAAGCCTGTGTACGATAACCCAGTACTTTTGGGTCTATAATAAATTTTGAACCGGCAATGAGACCAGATTTTTCTAGCTTACGTAAACGCTGGTGTATTGCAGCACCAGAGATACCCACTTTACGAGCAATCTCAAGTATAGGTTTACGAGCATCTTCCATAAGTTGGCGCAAGATAATTTTATCTATACCATCTATAACTAGTTCGTCTTTAACTATTTTCATCGCTTGTGATTGTAAATTGAAAGAGAAAGATACGTAATAACTTGTAATGTGTAATTGAGTTGCGTGTTTTTTGTGACGCTTTCGCGAAAGCGTAAAACTATCCCCCTACATTATCTGGGTTGTAACCTAGGTAGTCTACCTCGTACTCTTTAAAGGTGATGCCATACTCTTCTAGCTCTTTGAGAATAGGCTCATACACCTCGCGATTAATAGGTAGCTGAACGCCCGGTGTGGTAATCTCACCATTAAGTATGCGTAGTGTGGCCATTGCTACTGGGAGTCCTACGGTTCTTGCCATTGCAGTTTCTACTTGATCTTCTCCTATGTTTACCATAGTCGCATCTATTTGCTTGCGAGTACCATTGAGCTCGTAGCCAAATTTATGATACATTACAATCATATCTTTATCTTCTGGAGCGAGTGTCCACTTGTCTTCTAGTATGCGTTGTAGTGCTTGAGCTGGAGTGGCGTTTGTAAGTCCTAATTTTTTTGAAGGATTAAAAAGGTCTAGTTCTAGTAATTTATCCCAGAGCAAGTCATCTTGGTCAATTTTAAGGTAGTGACGTAGCTTGAGCTCTACAGAGTCTGTAGGTGAGTAAGGTAAGAAAAGGTTTGTATAATCACGATAGCTCATCGTCTCTGTGTCTTGTAGCGTATAACTATCATCTGTCATACCTAGTAACACAAATAACTGCCAGGCACGTGAGAAACCTACTCGACGTATGGTACCTCGGTAAAGCGTAGGGATGTCATCAAGGCCATATATAGAGCGATACTTAAGGGAGTTGCGGTTTGCGTATCCTTCAAATCTTCCGTGGCCTTCTATTTCTAAAAATTCTGTACGTCTAAAGAGTCTTTGGTAAGGGATGTATTTATAAGTACCTTCTTGTATAAACTCTGCCGCACCGCCTTGACCGGCAAGTACCACATTGCGAGGGTTCCAAGTAAATTTATAGTTCCAGAGGTTTGTGTCACTCTCTGGCGCAACAAGTCCACCCGTAAAAGATTCAAAAAGTATCACCTTACCGCCTTTATCTCGTATGCGATCTAGCACCTGCATAGCACTCATATGGTCTATACCTGGGTCGAGCCCTATCTCATTCATAAAGACAAGCCCTTTTTCCTTAACAGCGGTATCTAGCGCTTCCATTTCTTTTGAAATATAAGATGCGGTCACCATAGACTTATTAAAAGTCACACAGTCTTTTGCCACCTCTATGTGAAAACGTGCGGGTAGCATTGAGATAACGATGGTTGCTTCTTGTATGGCTTGCTTTCGTTGTGTTTTGTCAAAAACATCTAGTGAGATGGCTGTCCCGTTATCGTGATTATTTATAAGCTTTTGTGCATTTTCAAGAGAGATGTCACCTACGGTAATGTGCAAATTTTCTGCTGCAGATTTATTGAGTAAATAGTTTACGAGTTGGCTAGTAGATTTACCGGCTCCTATGACTAGAATCTTTCGCATTGATGGTGTATTTTGTAGTTTTGTGTTTGATTTATGCAGGTTTAAATGTACACTTTTGCAAAGCATATAATAGTAAGATTATGGATAAAAAGTTACGTATAGCGGGTGCGATATTTGGGTTAACGGCTGTAGTTATTGGTGCCTTTGGAGCTCACGGGCTAGAAAAAGTTCTTGATACAGATGCACTTTCTACATTTGAGACAGGTGTAAAATACCAGATGTATCACGCCTTTTTGCTATTGCTCATATCTGTTTTCGCTTTAAGCGAAAAGTCAAAGAGGATACTTCTCATACTTACGGTTATAGGTATACTATTCTTTTCTGGCTCTATTTATGGGCTTGCTACTAATGATTTGACCAGTTTTAACTTCACAAAAATTGCTCTTATCACCCCTCTAGGAGGTACTTTGCTCATTGTGAGCTGGGTAATACTCCTAGTACAATTCATAAAATCTAAATAAAACAGCGAAAACGTTATAGTACCTAGATTAGACTTCTTACTTTTGTGTCATAAAACAACACAAAACTCATTGGTATGGTCGCAGATAGCTTAGCATCGAAGACACTCTCATTAGAAAAAATTGGCATAAAAAATGCCAAAATCAACTACCAACTTTCTCCCGAAAAACTACATCAAATTGCTGTAGAAAATGATATGGGTAAAACCGCATCATCTGGCGCTCTCGCTGTAAACACAGGTAAGTTTACAGGTAGATCTCCTATGGATCGTTTTATCGTAAGGGACGCAAAAACAGAAGATAAAGTCTGGTGGGGAGATATAAACCTCCCCTTTGAAGAAGAGGCGTTTGCAAAACTTAAAACAAAAGTTGCAAACTATCTCTCAGAAAAAGAAATCTACGTGCGTGATAGTTATGCGTGTGCAGATAAAGATTACAAACTCAACATACGCGTTGTAAACGAGTACCCTTGGTCTAATATGTTTGCATATAATATGTTTCTTAGACCTACAGAAGAGGAGCTTAAAGGATTTGACCCAGAGTGGACTATCTTAAACGCACCGGGCTTTCTAGCAGATCCAGCTGTAGATGGTACACGCCAGAGCAACTTTGCGATATTATCTTTTACAGAAAAAACCATCATTATAGGGGGTACAGGTTACACAGGTGAGATTAAGAAAGGAATCTTCTCTGCACTTAACTTTATACTTCCTGTAGAGAAAGAGACATTACCTATGCACTGTAGTGCAAACGTAGGTGATAACGGTGAGACCGCTATCTTTTTTGGACTTTCTGGAACAGGTAAAACCACACTCTCTGCAGATCCTGAGCGCAAGCTTATAGGTGATGATGAGCACGGGTGGACTAAAGATAACACCATCTTTAACTTTGAGGGTGGCTGTTATGCAAAAGTGATTAACCTCTCTGCCGAAAATGAACCAGATATCTACAATGCTATAAAACCAGGAGCCATTCTAGAGAATGTCATACTAGATGAGCAAGGTAATGTAGCTTTTGAAGATACATCTATCACACAAAACACACGTGTAAGTTACCCTATAGATCACATTGAGAACATACAGGTACCATCACTAGGTAAAAACCCAAAAAACATCTTCTTCCTTACGGCAGATGCCTTTGGAGTACTGCCTCCTATCTCTAAGCTTACACCAGGTCAAGCCGCATACCACTTTATAAGTGGGTATACTGCAAAGGTTGCTGGTACAGAAGCAGGAGTAAATGAGCCTGTACCATCATTTTCAGCGTGTTTTGGAGCGCCATTTATGCCGCTTCACCCTACAAAATATGCAGAGATGCTTAGTAAGAAAATGACAGAGGCTGGAGTAAATGTATGGCTTATCAATACAGGATGGACCGGCGGACCTTACGGAGTAGGATCGCGTATGAAGTTAAAGTATACGCGCGCAATGATTAAAGCTGCGATGGAAGGGAAGTTACCACAAGAAACTACGCACGATGACTATCACATACACTCAGTTTTTGGACTAGCACAACCACGTACGTGTCCAGGAGTGCCTACAGAAGTATTGAGCCCACGCGCAACGTGGAATAATGACAAAGGTTATTATGAAACAGCAAACAAGCTCGCAAGATCTTTTAAAGAAAACTTCAAGCAGTTTGAAGCATATGCAAGTGAAGAGATTATGAATGGACAGCCACCATTAGGCTAGATTAAAGACAGTTTAGTTGGTGAAAGGCGGTTTACTTCGGTAGACCGCTTTTCTTTTTTTACGCTTTCGCGAAAGCGTGAATCTATATAGTAAAAGTTGGTTTAAAAATGTTAGTTGGTATAATTAAGGTCAAAACGACCGTCTGTAATGGTAATCTCATTGCCATCATTGTCTAAGACCGTAAACGCAAAGGTTCCAGAGATGATTGAGTCATCAAAACGGGTAATCGTCAACACGCCAGGACTACTATTTTGTGAGTTGACTGCTATTAATTCATCAGGAAATGAAGTAAGTTCTCCGCAATAATTTGGGATATCGCAATTCAAAAGAGGGTAGGCATCACCTGTCTCAATAAGTATTGGGTTGTCAATAGATTGTATTCTAATTGAAGTCAAAGAATTACCCCCTCCTGATGATGCATAAATAGAAAGTGTATAGGCCCCATCTACAAATTGATAGAAAGCATTTGGAGCACTATTTCCAAAATTAGAAGGGATAAATGGCTCTCCATTTATAAGGCATCCCAGTGTCTGGGCTCCTGTTTGTGTTGCAGCGGGGAGCTCATCTAGGGGGTCTGTAGGGCCGTCATTGCCATTGTCATCATTATTGCAGTTAATCAAGAACAGTGATGCTAGTAGTAAAAGAAAGAATGTTTTTTTCATATGTATGTGTGTTTTAAAAATGTTAGTTGGTATAATTAAGGTCAAAACGACCGTCTGTAATGTTAATCTCATTACCATCATTGTCTAAGACGGTAAACTCAAAAGTTCCAGAGATGATCGAGTCATCAAAACGGGTAATTGTCAATACGCCAGGATTATCATCAGAAGGACTGCCTTCGATAACTGCTGATGCAGTATATTCAGCGAAATAATTTCCTGATGCGAAATCTAAGAGATTATACGAAGAACCTTCAATTATGATTTCTGGCACATCAACACAGCCCACTATAATCTGTTGGGATTCACTACCCCCTCCGGTTACACCAGAAATACTTAGTGTATAGGCCCCATCTACAAATTGATAAAAGGCATTGGGCCTATTAGCCCCTATGCTAGGAGGTACCCAAGGTTCCCCATTTATAAGGCATCCTAGAGTTTGCGCCCCCGTCTGGGTGGCAGCGGGGAGCTCATCTAGTGGGTCTGTAGGGCCGTCATCACCATTGTCATCATTATTACAGTTAACTAAGAATAATGATGCTAGTAGTAAAAAAAAGAATGTTCTTTTCATACATATATGTGTTTTAAAAATGTTAGTTGGTATAATTTAGGTCAAAGCGACCGTCTGTAATGTTAATCTCATTACCATCGTTGTCTAAGACGGTAAACTCAAAGGTTCCAGAGATGATGGAGTCGTCGAAACGCGTAATTGTTAGTAAACCAGGGTTTCCATCTGTAGTAGAGGTATTAAGTTGAAACTCCTCAAGCGTGACAGCGCCAAAATAATTATCAGGGTCATCATTTTGAAGGATATACGTGCCCGTTGTTATTTCTTCAACAACATCTATACCGCCGAATCGAATAGCTCTCGAAAATTGACCTTCTTCGGAGGTTCCAGAGATACCCAAAGTATAGGCACCATCTACAAATTGATAAAAGGCATTAGGTCTATTGGGTCCTATGCTAGGAGGCACCCAAGGCTCCCCATTTATGAGGCATCCTAGCGTTTGTGCCCCAGTTTGTGTTGCAGCAGGGAGCTCATCTAGGGGGTCTGTAGGGCCGTCATCTCCATTGTCATCATTATTACAGTTAACTAAGAATAATGATGCTAGTAGTAAAAGAAAGAGTGTTCTTTTCATACGTATGTGTGTTTTTATAATTTGTGTCTCTTAAGCTCATTGTAGAGAAGGAGTGTAACGCCTTTTAAAGACGCTGCTGTATCTCTAGTGACAATTTTCTTTAGAACTCTTTCAATTCTTTCTAAGCTATTTATTATCCTGCTAAAATATCTTAAGGTTTTCTTAATGAGGCTGTTTCTTAATGTTTAGATAACATTGTGAGGAGATTTTAATAAAGTGTTTCTCCCTTATAAATAGGGTAGCGACTCACTATTGAGAATGTAAACGTGGGGTAATATGCTTTCGCGAAAGCGTGAATCTACATAGTAAAAGTTGTTTTTACAGCGCTTATGCTTTTTTTCTGGCGCTATTACCTATATAAACGCCTACAAGAATGATAAGGGTGGCAATAAACTGAAGCATTGTAAAGGCCTCGCCATCTAGCAGTCCCCACATTACAGATATAATAGGCATCAAGTAGGTAACAGAAGAAGCAAAGACGGGATTGCTCATTTGCACAAGTTTGTTAAACATCACTTTTGCTAGTGCGGTGCCAAATATAGAGAGGATCACGATGTACCCTATAGACTGCTGTAGCGTAGCATCTGTAGTAACGGGTAAATCAAAAAACCCAGAAATAGCGAGTATAATTGCCGCAGGTATAATTAGAAAGACAAAGTTACCAGCCGCAATAGCGATTGCAGGCACTTCTTGTAGGTGTCTTTTTATAATATTTACATTAAGTGCATAAAAGGAGGCTGCTATAATGACCAGTGAGGCATACCAATAATTTTGACCTTCATTAATTTGAGCGCCTATATAAATAAGAGCCCCAGCACCCACAAGCCCTAAAAGTACGCCTATAAACTGCCGTTGTATAAATTGTGCTCCAAAGAGTAGTATCCCAAAAATAAATGCCAGTAAGGGTACGCTAGAGTTTAAAATACCTACTACAGCACTATCTATCTCTGTCTCTGCAAAGGCAAATAAAAATACGGGCAGCCCTGTGCCTAGTATACCGGTAATACCTATCCACTTCCAGTCTTGTTTTTTTATCTTTTTGAGACTTTTCCATCCAAAAAGCAATAACACCGTTGCCGAAAATAAAATACGTAAAGCCCCTAGTTGCAAAGGATCTAGACCTACAAGTCCTTTTTTAATAAGGATAAAAGAACTACCCCAGATAATGGATAAAACAAAGAGGTATATCCATTTTAAAGACTTGTTTGGCATTGCTTTGATTTAAGAATGCAAAGGTCGGCGTTTTTAAGGTAAAAATCTAAAAGGTTTGTGAGGTAAAGTAGGGCGATGTTATTTACGCCATTCTATACTTTCCATAAGGTGGCGTATGTCATTTTTGAGATATATGGCAGCAGGATAGATGCTATCATAATTAGGCCTTGCATTAAAATAAATAGACCCCGTAAGAAAGTGATTTGTACTATCTGTAATATAAAATTGAGATTGTGAGGCGGCATCTCCTTTTATATCATAAAACATCCCGTAGGCGTTTTGAGTCTCGTTTACATACTTTTCTTCAATAATATTATCTGCTTTACGCACGTGCTCATAGGTGAGTTTTTGAGCGTCATTAAGTAACGCATTTATGTTTTCATTTGCCCTTCGGTAGGTTAAAAAGATGCTACCATTTATAGTTGGGTAATCAATTACTGCAGAGCAGTCATTCTTATAGCGTACAATCCCTAGTTTGTTGAGGTCAAAATTATAATCACAGTCGCTAGCAGTAGCCTTGTAGCTAGGCTCAGGGTATGATAAACTAAGCTGGCTTTTAGGCTTTGGCAAGGTGTCGCCTCCACAAGAAATAAGTGATATGCTTACAATGATTAAGATGAGTATGGCTGCTTTGTTTTTCAAGATGTAATGGTAAATTTAATTTGCTTGATGCGCTTTTTATCTATAGCCTCCACAGTAAACGCATAGGTGTCATAATTTATTACCTCATTTTTACGAGGAAAGCCGCCAGATACTTCTAGTACAAAGCCAGCGATGGTTTCGGCCTCACCTTTCTTGTTTTCAAAGGTAGTGGTGTCTTCTAGTTTTATGATGCGATAAAAATCCTTGAGTGATGTCTTCCCATCAAAGATCCAGTTATAATCATCAAGTTTAGAATAGATAATATTTTCATCATCAAACTCGTCTGAGATGTCTCCCACAATCTCTTCTATAATATCTTCTAGAGAGATAAGCCCACTAGTACCACCATACTCATCTACTACGATGGCTAGGTGGTTTTTCTTTTCTTTAAACTCTGCGAGTAAGTCATCTAGCTTTTTATTTTCTGGCACAAAGTAAGGCTCGCGTATAAGTTTTGTCCAGTCAAAGTCTTTTCTAGTAAGATGTGGTAGTAAATCTTTTACATAGAGAATACCTACTATAGTATCTACACTCTCAGAAAACACGGGGATGCGGGAGAAACCATTTTCTGTAATCTCTTGAAGTACTTTTTGATAATCATCATCTTTATTAAGGGCAAAGACATCCATACGTGGTCGCATTACCTGTTTTGTATCTGTATTACCAAAAGATACAATGCCTTTTAAAATTTTTTGTTCCTCCTTTGTTGTGTCTTCTTCACTAGTAAGCTCTAGTGCCTGTGATAATTGATCTACATTAAAACTAGATTTTTGTTCACCTAGCTTGTTTTGTATCCATATGGTCGCGAGTCGCATAGGACTGCTTAATGGTGTGAAGATCATATCTAAAAAACGCAGCGGGTATGCCATTAGTGCTGCAAATTTCTTGTTGTTTCTGTTTGCATATACCTTAGGTAAAATCTCTCCAAAAAGTAATATCAAAAACGTGATAAGGACCACTTCCAGTAAGAAGCGCACGGGGATGGTAAGAATCTCTGCTGTAATATTTGCAAATATGACTTTACCCAGGCTGGCAAATAAGAGAACAATAGCAATATTTATAGCATTATTTGCTACAAGTATGGTTGCTAGTAGTTTTTTTGGTTTGGTGAGTAATTTTTTTACCACCATCATCTTGCGATCTGCAACGAGCTCTTCGGTTTCTAGTAAGTCACTAGGTGATAAAGAAAAAAAAGCTACTTCTGCACCACTTATAAGCGCAGAGCACGTGAGCAGTATAACAAGTGCCATAAGACTCAAAATACTTGAGGTGTCAAGGGCGAGTAAAAGTATAAGTAAGGGTTCGGGATCGGGATCCAAAGGTTCAAAAATTTAAATTAACTTAAAATGGCAAATCATCTACATCACTGGTGTCTGTAGTAGGTTGCGCAGGTTGAGAAGGTTGATTTGTATTATAAGGTTGCGCTTTAGGCTGTGCTGGTTGAGCAGCTTGTCTAGGTTGCTGGGCTTGCTGCCCTTGCCCTTGACTTTCACCTTTAGGTGTTAAGAAGGTAAACTCTTGACACTGTATCTCTGTAGAGTAGCGGTCCATACCTTTATCATCTGTCCACTTGCGAGTTTTAAGGCGACCTTCTACATATACTTTATCACCTTTTTTTAGGTATTTCTCGCAAATTTCGGCAGCTTTATTACGCACAACAATGTTGTGCCACTCAGTGTTACTTACGCGCTCTCCCGTGGTACGGTTTACATACTCTTCGTTAGTCGCTAAAGGAAATCTTCCTATACAATTACCTCCTTCAAAGTAATTCATCTTTACGTCATCTCCGGTGTGTCCTATAAGGATCACTTTATTTACTGTTCCTGCCATAGTATCAAATGTAATAAATATTGCGATGCAAGGCTGTTATGCTTTCGCGAAAGTTTACCAAAACACACTTGTATCACATAAAGAGATATAGAGTTCTAATCTCCCAAACTAACAGTGATACCTCACAATAAGACATAAAAAATCCCTAAAAGAACCACCTTTTAGGGATTAAACTAAGCATACTAATTTTTACACAAAATAAACTAGTCTTGTTTATCCGATAACCACCTCTTTGGTGTAACTCTTGTCACCGTCTTTTACTTTTACATAATACGTACCCTTGAAAGCTTTAGTAAAGTTAAAAGCCTTGTGTACCGTTTTTGTCTCTTCAATAGTTTCTGTAAAAACAATGCGTCCCATTGCGTCACGTACTACTACGTTTATAGGGCTTTGGTCAAGGTTAAGTAGGTTAAGATAAACTACCTCTCCGTCTGTTTTTAAAACTAAGCTCTCTGCAGATGTCTTAGGAGGATTGTTTAATCCTGTAGCATTAACTTGAATGCTTGTTACTAAAATCGCAAAGGCTGCTAGTAATTTGATTGCATTTTTCATAATATTTCAATTTAAAAGATTGATTTCTAATTTTTTACACTGCAAACATACGGTCGATTATAAGTTTCTACTACACGCATATTTTCAAATATATGTGTGAAATTAACACGGTAATGTGTTAATAAATCTTAAAATGTTAATTTAGTACATAATTGAGGTAAATCTCTAGTGATGTAAGGATTTAAACCTATTTAATTTTGCCTCGTAAAGCAGCTCTACTATGATTTTGCAAAAACCTACTTTTGAGTCTATTTCTCCAGATTTTGGAACCTCGTTTGCATATCAGAAGTTTGATGAGCGCACTACAAACGTTAATAATGTCTGGCATTATCATCCCGAGATAGAGCTCGTTTTTGTAAACGGAGGTACAGGGAGAAGGCAGGTAGGGAGTAACGTCTCTTATTATACTTGGGGAACACTTATAATAGTAGGGAGCAATTTACCTCACTGTGGTTTTACAAATGAGGATACGGGTAACAGCTGTGAGACCGTCATACATATGAAACCCGATTTTTTAGGAGCAGACTTCTTTAATATACCAGAGATGGCCAGTATTAAAAGATTATTGCACGTTGCAAATCGTGGGATTGTATTTTCTGGCGAGACAAAGGCTAGAGTAGGAGCGATGATGGAAGCAATGGAGCATCAAACAGATTTTGAACGTCTAGTATCACAACTCAACATCCTAAGTGATCTTGCTCAGACAGAAGAATATAGAATTCTCAATGCAGATGGATTCTCATTACTGTCTGATGTAAAAGATAATGACCGTATTAACCTAGTCTTTAATTATGTAAAAAATCATTTTAAAGAAGAAATACCGCTAGAAGATATGGCAGATCTTACAAGTCTTACCATCCCTAGCTTTTGTCGTTTCTTTAAAAAGATTACTCATAAGACCTTTACACAGTTTGTAAACGAGTACCGCCTCGTACACGCTTCAAAGTTACTTGCAGAGCAGCCCCTTAGTATCACAGAGGTATGTTTTGCCAGTGGGTTTAATAATTTCTCTCACTTTAATAAAAAATTTAAGGCCTTTGTGGGTCAAAATCCTTCAGAGTATAGAAAAGAGCTTAGAACCGTACTAGAGTAACTTCTCTATAAAATTCCCTATCAGCACTGGTACGGGTAGTTCGGTAATCCTATTTATAGGTGTGGCATTATCAGTAATTTTATCTACTGTTACTATCCAGAATGTGGTGTGTAGATGCTGGTGTGACAGTTTGTGTACAATAGGGGTGTTATTATATCTATCAATATCATTTATAACCAGATCTTGTAGTAAGGGGTGATTTTTTACGCTTTCGCGAAAGCGGGCTCCTTCTCCCTCTTGCAGTGCCGCAAGTTCTTCTATAACCGGAAACTCATACAGTCCCTGCCAGATGCCTTTGCCTGTGCGTTGCTTTATGATAGTTTGCTCTTGCTTATCTTTAATATATAGGTAGTGGAAATATTTGTGCTTCACCTTAGTCTTCTTGAGCTTTACGGGAAGCTCAGATACTTTATTTTGTTGTAGCGCCACACAATTGTCATTATATATACAGTGCAAGCAGTAAGGGTTTTGAGGTTTGCATTGTATCGCCCCAAACTCCATTATAGCCTGATTAAAATCTGCAGGGCGGTTTTCATCTATAAGCTCCTGCGCCAGTGCTTTAAACTCTTTTACTCCGGCAGTACTATTTATAGGAGTGTCTATGCCGTATACTCTAGATAGCACTCTATACACATTGCCATCTACTACGGCAGTAGGCTCATTAAAGCATATGCTTGCAATGGCACTAGCGGTATAATCTCCCACACCTTTAAGTTTTTTAATCTCCTCATAGGTGTTAGGAAAAACTCCGTCCATCTCTTCTACAATCATTTTTGCACTTGCGTGTAGGTTACGACCACGAGAATAGTAGCCTAGACCTTGCCATAATTTAAGCACTTCTTCTTCTGTAGCTTGAGCAAGATCTTGCACTGTAGGAAAGGCCTCTGTAAAGGCAATATAATACGGTAATCCTTGCGCTACGCGCGTTTGCTGAAGAATAATTTCTGAGAGCCAGATGTGGTAAGGATGGGTGGTATTGCGCCAAGGCATATCGCGCTTGTGTTCTAAATACCAAGTAATGAGTTTGTTAGAAAAAGACAATATAAAATAGGGTTTTATACAAAGCTAGATGTTATGTGTCTATTTTTTAAAAGATTATGTTTGATTCTTTGATATTTTAATTCCTATATTTGCAATCTTGAATTTTAACCCCCTAATATATTTGACATTATGACTAAAGCTGATATCGTAGCGAAAGTTTCTGAGAAACTGGGTATCGAAAAGAATGACGTACAAGCGACTATTGAATCTTTTATGGAGGAAGTAAAAACTTCATTAGAAGGAGGAGATAACGTGTACTTAAGAGGATTCGGTAGCTTTATAATCAAAACTAGAGCCGAGAAGACTGGTAGAAACATTTCAAAAAATACAACTATCAAGATTCCAGCACATAATATTCCAGCGTTCAAGCCTGCTAAAGTATTTGTAGAAGGTGTAAAAACGAACGTTAGTGTAGACTAATAAGTAATATTTTAAACTATCATTTTTATGCCAAGCGGTAAAAAAAGAAAAAGACACAAGGTAGCGACTCACAAACGTAAGAAAAGACGTAGAGCAAATCGCCACAAAAAGAAAAAGTAGTCTTAAGACTACTTTTTCTTTTATTACACCCTAAGGGTGCAATAACGCGTTCTTTGACATCGCAATAACAGCACTATCTTTTACCTAAGATACGTCATTATTGCAACGGTATTTATTACACACAGTATGTAAACACATACACTATACACCTGTGATAAATTAAAAGTATCAACCATCCCGATTTATATTGGGATAAAAATTACTACAACGTGAATAAAGAATTGATCATAAGATCTAGTTCCTCCGTAGTTGATTTTGCCTTACTAAAAGATGGAAAACTTATAGAACTTCATAAAGATGAAGATGAAAATAAGTTTAACGTAGGTGATATTTATATCGCAAACGTGAGAAAGGCCGTATCTGGTCTCAATGCTGCATTTGTAAATGTAGGTTACGAGAAAGATGCATTTTTGCATTACCACGATCTGGGCCCAAAACTGCCTACCTTACTTAAGTACATCAAAAGTATAAGCACAGGTAAATTAAAAGACTATTCCTTACAAAACTTCACCTTTGAAAAAGACATAGACAAAAATGGCAAAATAGCCGATGTTCTAAAGTCTAAACAAAGTGTACTTGTACAGATCGCAAAAGAACCTATCTCGACTAAGGGACCTCGCATAAGTAGCGAGTTGTCTATAGCTGGTCGTTATATTGTTCTCGTGCCATTTTCAGACCGCATCTCTATCTCACAAAAGATTGAGAGCAAAGAAGAAAAGGCACGTCTTAAAAGACTGGTAACAAGTATCAGACCCAAAGGGTTTGGCGTTATTGTGCGCACTGTTGCACAAGGTGTAAAAGTTGCAGAACTAGATAAGGACCTGCAAAATCTAGTGGACAAATGGACCACTATGAGCAAAAAAATTAAAGGTGCTCACCACCCTAGTAAAGTACTAGGTGAGATGAATAGGGCATCGTCTATCCTGCGGGATATATTTAACGATAGCTTTACGAGCATCACTGTTGATGATGAGACACTTTATTATCAAATTAAAGAATACCTAAGCGAGATCGCTCCTCATAAAGAGAGCATTGTAAAATTATACAATAGCCAAGTGCCTATTTTTGAGAAATTTGGAATCGAGAGACAAATTAAAACCTCTTTTGGACAAACAGTATCAATGAGCCGTGGTGCTTATCTCGTGATCGAACACACAGAAGCCCTACACGTCGTAGACGTAAACAGTGGTAACAGATCAAACAAGGCCAAGAGTCAAGAAGACACTGCACTCGAGGTAAATTTGATTGCTGCCTCAGAAGTAGCAAGACAGCTTAGCCTCCGTGATATGGGAGGTATCATTGTAGTCGATTTTATCGATATGGCAAAGGCTGAAAATCGTCGCAAATTATTCAATCACCTCAAAGACGAGATGAAAGAAGACCGCGCAAAACACAAAATATTACCTCCTAGTAAATTTGGACTTATCCAGATCACTAGGCAGCGAGTACGTCCAGAGATGAACATTAAGACCCGTGAGGAAAACCCGAACGGCGGAACTAATGAGATAGAAGCACCTATTGTAATAGTAGAGAAGCTTCAAGGACAACTCAACCGTATTTTAAAATCTGGTGCAAAAAAGGTGACGCTACACGCGCATCCATTTGTTGCAGCCTATTTAACAAAAGGCTTTCCTTCTATACGTTCTAAATGGTTTTTAGAACATAAAAAGTGGGTAAAGGTAATGCCACGAGATGCATACACGTATCTCGAGTATAACTTTACAGACGCTTCTGGCAAGGACATCAAGATTGTAAACTAGTAAAAACCCCATTCTCAATAGAGGATGGGGTTTTTTTATGCCCTGTTGTAAAAATGATATCGTGCTAAAACAAGTACATTTGCCCAGTGCAACAATCCGTAAAAACATATACACTAGAAGAGGCAAAACGCAAACTAGAAGCCTACTGTGCTTATCAAGACCGCTGTCATAAAGAGGTGGCACAAAAGCTTAGAGATATGCGTATGATACCAGAAGCTATAGATGTAGTGATAGGTCACCTACTTGAGCACAACTTTTTAAATGAGGAGCGATTTGCAAAAGCCTTTGCAAGGGGTAAATTTCGTCATAAAAGCTGGGGAAGGGTACGTATCACCCGTGAGTTAAAACAACGCGGCATAAGCGCTTATAATCTCAAAACAGCCCTGCTTGAGATAGAAGACGAGGAGTATGATAGGGTTTTTAATACGCTTTCGCGAAAGCGTTATGGACAACTCTCCTCAGAAACCGATAAATACCGCAAGCGCAAAAAACTTGCAGACTATCTCACCTACAGAGGATGGGAAGGTGATCTTGTGTATGAAAGGGTGAAGGAGCTGGTGCCTTAATTAATAAACCTCTACGCCAAAAGATGCTCTGAGGTAAGAACCACTTACTTGTGATTGCAACCAGATTTTATTTTTGAGCTTGGCAAGCGTTACAAATGCATTTATAGATGAGTCGTTGCCGGCTGTAAATCCGTATGCAGCATCATTATTTTCTCCTAGCCATTCTAAGCCTATAAACAGTCCTTCGCTAGGCATCTCTATGTATTGATCTTGAATATCTATACTAAGTGTGCCTTTTTTTCTACGTACGGGATAGATAATTGATTTTGACAATAACTCTTTGTTAGGCTTTTTAGTTATGGGGTCAACGCTATAAATGTGGGCTCTTACTAAAAGGCTATCTTTTTTCTTTGCGCGTATTTTATAATGAAGCGATTTAAGGGTATGCGCAGCGCCTGTTTTATTGGGGATGTGTTGTGCTAGAATAATATTTTCACCATAGGTTGTGATATAATGAGTTTTCTTAAGATTTGTATATCCTAAGGTTTGCACTTTTTTATTCTGTACTATAACCTCTGTTAGGTTTGTGTTCTTTTCTTTTAGAAAGATAGTATCATTATATACTTCTTTTTTTAAGGTTTTTGTGTGGTAGCCTAGATGTGTTATTGTAATTACTTCCTTCTTATATCCTTGTTTTAAAATTACTTCTCCAGTTGCATTGCTAGTAAGACCTTCATTATTGTTACCCGTAAAAATGTGAGCAAATGCAAGAGGCTTTTTTGATAAACTGTCAACTATTATAAGTTTTCGTTCTTGGCAGAATACTTGACTAGATACAAGTAATGCAAGTATGAATATTTTTAGTTTCATCAGGTGTATTTTTCAATTTTAAGCAGTGGTAAGATAGAAATTTCTTATGCACACCCTTTACGGATTTCCTTTATATAGAGCATTTTATGGTTTTTTACGCTTTCGCGAAAGCGCAAAAATATCCACCTACAATTTGCGTGGAGTGCAAGTAGTTTAAAAAAGTGTGCTGTACTAATGAGTCAAAAAAAAAGAGGAGGACTCAATATTTAATAGAAAAAAATATTAGGCTACCCTAGCAGGTTTCTCTAGTGCCATAAAATGAGTGATTTCACTTTTTGAGTTGCGTAGCGGTATAATTTTTATATCACAAAGGTAGGGTGTGCCGTCTTTTTTATAATTGAGAAGTTGTCGCTCTACTACGGCTCCTTTACTAAGGTGTGTTTTAATCTCTTTACGTATTTGTGGTGAAGTTTTTGCTCCTTGTAAAAAGCGAGGGTGCTTCCCTATAGCATAACTCTTAGGGTAGCCCGTCATATCGCTAAAGCCTGCATTTACCCACTGTATGTGCTGTGTGTGATCTGTAACAACTATGGTGGTGTAGTCTTGGTCTGTGATAGAAGCTACGTCAATTGTCCACTTATATTTTTTCTTAAAAACGGCAAGTTGCTCTCGTTCGGCTTTTTTTCTCGCTTTAATGCTATTTTGAGCAAGACCTTCAGAAAAAATATCCCAAGATTGTAATGGGGCAATGGCACGTATGGTTTTCTTCTTCATCTTCTCAATTTTTGTGAAAAGTACACAAGTTTATATCCATAGGTGTTAAATTAATGAGGATTAACACTTTAGTTTAAGGTGTAGCGTATCCCAAAGAAGCCGCGTATTCCTTGGTTAGGAGCAAATATATAGTTGGGGTCAAAGGTGAGTGCATTTGGGTTATCTGCTGTAGACACTACTTGCCCTTGATTATCAAAGACTACATTTTCGTCAAAAGGATCGTCTGCTCTTGCGATGATAAAAGGGTTATTGCGGTTAGGAGTGTAGTTCAACAAGTTTTTGACCCCGCCATAAAGTTCTAGGCTTGTAATGCCGTCATAGGTGAGCTGTAAGTTTTGTGTGCTCCAGGTGGGGCTGTATTCTTCTCTAGGGTCTAGTTCTCCCAGTATAGGTAATCGCATAGGGCCGTATAGGCTGCCTGTATAATCTATATTGAGATTAAGGTCTTCTATTTTATAACTTAGTAACCAGTTTGCGCTATAGCTCTCGGTAAGAATTTGACGCTCACGCACGCCGTCTTCGGTTTGTGATACATCTTGATATGTAACTCCTAGACTTCCTTTTATACCGCTTGTGAGTTTGGCGTCTAGATTAATACTAGCACCGTAAGTTTGTGAGTAGCCATTAAGGTTGCTGTATATAATCTGGTTTGGGTTTGTGTCATAATCTGGGAGTATTTGATTTGTAAAATGTGTAAACCAAGTAGAAGTATCCAATGTTAAGATGGCATTGCGATTATAAACTTTCTTTAAGTAGTTGAGATTTACATTATACGATTGCTCTGGGTCTAGCTCTTCTGTGATAATGACATCTCTTGCACCTGTAAGCGCGGCGTGATCTTCGGCAAAGAGGCTTACAATTCTAAAACCTGTACCAGCATTAATTCTTAAAATATTGTCTTCATTAAATTTATGTCTATAAGCTAGGCGCGGGGTAAATATGCTGCCGTGTCGTGAGTCATAATCGTAACGGGCACCTACTAAGAGGGTATTTTTATCTGTAAACTTGATCTCATCTTGAATTAAAAATGAAGGAATCACTACCTCTTCTTCGGCATTTGCTCCTGCATTAAAGGTTGCTGTGGTATTGTCATCATAATAGTTATAACGTACACCACCAGCGAGCAGTAGGTCGTGTCTGTTTATTTTTTTATTCCAAGTGAGTTGGGTAAAGCCTATACGTTGCTGCGCGATGTAAGCTTCGTTACCATACACGCTATTTTGATCGTGGTCTGTGTATGAAAAGCGTAGTAAAAAATCTTCGGTAGTGGGTAGTTGGTAATTTCCTAAAATTTCAAAACGACGTGTGTAAATGCTCTCTCCGTATATCTCATCGCCTCCGCGAAAAGCGGGTGTCCACTGTAGTTCTCCACCCCATCTGTCTTCATAAAAAAACCGTCCAGCGAGATCAAAGACTTTATCATCCTTACGGTCAAAACTCCATTTATTAAACACCGAAATACGGTTCTGCAGCGTTACATCTGTAAAGTTGTCGTTGTTGTTATCTATGGGATTGCTATAGTTGTAATAGTTTACACCCAGTAGACTGTTTGCTTTTCCAGCCTTAAAAGAAGCGCCTATGTCTAAGTTGTTTTCTCCCCAGCTTGTAAGTTGGTTTTCTATAAAAAAGCGTGGTGCTTGTTCGGGTATTTTTGTAATCACATTTATTAATCCTCCTACTGCCTCGCTTCCATAGAGCGATGAGGCTGGTCCTTTTACAACCTCCACACGTTCTATAAGCGAAGTAGGAATCCCAGAAAGACCATATACAGTAGAAAGGCCACTTACAATAGGCATCCCGTCTATGAGAACAAGCGTGTATGGTCCTTCAAGACCATTAATATGTATGTCGCCTGTATTACACACACTACAGTTGAGTTGTGGGCGCACGCCATTCACATTTTGCAACGCCTCAAAAACCGAGGGTACAGGATTCTTTTTTAAAAATGCTTGAGAGTACACCTCTACAGGTACGGGGCTTTCTTTACGCACCACGGGTTTAAGAGTTCCAGAAATTACGACTTCCTCGAGAGATGTGTTTTGTTTTAGAAAGAAGTTTGCCGTAATAGTTCCACCGTTTACAGTGGTGTTTTTCTTTACAGATTCATAACCTGTAAAAGAGGCAATAAGGGTATAAGTTCCATCTGGCACATTTAAAATCTCAAAGCTACCATCATTATTTGAAGATGCACCTAGAGTTGTATTTGCGAGGTATACGTTTACAAAGGGGAGAGGACCATTGCTATCTGACACCCTACCTGTGATAGTGGTTTGAGCGCACATTAATAGCGAAAATAGCAGCATCAATGATGTACATACTTTAAGCATAACGTATTTTAAATTTTTGTAAAGCTATTTAAAATATTAGTCTTATCTAAAAATAATTATAATAGGTGCAAAAATCCGTATATTTGATATTATTAATTGAGTATGTACAGCAAGTCAGAAGAAAATTATTTAAAAGCAATCTACCATCTTGAGGCGATTGCAAAGCACGGGGTGAGTACTAACGCCATAGCAGGAGAGATGGAGACCAAGCCATCTTCTGTTACAGATATGGTAAAGAAGCTTGCAGATAAAGGTCTGGTAAATTATGTGAAATATAAGGGCACCACACTTACAGAAAAGGGAAGAAAAGCGGCGCTAGGTGTCGTGAGAAAACATCGTATTTGGGAAGTTTTTCTTTTAGAAACGCTCGATTTTCAATGGGACGAGGTGCACGATATAGCAGAGCAATTGGAGCACATAAAATCACAAGAGCTCATAAACAGGCTCGATAAGTTTTTAGATTATCCAGATTACGATCCGCACGGTGATCCTATTCCAGATAAAAACGGAAATATCAAAAGTGCCGAAAAGAAACTACTCGCCGAACTTAAGAAAGGAAACCAAGGTCAGCTAGTAGGTGTGCGTGAGACAAGTCCAGATTTTCTTCAGTTTTTAGACAAGCGTAGCATAGCGATAGGTTCAAAAATCAAAGTACTTGGTAAAGAGTTTTTTGATGGATCAATGGTCATTCAGGTGCAGGGAGAGCAGTTTTTTATCTCAAAAAAAATAGCCGAAAATCTTTACATCCACATTTAATTTAAAGCAGCATTAATGAAGCAGAGTTTTTATATCGCAATTGTATTTTTCGCTTTAAGCGTGATAAGTTGTAAAGAAAATAAAGAGGATAATGGTAGGTTAAAAGTTGTTACCACTACCTCTATGATTACAGACCTCGTAAAAAACATAGGTGGTGAGCACATCAACTTGCAAGGGCTTATGGGTGCCGGAGTAGATCCACACTTATATAAAGCAAGTGCTGGCGATGTGACAAAATTATCTCGTGCAGATGTTATTTTTTATAACGGACTACACCTAGAAGGTAAACTGGTAGAGGTGTTTGAAAAGATGAACGCCACCCAAGTCACGCAAGTGGCTCTAGGAGAAGCGCTAGATAAAAGTACGCTCATAGGGTCAGACTATTTTGCGTCTAATTATGATCCTCACGTGTGGTTTAATATTAGTTACTTTAAGCAGTTTGTAGCAGAGGTGACAAGTACGCTTTCGCGAAAGGACCCTCAGAACGCACAACACTATCAAACAAATGCCAAGTCTTACCTCGCAAAATTAGAAACCCTAGAAGCCGAAATAAAGGCCAAAGTAGCCACCCTCGCCCCCGAAAAAAGGATACTCGTCACGGCACACGATGCCTTTAATTATTTTGGGAAGAGTTATGGCTTTGAGGTAGTAGGGTTGCAAGGTCTATCTACAGCAACAGAGGCTGGTGTTCAAGATGTACAACGTCTATCAAAATTTATAATAGAGAATAAGGTAAAAGCCATCTTTGTAGAGAGCTCTGTGCCTAGACGCACGATAGAGGCATTACAAGCTGCAGTTCAGTCTAAAGGAAACGAAGTAACCATAGGGGGATCTTTATATAGCGATGCGCTGGGTAATGCTGGTACAGAAGAGGGAACCTACATAGGGATGTTTACTTATAATGTGACTACAATCGTAGAAGCTTTAAAATAAAACAATGTCAGAATCAAAAATAGCTATACGCGTAGATGATCTCACCGTTGCTTATAACTATAAGCCAGTGCTTTGGGATATAGATCTTGAAGTGCCTGAAGGTGTGCTTATGGCAATAGTAGGTCCTAATGGTGCTGGTAAATCAACACTTATAAAATCCATTTTGGGTATTATAGACCCCATAGCGGGTAGTGTTTCCATTTATGGAAAACCATACGATAAGCAGCGTAAGCTTGTCGCCTACGTACCTCAAAAGGGGAGTGTAGACTGGGATTTTCCCACTACGGCGCTAGATGTAGTGATGATGGGAACGTATGGAAAGCTAGGGTGGATAAAGCGACCAGGAGCAAAGCAAAAAAAGGCAGCGCTAGAAGCACTTGAAAAAGTAGGGATGCTACCTTTTAAAAGTAGGCAAATAAGTCAACTGTCTGGCGGGCAACAGCAACGTGTCTTTCTTGCCAGAGCACTTGTGCAAAATGCTGCTATTTATTTTATGGATGAACCTTTTCAAGGGGTAGATGCTACGACAGAAATTGCTATTATCAATATCTTAAAGGAACTTCGTAAAGCAGGTAAAACCGTAGTGGTTGTGCATCACGATTTACAAACGGTCCCAGAGTATTTTGACTGGGTAACATTCTTAAATGTAAAGAAGATTGCTACCGGTCCAGTAAAGGATATTTTTAATGATGATAATCTCACCAAAACTTATGGGATTAATTATAAAGTAGCGGTAAATCAGTAGTTGGTAATTTTTAGAGTTTAGCTTTTAGAATATTTTGAGAATGAGTAAAGAAGTTGTATTTAATTTTGAAAAACTAAAAGTGTATCAAAAATCACTAGACTTTGTTGACTTTGTCTATGAAATAATTCAGAAGTTCCCAGTTGATGAGAGGTTTGCTTTAAGCTCTCAATATCGCAGGGCAGCATTATCTATTTCACTCAACATTGGTGAAGGTCAAGGGAGTTCTGATGCGCAATTTAATAGATATTTAGATATTGCTCTCAATTCATTAAGTCTAAATCCCAAAGCTAAAGGTTAAGAACTAATAGCTATTAATTTATGGAACTCTCAGATTACTTCTCGCAATTATTTTCAGATTATACCCTAAGGACTATCACCTTGGGTACAGCTATTCTTGGAGCAATCTGTGGGATGTTAGGGAGTTTTGCGGTATTGAGAAAACAGAGCCTTCTAGGTGATGCAATCTCACACGCAGCACTACCAGGTATTGCAATAGCTTTTTTAATTACCGGTACAAAGGATAGTAATATCTTATTGCTTGGAGCACTCGTAAGTGGTTTGATAGGTACTTTCTGGATACGAGGTATGATTACAAAAACGCACCTCAAGAGTGATACAGCACTTGGTCTTGTGTTGTCATTATTTTTTGGTTTTGGAATGCTGTTGCTAACATTTATACAGAAGCAGCCCAATGCAAATCAAGCTGGACTTGATAAATACTTATTTGGTCAAGCCGCAACCCTCGTAGAGAGCGATGTAATTTTGATGGCGATTGTAACTGGGATTTGTCTGGTGATTATGTTACTCTTCTGGAAAGAGTTTAAAATTCTTCTCTTTGATGCAGATTATACAAAGACATTGGGTTTTAATACTAGATTTATAGATGTGCTTATCACCTTTTTTATTGTTCTTGCTATTGTTTTAGGATTGCAAACGGTAGGTGTAGTACTTATGAGTGCTATGCTTCTTGCGCCTGCCGCAGCTGCAAGACAGTGGACAAATAAGCTAAGTGTAATGATAGTGCTTGCGGCGATTTTTGGTGCCTTTTCTGGTGTATTTGGGACAGCTATAAGTGCGAGTCAAAACAACTTATCTACAGGGCCAGTTATTGTGCTGGTAGCTGGTGTGTTTGTGGTGGTTTCTTTTGTGTTTTCTCCTGGTCGCGGAATTTTGTTTAAACAGCTGCGCAAGTATCAGAATAGACGAGATCTCAAATTGCAAAAGACTTTGCAATTTATGTTTGATATTGCAAAAACACACGAGAATATATCACACCCACACGCAATAAGGATTCTTAATAATTTCCAAGGATATACCCGCGCTTCTCTTAAAGAGATGGAAGAGAAAGAATGGGTGAAAGTGCGAGGTCAGAAATGGGCAATGACAGAAAAAGGCTATGATGCCGCAGTAAACCTTTATAAGAATAACTAATGGATGCTCAGGTAGAAATACAACTTATTGCCGCAGTAGTCGCTATAGCGTGTGCTATACCAGGAGTTTTTCTTGTATTGCGCAAGATGGCGCTCATAAGTGACGCCATAAGTCACTCTATCTTACCAGGTATTGTGATAGGCTTCTTTATAACAGAAGACCTTAACTCTCCACTTTTAATACTTCTTGCGGCTCTTATGGGAGTGATTACAGTTGTACTAGTAGAGGCAATACAAATAACAGGACTTGTAAAAGAAGACACGGCAATAGGCTTAGTCTTCCCAGCCTTATTTAGCATAGGTGTTATTCTCATTGCAAAAAACGCAAACGATGTGCACCTAGATGTAGATGCCGTTTTGCTAGGTGAGCTCGCATTTGCTCCTTTTGACAGACTCATTGTGTCTGGTACAGATATCGGTCCAAAATCTTTATGGGTTATGGGTACAATTCTATTAATAACCATAGGTATGCTATTTGCCTTCTTTAAGGAACTTAAAGTAAGCACCTTTGATGCAGGACTATCAGCCGCATTAGGATTTTCACCTGTTGTTTTGCATTATGGGTTAATGACAGTTTCTTCGGTTACTGTGGTGGGGGCTTTTGAGGCAGTAGGTGCAGTGCTAGTTGTAGCGCTTATGATTGCCCCAGCGGCCACAGCATATTTACTCACTTCAGATTTAAAAAAGATGCTAGTGCTCTCTGTTATTTTTGGAGTCTTTTCGGCAATAGCGGGGTATTGGGTGGCTCATTTTCTTGATGCCTCTATCGCTGGATCTATGACAACCGTTTTAGGTTTAGTCTTTCTAATAGTCTATCTATTTGCGCCAAACAAAGGTCTCATTGCAGTGATGTATCGCCAGAGGCAACAGCGCACGGAGGTGTCACTCCTTACATTTTTATTACACCTAAACAACCACGAAGAAGAGAGTGAGCGCCACGTAAAACATCTTAATGAGCATATAAACTGGCAAAAGGTACGCTCTAAAACAGTACTTGACCTTGCCGAAAAAAATAATCTCGTACGCATAGATAAGAACATTGTCTCTCTTACTACAAAAGGAAAAGAGTTTACAGACCTCGCTCTAGAATACATCATCACAAATAAGGATGAAAAAATAGAGCATATGAAGGATGACTTCTTCCTCTTTAGAGGCTAATTAATAGTTATTTTGCAACGTGGCATTAGTTTTGGAGTATTTAAGTAACTAATCATAAGATTTAAAATAACCGCTGTTTATGAAAACATACCTTACACTCATTTGTTTGCTTTTATTTTCCGCTTTCGCGAAAGCGCAAGACACCACAAAAGTAGAAGTCCCAAAAATATATGTAAAGGCATATCAAGGCACTGCTACGCCTATAAGTCATACGTCATTACGACTTGTGCAAGTGTTACAAGATAGTAGGTGTCCAAAAGGAGTAGAATGTATTTGGGCAGGAAATGCAAAAGTTGAGGTAGAAATCACAAATGATAAAGGTGATAAAATCACCAAGCAAGTCACACTTAGCGGAAAGCAATTACCTGCTATCTACACAGAAGACGGTCTTGAAATTTTTATAAGAGGCTTAGCACCTTACCCTACAGCGGCTTCAAAGATTAAGTCAAGCGACTACTATTTACGATTAGAGATAAGAAACTAGCAGCCACAGTTACCGTTACCACATCCTTTGTCGTCCTTCTTCTTTAAAAAAGACGGGGTGTAGATAAATTTTGTTATTAAGTAACCTACAGCTGCAAGAAAAATGAGCAGCACCATAATTTTTTGAAAAATCTCCATATTACTTAGTAGTTCTTAATGGTTAATCCTTACAGTTTATTTGAGCATCTGGTAGGCTATTAGCGCAGCCATATATGCAATCACTGTCATTGCCCCTAGTTGTATCATAGGCCACTTCCAGGTATTAGTTTCCCTCTTTACAATGGCAAGTGTACTCATACATTGCATTGCAAAGGCATAAAATAATAAGAGCGATATACCACTTGCAAAGTTAAATCTAGGCGTACCTAGTACTGGGTTGATCTCGCCTGCCATTCTATTTTTTATCGTTTCTTCTTCGGCGTCACCTACGCTATAAATAGTTGCTAGTGTACCTACAAAGACCTCACGAGCGGCAAACGAAGTGATAAGGGCAATCCCTATTTTCCAGTCATAACCTAGTGGTTCTACTATAGGCTCAATGGCTTTACCCATATAACCTATATAGCTGTGTTCTAGCTTCTGGCTTGCAACGAGTTTGTCTATTTCTGCTTGGTAAGCCTGCGCATCTGTAAATGCGTTGATACCTCCTTCTGCTTCTAGGTTTGTGGTTACAATATCTTCTGCCTGATTAAACTTTTCATTAGGCCCAAAAGAAGCGAGTACCCATAACACAATACTTATGGCGAGTATGATTTTACCAGCATCTACTACAAAAGATTTTGTCTTTTCAAGTACATTGATTCCCACGTTTTTAAGAAGAGGGAGTTTGTAGTTAGGCATTTCTACTACAAAGAAAGACTTACTTTTTATTTTAAGAATCTTATTGAGAATCCACGCAGAGCCTATGGCAGCACCAAAGCCTATGAGGTACATAAGCATAAGCGTGAGCGCCTGCAGATTAAAAAATAAGAACTTCTCATCTGGAATTACCAGTGATATAATAATGAGATATACTGGTAACCGTGCAGAGCAGGTGGTAAATGGCGTTACTAGTATGGTGATTAATCGCTCTTTCCAGCTTTCTATATTACGAGTAGCCATTACAGCCGGTATGGCACAGGCCGTTCCAGATATAAGCGGCACTACAGATTTACCACTTAATCCAAAACGGCGCATCACCCTATCCATCAAGAAGACTACGCGACTCATATAGCCACTCTCTTCTAGCACAGAAATAAATAAAAATAAAAAGGCAATTTGTGGTATGAAAATCACGATACCACCTAGTCCCGCGATTATACCTTCGGCAAGTAGGTCTGTGAGCTTTCCTTCTGGTAGCGTGGCTTGTACCCACTCACTCATATGAGCAAATGCAGCATCTATAGCATCCATTGGGTATTGTGACCAGTCATATATCACTTGGAAAATAAGTAATAATATCGCAAAGAAAATCACATAACCCCATACCTTGTGTGTGAGTATGCGATCAAGACGTGCTCTTAGGTCTTTTGCATTTTCTACGTCTATAGTTTGCGTCTCGTTGAGCGTCTCATTTATAAACTTATAGCGTATGATGGTTTCCTTTTGCTGTAGTCTTTTTAGGTTACTCTCAGACTCGGTCTTAAATGATGAGATACTCTTCATCTCCCCACGCTCAAGCTTACCAAAATTTACATCTTGAGTAATTACTAGCCATAACTTATATAAATCTTGGTTAGGAAAGGCTTTGCGTAGTCTATCAAAATATTCTGGAGCAATGACAGATGCATTTACACAAGGCTCTGTGTTAAGCGTGCGATACTCAGATATAAGCTCTTTGAGTTCTGTAATTCCCGTATTTTTTCTTGAGCTTATAAGAGCTATGCGTGTTTTAAGACGCTTCTCCATCTCTGGTATATCTAGAGAGATGGCTTTGCGCTCCATACGGTCTGCCATATTTATGGCGAGTATGGTGGGTATACCTAAGTCTTTAATCTGTGTAAAGAGGAGTAGGTTACGCTTTAGGTTTTCTACGTCAGATACTACAACGGCTACATCTGGGTAGTCTTTATCATTCTTGTTAAGTAGTAACTCTATTACAACATTCTCATCTAGTGAAGAAGCATTAAGGCTATACGTACCTGGTAGGTCTAATATGTGTGCTTTTACACCGCGAGGGAGTTTACATACACCTTCCTTTTTTTCTACCGTAATACCTGGATAGTTACCCACCTGCTGGTTAAGGCCTGTAAGGTGATTAAAAACCGAAGTCTTTCCGGTGTTCGGGTTACCGATGAGTGCAACGTTGAGCTGTTTTGCCATAGGGTTATGCTGGCGTTTCTATTAGAATGTGTAATGCAGTCTCACGACGTATCGCCATATGACAACCATTTACATCTATGTACATAGGGTCTGCAAAGGGCGCAAGTTGTAATAAACGCACTTCGTTACCTGGTAGACAGCCCATTTCTAGTAGTTTAAGAGGCACCTCGTCTGTCATTACATCTGTAATGATTGCGCGTTCTCCTTTTAGTAAGTGGGCTACTGTTTTTTTCAATGTTTATTTAGATTGAATTTAGATAACAAAAGTAATGCATTTTACGCTTTCGCGAAAGCGTACGCATTCCAAACTAAAAAATCTTTTGATACCAAGCTTTACGCGGCTCGTACTCTTGTTTTAGAATCTCGATGTCTTCTAGCAGTTGATCTATGGCTTCGCGATCTGTACCGTCATAGTATCCTCTTATTTGACTTTTTTTGTCAATGAGCATAAAGTTTTCGGTATGTACCATATCTAGGTCATCTTCTGTACCTGGTATATCTTTTACCGCGAGATAACTCTTTCGCGCAAGCGTAAAGATTTCTTCTTTTGTGCCTGTTACAAGATTCCATCTACTATCATCTACTCCTTTCTTTATGGCGTATGCTTTTAAAATTTCTGGCGTGTCATACTCAGGGATAACGGAGTGTGAGAGAAGTTTTACGAGTGTGTCACCTTTAAGCTCTTCCTGTATGTCTACCATATGGTCTGTCATAATAGGACATATAGTCTGGCAGGTGGTAAAGAAAAAATCTGCCACATAGATGTGATCTTTATAATCTTCTTGAGTTACTAGATTGCCGTTTTGATTAGTAAGAGCAAAGTCGCTTATTTTGTGGTATTTCTTGACATATTGTAGGGTGCTGTCTACGAGTTCTTTACTAACCATATCTGGCTGATATATAGGTAGTGTAGGTGTAACTTTAAGCTGACTATATATTAAGGTAAGTATAATTACAGATAGTACAAACAGTGTAATGAGCAGTATTTTATAGCGATTAAAAATCTGTCGCATAGCATTATTTTTTTACAAAGTTACAATGCGCGTAGCATTTACTTTAAGTATGGCTTGAAAAATGCTATCATACGGCTCTAGAACTTTACTATGCGCATCGAAAAGCCTATTTTTGTGCGTTTTAAAAATTGATTTTTATCCTTTATGGAGACATTTATACAGATTGCCCAGTTTACGCTTGCTATATCTATTCTTGTGGTTTTACACGAGTTTGGTCACTTTGCTCCTGCCAGATGGTTTGGAATTAAGGTGGAGAAGTTTTTCTTGTTTTTTGATGTGAAGTTTGCACTTTTTAAAAAGAAGATAGGTGATACCGTTTATGGCATAGGGTGGCTACCTCTAGGTGGTTATGTTAAGATTGCTGGTATGATAGATGAATCTATGGATAAGGAGCAGATGGCAAAAGATCCAGAACCTTGGGAGTTTAGGTCTAAGCCAGCGTGGCAACGTCTTATTGTAATGATAGGTGGTGTAACGGTTAATGTACTGCTTGCGTGGTTTATCTATAGTGCTATGCTTGTGTATTATGGTGATGAGTATGTGCCTGCAGACCGATTAAAATATGGTATTGCAGTAGGTGAGATAGGTGAGGAGATAGGCCTTCGTAATGGAGACCAGGTTATAAAAATAGATGATAAGACGGTCACACGTTTTGATGATGTCCAGATAGATATTTTACTAGGTGACAATGTAACTGTTGTACGTGATGGAAATGAGATGACCTTTGTCATACCAGATGAGGCAAAAAAATCTGTGCTTGACGCAGAGGAGCGTTTTATAAGACCAAGATTTAGTAATATAATAGGTATTGTTGCAAAGGACTCAATAGGGTATGTAAATGGGGTGCTTGCTGGAGACCGTATTATGAATATAAATGGTACACCTATAAGCGAGTGGTCAGAGTTTCAGTCTGTCTTTGATGCCGCAAAGGGTGGTGAGGTTGTGATGCAACTAGATAGAGATGGCGAGCAGATTGAGAAAAGATTTATGGTAGCTCAAGATAGAGCGCTAGGTGTAGCAGCAAATGTAAATGAACTTCTGGTTAAAGATGAGTATAGCGTTGCTGCGGCAATACCAGCAGGTCTCACAAAAACTTGGGATGTACTTACAAAGCAAGTAAGACAATTTAAACTCATATTTAATCGAAAAGTACAAGGGTATAAAAAAGTAAAAGGTCCTATAGGTATTGTTGAGATGATGGCGCCACAATGGGACTGGTATAAATTCTGGGGCTTTACGGCAATGTTTTCTGTATGGCTAGCTTTTGTAAATATTCTTCCTATCCCAGCGCTAGATGGTGGACACGTTATGTTTTTACTTTATGAGATGATTTCTGGTAAAGCACCTTCAGAAAAAACATTAGAAAGAGGACAGATAATAGGTTTTGTTATCGTGATGGGTCTAATGGTGATCATTTTTGGCAACGATATTTGGAACCTAATAAAGGGATAGTCCTTACGCTTTCGCGAAATATAAAAATTGATTAAAACTATTGCAGAAAATCGATTTATAGTTTTTCCTTATTTAAATTCTAAAAAGCGCTCTGAAAGAGCGCTTTTTTTATGCTTTTAAAAATCATAAATGGATTTTATTGTAAAATTATTTTACAGGCCTTAAATCTTCTTAAAATGGATGTCAATAACAAATAAACCAATTTTAGCAGTTGGCAACAAATTGTCAAATAAATAAAACACAATAAAACGTAGGATTAAACTTGTTAACATAATTTACTATGGCTGATAAAATACTGTTAAAAATAGCTTAAAAACAGAAAATTTTTCTAATTCGTTGACAGCTAGTTACTTGTAAAAAATTGATTTAAATTCATTTTTTTGTTAATTGTATTTAGAAATTAATTTGATCAGTTTCTGTTAATGCCTTTGTTTGCGTATCTTTCGGGGCGTTAAGAATTTTTTTTGACCTTTTTTAAAATGTTAAATTTTGTTAAATAAAATACGCTGTATTTTTAGTGTAATTTTATTTTAACAAAAATTTTACTTGTGTAGTATGTCGATATAATTTTTCGGTTTATCGGATAATCTGCTAGTTGTTTGTCTGGTAAAATTCATTATATCTCCGTAATCTACATTTGTTTTGGTTTTTAGATTACACCCTCTTAATTGATAATCAAACCCGAAAGCTTGTCTTTCACTTTTAATAGTTTATGAGAACAACTACATTCAGTCAGAAGGCAATTCTTAGTCTTCTTTTATTTCTTGTTTCTTCTTCGTTAATCTATGGGCAAAATGCAGTAAATAATGCAACATTTACCGCTCAAGGAGCTACTCCATTAGTTTATTCTGAGACAAACCCTACTAATGGCTTGGTAGAGACTTATTCTTGGGGACAGGGAAGTGATTTTCGTCTTGCAACTGTAACTTTAGGAACAGAAACCTATTTTTTAGATAACGATTTTACGCAAATAAACTACAATATTGTCCGTGTAAGTGGTAATGGTGGTGTTACAGGTGATAGGTGTAGCTTTTTTGTTCTGGAAGACACTGATAATTTTAATTATCAATCCAGCTTTCCTGGAGCTTTGAATGATTGCTCTATGCAGGAGGTGCTAAGAGATCCAATCGTTACGAGAGGGGCAAATGATGTATTTAAAAACGCAACAGCTACCGCTCAAAATATTGAAAGAATAGATGTTCTCTATGAGGCATTTGAGGTTCCTTCGACAGCTAGTTTAAATCAAGTAGGCTTTATAGCTCCAGAAAAAAATGGTAATAGTAGTTATAGAGCTGCCCCAATTTTGGCAGTAGATGCTACTACTGGAGAGCCTACCGTTTTTGGTCCAGTTATAGAAATAAATGGAGCAACAGATTTTGGGATTGTAACAAACGCTGTTGAGTGGAGTTTTTTAGCAAATAACATTGATGGAACGGCAAACCCTTATAGAATAGGTGGAAGTAATGAGCCTGTTGGAATTTCTCTTATTACACTCGCAGATTTGGGTTACAGTGCAGGAGATACAGTTTATGGCATATCTTTCTTTGATAATAACGTACCATTTAATGCAGATCTATTAGACGTAACAGATCCTAGTGATTTTCCAAATGCCAATGGAGGAGGGGCGGATATTAATGGAGGTTTAGGAGCTATTGTTACATCTTTAGCCACTATAAGTGGACATATTTATGATGATTCTAATGCAAATGGTATACAAGATGCTGGAGAGCCAGATCTAGTAGGGGTTAGTGTAACGGTTACAGATTCTAATGGGGTTGATCAAATTCTTTTAAGCGACTCCTCTGGAGATTTTTCTGCTTTTGTAAGTGGCGGAAATACTACAGTAAATATTGATGAGAATGACCCTAATGTTCCTAATGGCGCTGTTCTCTTTGAAGGGTCTTCTAATGATGGCGATGTATTTAATGTGACAGAAGGTCAAAACACATCTGTTGGTAATTTTGGTTTTGCCATTTTGGATAGTGATAATGATGGTGTGCCAGATTCTGAAGATGTATGTAATGGCTATGATGACTCAGCCGATTTTGACGGTGACGGGGTGCCAGATGGTTGTGATCTCGATGATGATAATGATGGGATATTAGATGAGGTTGAATGTGAAATACAACCGGTACAGTTTCAATATAGCCAAAGCCTTTCAAGTTCAAATGAAATTGTTTGGTCAGCCGTTGTTAATGGAAACGTGGAAACAGTTACAGTTACAGTAGCGACTAATCCTGTGTATTTTATAGGTAGTAATGGTACTGTTGAACCAGAAGGGGTTACTCTTACGGCTGGTCCTGATTTTCCTACTATTGATGCAGTAGATGGTGTTGGCCTAGCGGGTGGTGAAGTGGTAGCTGAGAGTGCTATTACTTTTACTTCTACAATCCCTTTGGAATCAATTCGTTTACCAAACCTTGATAATTACGATAGAGATAATAATGGCGCAGGAATAGGTGATCCCACTGATGCAATTTGTTTTACAATTCCAGGCAACTGGAATAACATAGTTGGTGATATGGCAGCCTATGATATTACTACAGGGGCGCTTACTTCAAATAATCAAGCAGGAAATGCAGCTGCAAATGTTTCAGTAGGTGGTGCCTCCACTCAAGAATTTGTTTTTCGTGGTGGTTTTGGAAGTGCGTTGTTGAGGGGTACGCCTGGAGGTGAAACAAATGATGCAGATGCAACTTTTGTAGCAGAAGCTCCTTTTACTGTTGCCTCGCTACTGTATGAAGATTTAACACAAAACGGCGTTAGAGATAATATTATTAACTCTTTTAGTGCTGCGGTATTAATCACTACAGCTGTTATTTGTCCAAATTCAGATGGTGATACTTTTCCAGACTATAATGATTTAGATAGTGATAACGATGGTTGCCCAGATGCGCTAGAAGGTGGAGCGACAAATATTGAATTAGAAGATGTAAACGAAAACGGTAGTATCAACGTAGGTACTGTTTCATCTCCAATAAATGGTGGGGTTGATGCAAATGGTGTTCCAGTACTTGCAGATTCTGGTAACGGTCAGACAGTAGGTTCTTCTCAAGATGATACAGTCATTGCGGCTGAATGTTCTGTAAACGCAATAAATGATGATTACAGTTCAACACCAATAGATGGTGTTCTTGGAGGATCTGTTGGAAATGTTTTTGATAATGATGAGTATTTAGGAGATATTTTAACTCCTTCAGACTTTACTATAACACCCAGCACAAATGGACCACTTACTGTAAATAGCGATGGTACCGTAGATGTGTTGCCAGGAACTCCATCGGGAACGTATACGGTTGATTATACAATTTGCCAAAATAGTACGACCATAACTCCGCCAAATTGTGATACTGCCACAGTAACGGTTGTTGTTGAAGACCCAGTAATAGGTTCAATAACTAGCGATTCTCAAAATGAAGGAGATGATTTAGTTCATAACGTGGTGCTTAGTAATGGAAGTGTAAATACAGAAATGTATCCATTTTCGCTTGTAAATAATACTACAGAAGATAACGATTATGTGACTACCCCTATTTTTAGTAATGGTGTTACTTTAAACGCGGCAGGAGATATGATTATCGTACCTCCTGGAGTAACTTCTTTTACAATTACAACGCCTACAATTTCAGATTCAACGCTAGAAGATGATGAGTTTTATGATATATCTGTTGGGGGTATGAACGCTACCGGAACTATAAGGAATGACGATGCTACTGTCGTAAGCATTGGTGATGTAACAGTAACAGAAGGAGATGATGGAACTACGGTGGTAGCTGAATTCCCAGTAACCTTAAGTGCTCCTTCCGATACAGATACAGTAGTAACCTTCACCGTTGCTGATGGAACAGGAACGGTTGGTGATGCAGATTATGTGGCACCAACAGAGTTAACCGTAACAATCCCTGCTGGCGAGACGAGTGCTGTATTCCCAGTAACGGTAAATGGCGATGATGTTGTAGAATCAGATGAAGAATTTGAAGTAACGATTACTAATACTACCAATGGTACGATTGATCCTGCTGCCACAACAGGAACTGGAACAATTACCAATGACGATGCTACTGTCGTAAGCATTGGCGATGTAACAGTAACAGAAGGAGATGATGGAACTACGGTGGTAGCTGAATTCCCAGTAACCTTAAGTGCTCCTTCCGATACAGATACAGTAGTAACCTTCACCGTTGCTGATGGAACAGGAACGCTTGGTGATGCAGATTATGTAGCACCAACGGAGTTAACTATAACAATCCCTGCTGGCGAGACGAGTGCTGTATTCCCAGTAACGGTAAATGGCGATGATGTTGTGGAATCAGATGAAGAATTTGAAGTAACGATTACTAATACTACCAATGGTACGATTGATCCTGCTGCCACAACAGGAACTGGAACTATAAGAAATGACGATGCTACTGTCGTAAGCATTGGTGATGTAACAGTAACAGAAGGAAATGATGGAACTACGGTGGTAGCTGAATTCCCAGTAACCTTAAGTGCTCCTGCCGATACAGATACAGTAGTAACTTTCACCGTTGCTGATGGAACAGGAACGCTTGGTGATGCAGATTATGTAGCACCAACGGAGTTAACTATAACAATCCCTGCTGGCGAGACGAGTGCTGTATTCCCAGTAACGGTAAATGGCGATGATGTTGTAGAATCAGATGAAGAATTTGAAGTAACGATTACTAATACTACCAATGGAACCNTTGGTGATGTAACAGTAACAGAAGGAGATGATGGAACTACGGTGGTAGCTGAATTCCCAGTAACCTTAAGTGCTCCTTCCGATACAGATACAGTAGTAACCTTCACCGTTGCTGATGGAACAGGAACGCTTGGTGACGCAGATTATGTAGCACCAACAGAGTTAACTGTAACAATCCCTGCTGGCGAGACGAGTGCTGTATTCCCAGTAACGGTAAATGGTGATGATGTTGTAGAATCAGATGAAGAATTTGAAGTAACAATTACTAATACTACCAACGGTACGATTGATCCTG
>NZ_JBHSHB010000006.1:0-1719 GCF_042652845.1 Dokdonia genika | reverse complement strand
AGTATGTATTGACACAAGAAGATGTAGATGCAGGAATGGTAGAAAACCAAGCACTTGCAACTGGTCAGAACCCAAGTGGAGATGACGTAGAAGATACATCAGATGATGATAGTACAGTAGAAGGTGATGATGATGTAACAATCACAGATCTACCAGAAGATCCAGGAACAATAGCAATTGTTAAGACTGGAACGTTTAATGATGAGGATGGAGATGGTTTTGCACAGGCTGGTGAGACAATCACTTATAACTTCACAGTGACAAACACAGGAAATGTAACAGTAACAAACATTATTGTAACAGATCCATTAGTAACAGTAACTGGCGGTCCTATTGATTTAGTACCAGGAGCTAGTGATGCAACAACATTTGTAGCTGAGTATGTATTAACACAAGAAGATGTAGATGCAGGAATGGTAGAAAACCAAGCACTTGCAACGGGTCAGAACCCAAGTGGAGATGACGTAGAAGATACATCAGATGATGATAGTACTGAAGAAGGTGAGGATGATGTAACAATTACAGATTTACCAGAAGATGTTGGATCTATTGCAGTTGTAAAAACTGGAACGTTTAATGATGAGGATGGAGATGGTTTTGCACAAGCTGGTGAGACAATCACTTATAACTTTACAGTATCAAACACTGGAAATGTTACGATATCAAATATTGTTATAACAGATCCATTAGTAACAGTAACTGGCGGTCCTATCGATTTAGTACCAGGAGCTAGTGATGCGACAACGTTTGTAGCTGAGTATGTATTGATACAAGACGATGTAGATGCAGGAATGGTAGAAAACCAAGCACTTGCAACTGGTCAGAACCCAAGTGGAGATGACGTAGAAGATACATCAGATGATGATAGTACAGTAGAAGGTGATGATGATATAACAATCACAGATTTACCAGAAGATCCAGGAGCAATAGCAATTGTTAAGACTGGAATGTTCAATGATGAAGATGGAGATGGTTTTGCACAAGTAGGTGAGACAATCACTTATAACTTCACAGTGACAAACACAGGAAATGTAACAGTAACAAACATTATTGTAACAGATCCATTAGTAACAGTAACTGGCGGTCCTATTGATTTAGTACCAGGAGCTAGTGATGCGACAACGTTTGTAGCTGAGTATGTATTGACACAAGACGATGTAGATGCAGGAATGGTAGAAAACCAAGCACTTGCAACTGGTCAGAACCCAAGTGGAGATGACGTAGAAGATACATCAGATGATAATAGTACAGTAGAAGGAGAAGAGGATATAACAATCACAGATTTACCAGAAGATCCAGGAGCAATAGCAATTGTTAAGACTGGAACGTTCAATGATGAGGATGGAGATGGTTTTGCACAAGTANGGAAATGTAACAGTAACAAACATTATTGTAACAGATCCATTAGTAACAGTAACTGGCGGTCCTATTGATTTAGTACCAGGAGCTAGTGATGCAACAACATTTGTAGCTGAGTATGTATTAACACAAGACGATGTAGATGCAGGAATGGTAGAAAACCAAGCACTTGCAACTGGTCAGAACCCAAGTGGAGATGACGTAGAAGATACATCAGATGATGATAGTACTGAAGAAGGTGAGGATGATGTAACAATTACAGATTTACCAGAAGATCCAGGAGCAATAGCAATTGTTAAGACTGGAACGTTCAATGATGAAGATGGAGATGGTTTTGCAGAAGCTGGTGAGACAATCACT
>NZ_JBHSHB010000005.1:0-1892 GCF_042652845.1 Dokdonia genika | reverse complement strand
CGACATTTTTGAAAGCTCTATGCGCGGCGACAGATTCACAAATAAGTGTATATTTAGACAATCAATTAAAAAACAAAAAACAGGCTAACCAGCAAAATGCCGCACTCGCTTTATGTAGTGGCCTGTTGTGTGTAATTAAAAAAACTGAATGCAAAAGATAATATATTTACTGATTTTCATAATTCTGTGTTCTTGTAAAACGAAAGAAACTGAATTAAAAAAGGAAAAAGTCACTCAATCTGACTTTTTAAAAAGTAAGAGTTTTGACAAGGCTAAAAATCAATTTGGAAAATTTGTTGACTTCACTTTTGATATTGACACTCTGAATAAAATATTATACGATAAAACGGATTTTTATAAATTGAATATTACTGCTTATGATTCAATCTATATTGGAAAAAGAAACGATACAATTTTCTCTTATGACCAATCAATTCCATTTAAAGAAATCTTTGTAGTTTTAGATAAAGAAAAAAAACAATATTTAGGTAGATTAGGAGCTGATTTCGGAGTTTATTTAACAAAATCTAATGATTCTATATTTCATTATTCTTTTAACAAGATAATAGATGATAAATACGATGACCATATAATGATTGGATTTGAATATCCCGAATTAACTATTTCTAAAATGGAAATCAGTAAAAATGGAAAAATAATAGATTTGACTATTGAACAAACTGAAAATAAAAAATAACTACACACAACAACGTGTATAATTCATGCTCGCTTTTTCCTTCAATTAAAATTCTTATATTTAAACAACTGATTTGCATCGACTGAAAATCCTACGGATTCTCAATCGCACAAATCATACACAATCACGTTGGCATTCATTGACGAGCTCACTCTAAACCTTAAAAACTAATGAAAATAGAAAAAGTAAAACAGTTAACTTATTCCATCGGATTTTTAATATTTGGATGGTTATTTTACTTTTTAATAAACTACTTGAATTATTCTGATTTTATGGAACAATTTAGAGAATACCCTGGACTATCTGTTTGCTTTCCGCGAAGAGGAAAATATGATATTATTTGGTTTAAATTAATTGCTATCGGATTTGGTATTATAAGTTTATACTTGAATTATAAAAGTAAACCGCTAAATCGGAAAAAATTAAGAATTTTCTTATCGTTGTTATTATTGATAATGAGCATTTTTGCTTTTCCTAATTTGATATGGCAATATTTAATTTAAAATCAGAATTGTTTACGGATTTTAGCAAATTGCGGAATTACTGACTCAATCGGAATTGAAAAAGTTTGCGAAAAAAAACGCAGGACGAATTCACTCAAACGCAGAAAAAAAATTACCGGAATAAAAAAACAACGAAATGCCAACACCGTGTATAATTAATGGCTAGTTTTAGCTTGCTTACGAAAATCCTCTCGGATTTTCTATTCAGTATTTATTTATTAACTTAGTTGCTTAAACACGCCACTAATCATACACAATACCGTGGCGGCTGATTGCCCAAGGGCTCGCAGACCACGATAAAATAAGCTACACAAAAGGCAGTTGCATACTTGGTGATTACCGCAATCGTATGGCTACGCTTCAAAATCGGTTTAAGAGCGATTGTAAGGGCTATAATCAAGGATCTTGTACAGAATCANCAGCCGCCACAGGCCACTACTCAAAAATGCCTAAAGGTTACAAATCTCAATTATAGAAAGCTCACACGTAGTTGCAACCAGCCACAACTATTACATAACGCGAATACGACATTTTTGAAAGCTCTATGTGTAGGCTTCCCTAAAAATGTAGGCTTCCCTAAAAATGTAGGCTTCCCTAAAAATAGGACAGTTGTTAATTCGAATTTACTAACTTTAAATTCAAACTGTCACAATGAAAACAAGCAAGTTTAGCGAGAGTCAGATTATCAAAGC
>NZ_JBHSHB010000004.1:0-582 GCF_042652845.1 Dokdonia genika | reverse complement strand
CAGATCCATTAGTAACAGTAACTGGCGGTCCTATCGATTTAGTACCAGGAGCTAGTGATGCGACAACGTTTGTAGCTGAGTATGTATTAACACAAGACGATGTAGATGCAGGTATGGTAGAAAACCAGGCGCTTGTAACTGGTCAGAATCCTAATGGAGATGATGTAGTTGATACTTCTGATGATAATAGTACAGTAGAAGGAGAAGAGGATATAACAATCACAGATTTACCAGAAGATCCAGGAGCAATAGCAATCGTTAAGACTGGAACGTTCAATGATGAAGATGGAGATGGTTTTGCAGAAGNGATGTAGATGCAGGAATGGTAGAAAACCAAGCACTTGCAACTGGTCAGAACCCAAGTGGAGATGACGTAGAAGATACATCAGATGATGATAGTACAGTAGAAGGTGATGATGATATAACAATCACAGATTTACCAGAAGATCCGGGAACAATAGCAATTGTTAAGACTGGAACGTTCAATGATGAAGATGGAGATGGTTTTGCAGAAGCTGGTGAGACAATCACTTATAACTTCACAGTGACAAACACAGGAAATGTAACAGTAACAAACATTAT
>NZ_JBHSHB010000003.1:0-193543 GCF_042652845.1 Dokdonia genika | reverse complement strand
AAACAGTAGCAACCCTCAGACCATTTACTACAGTCTAGAGGATGCTACTACAGGCTGTACTACGTTTGATTTTGTCAACCTTGCGATGAACTTTGAGCTCATCGTAAACCAGAATCCTGTACTCACCACACCTACCGAACTTCAAGTTTGTGATGATGATGGTGTGATAGACGGCCTTACCACGGTAGACCTCTCTTCAAAAGATATTGAAATCACGGGTGGTTTTGATGCAAACCTTACCATCACCTACCACCTAGACCAGGCTGGTGCCGATGCTGGTGATGCAAGTATCCCAGACAAAACAATGTTTACAATGACCACCAATCCTCAGATTGTAGTGGCTCGTGTGACCGATAATACCACGGCTTGTTATGCAACGGTCAACCTTAGTGTGCGCAGCTTCCCAGTGCCGGTACTCGTAACCCCTGCAGATTATGAGGAGTGTGATGATGATAACGACGGTGTTTTTGACTTCTTCGTGCTCTCCTCTCGAGACGCCGAAATCACCGGTGGTGACCCAACCCTTACCGTAGCCTATTACCTCACTCAGGCAGATGCAGATAATGCACCGGTAGGTCAGGAGCTCGATAATATGATGTATATCAACAATGAGCCTTTTGAGCAAATTGTGTATGCCCGTGTTTTTAACGATGCCGGTTGCTACAGCACCACACCGCTTACCCTGCGTGTGCTCAACACCCCGATGCCTAACCAAGATGCGCTTCCATACGCCTTGTGTGATGACGATACCGATGGGCTTCAGCTATTTGATTTAAGTACACAAGAAGCTAATATTCTAGGCGGCTTAGACCCTACAATGCATACAGTGGAGTGGTTTTCTTCACTCGCTTCCGCGGAAGCTGGTACTCCTGCCATTGCAACTCCTAACGCTTATACGAGTAATACCGCTACCGTTTATGCCCTAGTAACCGATACTGCACAGATGACCACTACAATGACTTTCTGTAGTAATATTGCTCCTTTAGAACTTATTGTAAACCCATTACCAACTCCTATCCAACCTGCCGAATACGAGCTCTGTGATGATATAGAAAGCGGTAGTGATACCGATGAGTTTGCAAGCTTTGATTTACGTAGTCGTGACGATGAGATTACTGGTGGTAATGATGACTGGAGTGTAAGCTATCACCTCACCCAAGCAGATGCAGATGCCGGTACACCAGCACTTGCAGATATGTATCAGAATGTGGTGATGGCAAACCAAACCATCTTTGTACGTGTAGAAGATATTGTAACGTCTTGTTATGAGACCATCACCTTAACCTTAGTGGTAAATCCATTACCATCACCTACCACCATAGCACCGGTAGAGGAATGTGATACAATGGCAAATGATGGCGACCCAGATAATGATGGGGATGCTATTTTTGATCTTACCGGCCAGGTAACGACAGATATTATAAATGGCGAGGCCTTTGTGGGACTTACCTTCCACGAGACAATTGCCGCTGCAGAGCTAGGCACACCAGCCATTGCAAACCCAGCAGCCTACCAGACCGTATCAAGAACTATCTATGTAAGAGCTACAGATACAGACCCAGCTACCAGCACTGAGTGTTACCGTATCGTGGAGTTAGAACTTATCGTGCAACCTGCACCGGTACTACCTACCACCATCCCAGACCTAACTGAGTGTGATGATGATGGGGATGGGCAAGCGCTGTTTGACCTTACACAAAATGATGCCGTGATTTACGGGACACAAACCCCTGCAGCTATAACTCTTACGTACCACGAGACGCTTGCCAGTGCAGAAGCAATGGTAGGCAGTGCGGCAGATATGCCTATTGCAGATCCTGTAAACTACCTTGCCAGTGCACCAGCTACCCAGCTGTGGGTACGTCTAGAAGACACCGCAACAGGTTGTACTGTTGTAGGTACTTTTAATCTAAACATTGCAATGATTCCTACCATCACCCCACCAGGGCTTTTTGAAGCCTGTGATAGTGCGGGTGCCCTTGTAGGAACCGATGATGATGGGATTACCACTTTTGACCTTACCAGTCTTGATGCAGGTATTACCGGTGGAGATCCAACCCTTACCGTGACCTACTATGAGTCGCAAGCAGACCTCGATGCTGGTATTGCAAATGCTATTGCCACACCAGAGGCATATATCAATGATGGTAGTAGTCCGCAGACGCTTTTTATCTTAGTAAGTAGTAGTGATGCAGGAATGTGTGGTGCAGAGACCACGGTAGACCTACAGGTAAATCCGCTACCTGTCATTGGAGAACCTTTACCAGAGGCTATAGCCTGTGATGAAGACAATGATGGTTTTGGAGCCTTTGACTTGCAACAGTATAATGATGACTTATTAGCAACGCTTACAGATATCACCCTACGTTTTTATGAAACCCTAGATAATGCCACGGCAGACACAGGAGCAGGGCAGATAGATATTACCGTTCCTTATAACAATATCACAGGGATGACCTCACTGTATGTGGTAGCACAAGACACCAACCCTGCTACGGCAACGGCTTGTACTAAGATTTATGAATTTGAGCTTGTGGTATATCCTATCCCAGAGATTCCTGCAGCCCTTGAAACACTTACTGAGTGTGATGATGATAATAACCTGATGGAAATCATAGACCTTACTCAAAACGAGGTTGCCATCATAGGGACACAAGATGCAACCACGCTTGTCATCACGTATCACAACACCCTGGCAGATGCAGAAACGGGTAACAACCCAATTTTAGATCCAGCTAACTATAACGCAACACAGGTAGCACCACTTGAGGTAATCTGGGTACGTTTACAAGTAAATGATGGTAGCCCAAATATGTGTGCTGCAGTGAGCTCTTTTGAAATTTCTGTAGAAAGCCCACCTACGGCAAACCCAGCCAATGATGATCTAGACCTAATGGTTTGTGATGATGATGCAGATACTTTTAATGTGTTTGACCTTACCGTTAATGAGGCAAGTCTTACCGGTGGTGATCCATTATTATCTGTGACCTATTATGCGAGTCTTGCAGACCAGATGAGTGATACGCCTATTGCAGACCCTACGGCTTATACAAACATTCAGAACCCACAGACGATACAGGCAGTAGTCTCTAGCGCAGCAGGATGTACCGACCAGACTACTTTTGACATTGAGGTGTTACCACTACCTACGCCTAACACAATGCCAGATGCCGTGGAGGTATGTGATGCCACGACAGATATTGATACTGATGGCGATGGGGTGATTGACGCTGGCTCTGGTTCGNTGAGTGATACGCCTATTGCAGACCCTACGGCTTATACAAACATTCAGAACCCACAGACGATACAGGCAGTAGTCTCTAGCGCAGCAGGATGTACCGACCAGACTACTTTTGACATTGAGGTGTTACCATTACCTACGCCTAACACAATGCCAGATGCCGTGGAGGTATGTGATGCCACGACAGATATTGATACCGATGGCGATGGGGTGATTGACGCTGGTTCTGGTTCAGATACCGATGGTTTTGAGAGCTTTGATCTTACGGGTGTGATTGCTCAGATAGGTGGAGGGGAGCCTGTAGATATCTTAGTGTATACAGATCTCGCTTTCGCGGAAGCGAACCCAGACGACCCAACGCTTGCAATGGTNAGATACCGATGGTTTTGAGAGCTTTGATCTTACGGGTGTGATTGCTCAGATAGGTGGAGGGGAGCCTGTAGATATCTTAGTGTATACAGATCTCGCTTTCGCGGAAGCGAACCCAGACGACCCAACACTTGCAGTGGCAGATGTCACTAACTTTATCAATACCACATCTGGTAACCAAACACTCTATGCACGTGTGGAACGTAATGTGCCAGGAGATGATGACTTAGACAGCGACGGAAACTTATGTTATGTGATTGTGCCTTTTGAGGTGATTGTAAATCCGCTACCTGTCTTGGCAGAAGCGGGACCTATTGATTATACCTTCTGTGAAGAATTTGATGGAGATGATACAATGGGAAGTGTGGATCTTACCACCCTAGCAGATGAGATAGGGATTCTTGCAGCGCCACAGANTCTGGTAACCAAACACTCTATGCACGTGTGGAACGTAATGTGCCAGGAGATGATGACTTAGACAGCGACGGAAACTTATGTTATGTGATTGTGCCTTTTGAGGTGATTGTAAATCCGCTACCTGTCTTAGCAGAAGTGGGACCTATTGATTATACCTTCTGTGAAGAATTTGATGGAGATGATACAATGGGAAGTGTGGATCTTACCACCCTAGCAGATGAGATAGGGATTCTTGCAGCGCCACAGATAACGAGTGATTTTACGATAAGCTATCACCAGTTACTAGTGCAGGCAGAGGCAAACACTGCAGCACTAAGTTCGCCATATACAGTGGCAGATGGTGAGGAGCTTTTTGTGCGTATTGAAGATAACACCACAGGCTGTGTGAACTTTACAAGCATCATATTTACGGTAGAGAGTCGTCCAGAGGTATCTCCAGCAGATAATATGGTACAGTGTGCCGATGATCTTGGGATTAATGTTGCACCTAACCAAGATGAGGCCACCTTTGACCTTACGCAGCAGAATGCGATGATTACTGGAGGTGTGACTGCAACCTCTGTAACCTACTATACCAGCCTTGCAGATGCAGAGGCAATGATTAATGCAATAGACACGCCTAGTGCTTATGTGAATACGAGTAACCCACAGACTATTTATGCTAGAGCCGTTAATACAGCTAGCAACTGTGAGAGTACGATGGTGGTAGACTTTGAGATTTTTGTACAACCACTACCATATACAGACCTTAGCAATGAGGGTGGACAGATTTGTGTGGATGAGATTACGGGTGAAGCGCTTGATCCATTTACGATAGATGGTACGGTAGAAGATCCTCAGGTTGGGGTGAGCTACAGTTATGCGTGGACACTAGATGGTGCATTGATATCACTAGATCCTGTGGTGACTGTAGATGCTGCAGGAACCTACCAGGTGCTGGTCACAGCTACGTATGTGGATGGTACGGAGTGTGATTACCTAGCAGAGGCGGTATATACGGCAGAGAGCGCGCCGGTGTTTGAGGCGATTGTACTAGAACCTTCTTTTAACAGTAGCGGATTGTACACGGTAGAAGTGATAAATATCACAGGGGTAGATCCTACCTCTGAGTATGAGTTTGCACTAGATGATGGCCCGTTCCAGAGTAGTACAACTTTTACAAATGTGACTCCGGGGACGCATACCATTTTTGGAAGACTAGCAAGTGGTAACTGTTCGATCTCTGAGTTTGAGATAGGGATCATCGATTACCCACGTTTCTTTACACCTAATGCAGATGGTTTTCACGATACGTGGAATATTATAGGGCTGGGGGTGGATCCTAACCTGAATGCGAAGATTTTTATCTTTGATAGATACGGGAAGCTCTTAAAACAACTAAGCCCTACTAGCCCAGGATGGGACGGTACCTTTAATGGCCAACCGATGCCGAGTAACGACTACTGGTTTAGAGTAGAGTTTACAGAGGTAGATGACTTAGGGACACAGAGAACGGTTAATGGGCACTTTACGTTGAAGCGATAGTAACCCATCACGTTGTACTATAAAAAAACTCCCTACGGCTGTAGGGAGTTTTTTTATGGGGTTGAATTTGATAGCTTATAAACCTATCTTCTGGATACTATATATAATAGATTACTTAGGTTTAATAGGAGAGTGGCTACTTTCGCGGAAGCGTAAAATAAGATATAATGATGTTAGAGTAAGTATGTTTATTATCTAAACTAATGAGTGGTTTTTATAACATAAGAGAAGTTCAAAAAACATCATCTTCTTCTTCCTCTTCTTCTATGATTTCGTCATTTTCATCATCAATTTGTTGCAAATCTAAAGGAGAGTCTGCAGGTATGGTAACAATTTTACCATTCCAATGCACACGTTTGAGCTCTTGGTCTAGATTTACACCATATAAACGATCAAAGATTTTTGTTCTTATCGTATACGTTATAGCTGCGACAATGGCTATAAGAGGTATGATAATATAAAATTCATCAGTATCTGCAAATTGTAAATCATCTTGAATTGTAGTGTAAATCTGGAAAACATACATCGCTATTGGCACTAAAATAGAATGATACCACCAGTGTTTACAGGTGAAAAACCAGATTAATAATAACATAAAGGGAACAACTTTGCTAAAAACTACCCAAGCTAAGGTGTGAATACTTTCGTAATAATTACTGTGTATCGTACCAAACAAAAAGGACTCCCAAGTTTTTACATTTGGGAATCCTTGATATGCATAAAAAAGTATAGGCGATAGCACTACACATAAGGCAATAAGTGTACCTACAGATAAAATTTTTCTTTTATCCCCTTGGTGGTACTTTAATTGCTCTTTTATCGATTGCTTGTTCTGCATTTTCTGTCATTGCAGTGTACGTTAATGCTGTTGCTCCCGCGATAAGCAGGCCTAATAGTAAAGCTTTAATTTTCATAATTTAGAGTGTTTTGAGTATTAATGATTTGTTGACACAAACATCACTCTATTCTCTCAAATTATAACCAATTGCTTTTTTTTGTATATTCGCGCCCTTTTTGAAAAAAAAAATACGCGAAAACAACATTTTACACTTGTTAGGGGTTGTCTATTAAAATCTTATTTTTCGATTAAAAGTTTTATGTTATGTTTTTTATCAATAGGTAAAATCCAGTTATCAGAAAATACCTACATTTTTGTTAAATCACATTAACATAATTTTAACATAATTAATTTATTGATATTACTCTTTTACTAGCGTTTTGCTTCTCTAACTTGATAATATCAGCGTCTTTTGGTAAAAATTTTGAAATATTATCAGGCCACTCAATAAATATCCAGTCACCATTATATATATATTCTTCAAATCCCATATCAAGCGCTTCTTCTTGATTTGTGATTCTATAAAAGTCAAAGTGGTAAATGAGCTGGTCATTACCTGTGACATATTCATTAACAATTGAAAAAGTGGGGCTACTTATGGGGTCTGTCACACCAAGTTTTTTTGCAATGGCTTTAATAAGTGTTGTTTTACCAGAACCCATCTCTCCATAAAAAAGCAATACGTTGCTTCGGACGGTAGTGACGATTTTATCTGCAATAGCTTCTATATCAGATAAATCATAAGATGTTTGCATTATTAAGTAGTTTAAGGGCGTTGCTAATATAAGAATTTTTAAACTTTTATCGTTCAAATACTAATTATGAGTCTTAAAATATTTAAAAGAGTAGGAATATTCTTTCAATTAGAATTGACAAGAGCTATTGTCATTTTTTTGTAATATCTGGGGTGAATTTTTTGAATAGAATTTTATTCCTTTCCTTAAGAAGTAGGAATGAGGTTTATGAAGATGTTATTTTCTAGTAAGAAGAAGAGTAGTTTTGAGAGAAGTATTGCGAGCGTAATACTTACAATAATTCTAATAAATCGATGTCAATCTGTAATAGATTTGAAGGCAACATTTGATTAACTGTTAGACCCCTTCATATAACTTGTTTCAGTTGCAAACCCCTAATATGTAGTATAAAAACGAGTTGATAAACACCGATTATTAGAATTGTGATAGTACCTTAATTTACTATTATTCCATAGTACTAGTAAATAACATCAGGTACTTGTCCATTTTTTGATTGTCCTTAAACGACATTAATGATTTAAAGGTCTTGTTTTATACCATACCAATCAACTAGGGTATAGGTATATTTATAAATATACCGTCTATATTTATCTTTTTACCGAAATTGTAGTATTCTGAAAAACAATGGTTTGGTCGTTGTTTAGTTCATTTAAACTAAAAAGAGCATAATGTATTTCAAATAGACATTTGAAGTCAAAAAACCTGCTAAAATAATGGCATAAAACAGCGGTACGACATACACTTACTTTAAGTTTTAAGTGTAAACTATAAGATGTTATGAGTATTATGAATTAAGTAAGAAATTTCGTTTGTTTATTAATGAATGTATATTTTTGACTTTTACTTGCTATTTATGAAGAAGCGCGTTTTCCTCCTCTTTTTATTTTTTTCTGTGGTAACTATTTCTGGTAATGCTCAAGATTTACCCTTCTTAATTGATAATAAAGTCCCAGACTCTATACGCCTACAAGATTATCAAACAGTAAGGAAAAAATTCTTTGCACTAATACATAATGATACACAGGTTGTTGATACACTATTACTAGAGCTTTATGGCAAAGATTTAATAATCAAAGCAACAGGAAAAAATGACCATCTAGAAGTCTCTAAATTTTATATTACACTAAGTAATTACCGAGAGAATAGTTTACCTACCATTGATTATGTAATAGGGTATACCACAACACATAATCTTGACGAGTTTTACATTGAGGCTTTAATAAGTAAAGCTCTTTATTTTATACGAATAGAATCTAATTTAGAAGAAGCTTATAGTTTAGCTCAAGAGGCTTACGATAAGAATCAACATTTTAATAATCCAGTTATAGCATATACTACAAAAAATATTATGGGAGTATTGCTAGAACACAGTGGTAAATTTAATGATGCTATTAAAATGTATTTGGAACTTGAAGAGTTATATCATACTGATGTAATTAATGAAATATTTAAGTTTAACACTGATCAATATATTAAGGAGGCTCTTACAGAAATACAGTATGGTCTGGCTTTAACATATTTTAAACTTAAAAAATATAAAAAAGCTTCTGAATATATTAACAAAGTAAAGGAGTATGCAGATATCTCTGGTAGTAAAGAATATCTTAGCGCGTATTTAGGCTTAAAAGGTGGTATTTTAATAAGAAAAGAAAACTATACAGAAGGTTTGAAATTAACCAACGAATATCTAGACCTTTCTATTAACCGAAATAATAACGAGTTTTCTCACTCCTATACACTACAAGGCATCGCTTATAGGGGCTTACAACAACCAGAGAAGGCTCTAACTTCATTTCTCACAGCCGATAGTTTACGTGATATTGCAGGATCAGATTATTTCTTTTCAGATTTAAAAGTTACTTATGAGTATCTACACAATCATTATAAACAGACAGGAGATGTAACTAGACAAATTGAATATCTCAACAAGATGATTGCTTATGAAGAGGAGTATGGTAAACTTAGCCAGAATATAGGTGATGAGATAATAGCGTCTTACACGTTGCCAGTGTTGCTGTCAGAAAAAGAAAACGCGATAAAGACATTAGAACAAGAAAAAGAAAGCAGAAGCATTGGTTTAATTCTATTTGTAATATTGGGAGTGCTAGCGGTAACCTTTGCGATTTACCAGTATAGAAGACGACTCAAGTTAAAGCAACGTTTTATAAACTTAAGAGATACTTATAGTGAACGCATAACCACTGAGGAAATGCCAGAAGAAGCTACTGCAGTCACACTGCCTGTTGTGCAAGATCATATGGAAGGCGCATTATCACATATTAAACCACCCCAGCTTGAAAAGATACAAGAAGGCTTAGACAGTTTTGAGAAAAAGGCTCTTTTTACATCTCATAACGTGACACTCAAGAGCCTAGCCAAACAAATAGGGACAAACGCTTCTTACCTTTCGAAATATATTAATGTTGAAAAATCTGAGAATTTTTCTACTTACTTAAATGATTTGAGAATTAATTATGTCCTCAAAGAGCTTTATAACAATCCAAAATTAAAATCTTACACGGTCGCCGCTATAGCAGAGGAGGTAGGCTTTTCTAACGTAAAATCATTTTCAACACACTTTAAACGTGTCACTGGGCTTTCGGTCTCCTATTTTATAAAAAATCTTTCTAGTGAGCGAGACAGCTTTTCTAATGAGGAGAAGGACGGCGTTATCAACCTTACTGACCGTGTGAATAAAGCTGGTTAATTAATATTTGTTTTTTAGTATGCTTTCGCGAAAGCGCACTCACGCTTTGCAATATATAAGTTTTGTATGATCAAAAGGTGGCTAAAAGGATAGGCTACATTCTAAAACCGTAAGAAATTTCGTAAAATTTAAAATGTAATCTCTATTTTTGTCGGCTATTAGTTAGTTTCCCTTATGAAGGTTTACTCCTTATATTTCTTTACATTACTTCTTTGCTTACCAGCTTTGGTATCCAGCCAAGACCTACCCTATATCACAGATCAAAAAGTACCAGACACTATAGCCTATATAGATTACTCAATACTTAGAAAACGGTTTTTTAGATTTGCAGTTGAGCCACCTGCAGATGTAGATTCACTTACCATAGAGTTATATGCAAAGTCACTTATTGTAAAAGCTCAACAAGAAGGACTAAAACCAGATTTTGCTAAGTTTTACAGTAGCTTAAGTACTTTTAGAGGATTTGATATCGAAATCATAGATTATACTATTGATTACACAAAAGAGAATCAGTTATCTGATTTATACGAGCGATTATTGCTCGAAAAAGCAATCTTTTACTTCAATGAAGATGATATTGATCTAGCTTATAGCGCTGCAGAAATAGCATATGAGGTATCTGAAGAATCTCAAAACCTATCAAATAAGTTTCTTCTTATGAATATAATAGGTATGCTACTTGCTGATAGTGGTAAATTGTCAGAAGGAAAAGCTCTATTAGAAAAAGTTGAAAAAGCATATCAATATGATAATATAAAAAAAATACATCCTTATGGCAGCGATATTTACTACAATTCAGCTTTGGCTGATGTTCAGTATTCTCTTGCTCTGGTACACTTCAAACAAAATGTTCTAGATAGCGCTTTAAAATATGCCAACAAAGTAAAAACTTTTGGCACGCAAGAAAATGACAGTTATTATTTGACTAGAAGCCTTGGTTTACAAGCAGGCATTTATATTAAATCACATAATTTTAAAGAGGGATTAAAGTTTACTAATCAATATTTGGTTCAAAATCTAGATGCAGATGATGATGAACTTTCACATTCATATGCACTAAAAGGCATAGCTCACAAAGGACTACAGCAACCGGAAGAGGCGCTCGCGGCGTTTCTTAAGACTGATAGTTTACACGAGTCTGGTGGTGCAGATTATTTCTTTCAAGAACTTAAAACCACCTACGATTATCTCCTTACACACTACAAAAACACGGGTAATAGCACAAAACAAATTGAGTACCTCAATAAAATGATAACCTATGAAGAGGATTATGGATCACTTAGTAAAACCATAGGTGATGGTATTGTGGCATCTTACACGATTCCTCAATTACTCTCAGAAAAAGAAGCAGTCATACAAAGTCTTGAGGGTGATAAAAAACAGCGCACGATTGGTCTTATTTTTTTTATAAGCCTAGGGTTACTTGCCCTATTTTATGCGCTTATTCAATATAGAAAGCGACGTATTTTAAAACGACGTTTTGAAAACTTGCGCGCCATATATAGTGAGTGGGTTGTACAAGAAACAAACCCTGTAAAGGAAGCCAAAGCAACCTTAGCTGTTGTAAAAGCTGAGCAAGACGGCCCTTTATCACACATAAAGCCAGCGCAGCTAGAAAAGATACAAGAAGGTCTAGACCGTTTTGAGAAAAAGGCCCTTTTTACCTCTCATAATGTGACGCTTAAGAGCCTTGCTGCACAAATAGGAACAAACGCCTCCTATCTTTCTAAATACATTAATGTAGAAAAATCTGATAATTTTTCTACCTACCTAAGTGATTTACGTGTTAATTATGTGCTTAAGGAGCTGTATGCTTCTCACAAACTACGTTCATATACTGTTGCCGCCATTGCAGAGGAGATAGGTTTTTCTAACGTAAAATCATTTTCTACACACTTTAAGCGTGTGACTGGACTCTCTGTATCTTATTTTATTAAGAATCTAGAGGGTATTAAAGAGACTGCTGTGAAGAAAAAGGATGATAATGTGATAGACTTTTTAGAGCGAATTAATAAAACGGGGTAACTACGTTTTTATATCTTATAGCATCATAAAAAAACCACAGCTCTGGCTGTGGTTTTTTAGTTGAGTTTACGCTTTCGCGAAAGCGTAATAGGTCTATTTAGGTTCCATTACAACAAATGGAATCACCATTTCTTCAAGGCTCACGCCACCGTGCTGGTAGGTGTTTCTGTAATAACTCACGTAGTGATTAAAGTTATTTGGGTAGGCAAAAAAGAGGTCACTCTTTGCAAAAATATAAGAGCTACTCATATTTATAGAAGGTAAGTGTATAGTGCGCGGGTCTGGTGCTGCGAGTACATCTTTATCTTCATAGGTAAGGCTACGGCCTGTTTTATAACGTAGGTTAAGACTCGTGTTTTTATCACCTATTACCTTAGAAGGATTTTTTACATTTATAGTACCGTGGTCTGTAGTAAGTACTAGCTTCATACCCAGCTCTTGTGCTTGCTGTATCATAGAGAGCAGCGGTGAGTTTTTAAACCAGCTCTCTGTAAGGGAGCGGTATGCCTTATCATTACTAGCTAGCTCTTTTATGACCTCCATCTCGGTTTTAGAGTGCGAGAGCATATCTACAAAGTTATAGACCACCACAGTAAGGTCATTATCCTTTTGAGATCTAAAGTTGTCTGCTAGCTTTTTACCATTTTTAAGATTAGTAATTTTATGGTATTCCCACTTTACATCTAGGCTTAGTCTCTTAAGTTGCGCCTCAAGAAAGGCCGCCTCGTGCATATTTTTTCCTCCCTCGTCTGTGTCATCTAGCCATAGATTGGGGTGTTTCTTTTTCATATCTTCTGGCATAAGCCCAGAAAATATGGCATTACGAGCATACTGTGTTGCCGTAGGAAGTATACTGTAGTAAGGCTCTTCTTGCACTTTTTTATAATGGGCAGCAAGGTGTGGCTCAAAAGCCTTCCACTGGTCATAGCGCATATTATCTATCACCACAAAGAGGGTAGGAGTACCCTTTTTAATATGAGGCTGCACCTTGTCCTTAAACAAGGTATGAGACATTGTAGGCGCATCATAACCGTCAAACCAGTCTGGGTAATTTTTATCTATAAATTTACAAAACTGGTTATTTGCCTCTGTTTTTTGAGACTCTAGAATCTCAAACATCCCGCTATCTTCTATGCCCTCTAGCTCCATCTCCCAGTAAATGAGCTTCTGGTAAAGTTCGCTCCACTCTTCAAAACTATTTATCATAGAGAGGTCCATCGCAATTTTTCTAAACTCTTGCTGGTATGAAGATGTTGTCTTCTGGCTTATCAGACGGCTATGGTCAAGGTTTTTCTTTAAGCTTAGTAAGATCTGGTTAGGGTTTACCGGTTTTATAAGGTAGTCTACTATTTTTGAGCCTATAGCTTCCTCCATAATGTACTCTTCCTCACTCTTAGTGATCATCACGACGGGTATATTTTCTCTTTTATTTTTTATCTCATTGAGCGTCTCAAGCCCCGTAAGGCCAGGCATATTCTCATCTAGAAATATGATGTCAAAGTTTTGTTCATCTATCATATCTACTGCCTCTGCACCGTTATCACAGGTGGTCACGCTATAGTTTTTCTTTTCAAGAAAGAGTATGTGTGGTTTCAATAAGTCTATTTCGTCGTCTACCCAGAGTATTTGTATGTTGCTCATATATATAGTTAGTTCTTTAGTGGCCTTACCGTTGTATGGTGAAACCTTATATTTGTAAGGAGTACGCTTTCGCGAAAGCGTAAAACAACAGAATTTAAACTTTTTCTATTGCAGTCTTCCAAAGTTACAATTATTAACGACCCAATTTATGGGTTTATTACCATACCAAATGGGGTGCTCTTTGATCTCATACAGCACAAATATTTTCAGCGACTGAGACGTATCACTCAGATGGGACTCTCTTATCTCGTATATCCTGGGGCGCATCACACCAGATTTCAGCACGCTATAGGCTGTCTGGGTGTAATGCAAAAAGCGCTCAAAGTCCTTGTAGGTAAAGGTGTTGTTATATCTGAGACAGAGCAAGAAGCTGTACTTATAGCCATTTTATTACACGATATAGGTCACGGTCCTTTTTCTCACGCTATGGAGCATAGCATTGTAGATGGTGTGAGTCACGAAGATATTTCTACCTTATTTATGGAGGCTCTCAATGAGGAGTTTAACGGAAGTTTAACGCTCGCTATACAGATTTTTGAAGGCTCATATCATCGCTCCTTTTTAAATCAGCTGGTTTCTGGGCAGCTAGATATGGATCGTACAGACTACCTCAAGCGCGATAGCTTTTATACGGGTATGGCAGAGGGTAATATTAATACAGAGCGCATAGTCGCGATGCTCAATGTAAAGGATGACCACCTAGTAGTAGAAGAAAAAGGTGTGTATACGGTAGAGAAGTTTCTCGTGGCGCGACGCCTTATGTACTGGCAAGTGTATTTGCATAAAACAGGTATTGTTGCAGAGCAATTGCTTACCAGGGTGCTTAAAAGAGCAAAAGAGCTCTCGCGAGAGGGTGAGATATTACCTTCTAGCAAGGCACTGCAGTTCTTTTTACAAAATCAAATAGATAGCGATACCATAAAAAAGAGCTTAGACATCTTTGCACAGCTTGATGATTATGACATTATTTCGGCAATGAAGGAGTGGTGCTCGCATAAGGACTTCGTGCTTTCTGAGCTGTCTAAGAGTATCATAAATAGAGACTTATTAAAAGTAAAAATACGTAAGAAGCCATTTGCTCCGGCAAAGCTGGAGAAGCATAGAAGCGCTCTTATGAAGCAGTATAGTATCTCTCAAGAAGAGGCAAATTACTTTGTAATTACGGGTACGATATCAAATCAAGCGTATAATTATAAAAAAGGGGGGATTAATATATTAATGAGTAATGGAAAGATTGTAGATGTTGTAAAGGCTAGTGACCAGCTTAGTTTAAAATCGCTTACTAAAGAAGTAGTTAAAAACTATCTGTGTTACCCAAAACCTAAACGTTAATTTTTCCTATTTTTGTGCTTTATGAAATTTACCGCAACCCAAATCGCAGGCATACTAGAAGGGACCGTAGAAGGTAACCCAGAAGTAGAGGTCTCTAAGCTAGCCAAAATAGAAGAAGGAACCCCTGGTTCTCTTACTTTTCTGGCAAACCCTAAGTATACATCATACATCTACTCAACAGAGGCTAGTATTGCCATTGTGGGTAATGATTTTGTGGCAGATCAAGAAGTTAAGCCTACACTCATACGTGTAGAAGATGCTTATAAGTCTTTCTCAAAATTATTAGAATATTATAACCAAGTAAAACTAAGTAAGTCTGGTATAGAACAACCTTGTTTTATATCTGATACGGCTAGTTATGGTGAAGGGCTATATCTAGGTGCATTTTCTTACTTAGGTGATAACGTGCGTATAGGTGATAATGTAAAGATTTATCCTAATGTATATATAGGTGATAATGTAACTATAGGTGATAACTGCGTGCTTTTTGCAGGGTCTAAGGTATACTCAGACAGTGTGATAGGTAATAATGTTTATATACACAGTGGAGCCATAGTAGGTGCAGATGGATTTGGCTTTACGCCAAATGAAAAAGGGGAGTATAGTAAAGTACCACAAACAGGTAATGTAATTATAGAAGATCACGTAGATATAGGTGCCGGTACTACTATAGATCGTGCTACACTAGGATCTACTATTATAAGAAGAGGAGTAAAACTAGATAACCAAATACAGATTGCACATAACGTAGAGATAGGTGCACACACTGCTATTGCTGCTCAAACAGGAATTGCAGGATCTACTAAGATAGGGAAGCACTGTCTTATAGGTGGGCAAGTAGGTATCTCTGGTCACCTCACCATAGGTGATAAAGTGCGCATACAAGCACAATCTGGTATAGGAAGAAATATAAAAGATGGTGAAGTGCTGCAAGGCTCTCCGTCATTTAACTACACAGACTGGAACCGCTCTTATGTACATTTTAAAAATTTACCAAAAATTGTACAAGCGGTAAACAAACTAGAAAAACAACAAAACAATGGGTAACGCTAAAGCACAACAACGTACGATAGCAAAAGAAGTAAGCCTTACAGGAGTAGGTTTACACACTGGTGCAAATGTAAAAATGACATTTAAGCCAGCGCCAGAAAATCACGGATATAAGTTTAAACGTATAGACATTGAAGGGGAACCTATTCTCAATGCAGATGCCTCTCTTGTGACTAACACGCAGCGAGGGACTAACCTTGAGAAGAACGGTGTTGCTATACAAACTACAGAGCACGTTCTTGCTGCTTGTGTAGGTCTAGAGATAGATAACCTGCTTATCGAGCTAGACGCATCTGAGCCGCCTATTATGGATGGATCGTCAAAGTTTTTTGTAGAAGCACTAGAAGAAGCAGGTATACAAGAGCAGGATGCAGCACGTGATGAGTATATAGTAAAGGAGGTCATCACTTATAAAGATGAAGAAACGGGTAGTGAGATTATCCTTATGCCATCAGACGAGTATCAGGTAACTACAATGGTAGACTTTGGTACAAAGGTGCTAGGTACTCAAAATGCAAGTATACAGCACATTTCAGAGTTTAAAGAAGAGATATCAGATAGTAGAACATTTAGTTTTCTACACGAGATAGAGATGCTACTTGAGCACGGTCTTATAAAAGGAGGTGATCTTAACAATGCGATTGTATATGTAGATAAGGAATTATCACCTAGTACAATGGAAAAGTTACGCGTAGCCTTTAATAAAGATCACATTGCGGTAAAACCTAACGGTATTTTAGATAACCTTACTTTGCATCACGCAAACGAGGCAGCACGTCATAAATTACTTGATGTAATAGGTGATCTTGCACTTGCAGGTACTCGTATACGTGGTAAAGTAATAGCAAATAAGCCTGGGCATTTTGTAAACACACAGTTTGCAAAGAAGCTACAGAAAATTATAAAAAATGAGCGTCGTAACTATGTGCCAGATGTAGACTTACACGCAGCGCCAGTAAAGGATATTAATCAAATTATGGAGATGTTACCACACAGACCTCCATTCTTACTGGTAGATAAAATTCTAGAACTTACAGAAGAGCACGTAATAGGTATAAAAAATGTCACGATGAATGAACCATTCTTCGTAGGGCATTTTCCTGGTGCACCTGTAATGCCAGGAGTACTTCAGATTGAGGCAATGGCACAAACGGGAGGTATACTTGTACTTAGTACAGTGCCAGATCCAGAAAATTATCTTACATATTTACTTAAAATAGATAACGTAAGATATAAACATCAAGTGGTGCCGGGTGATACGCTTATTTTTAAGCTAGACCTTATGGCGCCTATACGCAGAGGAATTTGCCAGATGCAAGCACGAGCTTATGCAAATGGAAAATTAGTGTCGGAGGCAGAGATAATGGCTCAGATCGTTAAAGTAAAAAATAACTAATATGAATCAGCCATTAGCATATGTGCACCCAGGTGCAAAAATTGCAAAGAATGTAGTGATAGAGCCTTTTACAACTATACATAATAATGTTGTGATAGGAGAGGGAAGCTGGATAGGTTCTAACGTAACTATTATGGAGGGAGCTCGTATAGGGAAGAACGTAAGTATCTTTCCGGGAGCAGTGATCTCTGCAGTACCGCAAGATAAAAAGTTTAATGATGAAGATACCGTTACCATTATAGGTGATAACACGACGATACGTGAGTGTGTTACCATAAACCGTGGTACATCAGACCGTATGAAAACTCAAGTAGGTAATAACTGCTGGATTATGGCATACTGTCACATAGCACACGATTGTATCGTGGGCGATAACTGTATTTTTTCTAACAATAGTACACTAGCAGGACACATTACCGTAGGTGATTATGTGGTTCTTGCAGGTATGGCTGCCATACAGCAATTTTGTACCATAGGGAGTCACGCCTTTGTAACCGGTGGATCGCTAGTACGTAAGGATGTACCGCCATTTGTAAAAGCAGGTCGTGAGCCATTAAGTTATGTAGGTATAAACTCTATAGGATTACGTAGACGTGGTTTTACAACAGAAAAGATAAGAGAGATACAAGATATCTTCCGTATACTATACCAAAAGAATTATAATAACTCACAAGCGGTCACTATTATAGAAGCAGAGATGGAGGCAACTCAAGAGCGTGATGAGATCTTACAGTTTATAAAGAATTCTCAACGCGGTATTATGAAGGGATACTTTAGCTCTTAATAGTTGTGTTTACGCTTTCGCGAAAGCGGAATTTAAACCATATCAAACAACCTCTAGCTTTAGGCGCGAGGTGACAGAGTAATAAACAAGAGGGGAGAGTGGTAATCTTTTCCTATTTTCGCGAAAGCGTTATTTTAACAACAATATCAATATGAGTATCTCGAGCTAAGAGGTAGTCGATTAATTTTAATTTATGGCAACAACATCAGATATCCGTAACGGTCTTTGTTTACACTACAATAATGACATCTATAAAATTGTAGAATTTTTACACGTAAAACCTGGTAAAGGTCCAGCTTTTGTACGTACAAAAATGAAGAGCGTGACAACTGGAAAAGTGTTAGATAACACATTTTCGGCAGGACATAAAATAGACGAAGTACGTGTAGAAACTCACAAGTTTCAGTTTTTATACAATGATGGAGAAGGGTATCACTTTATGAATACCGAAGATTATACACAGATTGCTTTACAAGAAACAGCGCTAGATCGTTCTGATTTATTAAAAGAAGGTGAAGTAGTAACTGTACTTATTAACTCTGAAGACAACTCTCCACTCTCTGTAGATATGCCAGCCTCTGTTGTGCTTGAAGTGACACATACTGAGCCTGGAGTAAAAGGAAATACAGCTACAAATGCGACAAAACCTGCAACAGTAGAGACAGGAGCAGAGGTAAATGTACCTTTATTTATAAATGAAGGAGATAAGATTAAGATCGAGACTGTAAAAGGTACATATAAGGAGCGTGTTAAAGAATAAATAATACTAGCTAACTAATTATAAAAATCCCGCAATTTGGCGGGATTTTCTTATTATATTCGTAATCGTGAAATTTCAAAAACAACATACACTTCAAGAAATCGCCAGTCTCATAGATGCCACTTTTGTTGGTGATGCATCATTTCCAGTACTTGGTATGAATGAGATACACGTCGTTGAGGCGGGAGACATCGTTTTTGTAGATCATCCTAAGTATTATGATAAAGCGCTTAACAGTGCTGCAACAGTAATACTTATTAATAAAGAGGTAGATTGTCCAGAAGGCAAAGGGCTACTTATCTCTGATGATCCTTTTAGAGATTTTAATAAACTTACTACGCATTTTAAACCTTTTGAGAGTGCAGGAGCCAGTGTTGCCACAACAGCATCAATAGGTGAGGGAACGGTTGTACAACCTAATGCCTTTATAGGTAATCACGTTACAATAGGTAAAAATTGTACCATACACTCTAACGTAAGCCTTTACGACCATACGGTAATAGGCGATAATGTGACGATACACGCTGGGAGTATACTGGGTGCAGATGCTTTTTATTATAAAAAACGACCAGAAGGTTTTGATAAACTTAAATCTGGTGGTCGCGTGGTTATAAAAGATAATGTAGATATAGGCGCTGCCTGTACTATAGATAAAGGCGTTACAGGAGATACTACTGTAGGTGCTGGCACTAAAATAGATAACCAGGTGCACATAGGTCACGATACGGTTATAGGAGAGAAGGTTTTAATAGCTTCTCAGACAGGTATAGCTGGTTGTGTAGTTATAGAGGATGAAGTGACATTGTGGGGTCAGGTAGGTGTAACCAGTGGTATAACCGTAGGTGGTAAAGCCGTGATCTCTGCACAAAGTGGCGTAAGTAAGTCACTAGAAGGTGGTAAAAGTTATTTTGGATCTCCAGCAGGAGATTTTAGAACAAAATATAAAGAACTTGCGGCATTGCGCCAGGTTCAAGAATTATTAGATAAATTAAATAAGCAATAATGGCTAAGAGTAAGAAGAAGATCGTGCGAGAGTTTTATGAGTCAGATTTTTTTAATGACACCTCTAACCTTGATAAGTATATGCATCCAGAAATGGAACTTTACTGGAATGCAAAAACTGGATACAATCATATGGATATCCAGGCTGTAAAGGATATGGCAACAGAGGCTGGTAAGTCCTTTGATGCGGTACGACCTCAAATTACACACCTTCTGTCTGACGGTGATAATGTCGTAATACGTTTTACATATCACGTAACTACTATAGAGACACCAGAGGTAGAAGAGCCTATTGCACACTTTATGGCTATATGGGAACTTAAGGACGGATTAATGTACCGTGGTTACCAGATGACCCAGCCTATAGAAGAAGATAAAAAGGCTATGAAGTCTTGGAAGTAAAATTCATTAATATTTTACTTGAGAATACTTAATCAAACTGCTATTTTTGCAGAGCAAAATTTTAAAACAAACTGATGAGCGTTTTAGTAAATAAAGATTCAAAAATAATTGTTCAAGGATTTACAGGTAGCGAGGGAACTTTCCACGCGGGCCAGATGATCGACTATGGAACAAATGTAGTAGGTGGAGTTACTCCAGGTAAAGGAGGACAAGTACACCTAGATAAGCCTGTTTTTAACACAGTACAAGAAGCTGTAGAAAAAGTAGGAGCAGACACAACTATTATTTTTGTACCGCCAGCATTTGCTGCAGATGCAATTATGGAAGCTGCAGATGCAGGTATCAAAGTAATTATAACAATTACAGAAGGTATCCCTGTTGCAGATATGATCAAAGCATCAGACTATATCGCTACAAAAGAGTGTCGCCTTATAGGACCTAACTGTCCAGGTGTAATCACTCCAGGAGAAGCAAAAGTAGGTATTATGCCAGGTTTTGTTTTTAAAGAAGGAAAAGTAGGTATCGTTTCAAAATCTGGAACACTTACTTATGAAGCTGCAGACCAGGTTGTAAAACAAGGTCTTGGTATCACAACAGCTATCGGTATAGGTGGTGACCCAATTATTGGGACAACTACAAAAGAAGCTGTAGAGTTACTTATAAATGACCCAGCAACAGAAGCTGTCGTAATGATAGGTGAGATAGGTGGTCAACTAGAAGGTGATGCTGCAAAGTGGTATAAAGAAAGCGGAAGCAAGAAGCCAGTTATAGGATTTATAGCCGGAGAGACTGCACCAGCAGGACGTACAATGGGGCACGCAGGTGCAATTGTAGGTGGATCTGATGATACAGCTCAAGCTAAAAAAGCAATTATGAGAGAATGTGGAATACACGTAGTTGATTCTCCAGCAGAAATAGGTAAGAAAGTAGCAGAAGTTTTAGGCTAGTATTTTATCTAATAACTATTAAAAAAACCTCTCAAGTATCGAGAGGTTTTTTTGTGCTTTATGGTTATCGTAATTCTTATATTTGATATAAAATAAGTGGGTATTACGCTTTCGCGAAAGCGTAATAAAGAATATGTTAAGTATACCGAACACTTATTATAAAAACAAAACAGCCAACAGACACAATAGATTATAATGAAATTACTAGAAGGAAAAACAGCCATTATTACAGGTGCTAGCCGTGGTATAGGAAAAGGAATAGCAGAGGTTTTTGCACAACACGGGGCAAATGTAGCTTTTACATACAGCTCATCATCTGCCGCGGCAGATGAGCTTGAGAAAAGCTTAGAAGGAACTGGCGTAAAGGTAAAAGGATATAAAAGTAACGCTGCAGATTTTGAGCAGGCACAAGAGCTTGTGAAAAATGTTCTTGAAGATTTTGGCGCGATTGATATCTTGATAAACAACGCAGGTATCACAAAAGATAATCTCCTTATGCGTATGTCTGAAGAAGATTTTGATAAAGTGATAGAAGTAAACCTTAAGTCTATTTTTAATATGACTAAGGCTGTACAACGCACGATGCTTAAGGCTCGTAAGGGAAGTGTCATAAATATGAGCTCTGTAGTAGGAGTAAAAGGAAATGCTGGGCAGGCAAACTATGCAGCATCAAAGGCAGGTATGATAGGTTTTTCAAAATCTATGGCACTAGAGCTAGGTTCTCGTAACATACGTACTAACGTGATTGCACCAGGATTTATCGAGACAGAAATGACAGGTAAGCTAGATGAGGCTACTGTTGCATCGTGGAGAGATGCTATACCGCTTAAACGTGGTGGTAGCCCAGAAGATATTGCAAACGCTTGTGTATTTTTAGCAAGTGATATGAGTGCCTACATCACAGGTCAAGTGATTAATGTAGATGGAGGGATGCTTACCTAAAACAAGGTAAAACTCAATATAATTTAGTCATATACTATTGCAAACAGAGACACTATTATTAATTATTGGAGCTGCTATTCTCTCACTGGGAGTAGCGGTTTTTCAATATTTCTATCGTGTTAAATATAAAAGTAAGCGCAATCGCGTTTATACATTTTTACGATTTTTAACCATTTTTGGCTTACTGCTTTTACTTATCAACCCTAAGTATGAGCAAGTATCTTACTACACAGAGAAGCCTTCGCTTGCTGTCGCTGTAGATAATTCTTCAAGTATTGCACACCTTGGTTATGATGGGGTGTCTCAAGATGTGATATCCCGCTTTCGCGAAAGCGTAAAACTCAACGATGCTTTTGATATTCAGTACTATCAATTTGGAGATGATTTTAAATCATTAGATTCCCTTTCATTTACTAATAAGCAGACTAATATCTCAAACGCTTTGCGTGGTCTTGAAGATATTTATACAACAGATGTCGCTCCCGTAGTTTTACTCTCTGATGGTAATCAAACCTATGGTGAGGCCTATCAATATCTTGGTCAGAATTATAGCCAGCAGGTATATCCCGTGATACTGGGAGATACAATCATTTATGATGACCTTAAGCTGGGTCAGATCAATGTAAATCGATATGCCTATATAAATAACAAATTTCCTGTTGAGATTTTTGCTTCTTATAATGGTAAAACAACAGTACAATCTGTGCTTACTATACGTTCTGGAGGTAAAACTTTACATAAGCAGTCTGTAAATTTTAGCCCAGATAATGCATCACAAGTTTTTACCGTAAACGTCCCTGCTGAAAGGGTGGGAGTGACTCAGTATGTCATAAGTATTGCTCCTGTAGAGAGCGAAAAGAATGAGAGTAATAACTATAAAAACTTTGCGATAGAGGTTATAGATCAAAAAACGAATGTACTTCTTATAAGTAATATAGTTCACCCAGATGTGGGAATGCTTAAAAAGAGTATTGAGAGTAATAGATTGCGCACGGTTACATTTACGAAACCAGCAGATGCTGTTGCAAAGATCAATGATTATGAGCTCATCATACTTTACCAACCAGATGCAAGTTTTTCTGGAGTATATAAACAATTAGAAACACTAGCTAAAAATAGTATAACAATAACTGGAGAACACACTGGCTGGAATGCTATAAATAAATTTCAAAAAACAATCACACAAGAGATTACAGGTCAAACAGAAGAAGTACAAGCTCAGCTTAATCCTAACTTTTCTGCTTTTGTAATTGAGGATATAGGTTTTGACGATTTTCCACCTTTAGTTGCGGCATTTGGAGAGACGCGTTTTAATACAAAAGCAGACATTGCTTTATCACAAAGTATAGGCCTTGTGGAGACTAATCAACCACTTATAGCCACAACAGAAGATAGTGGAAGACGAGAGGTATATATATTAGGAGAAGGATTATGGAAGTGGCGAGCACAGAGTTTTGTAGAAAAGCGTGATTTTAAATCTTTTGATAATTTTATAGATAATCTAGTACAATATGCTGCTTCAAACAAGAAGAAAAGTAGACTTAACTTAGATTATGAGTCGTTTTACTATGGCAATAAGGCAGTGATGCTTTATGCACAGTACTTTAATAAAAATTACAATTTTGATGCAAGGGCTAAGGTGTCTATAAAAGTGATAAATCAGGAGTCAAAAAAGCTTACAGAGATTCCATTATTACTTAAAAAGAATACCTATCAGGTAGATATGAATAATCTTGAGCCTGGAAGTTATAAATTTACTGTATCTGTAGCAGAGCAAGGTATTGCACGTTCTGGATCTTTTACAATTGTTCCCTTTGATATAGAGCAACAATTTTTAAATGCAAATGTAACACAGTTACAACTTCTAGCGTCTCATACAGATGGTGGTTTATATAACCCTGTAAGTCTAGATAAACTTATAACGTCGCTCGTTGCAGATAATAGATATAAACCTATACAGAAGAGTACAAAAAATAGTGTACCTTTTATAGACTGGAAATTACTACTTGCAATTTTGGCATTATTACTCGCTTTGGAGTGGTTTATGCGCAAGTATAATGGACTTACTTAAAATCAAAATTAAAAATTAGCTATGGAAAAATTACCTAAAATTGGAGTGCCTGTCGTAATAGGCCTCGTTATTCTACTCGTGATTATCACAAAATCTGCCATCACAATAGACTCTGGAGAGGCTGGCGTGTTGTATAAAACATTTGGAGGTGGTGTGGTAACAGATGAGCCACCACTAGGAGAAGGATTTCACCTAGTAGCCCCTTGGAACAAAGTGTACGTTTATGAAGTGCGTCGTCAAGAGCTTTTTGAAAAAATGAAAGTATTATCTTCAAACGGACTAGATATACAACTAGACGCATCTGCTTGGTACAAGCCTAGATATACAGATGTAGGGAAGTTACACCAAGAGATAGGTGAAGATTACTTACAACGTATCTTATTGCCTACTATACGATCTGCAGCGAGATCTGTTGTGGGGCGTTATACGCCAGAGCAGTTATATTCTTCTAAGAGAGATGCGATACAGTCAGAAATTTTTGAAGAAACAAAGAAGATTATAAAGGATCAGTACATCGAGCTAGATGAGATACTAGTAAGAGATGTAACCTTGCCAAATACAATTAAAGAAGCTATCGAGCGTAAATTAAAGCAAGAGCAAGAGTCTCTTGAGTATGAATTCCGTCTAGTAACAGCTACAAAAGAGGCAGAAAAAGTACGTATAGAAGCACAAGGTAAGGCAGATGCAAACAAGATTCTTAGTGCGTCACTTACAGATAAGATTCTACAAGATAAAGGTATTGATGCAACAATAGAGTTGTCAAAATCTCCAAATTCTAAGGTGATAGTGGTAGGTTCTGGTGAATCTGGACTACCATTAATTTTAGGAAATAATTAGAATACTATCTAAAATTATATGAAAGTGTTAAGATGATGCTTTCGCGAAAGCTTATATCTTTACAGTCTACTCGTCATAATGGGTAGATTGTAAAGATTTTTTTATGTTTAAATATCAGAAAGTACTTTTATTGTTTGGCTTTATACTCGCAGTGAGTTGTGGTCAAAAAGTTGAAAGTCAAAATAGTAAGAAAGGATATGCACCAGAGGCAGTAAAGGCAACATTTCAAGCCAAATATCCAGGAGAGAATGATCCAGACTGGCACGTAGACTCAAATGGAAATTATGAGTCAAGATTTAGAATAGATGGTATAAGACACCGTGCAGATTTTAGTCCTAATGGAGATTGGATTGAGACAGAAGTAAGTATAGATAAGGATGAATTGCCAAAGGCAATTAAAAAAGCTATAAAAAGAGATTATAGTCACGAGAAGATCACAGAGATTGAGCGCGTGCAAAGCGCCGAAAAAGGGCTATTTTATGACGTGGAATTTAAACGTAAAGGGAAAAATAAAGATGTAGAGTTTAATGAGGCAGGTGAGGAGATAAATTAATAAATCTATGTTTTATATAAATAAAAAAACCACCTAATAGGTGGTTTTTTCATTTATCATATTTTTTTTTGAGTTTCCTTTTTCGTTATCCTCTGTTTGTGTATTCTCGGTAAGTCTTTTTGCCTTTGCTACCCATCTATCATTTTTAATTCTATCTGGAAAAAACTTAATGAGCTTTGTTACTGCGGCGATGTCGTCATTATTAAAACGGCTTATTTGCTCGTAAGTGTAAATCCCTAGTTCATTGAGTTTAGCCTCAGTATATGGACCTATTCCAGTAATTTGTTGTAAGTCATTACGCTCTGCCATTGTGGCCCTTCCTATGCGTTCATAACTTATAGGGTCCTTAATTTCTGTTTTTGAGAGCTTTTCTGTAAGCACATCATCAGAAAAAGCTCTGTTTCGTATCTGTAGATGCTCATATTCCTCATCCATACGGTCTTTTCTAAAAACGCCATCTGCCTTTCTATCTAACTCGTCTTGTAGATTTTTGATGGTATTGTTGAGCTGTTGTAACGTGTTTTTATGCTGTTGTTCTTTACGTTTGTGAGAAAATTTTTGAGAGAGTTGCGATCCTCCATAACCTATCAAAAATGCAACAAGAGTCATTATAAATGTCTCTATATAAGCAATGGGTATTGATATGGCCTCCTGTAATGCGAGCATTAATCTACTATAATTTCTATTCTGTTGTTTTGGCGTCGTCCAGATACGGTGTTATTTGAGGCGATAGGTTCTTCTTCACCTCTTGAGGTAGCAGTAATTTTGCTGCGGGGGATTCCTCTACGGGCTGTAAGATACCATTTAATTTGTCTTGATTTTTTTAAACCTGTGCTAAAATTATCTCGAGCATTTCCTACGTTATCTGTATGGCCTAATATTGTTACTTTTTTATCTGGATTATTTTTTAATAATTCTTTGAGTTCAGATGCATATGCAACGAGCTCTTTATCAAGTATTAAATCTGTATTGTTATACTGCGGGTAGAATACCTCGCTAGAAAAAGAAGGGCCCGAAAGTGAGTTAAGCTCTTTTTCAAAAGTAACAACCGGTTCATCTTTTGTAAAATCTACAGTATCACTTATAGCAATAGATTTTTGTATTTCTTCAGCAATAAAAATGGACGCCTCCCTATCTATGTGCGTTTTTGCAATGCTATCTGTAGTTTTTATCTCGCTATTACTAGTACTTGTCTTAGTTGGATTAGTAATAGGTTGTTTATCATTACTATTAGAAATTGTAGTAGATGATTTTTTTTCTATAAATGGTGATGGCTCCTTAGCACTTACGTAATAGATACACGTAAATGACCAAAGTAAAAAAACAAGGAAGGCCCCCAAAAATCCTTTCATAGTTAAATTTATGTGCTTTAGTAGTTGATTTAAAGCGCTATTTCAAATCTACTAAAAAGTTCTGTGTGTTAAGTAATTATTAAATCACTTTATTCACTTGTTTTTAACAAAAGACTTCTTAAATTTGTTCCATAAATGAAATTGAACAAAACACATCATCACCATACTACATCATTCGCTCAAGCGAGGTAGTTTGGTATGTAAATAATTCATATATAAACCCGTTTGAGATACTCAAACGGGTTTTTTCTTTTTTGGGTAATTCAAACACAAACCAACAAAAATGAGTCAAAAAATTAGAATTGCTATTCAGAAGTCAGGTCGTCTCAATGAGGAGTCTTTACAACTGCTTAAAAACTGTGGTGTATCTATAGATAATGGTAAGGATCAACTTAAAGCCATTGCTAGAAACTTTCCGCTAGAGGTTTTATACCTACGTAATGGAGATATTCCTCAGTACTTAAGAGACGGAGTGGTAGATATCGCAATACTTGGAGAAAATACACTTATAGAAAAAGGAAAGGAACTTCCTATCATAGAGAGACTAGGTTTTTCAAAATGCAAGGTGTCACTAGCTATCCCAAAAGGACAAGAATATAACTCTGTAAAAGATCTAGAAGGTAAGCGCATTGCAACTTCATATCCTAATACAGTAAGAGAATATCTAGCCGAAAAAGGTGTAAACGCAGAGCTACACATCATTAATGGTTCGGTAGAAATTGCTCCAAATATTGGACTTGCAGATGCTATTTGTGATATTGTTTCTAGTGGTAGTACATTATTTAAAAATAACCTTAAGGAAGTAGAGCAAATGCTCACGTCTGAGGCTGTTCTTACTGCATCACCTACTATTTCTGACGAGCGTAAGGAACTATTAGAAACACTCAAATTCCGTATAAAATCTGTACTTGCAGGACAACGCAGTAAGTATGTACTTATGAATGTGCCAGACGCAAAGCTTGATGATGTTATCGCAATGCTTCCAGGTATGAGAAGTCCTACGGTTTTACCACTAGCACAAGAAGGCTGGAGTAGTGTACACTCAGTAATAAATAAAGATAGCTTTTGGGATGTGATAGATAATCTCAAAAAAGCAGGTGCAGAAGGAATACTTGTATGCCCAATCGAAAAAATGGTACTATAATTTTACATTGCTATGAATAAGATTTATAATCCAGAAAGAAGTGAGTGGGCAGAAATTTTAAAAAGACCTACTCAAACTGTAGATGATATAGAAGCCACCGTTACCGATATTTTTAAGGAAGTAAAGGAAAAAGGAGATACTGCGGTAGCAAAGTACACAAGTATCTTTGATAATGTGACTCTTGAGAGCACTGCAGTCACTGATATAGAAATAGAGGAAGCGCAAGAGCTTATATCTACCGAGTTAAAGGAAGCCATACAACTTGCAAAAGGTAATATTGAACGTTTTCACACAGCTCAAAAAACAGAGAGAGTAGCTATTGCTACTACAGAAGGAGTAGATTGCTGGCAAGAAAAAAGACCTATTCAAAAAGTGGGTCTTTATATACCGGGAGGTACAGCGCCATTATTTTCTACTATCTTAATGCTTGCAACGCCAGCAAATATCGCTGGTTGTAAAGAGATTGTATTATGCACACCACCAGATAAAGAAGGAAAGGTAAACCCTGCCATTCTTTATACAGCAAAGCTAAGTGGAGTTACAAAAATATTTAAAGTAGGAGGTATTCAGGCTATTGCTGCGATGACCTTTGGTACAGAGAGCGTTCCTCAAGTTTATAAAATATTTGGGCCAGGTAATCAGTTTGTAACTGTTGCAAAGCAGCTTGCTACAAAGCACGGAGTGGCTATAGATATGCCAGCAGGTCCATCAGAATTACTTGTTGTGGCAGATGATGCCGCTCAGGCAAGCTTCGTAGCTTCAGACTTATTAAGTCAGGCAGAGCACGGTGTTGATAGTCAGGTGATCTTGGTTTCTACATCAAAGGATTTGATAGACGAGGTAGAAAAAGAAGTAGAAGAGCAGATGAGTACGCTTTCGCGAAAGCGTATTGCAGAAAAAGCTATTGATAATAGCAAGCTCATTTATGTAAAAGATGATGAGACGGCACTCGCGCTTATAGATGAGTACGGTCCAGAACACTTTATAGTTTGCACCTCAAATGATGACTACTATGTAGATAATATAGGTAATGCGGGGTCTGTTTTTATAGGCAACTATACGCCAGAAAGCGCTGGAGATTATGCATCTGGTACAAACCACACCTTACCTACAAACGGTTATGCTAAGCAGTACAGCGGTGTAAATCTAGATAGTTTTATGAAGTCTATGACATTTCAAAAAATATCTGAAACTGGAATAAAAAATATAGGTCGTGCTATAGAACTTATGGCAGAGGCAGAGGGTCTTGATGCTCATAAAAATGCGGTAACTCTTAGACTTAACGCAATAAAATAAAGCAGTAAAGATTATTAAGTACGTATAGCACAATGAACAAATTTGACATAAATAAGCTCGTAAGAGCAAATGTTGCAAGAATGAAACCGTACTCTTCTGCGCGAGATGAGTTTACAGATTTTGACAAAGAAATGGTTTTTCTAGATGCAAATGAAAATCCGTTTGATAATGGTGTAAACCGTTATCCAGACCCGCAACAGCGTAGTTTAAAGAGTTTGGCAGCCTCTCAAAAAAACGTCTCAGAATCTCAAATTTTACTAGGTAACGGAAGCGACGAGGTGCTCGATCTTATTTTTAGAGCATTCTGTAATCCTGGAGTAGATGGTATTATAACGGTACCACCTACTTACGGTATGTATAATGTACTGGCAGGTACAAATGACGTAGCAAATACAGAGGTACTTCTTACCGAAGATTTCCAACTGGATACTAAAGGTATTCTGAATGCTGTGAGTGATACAACAAAGCTCATTTTTATATGCTCACCAAATAATCCTACGGGTAATATGATCAAACCAGATCTTATTATTGAGGTTTTAGAAAACTTTAATGGGTTAGTAGTTCTTGATGAAGCATATATAGATTTTGCAGCAGCAGAGAGTTGGATATCACAATTAAAAAATTATCCTAACCTTGTAATCACTCAAACGCTTTCTAAGGCTTACGGTCTTGCTGGTATACGTCTAGGTTTATGCTTTGCAAGTAAAGAAGTTATTGCGATTCTTAATAAAATCAAGCCTCCTTATAATGTGAATGCATTAACGCAAGATCGCGCTTATGATAGATTGAGCGATTTACGTATGATTCATAATGAGGTAGATACCTTACTTGATAATAGAAAAACACTAGCAGCTGTGCTTAAAGATGTGGATTTTGTAGAAAAAGTATATCCGTCTGATGCAAACTTTATATTAACTAAAGTAGACGATGCAAACAAGCGTTATAACCAGCTTATAGAAAAAGGAATAGTCGTGCGCAATCGCAGCACACAGGCGCTTTGTGAGAACACGCTACGTTTTACAGTAGGGACCAAAGAAGAAAATACAACACTAATAAACGCATTAAATACAATACAGTAATGGCAAAAAAAGTACTTTTTATCGACCGCGATGGTACAATGATTAAGGAAACAGTAGATGAACAAATCGATGCGTTTGAAAAAATGATTTTTTACCCTAAGTGTTTTACTTGGTTAGGTAAGATTGCTCAAGAGCTCGATTATGAGTTAGTGATGATTACAAATCAAGATGGTTTAGGTACAGATTCTTTTCCAGAAGATACATTCTGGCCAGTGCACAACTTCATTATGAAGTCATTTGAAAATGAAGGTGTTGTTTTTGATAATGTATTTTTAGATAGAACCTTTCCGCACGAAAATAAAGACACTAGAAAGCCTGGGACCGGTTTACTTACACAATATTTTTCTGAGGAATATGATCTCAAAAACTCTTTTGTAATAGGTGATAGACTTACAGATATGCAACTTGCGACAAATCTGGGAGCCAAAGGAATCTATATAAATGATAACACAAACCTCGGTACTGGTGAGATTACTATCTCTGAAGATGAGCTCAATAAGGACATCGCTCTAGAGACAAACGACTGGCAAAAAATATACGAGTTTTTAAAATTAGAAAGTCGTGTTGCTACGCTTGCGCGAAAAACTAATGAGACAGACATAAACATCACCCTTAACCTAGACGGTACAGGTAAATCTAACATAGACACAGGTCTAGCTTTCTTTGACCATATGCTTGACCAGATAGCGCGTCACGGGCAAATGGATCTAGACATCCAAGTAAAAGGAGACCTGGAAGTAGACGAGCATCACACCATAGAAGACACGGCAATCGCACTAGGAGAAGTGTTTGCCATTGCTTTAGGTAATAAATTAGGAATAGAGCGTTACGGTTTTTGCTTGCCTATGGATGACTGTCTTGCACAAGTTGCTATAGATTTTGGTGGTAGAAACTGGCTCGTATGGGAAGCAGATTTTAACCGTGAGATGATAGGTAAAATGCCTACAGAGATGTTTTACCACTTCTTTAAATCATTTACAGATGGTGCAAAGGCAAACCTAAATATCAAAGCCGAAGGGACAAACGAGCACCACAAGATTGAAGCTATCTTTAAGGCATTTGCAAAAGCGATTAAAGTAGCCGTAAAGCGTGATGCAGATAAAATGATTCTTCCATCTACAAAAGGAATGTTATAATGAAAATTGTGATCATTAATTATGGTGCTGGAAACATCCAGAGCATAAAATTTGCGGTAGAGCGCCTTGGTTATCAGGCGGTCTTAAGTGATAGTGAAGAAGAAATACGTAGTGCAGATAAAGTCATTTTTCCTGGAGTAGGAGAGGCGAGTAGTGCTATGAGTAAATTACGAGAGACTGGTCTCGATAAAGTGATTCCTACACTAACACAGCCTGTGCTGGGTATCTGTCTGGGTATGCAATTAATGTGTACAGGTTCAGAAGAAGGAGATACTATAGGGCTTGATATTTTTAATGTAGATGTAGAACGCTTTCGCGAAAGCGTAAAAGTCCCACAAATACAGTGGAACACCATTAACAATCTATCATCACCACTTTTTAATCAGGTAGCCGAAGATTCTTTTATATATATGGTGCACAGTTTTTATGCTCCCGTAGTAGAAGACACGATTGCGACTACTACGTACGGACTTCCTTACAGTAGTGCTCTTGCCAAAAATAATTTTTATGGAACCCAGTTCCACCCAGAAAAAAGTAGCGCTGTAGGAGAGCAAATACTTAAAAACTTTTTAGAATTATGAGAATAATACCTGCTATAGATATCATAGATGGTAATTGTGTGCGTCTCTCAAAGGGAGATTATAACACAAAGAAAATATATAATGAAAATCCGCTGGAGGTTGCAAAGCAGTTTGAGGCACACGGTATCACGCATTTACACCTTGTAGATTTAGATGGTGCAAAAAGCAAGCACATTGTAAACCACAAAATCCTCGAGCAAATAGCTACAAAGACTGCGTTAAAAGTAGACTTTGGAGGAGGTCTTAAAACAGACGAAGATTTACGCATAGCCTTTGAGAGCGGAGCCTCTCAAATAACAGGTGGTAGTATTGCTGTGAAAAATCCAGATACATTTAAAAGCTGGTTGTCAAAATTTGGCAGTGATAAAATTATCTTGGGAGCAGATGCTCATCATCGTAAAATTGCTATCTCTGGCTGGCTAGAGGAGTCTGATGATGATGTGGTGGAGTTTATAAACGCTTATCAAAAAGAAGGTGTCTCTTATGTAATCTGTACAGATATAAGTAAAGACGGTATGCTAGAAGGGCCTAGTTTTGACTTATATCAAGAAATACTTGCTAGCACACCAGACTTAAAACTTATTGCTTCTGGAGGAATTTCTACCTTTGACGAGTTGCCAAAGCTTGCAGAGATGGGCTGTGAAGGAACCATTATAGGGAAGGCAATCTATGAAAATAGAATCTCATTGAAGCAACTAGAAGATTTTATACTAAGTTAGAACGTATATATATGATTAATACTTGGCATCAAGATTTTAAGGACAATGCTATTTTTAGGCTAGAAGAGAATGTGCGTATGATAAGTATTGCGCTTTCTAAGGTAGTAGAGGAGGAGCTGTGGACAAAGCAAAACCAGAGTCTCAATACACTTGGTAACCAGTTATTGCATATCTGTGGCAATATGACACAATATATCGTTTCTGGTCTTGGTGGTAATCCAGATGAGCGTAATAGAGAAGAGGAGTTTAGTACCGAAGATGGTTTTACAAAAGATGAGTTGTTACAACGACTTTTACTTACCGTTCAAACTTCTACTACTATTATTGATGATGCTACACCAGAAAACCTATTAAAGAAGCGAAAAGTGCAAGGTTTTGATCTCTCAGGTATAGGTATTGTATTACACGCTGTTGAGCACTTCTCATATCACACGGGGCAAATAGCTATGCAAGTAAAACTTGTTATAGACCAGCCCCTTGGGTTTTATGAGGGAATGAACTTAAATACTCTTAATGAAGAAGATTAAAATTCTTTCTTTAAGAATTTGATGATTTCAGATCTTACTTCCTCTTGATAAAGTGAGTGACCAAAACCTTCGGTCTCAATGTAGGTGCTTCCTTTCCAGTTTTTATGGATGTTTTGTGAGGCAGATACAGGAGTGATTTTGTCAAACTTATCGTGTATGATCAAAGCAGGCAATGTAAGTTCTTTTGCAAAAGCTGCTCCAGAAAAACCTTTAAAGTCAAAACCAAATAACTCTTTTACGAGCAGTTCGAGAGACTTCATTGTTCGGTTATTAAGTCCTAAAATTGCTCTATAATCTATCATTATCTCACTAAGCTCTGATGCAGATCCTAATATAACTGCAGATGTAAATTGTGTAGGTTTATAAGTATACTGATGAAAAACCGTAGCTAGTCCTCCTATAGAATGCCCTATAATATGGTCTGGTTGGTATCGCTGTACAGCTTCTTCTATGGCTTTTGCATAACGAGGCACATTGAGCAACGTCCCTGTAGAGTTACCGTGAGCGGGTGCATCTATGGCATAAATATCATAGTTTTCTTTGTGTAGTTCTTCTACTAGTTTAAACCAGCGATGCGTGTTGCTTTCCCAGCCGTGTATAAGAAGTACTTTTTTACCAGTGCCTTCCCAGTGATATGCTTGTAACTCACACGATCCAGAAGGAAAACGTTCATAAGCAGCATTTTCTAGATAAACAACCTGCGCACCATAAGGTTTACCCTTGCGTGGTGTGCAAAATATATTAAAAGCTTGCTGAGCTGCAGCTCTAGGATTTACTAAACTTAGCGCATTTATCTTTGCTCCTATAGCCTTAGGAATGAATCGTTGTAGGGTCTTTTTCAAAATATCTATTCTTCTCTATGAACTGAATCTGGTGAAAATGCAGGTGTACAAACCGCCATATACTTACACTCTGTATCAAAAGGATTGCTGTATTGTACTCTGGTATTGCGAGCAATTTTAATACTCTGGCCGGCGTGAAGTACTACGGTATCACCATCTATGATAAATTGCTTTTTACCTTTTATAATATATGTATATTCATCAAACTCTGGAGTTTGAAATGGCTCACTCCACCCAGGTGGAGCAATCATATGAGCAATGCTTATATCATTATTGCCATCTGTCGCTTTTCCCCAGTGCTCTTCTATGGTCTTACCATCTGTAGTAGGTACTATAAAAGGGCTTTTTTGGATTTTATAACTCATATTTACCAGCTTATTTGAATATACTTAATAGGAGCATCATCAGGGATTTGAGTAAGTTCAACCTTAGTGGTTGTATCAAACATAAGTTCTGATGGCAAGTGTTTTTTATCTATAGTAAAATACACATCACTATCTTCTATCAAAACAACAATGGTAGATATAAGGTTTTCTATACGCTTTATCTTGTGTCCATCTAGAATATCCTTAAAAGTACTTTTTACAGTAACTCCACCATCTGTTGTATAGCGCTCGTCATATAAACGTATGTAATTTATTGTAGCATCAGAGTCGCCCGTGGTAGGTTCTAGTTCTAATAATTTTTTACCTCCTTTTTCAAAAACGGTAATATATTGTACAGGTGCTTTTAGTTCTGTAGATCCATTTGCATCTACAAGGCTATCATTTACAAAGGTGGTTTTAAGTTCACTTACTTTTGTAGTTTTAGTAAGTGGTCCTACACCTTCATTTGTAATAGCAAAGTTTCCAGAGTTACTACAGCTAGTAGCTATTAAGCCTAGAATAGAAAGGGCTATTATATTTTTTTTCATAAAATTAAATTGAGGGTACGCATAAAAAATGCGCAATTATTATTTTAACATTTTACCTAGTATACCAAAGACACCACGTATTACGGTTGCACTTGTAAGTACTTTTATTAATGCTTTTGATCCAGCACTTTGAGTAGACCTAGAACTTTTAGATCTAGAAGACGTTTTTGAAGCTTTGGCTCTTTCTTTTTTAGCCTTTTCCTTTGCTTCCGCTTCGTTTGCTTTATCTATTTTCTTTTTGAGTAGCTCGTAGGCACTCTCTCTATCTGAGATTTCGCTATATTTTTCTACAAGCTCAGACCTGTCGTTTATACCGTCTATTTCCTTTTGGGTTAATACATCCATACGTGACATAGGTGCACGTAACATTGTAGCTGCAAGTGGAGTAGGGCGACCCTTCTCATCGAGAGCAGATACAAGTGCTTCTCCTATACCTAAAGATGTAAGAACGGTCTTTGTGTCATAATATTTAGAATCTGGATAGTTTTCGGCAGTGAGTTTTATAGCTTTTCTATCTTTTGCAGTAAATGCACGTAATGCGTGTTGCACTTTAAGACCTAACTGGCTCAATACACCATCTGGAATATCTGTTGGGTTTTGAGTTACAAAATAAATTCCTACACCTTTAGACCGTATCAACTTTACAATACTCTCTATCTGGCTATGTAACGCTTTTGATGCCTCCTTAAATATGAGGTGTGCTTCATCTATAAAAATTACAAGCTCTGGCTGGCCGCTATCTCCTTGCTCTGGAAATGTAGAGTAAATCTCTGCAAGTAGACTCAACATAAAAGTTGAGAATAATTTAGGTCTGTCTTGTATATCTGTAAGGCGTATCACATTTATTACTCCACGACCGTCAGAGGTGGTGCGAGTAAGGTCATCTGTGTCAAAAGATTTTTCTCCAAAGAAAATATCTGCTCCCTGCTGTTCTAGTTCTACTATTTTACGCAGGATAGAACCAGAAGAAGCTGGAGAGATACGCCCATACTCTTCTTCTATTTCTGCCTTACCTTCTTTGGTCGCATATTGTAAAATCTTTTTAAAGTCTTTAAGATCTAGCAGCGGTAATTTTTTATCATCACTGTACTTAAAAAGTATAGAGATAATACCAGACTGTGCCACCGTAGCGTCAAGTATACGTGAGAACAGCACAGGTCCAAACTCACTTACGGTAGCTCTAAGGCGCACGCCATTTTGTTCAGAAAGTGTGAGGAGTTCTACTGGGAAATCTTTGGCATCAAAGGGTAGGCCTATCTTCTCGTGGCGCTCATCTATCTTTGCGTGACCTGGGCTTGCTTTTGCAATACCAGAGAGATCACCTTTCATATCCATAAGTAGTACCGGTATCCCTTTGTCAGACAGATTTTCGGCAAGCACTTGTAATGTTTTTGTTTTACCAGTACCTGTAGCACCAGCAATGAGACCGTGACGATTAAGAGTTTTAAGAGGTACTTTTACGTGAGCATTTGTGATGGTCTCGCCATCTAGCATTGCTGCTCCCATAGTGATAAAGTCACCCTTAAAGGTGTTTCCTGTTGTAATAGATTTTAGAAACTCTTCTTTTCTTTCCATAGTAGATTGTTGTGTTTACGCTTTCGCGAAAGCGTACTAAATCGCATTTATCTCAAAGTTTAAAAATACATAATAGTTAAAAAATGTTGCCATCTATCCGTACATTTATTACCAAAATCTATAACTATGAGGCCTATTATATTGACAATCTTTGGGATGCTTTTACTCACTTCTTGTAATGAGGAGTTACAAAGATCCCACACACCACCTCCTGAAGGTCATATGGAGAAGAGAGCTCCTGTGTTCCACACGTCTCACGAACCTACTAAGGCAGACGCACCATTTTCTGATGCGGTGCAGGTGGGCGATATGTATTTTCTATCTGGACAAATAGGGATGGATCAAAGCACGAGAACACTCGTAACAGGCGGTATTGAAGCCGAAACAAAGCAAACCTTAGAAAACATAAAAGCGGTGCTTGCCCATCACAATTTAGAAATGACAGATATTGTAAAAGCAATGGTTGTGCTAGATGATATTGAGGACTTTGCAACATTTAACGCTATCTATAAATCGTACTTGCCACAAAAACCTGCGAGGACCACCTTTGCAGCAAAGGCACTGGCCGCAGGGGCAAAAATTGAGATTGAAGTTATTGCTGTAAGAAAGAAATAACTTACTTTTAATCAATGAATTAAAACATCATCAATCAATGAGAATTTTTAAATTTTTACCTTTTTTACTTCTAGGCTTCACCGCCTGTTCTAATGATGATGATACGACTAACGTAGCCGAGTCTGATGTAAATACCTCACTGGCTCAAATAGCAATCGTAGGAGACAATCTAGTTACTGGATCTAGTGGTAATGTAGTTACTTGGAATTATCTAGATGAGCAAAGCACAACTGTAAATTTACAAGAGGAAATAGGCTTTGAGTTTGGCTTTTTAAGAAACACCTTTAGGGATCGCCTAGCGATAGCTTCTGGCATACCTACTTCTCAGTTTATCACATATAGCGTGGTTAATGGAGACCAAGAGGTTTATAGTGATTACTTTACTCCGTCTAACCCTGTAAATGAATCTGAGCTTTATACGACAAATACCGAAAATAATATCATTACTTATTATTTGAATGAGTCTAGTAGCTGTTGCAACTTAAACGTAAGTACATATAATAAAACTACTAGCGTTATTACAGATGCTTACATAGGTGATATAACAATAAACGATGTCAATTCAAGTGTGATGGCAAAAGGGTCTAAGACATTTATAGTAGGTACAGATACTCTTACAGGCGTAAAGAAGCTATTTGTACACAATGCAGAGACTGGGATGCCAGTGGGAGTTTGGGATATAGATCAGTATGGTGCTTATATATACAATGAGAATCTTGACGAGATGTACCTATTTGACTTTAACGGTGCTGCGCTTGCATACGCCACGCTAGATTTTGAAACGCTTACGATAAGTGAGCAGAGTTCTTTTCCGAGTGGTTTTACTGTTACAGAAGGATTTAATCAAACTAAATCACTAGCTCAGGAACTTGTTTATAAAGACCCTACCGGAAAAATAGCAAATGTATATAATTACAATACAAATACAATTAGTGCTTATACAGAGGTAGGCCTCATCAATACTATTTTAGACCAGACTGGGATGAGTATAAACATACGCAATACAGATATAGCGCAGTTTACATCTTATTATATTGTAATGGGTACTACAGAAGTAGATGGAGAGACCAAAGGAGTGGTGGTAATTCTCAATAGAGATTTAACGGTAATACAAACAGCCAGCAGTGGAGATATACGACCACATAGTCTTGTGGAAATACCTATCATATTTAACTAAAAGACTTTTAAGCTAGACCAATAAAAAAAGCCACGTCATAAACGTGGCTTTTTTTTATTTAATATCATTTATGACTTATATATCGTCAAAGCTTACATCTGTAAACTTATCTGCCGTTGCAGTAGGCTCTTCTGAAGTTACCCCTCCAGAATCTACCACTTCTGACGCTACAGGTCTTGTATAATCATTCTGGTGGCGGTCAGATATTACTTCTTCACCTTTTTCTTCTAGTATGTAAGAAGTCATCTCATTAAGATTTTCTGTAAATCCAGCAAAGTCTTCTTTATATAAATAGATTTTGTGTTTCTTAAAGTGGAAAGAACCGTCATCATTAGTAAATTTTTTACTCTCTGTAATGGTAAGGTAATAATCTCCTGCCTTTGTAGATCTTACATCAAAGAAGTACGTGCGTCGTCCTGCTCTAAGTACTTTTGAAAAAATCTCTTCATTGTCTCTTCCGTCGTAATCACTCATAATGGTCCTTCTTGTTTTGGATTGTGTGTTTGTTGTTTCAAAAATGGTAAAAAATATACCATTGCCCAATTATTTTTTACATTTCTTTCTCGTCCAGCTGCTTTACATACAGCTCTTTATAGTAGCCTTCTTTTGTTATTAATTGATTATGAGATCCTTGCTGTGTGATTTTACCATCTTCGAGAATGATAATTTGATCGGCATTTTTTGCAGATGAGATTCTGTGGCTCACGATAATAGTGGTTGTGTTTGTTGTGAGCTGCTGTAAATTATTGAGTATTTCTTCTTCTGTCTCGGTATCTACTGCGCTTAATGAGTCATCTAGTAACAAGATTTTAGGAGATCCTATAAGTGCTCTTGCAATAGAGACGCGTTGCTTCTGTCCTCCAGATAAGGTTATGCCTCGCTCACCAAGTACGGTATCATACCCGTCCTTAAAGTCTATGATATTATGGTGTACGGAGGCCGCTTTCGCGAAAGCGTAAACCTCTTCGTCTGTAGCATCTGTTTTACCAAATTTTATATTCTCACCTATGGTATCAGAAAATAAGAAGGCATCTTGAGGTACATAACCTATCTCAGAACGAAAATCATTAAGGTTGAGCATCTTTACATCTGTACCATCTATAGTAATACTGCCGCTAGTCACATCATACAGACGACCTATGAGTTCTAAAATAGTAGATTTTCCAGATCCTGTAGGCCCTATTACAGCAAGTGTTTGCCCTGGCTGCACGGTAAAGCTTATATTTTTAAGAGCTGTAATAAGTGTGTCTTCATACGTAAAAGTTACATCCTTAAAAGCGATAGCACCATTTATAGGTGTGTGCTCTGTAACGGTATTTACAATGTCTGGTTCGATTTCTAAAAACTCATTAATACGTATCTGGGATGCCTCTGCTGCTTTTATAATTGAGGTTACCCATCCTACAGTAGCAACTGGCCACGTGAGCATATTTACATACATTATAAACTCTACTAGAGTTCCTAGCTCTGCAATGGTACCATCTATATACTGCTGCCCACCTACAAATATCACAATGAGGTTACTCGCACCTATAAGCCCTATCATAAGTGGGAAGAAGAATGCTTGTACCTTAACGAGGTTTAGATTTTTTTGCTTGCTGTCTTCACTAAGCGTTGCAAAGTCTCTAAATGTATTAGGTTCTAAGGTATATGCTTTTATAACAGATATACCACTAAAAGACTCTTGTGTAAACGTAGTAAGTTTTGATAGGTACTCTTGTACAATAGTACTACGCACGTGTATCGCACGGCTTAGTTTATAGATAGCAATAGATAGTATAGGTAGTGGTATTAAGGTATATGCGGCAAGTGATGGCGCCATACGTACCATATAGGGTATTACTACAGCAAATAGTACGAGAGCTTGTAGTAAATACATTATGGCTGGACCTAGGTACATACGTACTTTAGTTACATCTTCAGAGATGCGGTTCATAAGGTCACCAGTTCTATTTTTTTTATAAAAACCTAGGCTGAGACGCTGGTACTGTGCGTAGACATCATCTTTTAAATCTGCTTCTATAAATCTTGACACCACAATAATAAGCTGTCGCATTAAGAATGTAAAAAAACCAGAGAGTAGGGCAGCACCTAGAAGTAATCCTAGTTTAAAGAGCATACTGTCTTTGAGGCCATCTAGATTTGAATCTCCACTTTCTATGTATGTTTCAACATCGTTTACGATATCACCTACAATATCTACATTAAAAACGGCAAAGACACGAGCTGCGATAACTATAAAGAAACCGGCTATAAGACGCCATTTATAACGTAAAAAATACTTGTTAAGAGATTTTAATGCACCCATCGCCGTACTGCAATTTTTTTGAAGCGCTAAGGTCGGTTTTTTTTAAGACCTGTGCGAGCCAAATTTTCCTATAACATAATTGATAAAATGTGATGATACTTTTAGAAATACTGTATTTTTGCACCGATTTAAAAACGAACCTAATTCGTTCTTATAACTATAAAAGTTCTTTGTCGCTATGTTAAACAGACGCCATATCCGTGTCAAAGTAATGCAAACCATTTACGCCCTAGGGAGTAAGGAGCAGTTTGATCTTCAAAATGAGGATAAATTTACGGTTGAGAGTATGAACCAGATGTACAATCTGTATCTCTTAATGCTAGATTTAATGGTGGAGGTTCACGCTTTCGCGAAAGCGGAACAAGAAAAAATCTCTAAAAAGATTCTAGCTACCGAAGAAGAAAAAAATCCTAACACAAAATTCATTAACAACCAGGTCTTGACAAAACTGTCTGACAATGCTGAGTTGCGTGATGAAATAAGCAAGCGTAAGCTCAAACACTGGAGACAGAATGATGAGTATGTTGCTATCATATATAACGAGATTGTAGCAAGTGATTGCTATGCCTCATATATGGAAGAGGAGGATACTACCTTTAAAATAGATAGAAAGTTTGTGGTAGATATCTATACAGAGATTATAGCGCCTAATGACAAGCTATACGATTATATAGAAGATGCGCGCCTTACCTGGATAGATGACTTGCCTATGATTAATATGGCAGTGTTAAGAAGACTGGGTAAGCTTAAACCAGCATCACCAGAGTCTTCATTACTACCTAGCTTATTTAAAAATGAGGAGGATGTGCATTTTGGTACAGAGTTACTAGAGAAGACGGTCGCAAATGAGACTTTTCTTGCAAACGAGATTACAGAAAACACACCAAACTGGGATAAAGAACGTATTGCAGATGTAGATATGGTGCTTATTAAGATGGCACTTTGTGAGTTCTTAAAATTCCCTACCATACCTGTAAAAGTGACTATAAATGAGTACTTAGAAATCTCTAAGGAATACTCGACACCTAAGAGTAGCATCTTTATAAACGGTATACTTGATAAGCTTGTAAAACAATATGAGCGAGAAAAAAGGTTAAAGAAAGAGGGTAGAGGTTTAAAATAGTATACTTTTTCTTATTTTTACGAATCATTATTTATAAAAAAACAACAATGAAAAAAGGTTTATTAGTATTAGGAGTACTTTCGGCTATGGTGTTTACTTCTTGTAAAGAAGATGCAGCAAGCAAAGTAAAAGAAGAAAATGTTGAAGTTGCAGCTGCAAGAGACGCACAAGCTACAACATACCCAGTGATTACTTTTGATGAGACTGAATTTGATTTTGGAAACATCGAAAAGGGAAACACTGTAGAGCACAAATTTACATTTACTAACACAGGTAAAGCACCACTAGTAATTGTAGACGCAAAGAGCTCTTGTGGATGTACAGTACCAGAATATTCTAAAAATCCAGTTGCACCAGGTGAGAAAGGTGAGCTTCTTGTAAAATATAACGGTAGCGGTACTAACCAAGTAACTAAAACTGTAACAATTAAAGCAAATACTGAGAGAGGTACAGAGACTGTAAAGATCAAAGCATTTGTAAACCCTGCTGCTGGAGCAGCTAAATAAGAATTATGGGTGAAGGATTGCAGGGCATATTAGGTCCTCTCTTACTGTTTACGGTATTTATTGTATTCTTTATAGTATTACCGCAACGTAAGAAACTCAAACAAGAAAAGAACTTTGATAAAGATCTTAAAAAGGGTGATCGTGTAATTACAAAAAGTGGTTTACACGGTAAGATTTTAGAACTTAATGATAATGGTACTTGTGTATTGGAAACAATGTCTGGTAAAATGAAGTTTGAAAGATCTGCACTATCTATTGAGATGACACAAGCGCTTAATAAAAGTGTTGTAGAAACAAAGAAATAGTCTTTTCTAATTATTATATATAAGCCCTCGCAATTGCGAGGGCTTTTTTTATGTCTTCTATTTCTATAATTTAATAGGGTCTATCTTCACACTAACTTATTAGGTATGGATGAGATTATACGAGCATTACCTAAGTAATATATAGGCTTGCATACTAATAGAATATGGTTCATAAAAAAATGCTCTTGCGGTAAGCAAGAGCATTTTAACTATTCAATGGTCTGAAATTACTTTATAATCCCACCGCAAGAAATTCTTGCTCCTGCAGCACCACTTGGTTGTGATGTAAAATCATCTGTACCTTGGTGTACGATAATTGCTTTACCTACAACGTCTTTTTTAGGATCTCCACAACCTATACACCACTGGTCTGTGCTCATTGTGATAGTTCCGTTTCCGTTTTCATCTGCTGGGAAGTTACCTATATCACCTTTATGATATCCCTCTGCTGCGCCCCACTTACCGTGTTGCTCGTTTGTAGGGTTCCAGTGTCCACCTGTAGACTTTCCATCTGCGCTTGAACAGTCTGCCTTGTCGTGTATGTGTATGGCGTGCATACCTTCATCTAGTCCACCTATTACGGCTGTAAATTTTACAACACCGCCTTCTTCTTTAAAAACAACACTTCCAGAAGCTTTACTGTCACTCTTAGGTTCAAGTTTTAAAGTGAGTTTTTGCATCTCTGGCATAACTTCTACTTCTTCTTCCTCAACAACCTCTATTACTTCTTCGCTTTCTTTTTTATCACCTTTACAACTCGCTAGTGTGGCTATAGATAGTAAGGCTATTGTCATAAATCTGTATTTCATCATCTTTTGGTTTTGATAATTAGTAATTAATTAGCTCTAATATACCACGACAACTTAAGAAATACTAAGATTTTATAAAACCTTTTAGATACTTATGGTGCTTAATTGTGATGTGTTTGTGATATCTTGAGCATCAAGGCTATATTGATATACACCAGTTTCTCCCACGGCTATGAGTAAATCTCCTTGTATAATCACATCAAAAGCAAGCTTATCTATAGCGTGTACTAGTGTAGACTCTGCAGGATTTGACACATCAAATATTTTAATCTCATCATCACATACGATAAGGTAATCACCATATAGACCTAACCCTTTTGGGAATGTAAGTTCGCGCACATTAATAAGAACAGGATTAAGAACATCTGTCACATCATACACCTCTAGTTGATTTACAAAACCATTACAGCCCAAATCACTCCATAGGGTTACAAATGCATATTGATCATTTGCAACCACAGGATCACAAGAAGTAAAATGTTGTACTGAAGATAATTGTTCTGGAAACTCTGGACTATCTACACCATAGATAAACATCCCGTTGCGAGATCCTATATAGAGGTAATTTCTGTAGCTAAATAATGTCTCGATATCAAAACCTATGCGTACAGTGTTTACTAATACAGGTTCTGATGTATTTGTGATGTTAAATACATTTAGATCTTCATTATCTACTGTGTAGAGATAATTTCCTTTTATAACAAAGGTTGCAAGTGAGCCACCTTGACCTACACTATCTGCTGTGCTTAAAGATTCTCCACTGCTAGTCCCGTCAGAACTACATCCTAGTGCAATAATTACTAGGGCAATTATATATATATACTTTTTCATCTTATTTAATCTTCAAGTTCGTAATCAATGATAATTTCTCCATCTGGGATATTGTGTACAAAGCCATCTGGAGACACTTTAGGAGGAAAAACTTCTCTAATGCGTTTTGTCACCTGTAGGTTTGCTGTTTGTTTATCATAAGTAACAGCAATAAGGTCTACAGCTTGATTTATGTAGTATACCTCATTCTTTATAGCAAGATCTGTAGCTCCAGGTGCTTTTATATAAGCAAGAGCAACTGGAGAAGAAGGGTTCTCGTTATCAAAAACGTGAAAGCCTTTGTTCTTTTCGTTTACAAACAGTAAACCATTAAATACATAGATTTTACCCGAGTTTATAATGCTTCTTGCGTCTTCGAGAGTGACGCTGGCCTCAAACGTAGGGCGATCAAGAGTAATCGCATCATAGTTTGTTAATAGATCAACAGTATCTACATCATCGCTGGTTCTGTCTGTGACGCAGCTTAGAGAGGTGATACATACAAGTAGTAGGATACACAAATGTTTCATATAATATAGTTTTTACTCTAGATGCAATAACTACATATACGTTGCGCGTGATTGTCAATACTTTACAATTATTTAATATTAGCCTGTTTTAAATAGTTGTCTTGGGTCACGTATACCTCGTTTAAGGTTTTCAAAGAGTATAAGCATTTTGTCTACTTGTGTTTGCTCACTCTTATAGCGCTTTACTTGATAGATAAGACCTCTTTTTTTACCATCTGTAAGCGATTCAAAAATTGACGCACCGTCTGGGTCGCTATCATAAACTGCGTCAAAAGCCTCTGGAGTAACTACACCATACTTAGTGTTATCTTCTATGAGTTGGATACTAAAGATGTCTAAAGGCTCAATTTTTAAAGTTTTATGATGCTGTTTTCCAAATAGTACCCAGTACACACCTTTCATTTTACGTAAAGCAATATGTGTTTCTAGTGTATTTGTATCACTACTTGCTTTAAGCAAGACCCGCTTATGGCCGGCATTAGCCCACTCATCACCCAGTTTTTCAGGCAAAATGAAGCCTCCTTTTTGGAGTTGTACTTGTATGATTTGTGATGTTTTGATTTTTAACTAGATAATGAGGTGTATGGTTATAAATGCGCTTTCGCGAAAGCGTAATCCTATCTAAGCGTAGTTATTACTTGAGTCTCGCTATGAAGAGTTTTGTGTACTGGACATTTATCTGCTATTTGTAAAAGACGATTGAGTTGCTTCTCATCAAGATCTGAAGTGATTTTGATCTCACGGTGAAAGGTATCAATCTTTGCCGAAGGGTTTTCTTCGCAGTCAACACAATCTTGAGCGTGGGTTTTACTATAACTTGTGTGTACCTCAACATTTTCTACCGCCCACTTTTTACGCTTTGCATACATCTGTATGGTCATTGCGGTACAGGCAGAGAGACTACCTGCGAGCAACTCATATGGGGTAGGGCCATAGTCGTTTCCGCCTACGCGTACAGGCTCGTCTGCTTTCATATGGTGATTGCCCAGTTTTAGTAAGGTTGTAAACCCATCTTCTTCATCTAGGCTTGCCACCACTTGAAAGGTGGTTTTTATGGTCTCTTGAACAGGTTGTGGTATATATCTCGCAGCCCATCCAGCGATAATTTTACCTACGTAAGCAGCATTTTCTTTGTCAATAAGTAAATGCTCAGATCCATCCAGAGTTACAAAACTCTTAGGGTGATGCGCGGCGTTGTATATTTCTTCGGCATTTTTTATAGAAACTGTTGCATCTTGTGGAGAGTGGAGTATAAGTAAAGCCTCGTGCAAGTTACGAGCAGCTTCTACACAAGAGTTTTCTTCTAAGTTATCTATAAACTGCTTTTTAAAAGTAAAGTCACGCCCTGCGAGTTTTACATTAGCCTGACCTTTTTCTTTTATTACTGAAAGCTGAGAGCCTAGTTGCTTTTGTACGTGTACTGGGTTGCTAGGCGCTCCTATAGTTGCGACGGCCTTTATTGTATCAATTTTACCACCTGCAAAAATTGCTGCAGCACCACCTAGCGAGTGTCCTACAAGTAGAGAGGGCGCTTTGTATTCTTTGGTAAGAAAATCTGTAGCGCTTATGAGATCATCTACATTACTAGAGAAGTTTGTATCTGCAAAGTCACCATCACTGTCACCTAAACCCGTAAAATCAAAGCGTAACACGCCAAAACCTTGAGAGGCAAGTGCTCTACTTACATTGCGCACAGCACTAAAATCTTTTGTACAGGTAAAGCAATGTGCAAAAATGGCAAAGTTATGTGGGTCTTGATTTGCGGGTAGATCTAATCTTCCAGCCAATACTTCTCCGTGTGCATTTGTAAAGTTTATTTTACTTGATCTCATATGGTTGTTTTATGGTTAGATAGTGTAAGTCGTTATTCAAAAGATAACCTATCTTAAAAGCTTTTAAATTACAAATATTAAAGAGCAAATAGTACATTTAGAAACGCAAAAATTCTATAAAGTCATCTTACTTTTATGTTATCACCTGTAAATCAAAATCACAGAATAGTATTACTTGATATACTTAGAGGCTTTGCAATCTTTGGAATTTTTGTAGTAAACATAGAGATAATGAATTGCACGTTTATAAATGGTGATGCATTCGCAGAGCAATTTACCAGCATTCTTGACAGTCTAGCTGTAAGAGTAAAGCAGTTATTCTTTTACTCAAAGTTCTTTCCAATATTTTCATTACTCTTTGGTGTTGGGGTAAGTATCCAGCTCGCAAGTATGAAACGCAAGGGAATAGGCCATTTTTTCTTTTATAGAAGAATGTTTGCCTTATTTATGTTTGGGGTATTACATATTATATTTCTTTGGAGTGGTGATGTGATACATCTATATGCGATTCTAGGTCTTTTAACACTTGTTGCGGCAAGGTTTAAGAACAGCTACTTGGTAATATGTGCAGTGCTACTTTTATTCTTTCCCTTTTATAACTCAGTAGCGACATATTTAATGAAATGGGTAGGTTATGATATGATGTCCTATTTATCTACCTACACACCAGATGATATAAGAGCAACAATAAGAAGCGGAAGTTATTATGATAATGTAATACTACGTATACAAGAATACAAGAGTAATGTTGGGGTGCTTTATGTGTTTTTAGCTCCTAAGGCTTTCGCAATGTTTTTGATAGGATTTCTATTAGGCAGGGAAGGAGTGTTACATAGGCTTGAAGATTCTGCACTTCGTATAAAACGCCCTATTCTTATAACGTTTGTAGTAATTACCATCTATAGGGTCATATTTTTATTTTTTACCTGGGATACAGTATTGTGGAAAATAGATGTCCGGAGAAGTACACTTATTTATTTTCAAGAACTATGTGATGTCCTCACAGCACTTTTTTATGTCTGGCTTATTATCTCACTTTATAAGCACACTATTTTCAAAAAGATGGTTTTACCACTTAGACACGTAGGGAGAATGGCATTAACCAATTATATATTACAGAGTGTAATAAGCTTATTTATATTTACCTCTAGCGGTTTAAGTTTATATGAGCGACTAAGTCCTTTTGAAACTTTAGTGCTTGCAATTGTAATCTTTTGCTTGCAAGTGTTAGTGAGTAATTTATGGCTCCGTTATTTTAAATTTGGGCCTTTAGAGTGGTTATGGAGATGTGTGTCTTACTGGAAAGTTTTACCGCTTAAAAAAGAAAGAATATAAAAAAGCCTCAATTGATAATTGAGGCTTTTTAAAATTAGTATTATGATTTTGACTTTCGCCAGTCTGTTTTTATAAAAACAGCGAGTTGAAACCTGTCATAAGTGTCTACCGCAAAATCATTTTTGAGATATCCCATTTGTGCACTTAGGTTCTCGCTAAAGTTGTAGCCTAAAGCACCGTACAGTCTATTCTGTCCAAAAAAGTCATTCTGCAGATTTATAAAAATCTCATCATAAGCGGTTAGAAACCATTTATTATTAAGAGGATAAGTTACTCGTAAAAAGTAACGCGCTCTATGCTCTGTTGTGTTCTCACCAGCAGGTCTATTTATAAAACGTTGCTCTAGTCGATATCTATGGCTAAAGTTAAACTTGCCAAGACTATTTTTAAGAACAAACTGCTCGTACAGACGATTTTCATTTACATTCTCTTCGCCTGCAAACTCAAGAAAGTTTGTGTCTGTGGTGATGTTACCATACCCAAAAGAAGCCATAGCCTTGTCTGATATATGGTAGTTAAGAGCCGTACGCAGGAGTAACTGATTAAAGTTACTCCCAAACTCATACGTTCTATACTGTGCCTCTGCGTGTATGCTTAGCTTTTCTGATATTCTATTATTTGTGAATATCATTGCCCACGCGCCTAGATCATCTTCGCCACGGTCTTGGGCTTGTAATGATACAAGGGATGAGAATGATAGTATTAAGGCTAAAAGCTTTTTCATACTTAGTTTAATTTAAACGTTTTTATCTCTTTAAAGCTACTTACATCCATAGCTTTTAGCGTTGTTTCAAATGGTGCCCACTCTGTGCTAAAGAATGTATTAGTCTTCTCTAGAGCGCTCTGTAGCTCATTACGTGCGTGTGACATTAGTGTAGTCTCTGTAGTAGTAAGTCCGTTAGGGCGACTACGTACATAACCACTGGCAGCACCTATACGATTCATCACTGTGATTTCTGGATTACGTGTGATACCCTGCCTTTTATCTACCTTACCTATGTATAATGCGATTACTTCATCTATGCGCTTATCCATATCTTTTATAGAGGCTAGCTCATCTTTATACGCCTTTTTATCATCAAGTTTGTTAATCATTTTCTTGTAATCATTTGCAAGGTTCTTGCTTTCTACAAGTTGTTTTACAGCATCTGCGGCTACTTGAGTCATCGCTTCAAGATCTTTGGCAGCATTGTAACTATCGTCTATTGCTTTTTGTGGCACATCATACCTTGGGTCACTCTCTACTGTGATAGCGCTCTCGCTTGTTTGATCTCCATACTGCATTACAAGTTTATAAGTTCCTGGTTTTACAGAAACCCCTCTAGGTTCATTCTTACGTTTTCTTATGCTTCTAGATGGGCGATCACCACCAGACTCATTCATATACCAAGTAGTTTTATAAATACCTGTGCTGTCTGGAGTTTTCCATTTGAGGTGGCGTATCTGTCTTGCTCCATCATATATTTTGAGGTGGATAGAATCCCAAGTTACTTTTGTCTCATCTGCTTCTTCGGCATCTTTATCGTCGCCTTTTTTCTTTTTATCTACTTTTTGTTTGGTAACATAGTAAGCGATTTGCGCACCGCTTTTTCTGTTCTCACCGTTATAGATGGCATCTGCTCCAAAACGACTTCCCGTAGGTTGCTGGTATGATGCGTCATATGCAGTAGGAGGGGTGAAGAGTTGTAGCTTTCGCGAAAGCGTACTTCTATCACTCGCTATCTTACGCAGTGGTCTTATATCATCAAGAACCCAGGCTGCACGCCCAAAGGTCCCAATGACAAGATCGTGCTCTCTAGGGTGAATTACTAAATCTTTTACCGAAGTAGTAGGGAATCCTTTAGTCCATTTCTGCCAGTTGTTACCAGCATCAATAGACACATAAAGACCGTCATCTGTACCTAAGAACAAAAGATTCTTTTCTTCTGGATCTTCTATAATTGATAATGCATAACTCTGCACATCATTTTCATCTACAATGCGCGTCCAGCTTTTACCATAATTTATGGTTCTGTAGGCATAAGGAGCGTAGTTAAAGCGTCTATAGTCGTTTGCAACTAGAAGCGCTTCTCCTTTATTCTTGTCACTTGCTTTAATTTGTACAATCCAGCTTCCTTTAGGTAACCCCTTTAAGTTATTAGACACTTCTGTGTATGATGATCCGCCATTTGTAGTGTAATGTACACGGCCATCGTCTGTACCTACCCAAAACATATCTTTTTCAAGCGGAGAAGGTTCTATAACAAGTATGGTAGTGTGATTTTCTGCACCGGTGGCATCCATAGTAAGACCACCAGATTCAGATTGCTTTTGTTTCTCTGGGTCGTTTGTAGTAAGGTCTGGAGAGATTACTTCCCAAGTGAGTCCCTTATCTGTAGACTTGTGTACAAACTGACTACCAAAGTATATGGTACTGTTATCAAAAGGATCGATATTAATAGCACTGTTCCAGTTAAAACGAAGTTTTACATCTGCATCTGGGTGTGTAGGCTTAACACCATAGTTATTTCCTGTTTTGTAATCATAACGGCTCACAAACCCCTGCTGACTCATAGACCACCCGTACTGGCTATCATCGCGATCTGGTACTACGTCAAAACCATCTCCAAAAGAGATTTCTTGCCAGTAATCGTTACGTATTCCTTGAGCTTTCCATACATAGGCAGGTCCTCTCCACGATCCATTATCTTGCATACCTCCATATACATTATAAGGAAACTCATTATCTACATTAATGTGATAAAACTGAGCTACAGGTAAGTTACCTATAAAGCGCCACGTCTTACCACCATCTTTTGTGATGTTAAGACCACCGTCATTACCGTCCATCATAAACTTACCATTATTAGGGTGTATCCACCAGGCGTGGTGATCTGGGTGTACCCCGTTATCTACTCCATAAGCGCCCATAAGTTGGTCAAAATTCTTCCCACCATCTTCAGATACGTTTACATAAGTAAATACAGAAAACACACGATTTTCATTTTGAGGATCTACGTGTATATCACTATAGTAAAACGGTCTGTTGCCTATATCACTCTTGTCATTAATCTTTTTCCAGTTAAAGCCACCATCATTAGAGCGGTACAATGCATTCTTCTTTGCCTCTACAAGCGCATATACCACGTTAGGGCTTCCAGGCGCAATAGAGAGACCTATACGACCTAGTTCTCCTTTAGGAAGTCCATCTTGATCTGTAAGCTCTTTCCAAGTGTCACCACCATCGTGCGTCATATACATACCAGAACCTTCACCACCAGACTTAAAGAACCAGGGGTCACGTTTGTGCTCCCACATTGCTACAATAAGTTTATTAGGATTTGTAGGGTCCATAACCATATCTGCCACACCAGACTTGATGTTTGTAAATAAAATCTTGTTCCAAGTCTTACCACCATCTGTCGTTTTAAAAACACCACGTTCTGGGTGTTCTCCCCAAGGAGAACCTATAGCACCCACATAAACCACATCTGGATTAGTAGGGTCAATAATAACACGGTGTATGTGACGGGTTTTTTCTAGTCCCATAGATTGCCACGTCTTACCGCCATCTAGTGATTTATAAACACCATAACCACCATTAAGGGAGTTACGTGGGTTTCCTTCACCTGTACCTACCCATATCACAGATGGGTTAGATTGCTGTATCGCTACCGCTCCTATAGATGCTGTTAGCTCGTTTTCAAAAACAGGATCCCATTTTATTCCGCCAGAAGTAGATTTCCATAAACCTCCAGAAGCTGTACCTACATACATTACATCTGGATTATCTGTAACCACATCTATAGCAGTCACACGTCCAGACATACCGCCTGGGCCTATGTTACGGGGTTGTACATCCTTGAGCAAGGACATATCAAGTTTTTGAGCAGATACTACTGTGCAGATGCATAGCAGTAGGAGTGAGAAGAGTTGTTTCATTATAAAATTTTGGTTGAATTATAATGACCTTTCGGTCAAGGGACTAAAGTTAATTAAAAGACAATCTTAATTTCTTAAATAGTTGTTAATGGATGCGCTATGTTTTAAAGGTTTTATTCACGCTTTCGCGAAAGCGTAATTGCATCCCTAATAAGGTCTTATGAAATAATTAACAAGACATTGGTATAACATTAGCTTTTTGTTTAAGAATATGAATATATCTTTGAACAAATAAAAAAAACCAATTGTTATGAAAAAGATTTTATTAATGGCAGCAACAGCAGGATTATTATTTGCTTCTTGCGCCGATGGAACTAAAGAAAAAGCAACAGAAACAAATGAGGAAGTTGCACAAGCAGTAGTAGAACTAGAAGAGCCTGTGGTAGAAGAGCCAGGTACCATAGTAGATATCGCTGTAGGTAATGAAAATTTCACAACGCTAGTAACAGCTGTAAAAGCAGCAGGACTTGTAGAGACTTTATCTAGTACAGGACCATTTACTGTATTTGCACCTACAAATGATGCTTTTGCAAAACTACCAGAAGGAACTGTAGGTACTCTAGTAAAGCCAGAAAACAAAGCAATGTTAACAGATATCTTAACATACCACGTAGTAGCTGGTGAGTATATGGCTGGAGACGTAGTTGCTGCTATTAAAAAGAACAATGGTTCTTTTAGTACAAACACTGTGATGGGAGAACAAATTACTTTAATGATGGACGGAGAAAACGTTGTTATTAAGGACGCAAAAGGCGGGACATCTGTAATTATTATGACAGATGTAGATGCTTCAAACGGAGTAATACACGCTATAGACACTGTAATTATGCCTAAAGGGAAGTAATTACAACCCACATTTAATAAAGAATTAAGAAGCGCCTCTGTCGAGGCGCTTTTTTATTGACCTATTAGGTAGTAATTTTATACGGCTATGAGAAAACAACAAAATAGGAGTGGTTTTGTATTCAAAACCTATGACGCTCCGCAAAAATCCCTTTTTGATCAGCTGCTTGATATATTTCAAGAGCTCATCACCCACACCTCTGGTGATTTTGACGAGGCGATGGACTGGCTTAAAGAGCTTGATAAAGAATATAAACTCACAAACGATGAGTATACCTTAGATGACTTTGTACAGGAGCTTAAAGACAAAGGCTACATACGAGAAGAAATTAAGCCAGACGGTAATAACGGCACGGCTATCACAGAGAAGACAGAGCGCGCCATACGTAAGAGAGCTTTAGATCAAATTTTTGGGAAGCTTAAAAAGAGCTCCCAGGGTAACCACAGGTCAAAACTTAACGGTAGAGGTGATGAGCATACTGGTGACTATCGCGAGTATCGCTTTGGTGATGGGCTAGAGCGCATCTCTATGACAGAAAGTTTGCGTAATGCCCAAATTAATAATGGTGCGGAAGATTTCCGCTTACGCGAAAGCGACCTCGTGGTAGAAGAAACCCACTTTAAGGCACAAATGAGTACCGTACTTATGATAGATATATCACACAGTATGATACTCTATGGAGAAGACCGTATTACTCCAGCTAAAAAGGTAGCGATGGCACTTGCACAGCTCATCACAACGAGGTATCCCAAAGACTCTTTAGATATTATCGTATATGGTAATGATGCCTGGCCTATTAAAATTAAAGATTTACCGTATTTGCAAGTGGGTCCTTATCACACTAACACAGTAGCAGGTCTTAACCTCGCTATGGATATCTTGAGACGTAAGCGTAACTCAAATAAACAGATCTTTAATATTACAGATGGTAAACCGTCTTGTATAAAGCTTAAAGATGGGCGCTACTATAAAAATCCAAATGGACTAGACGAGTATATTGTAAACCAGTGTTACAGTATGGCTAGACAAGCTCGTAAGCTTCATATACCTATCACCACTTTTATGATTGCAAATGATCCTTACCTGCAACAGTTTGTAGATAATTTTACTGAGGCAAACCAAGGTAAAGCGTTCTATACAGGACTGCAAGGTCTAGGGGAGATGATCTTTCAAGATTATGAAAGCAACAGAAAGAAGAGAATAAAATAATTGTAAAAAAAGAATAGATACCTCATTGTGAGATGAGGTAAAACAAGAATAGCTATGAATCATTCAGAAATAAAAACACTAGGAGCTCTTAAAAAAGCAGCGTGGACATCCAGAAGTATAAAAGAAGAGTTGCGCGAGCACCTTATATCAAAACTACAAGCTGGTACACCTACATTTACAGGTATACACGGTTATGAGCACACTGTTATACCAGAACTAGAAAGAGCCATATTAAGTAAACATAATATCAATCTATTAGGACTACGTGGCCAGGCAAAAACTAGACTTGCAAGACAGATGGTAAACCTCCTTGATGAGTGGATGCCTATAGTAGCAGGTTCAGAAATTAATGATGATCCGCTTAACCCTATCTCAAGGTATGCTACAGAGTTTATTAAGGAAAAAGGAGATGACACACCTATCGACTGGGTACATAGATCTGAGCGCTTTGCAGAGAAGCTTGCAACACCAGATGTAACTGTTGCAGATATAGTGGGTGACGTAGATCCTATAAAAGCAGCAAACCTTAAATTAAGTTATGCAGATGACCGCGTGATACACTACGGAATGATTCCTCGTGCAAACAGGTCAATTTTTGTAATCAACGAGTTGCCAGATTTACAAGCACGTATACAAGTGGCTTTGTTTAATATTCTACAAGAAGGTGATATTCAAATACGCGGCTTTAAATTGAGACTACAGCTTGATATGCAGTTTGTTTTTACTGCAAATCCAGAAGATTATACAAACAGAGGAAGCATAGTTACTCCACTTAAAGACCGTATAGGCTCTCAGATACTTACTCACTATCCAGAAACAGTGGCTATCGCGCGTACTATAACAGATCAAGAAGCAAATCTAGACGAGCGCCAGAAAACGAAAGTACACGTACCTAATCTAGTAAAAGATCTTATAGAAGAGATAGGCTTTGTGGCTAGAGAGAGCGAGTATATAGATGAAAAGAGTGGTATAAGTGCACGTATGAGTATAACGGCATTTGAAAACTTAATGAGTACAGCAGAGCGTCGTATGTTGTTATCTGGAGATACAACTACTACAATACGATATTCTGATCTTATGGGCATCATTCCTGCGATTACCGGAAAGGTAGAATTAGTATATGAAGGAGAACAAGAGGGAGCAGATGAGGTTGCAAAAATTCTTATAGGTGATGCAACGCGATCACTTTTTGATGATTATTTCCCAAAGATCGAAAAGCTTGTAAAAGATAATCAAGAAGATCCTTATGGTGATGTCTTAGCTTGGTTCTTTGAACAAAGTGGTTTTGAGCTTGAAGATAATTTAACTGACAAGGAATACAAATTAATGCTAGACAGCATTACACCTTTAGAAGAACTCGTAAATAAATATCAGCCCGAAACAGTAGAAGAGGACCGCTATTTCTTAAAAGAGTTTATCCTTTTTGGACTTGTAGAATATAAAAAACTGAGCAAGTATAAACTCACCACAGGAATGCGTTTTAATGATCTTTATGGTAATTACATCTCAGGATTAGGATAATTTTAAATATAAACTATTTATTCATATAGTATCTGTAAGTATCTGATTATGAATATTTAGCACAAAAATTTTAGCTTAGACTAAAATGTAAAAAGCTCCCAAATAGGGAGCTTTTTTATGAATATAATTCTTTGAGGAATGTTTTATATTATCCTAGGTTTGGAATTACTAATTCCTGATCTGGATGTATAACATCTGGGTTTTTAAGAATGTCTGCATTTGCTTCAAAGATCTCTTTGTACTTCATTGCGTCTCCATAATAATGCTTTGCAATCTTGCCTAATGTGTCTCCACTCGCTACTGTATGACGTGCATAAACAGATGTATCTGCAACTTTAATGTCTGCTACAATATCACTTGGATTTTCTCCTCCAGCCGCTTTTATAGCATCCCAAAGTTGGTTTTTCTCATATTGATTTGTTGCAGTACCTGTTACGTGAAGGACTCCATTTTCTTCTTTTACATCTCCGTTCTGGATGTTAAGTTTTTCTCCTAGGTCAAGAACGTTTTGATATTTTGCTTTTACCATTATTTTAGTATTAGTGTTAATTTGTTTTTAATATACAAAGTGTTTAAGATATTGTAATTAATCTAATCCTCAAAAATTAATTGTCCTGTAAAAAGCACATTTACATCGACTAGTGGCGGTTCTGTAACAGATATAAGGTCTCCTGTGGCTTTTATAACGCCTTGCAGGCTGTTTTGAGGATTTACTACCATTTGTGCAGCACTGGTATGGTTAAAGGTCAAATCACCTATCTCAAGGTTTCTACCATTGAATTGCGGAAACTCATCGCTAAAGTTTATAGATGCCGTTTCAACACTTCCAGACATTGTAATATTACTTGATCCATTTGCCGAAACCACCAGGTTGGTACTGTTTATATGGAGCGTCACAGCACCACTTTTATTAATATCTGTAATGTTAAGACTGTTAGGAGTTGAGTTGCTCACAATAGTTAATGATTCATAGTTGAGTAAACCCTCACTGGTAATCTCAAAGGCAGACGCCTGGCGTATGCGAGTGATATTTGGTGAAGTTACAGTCACAAGTGTCCTTCCATACTCGCGTAAAAAATTACAACCATTTAAGTTTTGCAGTACAAGTGTTTCTTGTTCTACAAATAGATTGAGGTCTGGCACTAGATTTTCACCAGTTTCAACGATAACTTCTTGTTGAGGTCCTTCTTTGAGTATAACGCGTATGTCATCTTCCATTTGAATTTTTGAAAATGTATCCACATCAAGAGTATACGTTATGATATCTCCATCTGTTTGAAAACAATCATTTGCATCTTCAGAGTCGCAAGAAATTAAAATTGCTAGCAGTAGTGCGAGTAGGAAGGTGTTACGCTTTCGCGAAAGCGTATATATAGCTCTTATAAATCTCAAGTTTGTTGTCATCATAATCGTATTCCTAATCCAAATTCTACGGCCTCGGCTTTTGCTCCGTGCGTTTTTACGGCAGCAGAAACAAAGTATTTTTCTTGTATATAGTGTTTAAGCCCCACGCGCTGGTAGAACCTACCTTCAAAATCATAAGGATAGTACACATAATAACCGGCGTGCGTCATAAGTGCGGTTTTATTAAATCGCAATTCGTGACCAACAAATACGCCCGCTCGTTTCCAATCTTGGTCTTTTGTAACACCAAATGAGGGGAAAGCTACAGATAGAAACTCAATTTCATTCTTTAAGAATTTTGAAACAAAGAATTCTCCTCCAGCAAGAATGGTACTTTTTTTGCTCAATCTCTTATCTGCATAAGCAGTCAAGATTAAGAATGGTTCTTGACCCAGCCCTACATAATCACTCTCGTTAAGTCCCATATTAAGAGCAAAATTAAAACCTATAGGTTCTGTATAGCGCTCTCTAGATCCTCTGGGTATATAGTCTGGAATCGGTTTATTTGTATAAACCACACCTGTGTTTATTGCTAGCGTGTTTGTACTTGTGTTAGGTGCTTTAAAATTACCATTTGACCCGTGTAAAAAGGTAAGTCCTGTTTGTAAAGATATTTGTGGAGTGATAGGTTGCTTGTAGTTAAGCATTACAAGTGTGGCGCTAAAAAACCTTGACCCATAGGCGTTATTTGCTACATTGGTATCAATGTCAAAAGGATTTGTAGTATACCCGATACCTTGACCAACTCTAAACATAAGTTTCCGGTTAAGAAAGTAGAAACTGTAATGCGCTAGGGCGTTATAGGTCTTGCCTAGGTTGTCATTTTTAAGATCTTGATAGGCAAATGTAAATCCGTAGTCAGGGTAATTATATCTTCTGGACCATTCTTTATTCCCGTAGGTTTTTTTGTTATAACTTAAAATCAACCCCTCTGGATGCCCGGTTATGAGCGATGTGATGTCTTTGTTGTGTCTCAATATACTCCCATAAAAGTAGTTGAGCTCTACTTCAAAAGGATTACTCTCCTGAGCAAACATAAAACTACAGCACAAAAGGCCTACAGCGGCTAGAAAATTTTTATACATATAAATCTGGTCGTACTGCGAATGTATAGATAATTATAATTACTATCTACATACTAAAAAAGCCGCCCAGTAGGCGGCTTTTTTAGTATGTAGGTTATTGCTTTTACAGACCTGTGTAAAATTCCATTATCTTATTAAGGTCTTCTTCGTTTTTATAATTTAAATCATTTTCATCTACGAAGGTTTTTACTTTTTCTTCTTGTGCAGCAAGAAGCTTAAGTACTTTCTTCTTTCTAAGACTAAATTTTTCGAAACTATCTTTTTTAAGAAGCATATAAAACTCTCTAGGTATGTAACGAGCAACCGTTGTACCACGCATTGGGTTTGAGCTTCCCTCGTTTATATCTACTACGTGATCTTTTAATATTTTAAATTCTGGTGTTTCTACAACAAGTTCGTAAACTTTTATGACAGCACTATTAGGAGATTCTATATTTACAAAAGTTTTACCATTAATAATAGCCTTATCAACCGCGAGAGAGTTAAATGTGTAAATAGAATCTTTATTGATTTTTGCAACAATTTTATTTCTTCTGCCGTCAAAGTTTACATTTTCAATTTTTAGATTTTCACCGGCCTTTGTTACAACCGTTGCAGCACGATCCCAATTTTCAAAAAGATAAGGTGATCCATCTATTTTTTTATCTTCAACGCGATTTGCTCCAGCTTTATATCCAAGGTTCATTTTCTGATTAAAAACAGAATTTGCAGATGTAGAAGAGCCGCCGCCTCCAAAAGTATTTTGTCCAGTTGAAACTGTTGCCGTTAGTAGGAAACCAGCAATAAATAGTGTACGTAAAATCATAAGAAGTTTTTGTGTTTAAAGCCCAAATATAACAGGATTAAGAAAGTTTTAAGTGTTAAAATCTCATCTTTAACTACTTTTAACTTTTCTTTAAACATTAGATTATGTAGTCGTTGATTTTACTGCGTTTGACAGTGTTAAGATTGCAGTTTATTGAATTTTTTAATCCATTTATTAACGTGTCTGCATCGGGCCTTAAAAGCTGCACTCCCGGTATGATATCCGTCTTCCATAATTCGTTGTAATTCAGGATGTATCCAGTCTATTTCGGTACCTAAATAAAACAATGTAGACATAGTATAAGCCTTTACAGCGACCTTTTGATCTGTGATTAACCAGTCAAACCCGCATTCTGTAATATGATTCTTGTGATTTGATAAAAGTTTCTTTTTGGTTTCTGGATGCTCGTATTTATAATATGCGGTGGTAAGGTATTCACAAATTTTAGCAACCGGTCTGAGAGCAGAATCTTGATAGACTGTGTGCATATGAGATGTAAAGTAGTCTAGATGGGGGAGAATAATGGTCACATCTTCTTTTATAGCAAACTCCGCAAGCCATCCAGCACGATTAGACCTTGGGTCATCTACCATAAATAGAATTTCTAGTACGTGTCTCATTGCATCAGGATTATCAACAATAAGTTGCGCATAGTAGGCGCGCTTCTCACGACTGTGATTGACGTAGTCTAGATCTTTATAAAGCTCGTTAAGTGTCAATTGTTAGTTTATTTAGAAAGAAGTGTATCTACCACTTTTTTAACTCCTGTTGTTGCTCTCTCTGGGAGTATCGTCAGTCCCTTTTTTTGTGTGATAGATGGTGCAGGGTCAATAAAGAACACTTCTGCATCTGGTTGAGCTAGTGTAATGAGTCCAGCAGCGGGATATACTTGCATTGAGGTGCCTACTATGATGATATAATCTGCCTGACTAATAATATGTGCAGCATCTTCCATAAGCGGTACTTCTTCCCCAAACCAAACAATATGCGGTCTAAGCTGGTCTCCTAGTGGACATAAATCACCAGTTCTTAAATCTTTTTTCCATTCTAAAACTTGAGATGGGTCTTTACAGCTGCGCACCTTAAATAATTCGCCGTGTAGGTGTATCACTTGCGAGCTACCCGCTCTCTCGTGTAAATCATCTACATTTTGAGTGATGATATGTACATCATAGGCTTCTTCTAGTTTTACAAGATCAAAATGACCTTGGTTAGGTAAGACTTCTAGTAGTTGCTTCCTGCGCTCATTGTAAAATCTCAAAACAAGCTCTTGGTTTGCTTTCCAGCCTTCTGGTGTGGCCACTTGCATAACATCGTGACCTTCCCAAAGACCATTTGTATCTCTAAAGGTTTTAAGACCGCTCTCTGCACTCATACCAGCGCCAGATAATACAACAACTTTTTGCATACTCCTCAATAGGTTTTTTACACTTTAAAAGTACAGTATCTTTACCCTGTAAACAATTTTTAATGGATCAAGACCTTTTAACCTACCTGCAATCTTTTTTAACCGAACGTCGCGTACAATTATTTGATAAAGTATTACGCGAGCGCACAACACATTTTACCGTGGCTGTAGAGGATGTATATCAATTACACAACACAAGTGCTGTAATACGTAGCTGTGAATCTTTTGGAGTACAAGAACTGCACGTTATAGAGGAGGTAAACGCAAAGCGTATAGATCGTGAGATTGCTATGGGGGCTCAAAAATGGGTAGATGTAGCGCGTCACAATAGTGCTTCTAGTTGTATAAAATCATTGCGTGAGCAAGGGTATAAGATTGTTGCGACCTCACCACATAAAGATGCATACAGACTAGAAGAGTTTGATGTGACAGAGAAGGCTGCTATATTTTTTGGGAGAGAGACAGAAGGTTTAAGCGACCTCGTGATGGAGGAGGCAGACGATTTTATTTATATACCTATGGTAGGCTTTACTGAGAGTCTCAATATTTCAGTTTCGGCGGCAATAACATTACAGCATATAATGACTAAGCTCAAATCTTCGGCTGTAGACTGGAGGTTTTCTGAGCAAGAACTTTTTGATAAAAAAATAGCCTGGACTCGTAAAATGATTAAAGATGTAGAGCGCATTGAGCAGCGCTATCTAGATGAAAGAGGGTAGGAGTACGTTTTCGCGAAAGCGTAATTAAATCTCTTAATCTTTATTTTGTAAGACACGATACTCTTCATAACACTCACTTATGGCATCTAGAATCTGAAGGTCATTTGCAGTCATTATAAAGTTATCTGAATAGCTACAATTCTTTAATATAGCATCTATATCTACACGGTCTATTTGAAGTAGAGCGCCTAGAGTCTCGCGGTCAAATTTACGTTCAAGAAGGTTACGCACTTTGTCATCTTCTTTCATCTGGCGTAGCTTTCGCAATTGTCCTTTCTTACGGCTGAATATATTGTAAAGAAAATCTGCAGGGTTAAAAATAGAGCTCAGCACGCGTGACACGGCACCAGGCTGTCCTTGACCTACTTCATAACCAGAGTTAAGACCAGAAATGCTATAGCGCTGGTTGCTGTAAATAGGGATTCTCTTTGCATCTATCTCTAAGTAGCCGGTAAGTTCTATCTCTTCTACAACCACTTCTTCTAGTGCAATGCCTATCTCTGTCATTTTAATCTTTACATCTCCATATTTTATCCAGTCAGAACTTACTCTTACTTTGAGCGATTTATAACCTAAATATGAAAAGTATAATGTATCATTTACGGCAGCCTTAATGTCAAAGTTACCTAGCTTATCTGTAGTAGCTCCTTTAAAGTTTGAAAGGTTGAGAATATTTACGTTTTGTAAAGCAATATCTGTACTGCTGCTTAAAACTTTACCATCTATAAATCCATCTTGAAGCTCCTTTGTAGAAGTTTCTCCAGTTGGGGTAGCTGGTTCTTGCGAGTATCCTACTGTGCATACGGCAAGTAGCAATAAAAAAAGTATGGTTTTCATCATATAGAGTAGCAATTTATGCAATCCTATGAGAAAACCATACCAAAATTTAACTTTTACAATAATTCTAACACTTTAGGCTAGCTGCGACGGCGTCTTTTTCCAGAAAATGGGCTTTTGTTACCTTCTGTAGCTCTGTCTGGAGTGCGACTTGGTCCTCTACGATCTGATCTGCCTTCTGATCTACTAGATCTTTCTGAGCGATTTCTAGATCTTCCTTGATCTTCTCCATAGCTAGGCTTGCGATCACGGTCACCGCCACGACGGTCACTACGTTTTCTGTCTGATCTGTCACGATCACCACCGCTACGACGACGATCACCGCCACCGCTACGACCACCGCTACGACCACCTCTAAAGCCATCATTGCCACCTCTACGGCCACCGCCGCTACGGCCTCTTCCGCCACCGCCACGGTTACCACCGCGACCTCCGCCGCCTTGTGTCTCTTCTACACTTACACGACGACCATCAAGTTGATAATCTTCAAAGAGTGCAAGTACTTTTTCTTTATGCTCTGTATCTGTATTAAAGAATGAGAAAGCGTCTTTACAATCTACACGGTATATCCCGTCTTGACCTAAACCTGTCATTTCTTTTAAGAAGTCCTTAAGCTTCATCCAGTCAAAATCGTCTTTACGACCTACGTTTATAAAGTAACGTGTTGTATCGCCAGACTCTTCTTTAAACGCTGCAACAGCGTTTTGATTAAGATCTTTTGCTTTTTTGTAATAATTAAAGAAGCGTGTAAACTCCACAGAAAAGACTTTCTTTATAAGCTCTTCTTTAGTATTGTCTTTAAGTACTTCTTCTATTTCTGGAAGATAAGCGTCAATCTCTTGGTTGATCTCTGTGTTATTTATGCTATTTGCAAGGTGAAATAACTGTACTTGTGTAATCTCTTTTCCGTCAGGAATTGTTTTTTGATCAAACTTCTTTGCTAAAATCTTTTCGAGCTGCTTGATTTTACGCATTTCACTCTTGGTCACAATAACCATAGAGGTACCAGTTTTACCAGCACGACCTGTACGACCAGAACGGTGCGTATATGTCTCTATCTCATCTGGAAGTTGGTAGTTTATAACGTGTGTAATATCATCTACATCTATACCACGTGCAGCAACATCTGTTGCAACAAGCATCTGTATTTGATTATTTCTAAAGCTCTTCATAACAAGGTCACGCTGATTCTGACTTAAGTCACCGTGTAGCGCACCTGCATTATATCCATCTTCTATAAGTTGCTCTGCAACTTTTTGAGTATCTCTCTTAGTACGGCAGAATATTACCGAAAATATATCTGGATTTGCATCAGAAAGACGTTTAAGCGCTTGATAACGATCACGTGTGTGTACAACGTAGTACTCGTGTGATACATTTTTTGCACCTTCATTTTTATGACCTACTGTTATCTCTAGTGGGTCGTGCATAAACTCTTTTGCGATACGTGCAACCTCTCTTGGCATTGTCGCGCTAAAAAGCCACGTAAGTTTATCTTCTGGAGTGTCTGCAAGAATATTTGTAATATCCTCATAGAATCCCATATTAAGCATCTCATCTGCCTCATCAAGAACACAGTAGCTTAATTTTGTAATATCTACCATACGACGACGCATCATATCTTGCATACGTCCTGGTGTAGCTACTACAATTTGAGCACCACGTGAGATCTCACGAGCTTGCTCTTGTATATTAGAACCACCGTAAACAGCTACTACGCGCACACCTTTAATGTGTTTTGCATAGAGTTTCATCTCGTTAGTAATCTGGAGACATAGCTCACGAGTAGGGGCTATAATAAGACCTTGTGTGGTCTTGCTTGAAGCATCAATGTTTTGTAATAGTGGAAAACCAAAAGCAGCAGTTTTACCTGTACCTGTTTGTGCAAGTGCAACCATATCGCGATCTTCGGCGAGTAGTTGAGGGATTGCTTCTTCTTGGATTTTTGATGGGGTTTCAAATCCCATATCGGCGATAGCCTGAAGTAAGGGCGCGTTTAGGCCCAGTTGATCAAATGTCATAAGACAAAATTTTAATAAGTTATCGTGCTGTAGGAAGCGCAACGACTTATTAACCAATTGCTTCAATCAACACGTGCCATAAATAGTGGCCGTACCTCACCCTGAGGTTTTTCAAGGTGCAAAAGTACTATATATAATTGAATAATCGTAAAGTGACTTGGTAATTTTTTAAAGAACGTAATTTACTCGTCTCTTAAGTAAGATAAAAACTGCTGCATCGCGCGCCCTCTGTGGCCTATTTTACCTTTAAGAGATATTGCCATTTGGGCAAAAGTGGCCTCGTAGCCGTTAGGTTTAAAGATAGGATCATAACCAAAGCCGTCATCTCCATAGCGTTCTTTTGTAATTTCTCCCTCACATATACCTGTAAAAGTCTCTATTTTTTCTGCTTTCGCGAAAGCGATAACCGTCTTAAACCTCGCCGTTCTTTCTTGCTTTACTGCAAGAGCTATGAGAAGCTTATCCATATTATCTGAAGCGCTTCTTTGAGGTCCTGCATATCGTGCAGAGTATACCCCAGGTGCACCATCTAGGGCGGTAACCTCAAGGCCCGTGTCATCTGCAAAGCAATCATAGCCATAATGATCACGTACGTATTGTGCTTTTATAATCGCATTGCCTTCTATAGTAGGTGCATCTTCTATAATATCTTCATCACAGCCTATATCTGTAAGTGATAATATTGTGATATGCTCTGGTACAAGGGCTTGTACTTCCTTAAGTTTATTAAGGTTGTGTGTTGCAAAGACTAATTTCATTTAAGAGACAAGGCTAAAAATGGCTGCTCCATAAATCGCATAACGTACAAAACGCGCTAGACCAAAGAGTGCCCAATATTTAAAATCAAAACGAATCATACCAGCAGCAAGACTTGCTACGGCAAAAGGTAATGGGAGTAAGGCTCCTACTAAAATCAAGAACCCTCCCCATTTACGAGCATTTTTTAAATGCTTTTCCATTCTTACTTCAAGATAGTTGTGTACCGCTGGTATTTTAAGAGAAGCTCTTCCCGTAAAATAAGAGACAGCACCACCTAGGTAAGATAGCAATGCTATAATAGAAAGATATAATACGGGATCGCTAGTTTTATCACTCCAAGCTATAAAAAGCTCTGGAGGGATAATACCGAGTATAGACTCCGAAACAAAGAATAAAGTAAGCACTAAGAAGTTAGAGTAATTATCTATCACGTATTGTAATGCCGTGTTAAGGTCTATTACAAAGTAGTGTATGCATACTATGGCAGCTACAACGAATAGTATAGGTGGTAGTGCTTTTTTAAGTGCATCTTTAAGAAAAGAGTAAAAGCCAGTGTATACATAATACTGGTGCAGTAACTGTAGTCTATTTTTCTTTTTTATGCCTGATTTTGAACTCATTAAATAGTAGTCGTATATGTATTACAAAAATAACGTGAGTACGGCGTCTTAGTATCTTTAGTACTCATAAATATTGGTTAAACTATGTAGGGCTCGGTTTATTGATGATGATAAGGTTCTCCTTTTAAAATGGTAAACCCTCTATAAATTTGCTCTGTGATAAATAAACGTACCATCTGGTGGGAGAAGGTCATTTGTGACAAAGATACTTTACCTATCGCTTTATTGTAAACTTCTTGAGAAAAACCATAAGGGCCTCCTATCACAAAGACTAAAGTTTTTATACCACTGTTCATCTTTTTTTGTAAAAACTTAGAAAACCCCACGCTAGAAAATGATTTGCCATTCTCGTCAAAGAGCACAAGGTGGTCATAGGGACCCAATTTTGAAAGTATGAGGGCGCCTTCTTTAGTCTTTTGCTCTTGCTCACTGAGATTTTTCACATTCTTTATATCTGGAAGAGTCTCAATATTGTACTTAATATAAAAATTCAAGCGCTTGCTGTACTCATCTACGAGTACCTGTAGCTGCTTGTTATCTGTCTTGCCTACGCATAGAAGTTTTATATTCATTTTGCAAAAATACAAATCTCTCTATGACGATGGATGTGTTTGTGTTTCCTTATTTTTACAGAAACCGTATTTTATATTTTTATGATAACAGAAGCGCAGTTTCAGCTTGAGATAGATGGTATAATTTCTAATGCAATAAGAGAAGATGTAGGTGATGGAGATCACAGTAGTCTAGCTTGTATTCCGGCAGATGCGACGGGCAAAGCAAAGTTGCTGGTGAAGGATGAGGGGATTCTTGCGGGTTGCGCTTTCGCGAAAGCGGTATTTGCCTACGTAGATGACAGCCTCGTAGTTGAGGATATACTTACAGATGGTGATCAGGTAAAGTATGGAGACATTGCATTTTATGTATCTGGCTCGAGCCAAAGCATCTTAAAGGCAGAGCGACTGGTACTTAACGCAATGCAGCGTATGAGCGCCATAGCGACCAAAACGAAGTTCTTTGTAAACCTACTAGAAGGAACAGGCACAAAAATACTCGACACAAGAAAGACCACTCCAGGTATACGCGCCTTAGAAAAATGGGCCGTAAAAATAGGAGGGGGAGAAAATCATCGATTTGCATTATATGATATGATTATGCTTAAGGATAATCACATAGACTTTGCTGGAGGAGTGACTAAGGCGATACTTAAAACTGTAGCGTATCTTAAAACTGAAAATCGAGATCTTAAAATAATCGTAGAGGCGAGAAGCCTTGAGGAGATAGAAGAGATTCTTGAAAATCACGAGCACGTACACCGTATTCTTATAGATAATTTTAATTATGAAGATACACGTAAGGCGGTTGCTCTTATAGGTGATAAATGCCTTACAGAATCTTCTGGTGGTATTAATGAAGAGACCATACGCGAGTATGCACTTTGTGGTGTAGATTATATCTCTAGTGGAGCACTTACACACTCTGTTTATAATCTAGATTTAAGTCTTAAAGCGGTATAATGACTTCAGACAAGACCTTAGAGCAACGCCTTATGCGGTTCAAGCCTTTTTGCTGGATCGTAGCAATGCTAGATAAGGTGGTGATTCCTGGTTTTGAAGGGATGACATTATTAAACTTGTCACGCGCTTACTTTACTGGTATAATAAAGGGTGCGCTGGGATCTAGAGCAGGATCTATTGCATATAGTTTTTTTATGGCCATTTTTCCCGCGCTTATCTTTGTGCTTAATCTTATACCTTATGTACCTGTGCCAGACTTTGATATTAAGTTTATGGCGTTTATTTATGAGCTCATACCATCACAGTCACTAGATTTTTTTAGGCCTATTATAAGTGATATTGCACAAAATGAGCGTGCAGGTTTGCTATCTGTAGCTGGTCTTCTTGCTTTGTTTCTTACGGCAAATGGTATTAACTCCATTTTTAGTGGTTTTGAGGGTTCTCATTACAATGAGATTAATCGAAGCTTTTTTAGACAGTATGCTGTGGCTATAGCTACCTCTATTATCTTGGCATTGTTGTTGGTTACTACTATATCAGTAGTTGTTTATTTTGAGTATTTACTCGTTTCTCTCAAGGAGAGAGACTTTATGAGTACAGACTTAGATATAACATTGCTATCGGTTGGAAAAAATGTTTTTGTATTGATAATGATATATGCTGTGATTGCAACGCTCTATTATTTTGGTACCAAAGAGGGGCGCAAAAGCAGGTTTTTTTCACCAGGTGCATTAATGACTACTATATTATTTATGATAACCACGTACCTTTTTGGTATTTATATCGACACTTTTGGAAGATATAATGAGTTGTATGGCTCAATTGGTGCATTATTGATAATGATGCTTTATATTTGGTTGAACTCTAATCTTATATTATTAGGATTTGAGCTCAATGCAACATTGCAAAAACTAAGGATATTACACAAAAACCCTAATTAAATTAACACAAACGTAAATTATGAAGAAGTATTTATTAGCACTAGTAGCAGTATGTAGTCTTACTTTTAGTCAAGCTCAAACAGTTGTAGGTGATGCAACATTACCTAACACAATGACTGTAGAAGGAACAGATCTCGTTTTAAACGGTGCGGGAATGAGAGAAAAAGTAATCTTTGATCTATATGCAGGAGGATTATATCTAGCCTCAAAAAAGAGTGATGCGGCTGCTATTGTAAACGCAGATGAGACAATGGCTATGAAGCTAGATATCGTTTCTGGTATGGTGTCAAGTAAGAAAATGATAGGAGCAGTAGACGATGGTTTTGACGCTTCTATGAATGGAGATACAAGCGCTCTAGATGCACAAATCACAAAGTTTAAAGGTTTCTTTAGCGATAAGATTGTAAAAACAAATGTTTTTGACATTGCTTACATAAAAGGTAAAGGAACTGTTGTTTACAAAAACGGTAAAGAAGTAGGAATGATACCAGGATTAGAATTCAAAAAAGCACTTTTTGGAATTTGGTTAGGTAGCGACCCTGCAGATGATGATCTTAAAGAAGCGATGCTAGGTAAAAACTAGTAGATTACAACTTTTATAAAAAAATGGCGATTCTCAAGAATTGCCATTTTTTGGTTTAAAACACAAATACACTTATCACATTATGAAGTATTTAATTAGTTTTTTTATCGTAATACTGTTTACTGCAAGTGCTGTGGCGCAAGAAGATTCCGTTTTTGGTAAATGGAAAACTATAGATGATGAAACGGGTGAGGCAAAATCTATTGTAGAGATTTATAAAAAGGGTGATAAAGTTTATGGTAAAATTACAGATATACTTAACCCTCAAGATCGAGATAAACTATGTATTTATTGCGAAGGAGAAGAGTATAACAAGCCTGTACTTGGTCTAGATATTATTAAAAATCTAGAAAGAGATGATGATGAGTATACCGGAGGTACTGTTTTTGATCCAGAAAAAGGGAAAACCTATAAGGCAAAAATTTGGATAGAAAATGATAATCCAGATAAGCTCTATCTTAGGGGTTATATTGCCTTTTTATATAGAACTCAAGAGTGGATACGAGTTAAGTAACATCATAATTATTTATACGAGAGCCGCTATTATAAAGATTGCGGCTCTTTTTTTGTGCTATGCTTTCGCAAAACTTTACTTAACAGTACTTTTGAAATACACACTGCTCATTTATGCCCCACTTTATAGACGTCATACTTCCTATACCTGTAGAAAATACGTTTACCTACCTCGTCTCAGAGGCCGAATATAATTACATACAGAAAGGAATGCGTGTTGCAGTTCCTTTCGGGAAAAAGAAAGTGTACGCCTCAATCGTAAAAAATAAGCACACTAATGCTCCTACAATTTATGAGGCAAAGGAAATTCAGCAAATATTAGATGAGGATCCTATAGTGACAGAGCAGCAACTCACATTCTGGTCTTGGATTGCAAATTATTATATGTGTACCGAGGGAGAAGTGATGCGAGCAGCATTACCCAAAGCATTTTTACTAGAGAGTGAGACCGTTATAAGGCTCAAGTCTGATGGTCTTGTAATTAATGATGAAGAGCTTAAAGATGAGGAGTTTTTAATTTATGAAGCATTACAACATCGCTCAGAGCTTAAGGTGCACGAGGTGATGGATATTCTTGATAAAAAGAAAATACTTCCTTCTATACAGCGCCTCATAGATCAAGGGGTTTTAGAAATGCAAGAAGAGATTTATGAGCAGTATGTTCCTAAACTTGTAAAGTTTATTACAATAGCCACAGAGTATGACAGTGAGGAGGCTTTGCCTGTTATTCTAGAAGAATTATCTCGCGCACCAAAACAAAGAGAGATGGTGCTCACTTTTTTTTCGCTTAAAGCGAAAACCAATAAACCCATATCATCACAAGAGTTGCAAAAAGCATCTGGAGCAACCGCTAGTCAGCTCAACGCGCTGGTAGATAAAGGAGTTTTTCAAACATATCAAAAACGCGAAGATAGAGTAGGGTTTGAGGGAGAAGTTTTTGCAACGAAGACTCTCAACACCTATCAAGTAACAGCACTGTCTGAGATTAAAACACATTTTGAAACAAAAGACGTTACATTATTACACGGTGTTACTGCCTCTGGTAAGACAGAAATTTATGTTCAGCTCATAGAAGAAATGCTTGCAACTGGAGATCAAATTCTATACCTCCTGCCAGAGATTGCTCTTACAACACAGTTAATAAGCAGGCTGCAAACTTATTTTGGAGAAAGAGTAGCTATATTTCATTCTAAGTATTCTGTAAATGAGCGCGTAGAAGTATGGAATAATGTTCTTAAAAAAATGGACAAAGCCCAAATCATTATTGGGGCTAGAAGCGCATTATTACTACCGTTTAGAGATTTAAAACTTATTGTGGTAGATGAGGAGCACGAGAGTAGCTTTAAGCAATATGACCCTGCGCCAAGGTATCACGCTCGCGACTGTGCTATTGTGCTAGGAGCATTTTTTAAAGCCAAAGTCTTATTAGGTTCTGCAACACCGTCTATCGAGACGGTTTATAATGCCCAGAGCGGAAAGTATGGTTATGTCTCTTTAAAACAGCGTCACGGCAATATTTTAATGCCAGAAATCAACCTTGTAGACATAAAAGAAAAGTCACGTAAAAGGGAGATGACAGGGCACTTTTCTGATACATTATTACGAGCTATTACAGATGCACTTGCGCTTGGTGAGCAGGTTATTTTATTTCAAAACAGGCGTGGTTTTTCTCCTATTTTAGAGTGTAATACTTGTGGGCACGCTCCACAATGTCCTAATTGTGATGTTAGTCTTACCTATCATAAGTATAGATCACAACTTCGTTGTCATTATTGTGGTTATAATATTGCCTTACAGCAAAAGTGTATGGCCTGTGGTAGCACAGATCTTACAACAAAGGGGTTTGGTACAGAACAAATAGAAGCAGAGCTCAAGGAGTTGTATCCAGATAACAATATTGCTCGTATGGACTCAGACACCACAAGAGGTAAGTATGGTTTTGAGAAGCTCATAACTGCTTTTGAACAAGAGCAGATAGATATTTTAGTAGGCACGCAAATGCTTACCAAAGGGTTAGACTTTAGAAACGTAACCTTAGTAGGAATTATGAATGCAGATAGTATGCTTAACTTCCCAGACTTTAGAGCACACGAGCGTAGTTATCAATTAATTGCTCAGGTATCTGGTAGGGCAGGACGCACCGAAAAGCAAGGTAAGGTGCTTGTGCAGACTTATAATCCTTATCATCAAATCTTACAGCAGGTTTCTTCAAATAAATTTGAAGAGATGTATAAAGAACAATTAGAAGAGCGTCGCAACTTTAAGTATCCACCTTTTCATAGGTTGATACGCATTACATTAAAACATAGAGATTATCAAAAAATAGATGAATCCAGTATTTGGTTATCTAAGGCATTGCGACAAACTCTAGGAGCAGAGGCGGTATTAGGTCCCGAAACACCATCTATAGCAAGAATAAGAAATCTCTACAGGCGTAATATTCTTATTAAAATAAGTAGAAGGCAAAATTTACTCGAAACTAAAAAAACGATAGGTAGAGTAGTAACAAGTTTTAACGCTATTGCTCAATATCGTAGTGTACGATTAGTCGTAGATGTAGATTGTTATTAGGCATAAAAAACCACTCAATGAGTGGTTTTTTATATTAAAATCTGCTTTTAAGCAGAGAGTGCATCTATAAGATCAGACTTTTTATGTCTAGATAGCGGTATTTTCTCCCCATCTATCTCAATATTTCTACTGTTATACTTATCTACCTTGTCAATATTTATAATATAAGACTTGTGTATACGCATAAAACGTTCTGGAGGTAATTGTGCAACAAAAGATTTCATCGTAGCAAGTACAACAATAGGATCGTGCACAGTTACAAGTTTTACATAATCTCCAAGAGCAGTAATATACTTAAGCTCGTTAAGCATAACTTTTTTCTTTTTGAGATTACTTTTTACAAATATGTAATCATCATCTTCTACAGCACCTTCGGTTTTTAGTTTGTGAAGGCTTATGGCTTTATAAACAGCGTTTGTAAAACGATCCTTAGTAAGAGGCTTACGTAAATAATCTATAGCATTATAGTTAAAGGCCTTATAAGCATACTTTGTTTTACCAGTTACAAATATAATTTGTGGTTTATGTATAAGGTCATCTAGTAAATCAAATCCAGAAAGTATAGGCATTTCAATATCTAAGAAGATAAGATCAACCTTTGTTTCTAAAAGACCATTCTTTGTTTCAATGGCATTGTTATATTCGGCTACTAATCGTAGGTTAGGATGATCATTAATCATCTTTACAATAGCCAGTCGTTGTAAGCTAGAATCATCTACAACTGCACAATCTAATAATACTCCGTCCACAGTGATTTATTTGTTTAATAGGTTAAGCACGTCAATATTAGGTAAAAAACTCCATAAAACCAACAAAAAAGTGACTTTCATCGGATAATTACGTTTTTTGTCGAGCTGCGATTTCTAAAAATTAGGATTGTTAAAATCTCTGCGAAGCCACAGTATTGGTAGTGAGCGCAATGTGGCTTAATAAGTCTCAAATCATATAATTCTTACAAAATGATTACTAAAAATTTAACACATATGGTTTTTAACAGTTTGAATGTAAGTTAAATAATGACTAGACTCTAGTTGTATGTTATAGTAGGTTGTCTTACAAAAATTGTAATGTTTACGCTTTCGCGAAAGCGTAAGTATATACCTTATTAATTATACTTCTTACAAGGGAAGAAGTTTTTTAGAATATATAGAAATAGCTGTTTGAAAATCAAAAGAGAATCCTTACTTTTGCACTCATTTTTAATTTAACTCATATTATATGAACCATTACGAAACTGTTTTCATCTTGAATCCCGTTTTATCTGATGATCAGATAAAGGAAACAGTAAAGAAGTACGAAGGTCTTCTTAAAGAAAAGGGTGCTAAGATGATTAGTAAAGAGGATTGGGGCTTAAAAAAGCTTGCATATCCTATCCAAAACAAGAAAAGCGGTTTTTACCACTTACTTGAATTTACTGTTGATGGACAAGCTATCAATGATTACGAACTAGCTTTTCGCCGTGACGAGCGCGTTATGCGTTACCTTACGGTAGCAATGGATAAGCACGCGATCTCGTGGGCTGAAAGAAGACGTGAAAAACTAAAAAAGCAAAAAGCGTAAGTTATGGCATCTTTACAACAACAAGCAAAAGGAAAGAAGGACGGAGATATCAGATATCTTACTCCTCTTAATATTGAAACTAACAAAGCAAAGAAGTACTGTCGCTTTAAGAAGTCTGGTATCAAGTATGTAGATTACAAAGATGCAGACTGGCTAGCAGGTTTTGTAAACGAGCAGGGTAAATTGTTACCACGTCGTCTTACAGGAACTTCTTTAAAGTACCAACGTAAAGTGTCTGTAGCTGTAAAAAGAGCTCGTCATCTTGCATTGATGCCTTATGTAACTGATTTATATAAATAGAAACTAGATAACAGATGGAACTTATATTAAAGAAGGACGTTGAGAATCTAGGATTTGCAGACGATATAGTACAAGTAAAAAACGGATACGGTAGAAACTACCTAATCCCTAACGGTCACGCAGTACTTGCTACGCCTAGCGCAAAGAAAGTACTTGCAGAAAACCTAAAGCAACGTGCTCACAAAGAGCAAAAAGTTGTAGATGATGCACAGAAGCAAGCAGATAAACTTAACGCTTTAGAAGTTAAGATATCAGCAAAAACTGGAGACGGAGACAAACTTTTCGGATCTATTACAAATGCAGACGTAGCAGAATACCTAGCAAAAGAAGGAGTAGAGGTAGACAAAAAGTATATCGCTATCGCTGGTAACACAGTAAAACGTTTAGGTAACTATGAAGCAAAAGTACGTTTCCACAGAGATGTGGTAGCTACACTTCCTTTTGACGTAGTTGCAGAAGCAAACTAAGTCTTAAGTAAATAGATTAAAAACCGTTCTTATCATATAAGGACGGTTTTTTTATGAACTATATTTTTTAAATACGCTTACGCGAAAATTATCACTCACAATGAAATACGCTCGCCTTACAAAAGAACAACTAGAAGAACTACGCCCAGAGTTTATAAACTTTCTAGCTACCCAGTCTATCACTGCAGATGAGTGGGCAACTATTAAAGAAAAACAACCCCTCGTTGCAGAAGAAGAGATAGACGTCTTTTCTGACCTAGTATGGGAAGGTGTACTCACAAAGGCTCAATACCTAGAGCATATCTCGCCTAACCAGATGCACCTTTTCTTTTTAAGAGAAAACAATATGGCACTTATAGCCATAAAAATCAATAAAGAAAACATAGATATCACTACCGCAGAAGGGTATGGATGGCTTAAGGAAAACTTAGGTGATGATGATGTAGTATTTATGAGCGCAAGTAAAGACTATAGTGAAGATCGCAATGCAGATAAGTTTAAACTCATAAGAGAAGGCGCAGTAATCACACGTGGTGATCTTTATAAATGGTTTGAGCGCTTTGTGGATGTGAAGTAATTATAACTACTCATACCAGCAATAAATGTAAAATTGAGGATATGACTAAGCTAGTCGTATCCTCAATTTTGCTTTTTTAAGGCGTTTGTTATCTAGTTTTTTTATAAATGATTGAGCAGCACTTTTGTGCACCGCTACAAAAGATTGTGTGTTTTTTACCTCAATGGTTCCTAGTTGCTCGCGTTGTGCATTTCCTTCTTTAAAGAAAAAACCAGCGATATCACCTTTTGATATCTTGTCTTTACGACCACCAGAGAGCTCGAGGGTTGTCCACTGTGATCCTTCTGGTATTTCTCTGTCGTGTAAATACTCTTCATCCATTACCGGCATAAAGTCTGGCAGTCGCTCGTTGCGCCAGTGTAGTACATAAGCCGTACCTTCAGACTGCATACGAGCCGTACGACCATTACGGTGTGTAAACTCTTCTGAGTGAATAGGAAGGTGGTAATGTATAATAAACTTGATTTCTGGTACATCTATACCACGTGCAGCAAGATCTGTTGCTAGCAGTAGCTGGTGTGTGCCATTTCTAAATTTAAGAAGTGATAACTCACGCTCACGCTGCTCCATTCCTCCATAAAAAGTGCCGTGTGCGATACCGTGATCGTTGAGATAATCACTTATTCTAGAGATGGTATCTTTAAAGTTACAGAAGATAATACCTGGTTGATCACCTATGTGACATAAAGCTTTTACAAGCGTGTCTAGCTTATCTTTTTCTGGTGATATAATCGCTTTTATTTCTAGCTTAGATCCTCCTTGATGCAAATATTCTACTTCTACAGGGCTATTAAGTCCTACAAATCTTGGTATGTCTACACCTTGAGTTGCAGAGGTAAGCACCTTTTTTTCTAAAGCAGGTAAAAAGCTCATAATCTCTGTCATCTCTCCTTCAAAACCTACTTCTAGTGATTTGTCAAATTCATCAAGCACAAGCGTTTTGATGTGATCTGTAGAAAAAGTTTCTCTACGTAGGTGGTCTGCAAGTCTACCTGGTGTTCCTATTAATATTGCTGGACGGTGCTTTATGGCTTGTCTATCTGTATTAAAACTTTGACCACCATAAGCGGCGTGTATCTTATAACCTGTACCCATATTGCGGGCAACATTTTCTATCTGTATAGCCAGCTCTCTAGAAGGCACAACTATAAGTAGTTGCACTTCTTCTATACTTAAATCTAACTCTGCAATTACGGGTAGTAAAAACGCAAGCGTTTTACCAGTACCGGTAGGAGATAGTAATATCACTTCTTTTGCTGAGTGTATGGCAAGTTGTGCCGCCTCCTGCATCTCGTTAAGTGAGGTGATTCCTAGTTTTGCTAGAATTTGTTGCTGATTTTTTTGATTACTTATCATAGGGTACAAAGGTAGAACTTTCTTTCAATGCGCGTTGTATGGTAAGAGCGCAAATATTCAACAGCTTGATTGTCTATGTGATAAGTTTTGTGGGGTTTTATTACGCTTTCGCGAAAGCGTAATACCCATAAATAACATATTCACAATTGTTAATTAAATGTGAAAATAAAATTAACTTAAGGTTTAGTAAGTGTTAACACCTTCTTAAATTCGCGCAAAATAATTTTACAAAAACCTTATGTTCAAAAAACTTTTATTTTTAGTAACACTTCTAATGGCAGTAGCTGTAGGCGCACAGACGACTACTTCTGCTATCTCTGGAGTTGTAAACGCTGGTGAGCAAACGCTTCCTGGTGCAAACGTGGTAGCGGTACACACACCTACTGGTACTACGTATGGAGCGATCACAAACTTTGACGGTCGTTTTAATCTTTTTAATTTACGTGTGGGAGGACCTTATACAATAACGGTAAGTTATGTAGGTTTTCAAGCACAAGAATACACTGGAGTGACTCTTAACTTAGGAGAAACTTATAACGTAGAGGTAACACTATCTGAAGATAGTAATGCTCTTGAAGAAGTTGTAATTACAGGTAGCCGTAACAACACTTTTAGTGATGGACGTACGGGATCTACTACAAATGTAGGAGAGCGCCAGCTTAAGGCATTACCTACGATTTCAAGATCTGCTGCAGATTTTTACCGTCTAGAGCCTAGTGCTTCTAGTAATGGATCTTTTGGAGGTCGTAATGATCAGTTCAACAATTTTAGTCTTGATGGAGCGGTTTTTAATAACCCATTTGGTCTTGATGCTGCTACTCCAGGAGGACAGACAGGATCACAGCCTATCTCTCTTGATGCGATTGAGCAAATTCAAGTAACTACTGCACCTTATGATGTAACTCTTTCTGGGTTTACAGGAGCATCTGTAAATGCTGTAACTAAAAGTGGTACTAATGAGTTTAAAGGAACTGTTTATGGTTTTTATAGAAACGAAGACCTTACTGGTGGAAAAGTTGCTGGTGATGACGTTTTTAAGGCAGACTTAAGCCAGAACACATACGGTATAAGTATAGGAGGTCCTATCATTAAGAACAAACTTTTCTTCTTTGCAAACTTTGAAGATGAGAGCCGTTCTGACCTAGGAGCACCTTGGGCACCTAACCGTAATACGGGAGCTATTAATGAGTCACGTGTATTACCATCAGATCTAGATGCAGTCTCTGCAGCATTAAGCAGTATTACTTATGCAGATGGAAGCTCTTACGATCCAGGTAGATATGAAGGATTTAACTTTGATGCAGGTTCTACAAAGGCATTATTTAAGTTAGATTGGAACGTAAATGATAAAAACCGTGTTGCATTAGTATATAACTTACTAAGATCTTCTAAAGATAACCCGGCAAACCCTAATGCAATTGCATTACGTGGACCAAGCCAGTCTACAATACAGTTTGAAAACGCAGGATATGCAATAAACAATAACATAGACTCTTTCCAACTAGAGTGGAACAGTGAGTTTGCACCAAACGTGTCTAACAAGTTTCAGGCAGGTTACACATTCTTTGATGATTTTAGAGAGCCATTCTCTACGCCAGCACCTTCTATAAACATTACAAAAGGTGGTCAGAACTATATCATTGCAGGTCACGAGCCATTCTCTATAGGAAACAAGCTTGAGCAAGAAGTTTTTCAAATCACAAACAACTTAAACATTGTATCTGGTGATCACACAATTACGCTTGGTACTTCTTTTGAAAAATTCAGCTTCTATAACTCTTTTAACCTTACAGGTTATGGTTTTGACTTATTCGGGAGTGTAGCTATCGATCAAGAAACAGATCTTGATGGAGACGGTATCGCAGATACAGATTACATAAATGATGTAACAGGTGAGACAGATCTAGATGCTTTCCAGCAGTTCCTTATAGATCGTTACCAAGATACATTTACTGCTGCAGAGGCAGAGTTTAATGAAAACAACGGTTTACCTATAGGTGATCCAAACGGATGGTCACTTGCAGAGACTAACGTAGGACAGTTTAGCCTTTATGCTCAAGACCAGTGGAAAATGAGTGAAGACTTTACTCTTACACTAGGTATGAGATTTGATAAGCCTTTATACTTTGATACTCAAGACAAGATTCAAGAAAATATTGATAGAAAAGGTACTTACCAGCCAGATAACGTATATGTAGACCCAGCAACTGGAGAAGATATCTTATTAGACAGTACAGTACTTCCAGATAACGCATTCTTATGGTCACCTAGATTAGGTTTTAACTGGGATGTAAAAGGAGATAAGACGTTCCAAGTACGTGGAGGAACTGGAGTATTTACAGGTCGTTTCCCATTTGTATGGTTAGGTAACCAAGTGCAAGGTGTAGATTTCTTCTTCTACCAGACGGTAGATCAAGATTTTAAATGGCCACAAGTATGGAGATCTAACATAGGAGCAGATTACCGTTTTGATAATGGTATCGTTCTTACTGCAGACCTTTCTTATACAGAAGATCTTAATGCTGCACACGTACAGAACTGGGCACTTAATGATCCATCTTCTACACTAGAAGGTGTAGATAACAGACCTATCTACCAGACGTCAGATTTTGCTACAAACCAGTTTGGAGGTCCTACAAATGCGTATGTATTTACAAACTCAAACTCTGGACGTACGTATAACGCAACGTTTAAGGCAGAGAAGTCTTTCAGCAATGGTTTATTTGCAAGTCTTGCTTATAACTACCTTGACTCAAAAGATGTAAATTCTATTGATGCAGAGATTACAGGAGATGCTTTTAACGCAAACGCAATAAGAGGAAACGCAAATGATGATATTCTTGCAAACTCTCGTTATGGTGATCAACACCGTATTATCGCAGTAGCTTCAAAGAAATTTGAGTACGGAGATGGTAAATTTGCAACAACAGTTTCTGCTTTTGGAGAGTGGGCTAGAGGAGGACGTTTTAACTACACATATGCTGGTGATATAAACGGTGATGGTAGTAACTTTAACGACCTTATCTATATCCCTACTGCAGACGAGCTAGCACAGCAAAACTTTGCTACGCCAGAGCAAGCACAAGCATTTGAGCAGTACATCCAGCAAGATGATTACCTGAGCGAAAACAGAGGTGGTTATGCAGAGCGTTATGGAGCACTTGCACCTTGGAGAAGTCGTGTAGATTTCCGTTTACTTCAAGATTATAACTTTAATGTAAAAGGAAAGAAAAACACATTACAGTTTAGCCTTGACATCCTTAATATAGGTAACCTTATCAGTTCAGATTGGGGACTTGTAGAGCAGCCTAACAGTATACAGCCAGTAAGTGTATCTGTTACAGATGGTGTTCCTACATATACTTATAATGAGGAGTTAACACAAACTTTTGGTACAGATGCAAGCCTTCTTAACAGATGGCAAGCACAAGTAGGGTTACGTTACATCTTTAACTAGAACCTTACGACCACATATAAAAACCGCCTGCAAGAAATTGCAGGCGGTTTTTTATTTATATAATGTAAAACTATTGGCTCTGTATGGTCTAAGCAACTCCTACATAAAAGTAGACCGCGATAAAATGTGCAAAAGATCCTCCCAATACAAATACGTGGAAAATCGCGTGGTTATAAGGAATACGAGATATACTGTAAAGTACAGCACCTATCGTATATAAAATACCTCCTGCAAATAACCATTCCACACCAGCAGGATCAAGGTTTGCAAGTAATGGTTTGTATGCAAAAACAATAAGCCAACCCATCGCTACATAAAGGATAGTAGAAAGGATGTCAAATCGTCCGGTAAAGAAGAGTTTTAGTATAATCCCAAAGAGAGCGATAGACCAGGCTATCCCAAAAATCCACCACCCAGTAGTGCCATCTAGAGTAACTAGCGTAAAAGGCGTGTATGTGCCCGCAATGAGTACATAGATCGCCGCGTGATCAAATATTTTAAGTCTTGCTCTACGTAAAGGTTTTGTCGCGCTATGATACGCTGTAGAGGCAAAGTATAATACACATAAACTTATTCCAAAAACAATAAGACTTATGGTGGCGGTTGTAGTTACGCTTTCGCGAAAGCAAAATAAAATCAACCCAAAAACACTTGCTACAAAACCAAAACCGTGTGTCCATACATTAAGTCGTTCCTCTTGAGGGGAGTAATCTGGAGTTGGGGCTGTGGTGTTTTCCATTAGTTATCTGCGAGTAAGTAATCTAGGTGTTCCTTAAGGATTTCTGTAACCTCTGCTGCTGGACCTCTTCCTTGAGCCATCACAGCATTTTCTACAAAGCGCACAGTACCATTGCGATCCATAAATACAAGCTTAGGATAGGTATTAGTTTTTAAATCTTGCTTTAAATAGCTGTCACCATCTACTAGGTGCTCAAAATCAAAAGGTTTCTTAGTTAAAAAAGCGTCGATTTTGCTTTTTGGTTCAAAAGTGATAGCAACAAAATTTACGCGATCCTCATATTGCTTTTTAAGGTCATTGAGATATGGAATCTCTGCGATACAAGGAGGACAGCTCGTAAACCACAAGTTGATGAGTGTAATTTTATCATTATAACTCTCCTTAGACTTAAGCCCGTTTGCAAGATCTTGCAGCTGAAAGTCGGGTAGGGGTTTATTAATTAAACCATTCACACCTACATTAATGTCTAGAGGCGCGCTATTAGATTGCGATAGCATCACCTCGACCTCTTGTATAATTGAGTCTTGTCGCACACGCATATGGCGAACTTTAAAGTTAGCTTTTGTGTATTTCCAGCTTCCTTGCGCACCATAAACCTCCTCAATAGATTTTAGTTTTGCTTGAAAAGCCTCCTCATTATAGGTGTCACCTTGAAAAACGTAGTAGTTGTCTTGCGCGTTAAGCGCTAGCGCAAAGAATAATATAAATAAGCATTGTATTTTTTTCATCATCATAGGTATGTGTTACAAAGATAGCTATTGCTAGCATACACGCACCTATATACATTTATCGTGCCTTACTGGGGGTTAGGGGTGATTTTGTTACTATAGTTTAGGACACTATAAATTTTGATTTTGTTTCTAACTGAGTTCTTCTTAAAATAATCAGAAAACTACTTATCTTCTAAAATATCGCGTATAATCTTAAGGTGATGTTCTGTATGAATTGCGAGAAACTTAATAGTTTCATCTCTATTTAATGTTCCAAGAATAGGATGATTGAAGTGCTTATTTTCTGCAAGCGTAGGTAACTTTTCAACTGTTGCAAGCGCTTCATCATAATGCATTTGTAAGATATTGATCGTTATATCTCCTTTTGGTGTTACGGCCTCTGGTGCAGTAGCTTTTCCCCTAGGTAGCATATTATTAGCGAAAACATAATCACGTGCCATATTGGATTCTGCTTTATAATTACTTTCATTGGAATATGCGAGCGCTTTATATAATTGATTAACCATTAAATAAATATGATCCATATGCCACGCAACAGCAGCTTCAGACACTTCAAGGTTTTTTGTTTCTCTCACAGGGTTATAAGTTGCCACCTCATTAAGTTGTATTTTAAGATCAGAATTTCCTTTGTTTAATTCTATAGGTGCAGCGCTACTTAGTAATAAGATTCCTGCCATTGAGAATAAGATAATGTGAATACGATTTTTCATAAGTCCATTTTTAAAATTGTTTAGCCCAAAAATAGACTGTAAATCAATACGTTATGTTAATATGGGACGTATGTGCCACTTTTGTGATGAACGGGAAGGCTAGTAAAAGTCGGCTTTTGAAAAAGATCTAGAGACGGGAATGCTCGTAGGTACTTTATCTAGTTGTATAGTGAGCGATCTTGCATTACCATCAATAGTTATTATATGTTCCGTATTAATAAGGTATGAGCGATGACAACGTTTTACCTGAGAGTGATTTTTAAATTGTACTTCAAGCTGTTTTAAAGAAAGCCTAATTAGCTTTCGCGAAAGCGTACTATCATTTAGATAAAATATCGTCACATAATTCCCTTCTGATTGTGCATATACAAACTGGGATAATCGCATTGCAATAGGCGTTGCTTTTACACTCTCTTCTTGTATTTGTACTGTAACCGTTTCTTCTACAACTGGGCGCTGTAGTTTAGTAGAAAGTAATTGTGCTTTATTGAGGTTTTGTTTTGAAAGTGTACGTTCTGTAAAAAAGATTAGACCTACAATAGGGAAAATCCCTATCGAAGTAGTGATTTTAAGAAAACTAAAAAAGGTTTTATAAAAGGCACCATCACCTCGCCAATAGTAATAATGGAAGGAATTAAAAGTACTTATTATCAAGATGCAGGTTGATAGTAATATAATTTCATTAGCTATGGTCCATTTTTCTGGACGAAAAAATACTAGAAATAATTTAGGTAGAACAAAGTAGGTTACACAAACACCCAGAAAAACGGAAATTCCAAAACCCGCTAAGAATACATATTTATAATTTATAGACTGTCCTGCACCAAAAGGTTCAAAAACTATTAAAAACAGGTAAACAAAAACGCCTGAAAATAATGCAAATAACCACTTGTATCTAGTGTTTTGTAACAAAGGATATGGTGATTTGAGCCACTGCATTAGAAACTGTTTTATTTTAGTCTGATTTGAAGCTGCATTTTAGGTGTGCTTGTTTTTTAATTGATGATTTAAATATACAAGTATTTAATAAAAATGGCGCTTTTGCGAAATCCTAAAACCAAGAAGACCTTACGATGAGAGTTATAGATCAAAACTGGCTTAAAGGCTTAGCTGAGACCACCCGAAGTAGACTTGTTTTTTAACTCAGTTCTTTGTTAGCCTGAGTTATTTTAATCGGTAGATTGTCTTATTTTTTTCTCCTATTTTTTCAAATAAATTTAATTCAGTCCCTTTCTTTAAATCTCTACTCGCAGTTGCAGAAGAAATGTCTTTAAAAATATTCATATAATCTTTTCTTGTGAATTCAGTTTTATTTAATGAAACATAATATTCCAATCTATCTTTTTCAGTTAACGTTCGGTTATTAAAATCTAACAATTCACTTATTGAAATGTCAATTACATTAAGCATATATTCAATAAACTTAGTTGACTTTCCAAATTTATCACTTTCAGCCAAAGCTTTATAATATTTTTCTTGGTCATTACTAATTAAAGTTTCAAAAGGTAAAAACTCAAAGATTGGATATTTTTCCATCAAAATTAATGTTTGCCATAATCTTCCCATTCTACCATTTCCATCTAAAAATGGATGTATAAACTCCATTTCGTAATGAAAAACACAACTTTTAATTAATTCAATTTCGTCAGACTTTTTAAGATACTCAAAAAGGTCTTTCATTAAGTACGGTACATTTTCAAAAGGTGGCGCTAGATGCTCAACTTTAGACCCTTTTACGATTCCAACACCTTGTTTTCTATATGTCCCAGGTATTTCTATAAGTCCTTCCATTAAGTCTTTATGTGCTTTTAAAAAGTCTTTTTTACTTGAAGGTTTGTATTGTTGTAAATTCTCATAGATCTTAATGGCGTTTAAGACTTCAAGTACATCTCTCTCAGGACCTATCACTCTTTTATTCTCTAAAAGGGCTGTGATTTGTTCTTCTGTAAGTGTGTTCCCTTCTATTTTAAGCGAAGAATGAATCGTTTTGATTCTATTTTGTTTTCTCAGTTTAGGTGAAGGTCTGTCTAGATAACTAGCATTTATTTCTCCTATTTTTTCTGAAATAGAAGTAATTAGCTTTAAAATAGAAGAGGTTATTTCGTAAGGCGGTTTCATATTTGATACTATCATTTGATACTATCAAATATACAATCACACAAACGAATTATATAATTCAATGTAAATTTTTAATATACAAGTATTTAAGAAAGATTAAGCTTTCGCGAAAAGATTAAATGAGGAAGGCTCTGAGGTGTGAATTATGGATTAAAATTAGTTTAAAAGCTTGTACTGAGAGCGTCTTTAGTAAGTTTGATTTGTTACTCAGTTCTTTGTTGTAAGCAGTTATACAATGGTTATAATTTTAGCGACTTTTAGTTCATCCATTATCAAAGAATAAATACTCCTTCCATAAATATTGGCCTTTTCTTTTTGAGTTACGACTATTTCCGCATCCATATCATAACTATTATTTTCTCGATTAGGTATTGAAACAGAATCTACTCTACACTTAGATAATACAATTTTTGAATCTGGCATTTTAGATGCAAAATCTAATATATCCTTAATATTATCATTAATTCTTTTGAAGTAGGCTAATTGATAGTCGGTTATATTATTACTCACCGATGGAAAAACAATTTCAGTTTTGTATTCAAAATTTGTAAGATTTATTTTCCCTCGGCAGGCATAGTCGTTATGCTCAGCAGAAAAAATTAATTCACCTATCTCAGGAATATAATCAGATTTAATCTCTTTCTTGGATTTGAAAATATCAAATAATCCCATAACTCTATTTCTTAAATTGCTTACAACAGGCCACTACATAAAGCGAGTGCTTTATTTTATGATGTGCCTGTTTTCTTGTTTTTAATTGATTAACTAAATATACAAGTATTTGAGAAAGATGACGCTTTCGCGAAAGGATAATTTGAGGATGCCCAGATGATGAGAATTAGCAGTCAAACTCATATACTTTCCAATCTCTATTGACTACTTTAGTATTTTTATTTTAATCAGTAATTTTTTTACATCTTTATCTTTAGAATAGCCATCTATGCGTTTAACGATTATACTTTTATTTACATCCTTACTTGCACATAGTCAAGAAGTAAGCCACTTATCAATATATTTTGATTCAGATAGTGACGAGATTGTACCCAAGGAGTATGTAAAGCTAGATAGTTTAGTCAAACTTCATAAAAAAGATTCTATTACACTTGTTTTGAAAGGCTATACAGACAAGTATGCGGGAAATGAGTACAATCTAAAACTGGCGCATAGAAGAATTGCAGCAACAAAAGAACTACTTAAAACATTTACAATAGATACGCTTCAAGCAGTAGGTGAGCTACAAGATGCTTCGTGGAGAGCACGACGCGTAGATATTTCTGTAATAGTTAAAGAAAAGAATATCCCAGATAGTTCTAACTTTATTGTAAATGAACCAAAAAATGAAGGAAATAAAAGACGAATGTTGTCTTCAAGAAATCTTGATATCACTTCTTATAGCGAATTAGAAATTAATGAAACAACTGTTTTATTTGGCGTTTTCTTTCAAGGTGGAACGGACAAAATGCTGGGTAGTAGCAGTGTTATAACGCTAAGAAAAGTAGTACGTTTTTTAGAAGGATATCCTACTAGAAAGATTTTAATAACAGGCCATATTTGTTGCTCCCCTGATAGAGAACCACAACTAGATGGATATAATAACAGAACAGGTAGTATGACACTATCTGAAGATAGAGGTAAAATTGTATATGATTATCTCATAAAAAACGGAATTTCGGCAGATAGATTGAAATATCGTGGAAAGGCTTACACAGAACCATTAGACTGGGAAGAAACTAAGAATCGTAGAGTAGAGATGACCATTCTAGAATAGTCAGACTTTTTTATGGTAGTCATTTTTAACCACAAAAAAAGTGGATACCTATCGCTAGATATCCACTTTACATAATCATCAATTAATCTTTATTCTTCTTCTCCTGTGCGTTCTGCTTCGTTTCTGAAAACGAGTTTATCATCAAAGGAGTCTACGAGTATCACACTGTCTGATGTTACTTTACCGCTCAAAATTTCTTTTGATAACTGGTTAAGTACCTCGCGCTGTATTGCTCGTTTTACAGGTCTTGCACCATATTCTGGCTGGAAACCTGCTTCGGCAAGGAAGTCTATGGCTTGCTTTGTTGCGTCTAGCGTGATATTCTGCTGTGAGAGCATCTTTCTAATGCCCTTGAACTGTAGTTTTACAATATCACGTATATCTTTTCGCGTAAGCGGACTAAACATTACAATGTCATCTATTCTATTTAAGAACTCTGGACGTATGTTTTGTTTTAATAATCCTAGTACATCCACCTTTGCAGACTCCATTGCAGCATCTACATCTGGAATGGTCTCAAAACGCTCTTTTATGATATGACTACCCATATTTGAAGTCATTATGATAATGGCATTTCTAAAGTCGGCAGTGCGGCCTTTGTTATCTGTGAGTCTACCTTCGTCAAGCACTTGTAACAATACGTTAAACGTATCTGGGTGTGCCTTCTCAATCTCATCTAGCAACACCACAGAGTAGGGGCGACGTCGCACGGCCTCCGTAAGCTGGCCACCTTCATCATATCCTACATATCCTGGAGGTGCTCCCACTAGACGGCTCACGCTATGACGCTCTTGATACTCACTCATATCTATGCGCGTCATTGCATTCTCATCATCAAAGAGGTACTCTGCCAGTGCCTTTGCAAGTTCTGTTTTACCTACACCGGTTGTTCCTAAAAACAGGAACGATCCTATAGGCTTTTTTTGATCTTGCAATCCTGCACGGCTACGTCGTACGGCATCACTCACGGCAACAATAGCCTCACGTTGTCCCACTACGCGTTTGTGCAACTCGTCTTCTAGCTTGAGTAGCTTCTCACGTTCTCCCTGTAGCATTTTTTGTACTGGGATTCCTGTCCATTTTGCAACTACCTCTGCAATGTCTTCGCTGGTTACTTCTTCCTTAATAAGCGAAGTATCTGCTTGACTTGCAAGATCCTTTTGTAGCTCCTCAAGATGCTCCTGAGCCTCTTTTATTTTACCGTAACGTAGCTCTGCTACCAGGCCATAGTTTCCTTCTCGCTCTGCTTTTTCGGCTTCTAGCTTGTAGTTTTCTATGTCTTGTTTTGCATTTTGTACACTCTCTACAATATCCTTTTCAGATTGCCACTGCGCGTTAAGGTCGTTGCGCTCCTCCTTAAGGTTTGCTAGATCAGCACGTAGGCTTTTGAGCTTATCTTCATCTTTCTCACGCTTTATCGCCTCAATCTCAATCTCTAGTTGCATCACACGACGGTCTAACACATCGAGCTCTTCTGGCTTAGAGTTGATTTCCATTCTCATTTTCGCGGCAGCTTCATCCATCAAGTCAATCGCCTTGTCTGGTAAAAATCTACTCGTGATATAGCGCTGTGATAACTTTACAGCAGCAATAATAGCATCATCCTTAATACGCACCTTGTGGTGTGTCTCATACTTGTCTTTGATACCACGTAAGATAGAAATAGCACTCTCTGTATCTGGCTCATCTACGGTTACCTTCTGGAATCTACGCTCCAGGGCCTTATCTGCTTCAAAGTATTTTTGATACTCATCAAGCGTGGTAGCACCTATGGCGCGCAGCTCCCCACGAGCAAGAGCAGGTTTTAAAATGTTTGCCGCATCCATCGCACCTTGACCACCACCGGCTCCCACCAGGGTGTGTATCTCATCTATAAAGAGTACGATGTCTCCATCACTTTCTGTTACTTCTTTAATAACTGCTTTAAGACGTTCTTCAAACTCTCCTTTAAATTTTGCACCCGCAATAAGCGCTCCCATATCCAGCGCAAATATTTGCTTGTTCTGCAAGTTTTCTGGGATGTCACCATCTACAATTCTATGCGCAAGACCTTCGGCAATGGCGGTTTTACCCGTACCTGGCTCTCCTACGAGTATAGGATTGTTCTTCGTACGGCGTGTTAAAATCTGTAAGATGCGTCGTATCTCTTCATCTCTACCTATCACGGGGTCTAGCTTGCCTGTGCGTGCTAGTTCGTTAAGGTTTTTTGCATACTTGCTTAGTGAGTTATACGTCTCTTCTGCACTTTGTGAGGTCACACGGTTACCCTTGCGCACTTCTGTAATAGCAGCTTGCAGGTGCTTCTCAGTGACACCTTGATCCTTTAAGATTTGGGCTACTTTACTTTTTGTCCCGAAAATAGCGAGTATGAGATGCTCAATAGAGACATACTCATCGTTCATATTTTTGGCAATAATATTAGCCTGAGTGATTGCTTTATTTGCTTCTCTCCCTAGCATTATATCACCACCAGACACCTTAGGATAACTCTCAAGGGTGCTGTCTAAAATTTGCTGTAATAAAGGCACATTTACATCAAGTTTTTGAAGCAAGAAAGGCGTTACGTGCTCATCTACTTCAAAAATTGCTTTAAAAATATGCTCATTTTCAATTTGCTGGTGACCTAGCTCTTGAGCAATTTGCTGTGCTCGCTGTATGGCCTCCTGCGACTTTATCGTAAAATTGTTAATATTCATTTCATATGTTTTAAGAGACCATTACTTGCTGTAAAGCGCTTGCTAATGATTTCTGGTTGTACTTTTTTTGAGAGACAACAGTCAAGTATTGTTCCAAGACGGTATTGCGACATAATGTCTTGTGAAGGCTTGAATTAACTGACTTTATGACTTGTTTAAGAACTATTTTACGCTTTCGCGAAAGCGTAACACAGACACAACGACTACCTTTGTATAAAAGCATATTGAAGAATGGGAATATTTAATTCGATTTTTGGAGGAGATAAAGAACCTCAAGAGGAAAAAACACCAATGCCGTGGAAGCAACTTACCACACTCGAGCAACTGGATCAAATTGCAAAAGATTCTGAAACGAAGCCACAGGCGATATTTAAGCACTCTACAACTTGCGGTATAAGCCGTATGGCAATACGCCAGCTAGAGGCACAATATGATATAGACCCAAACCAGCTGGATATCTATTACTTAGATCTTAAGGCGTACAGAGAAGTGTCTAATGAGGTGGGATATAAATTTCAGGTAATGCACCAGAGCCCGCAGATTATATTGATTAAGAATGGAACCGCTGTGTATTCTGACAGCCACGGAGCGATAAGTGCACAAGCACTTGCCGAAAAGATTTAATCTAACGCTCTTTTTGTAACCCACGTTCTATAGCCTATAATGGCAAGCTGAAACTTTGTGGCTTGTGTAAGGTCAAGACCACGTTTTGAATAGGAGGGAAGTACTGCCTTATTAACTTTGGCAAGAAATTTATAGAGTGTTTGCATACCGTCAAAAGTAGCTAAAAAACAAAGCCGTAACGCAATGCGTTACGGCTTTATTAGTTGGCTAATTCTGCTACGCGTTAGATAGTTAAGTACAACTATACGTGTGCTTTTATGTGGTCCTTATGCGTCTAGCAGTTGGGATGCTAGATGCGGCAGGAGGCGCAGGATATATTATCCTATAAGTATTTCTAAAATGGTAATGATTACTTGTGTCATAATGAATGGGTTTGGATTGAAAATGATTATTTAAAAAATTGATTGATGAATGAAAATTGATTGATGAATGATTGATGAATGTGATTAATGATTACTATTATTACTTACCTAGTTGTAAAAAGGTAGTTACAATGTAAGAGATGCTAAGGCTTACCATAAAGATGGTATATAGACCTAATACTTTGTTTGTTTTTACTTGTTTCTGAGTGTGGACTGGCGTTTTCATAATAGTGAGATTTTGATTAATAATTGTATCGTTGTTTGTTATTGATGAAGCAAAGAAGTCACCTTGAACTCGATAAAACAAATAGAAAAGAAGTTTTTAATGAAATTAACAGCAATATTGTAACTAAAAAAATAATAACACTTTATATATGTAATGCATATATCTACAATTATGTTAGTAACTGTAACCTGTGCTGATTGATATTGCCGTATCTGTTAGTTTTGTAGAGGGTTTTTGACCTCTTTTGAAAATCTGTAGCCAAAAATGGGCTATAAATATGCTTTAAATGGTGTTTTCATCATTTTTGTCCAGTTTTTTACAAGAGACTCTTGTAAAAAACAGCACATAAAAAAAGTCCACTTTCTGATTGAAAGCGGACTTAAATACTAATTGAGGATATATTTAATAGGTGGTATCTATCTGAATTACTCCGTTCTTTCCTTTTTTACCATAAAGCTTAATGGCTTTCTCACCTTTATATATAGTAACACTCTTAATAAATGTAGGATCTAAGGCATCTATCATTTCTTTAGAAGCCTCTTTATCATTTATGTAATAGATTGCTTTATCAAGCCCACCACGTTTTATCATATCTTCTTCACGAGATAGCGTCTTTGATTCTTCTTTACTTTTATCTTCTGCCGTGGACTCCTTGCCATTTACAAGTTCTTTATAGAGGGCATCACTCTCTTGTATCTGCACTCCCCATCTATTGTAAAATTTTCTTGATCCATCTGGGGTTTCTACATAGTAGTATGTGCCGTTTTCTAAAGTGACATAACCCGCTTTATTATTTTTAGCTGTTTTCTTAAGCTTTTTTCTTTTTGATTTAATACCCTCACGTTGCTCTTTCATTTGCATTTTCATACTATCACGTCTAGCCATTATGTACTGGCGCATAGAGTCGCTTTGTGCACGGCCTTGCAGTTTTCTACGTTCATCCATACGAGCGCGTAGCTCTTGCTTACGGAGTTCCATACCTGCACGTAGGCTATCTCTATTGCTCAATAAAGCCTTACGACGTTCTTCCATCTGAGCTCTCAAATTGTCATATGAAGCTTTAGAACCTTTATCCATATTTACATTACCCATACCTGTAAAACCATTTTCATCTTTATAGATGTAAATGTCATTTATAGGGGTAGGTGCTTGTAAGGTGTAGTTCTTATTATTACCCTTATCATCTATGAGATTAATTACAATACTTGTAATCTCTTGACTCTTATTTCTTTTAATACCACTCACCTTGAGAGTAGCGTTGTGCTTTTCTCTCATTAGCTTAATGAGCGCATCAATCTCATTGTCTGTTGTGTTTTTTGTAATACTATAATTATAAGTTTCTTGTACTATACGCGATACTACTCGTGTGGTGTCTGCTTTTGGACTGCTGTGTACAATGAGCGCACCGTCTTGTGCAATAGTTCCGTAGGCTTTGATAGCTTGAGCAGGAGGTAAGCTTGTGATACTATCACCTGTGACTCTTTTCTCTTTTTCTTCGCCCAGTATAACGTTATTATTCACAACTATAACGGGATTAGGTCCTAGTGCATCCTTTGTAATAGTATTTTCTTTAGCTGCTGTTTTTTCTGTATTTACAGCAACCTTGTCATCTGTGATGATTGTTTTATCTGGAGTGATGTTTATAAATGTGCCATCTTTTTGCTCCATTACAACAATCTCCTGTTCAGTATTAACCATTAGACTATAGCCTTCCCAAGAGGTATTTTCTTTTGCATTAAAAGAGAATTTATTGGTAAAAGCTTCTTGGTTTTCAAACTTCGCTTGTAGAAAGAAACCAGTAAGCGTGTTTTTTGCATTGAATTTTCTTTTGTCAAACTTAATGGCTACGTTCTCCCAGTGGTTTGATACATAGGCTTCTATTCGATCTAGTTTTGCCGGAGTGGTATTGCTATCTATAAAGAAAACATCTCTACCTTGATTTGCATAGGTGGTGTCTTTTTCCGCTTTCGCGAAAGCGGTATTATCCTCCTCCACATAATTAGTTACTTCTTTTACATTAAAAGAGTACATAAAGAGCGCAAGCACGGGAATGATAAGTGATAACCTCCAAAGATTGTTTTTGTGGGATTGTGGTGTATTGATCATAACGATTCGTTTTTTGATAAATGATTGATAAAATTGATTAGTAAGTGCTGGGGCAAATGAGGGGGATGAGACCTGTACCAGCGTGCGTTGATATTGTTTTGGGTTCTTAATTTCTTGTATAGCTTGGTAATCTGCTAGGTATTCTAGATTTTGCTCAAGACTGTTTTTATACAACCAGGCAAAGGGATTACACCATTGTATCACAAGCGTTATTTGAGATAAGAGCATATCTAGAGAGTGCCATTGCTGTGCGTGCACTTTTTCGTGAGCAATAATCATCTCTAGTTCTTCTGGCGTGTGAAGCGCAGGATTGTAAACAATTTTTGAAAAGAAAGAAAACGGACTTATCGCTCTTGTAACCGCTACAAATGTATAGTGCCCTTTTGTACTCCGACTGCCAGATGCAATGAGCTGTCGCAAGGATATGTATTGCGCACAAAGCCTACAGAGCATTATACAGATACCTATTATATATATTATGACAAGTACTTGCCACCAGTTTATAGCTTGTTCTACAGGTTGTGGTGCTACAGCGATGGGTGCAGTGTTTACGGAGCTTATATCCAGAGCGGGCATCACAAGCGGTTGCGAGGGTATAATCACCTCAATCTTACGTGTAAATTCTATAAAAGGAAGGGTAATAGCAGCAATGATACCGGCTATAAAGTAATGCCTTTTTGCAGTAAACAAGGTGTTTTTATAAAGTACCGCTAAATAAACTACATAGAAGAGCCCGAGTATAGAGGCACTTTTTGCAAGGAGTATGAGCGTTTCCATAAGCTTATTTTTTTTCTATGATTGCTAGTATCTCTCTAAGCTCATCTGCAGAGATCTTTTCTTCTTTGGCAAAAAAGGAAACCATATTCTTATACGAGTTACCAAAATACTTTTGAGTAGTCGTCTCCATAAACTCCTTACGATATGATTCTAAAGACACGGTAGGGAAGTACTGGTGTGTTTTTCCAAAGGCTTGGTACCCTACATATCCTTTATCTGCCAGATTCCTTATAATAGTAGAAACTGTATTATAATGATTGCCTTCTGGCAATGCGGCTACGACCTCTTTTACAAAGGCCCGCTCAAGCTTCCATAAAGCGTGCATAACCTGTTCTTCTTTATTTGTGAGTTTATCCATAAGAAACAATTTTATAGTATCGATTTGCAAGCGATTGTATACGAGTGATTTGATTGATGATTCAAACATACAACGAAAAATATAGTTAAACAACTATTTTTATAGTTATATAACGAATTTTATAGTTTATGAGAAGTTTAGGCATAAAAAACCGTAAACAACTCATAGCTATTTACGGTCTAATGTATTACAATGTATGATACTAGAGTAGGGGTTATTGCCCTAAATAGTCTTGTGTCATTTGTACAAATGTTTTTACACCTAGTAGCATCCCACTTTCATCTATATAAAAGTCTGGTGTGTGGTGTGGGAACGCCTCTGTAGTACCCGGAGTTTTACCTCCTAAGAAGAAATAAAGCCCAGGAACTTCTTTTTGAAAGAATGAAAAGTCTTCTGCACCAGTAATTGCTTTTATCACGTGTACGTTTTCTTTGCCAGCCGCTTTCTCTAGTGATGGTAACATTTGAGCGGTTAGGTCTTCATCATTATATGTAATAGGATACCCTTCAGGTATGGTAATGGTCGCTTCTGTGCGGTAAGCCGCAGCAATAGCCGGTACCATTTCCTTCATACGGTTATTAATGTAGGTTTGCATATCATAATCTAGCGTACGTAATGTACCTACTATATGTGTTTCTTCTGGAATGATGTTGCTACGTACACCTGCATTAATTTTACCTATAGATAATACTGCAGCCTCATCTGTGAGTGGGATCTCACGTGATATGATGGTTTGTAAACCATCTATAATTTTTACGGCAGCCATAATAGGGTCACGACTTGTCCACGGTGTTGAGCCGTGGCTTTGTTTTCCTTTTATATGTATCTCAAAACTCTGTGAAGCGGCCATAATTCCACCAGGTTTATAGGCTATGGTATTTACATCTTGCCCAGAACCTATGTGAAGGCCAAAAATGGCATCTACATCTGGGTTTTTAAGCACATTTTCTTTTACCATAAGCTCTGCACCACCTTCTTCGCCCGGAGGTGCACCTTCCTCTGCTGGCTGAAAGATGAATTTTACGGTTCCTGCAAAGTCATTATTTTTTGCAAGTATCTCTGCCACGCCCATAAGAATTGCGATGTGTGTATCGTGACCACAGGCGTGCATTACAGGCACGGCCTCACCACGATATTCTCCCATTGCTTCAGATTTAAAAGGTAAATCTGCACGTTCTTTTACTGGAAGCCCATCTATATCTGCTCGTAGTGCGAGTACTTTTCCTTTACGCTTTCCTTCTAGTATGCCTACAACTCCAGTTTTGGCAACACCGGTTTGTACCTTCATCCCTAAGGATTTGAGGTGTGCGGCTATTTTTTCGGCAGTTTTAAACTCTCTGTTTCCTAGTTCTGGATTTTGATGAAAGTCACGACGCCACTCTATGACTTTAGATTCTATGTCATTAATTTGTTGTTCTAGATTGTTTTGCGCTTTCGCGAAAGCGAATACCAAAAAGGCTACTGCTGCGAGTTTTAGTTTCATAAGTATGATTTGCTGTTTTATGTGGTTAATGTACAAATGATTTATGAAATGCTACAGTTTTATAAAATGATAGTTTTTGAAAATGGAGAAAAAAAAATCCCTAGTGGCTAGCTAGGGATTTGATACATCTAGTGGAATCTAAATGATTTAGTATCCTGGGTTTTGTTGTAGTTGAGATAGCTCAATCTCTCTATTAGGAATAGGGAAGATTGTTTTATCTGCTCCAAATGCACTCTCAACTTCGTTAGGCATTCCTGCTCTTCTTAAGTCAAGACCGTTTCTTAACAAGTCCATTCTACGTTGCCCTTCAAAGGCAAGTTCTTTACGACGCTCGTTTAAGATATCATCAAGTGTTACAGCAGTAAGTGCTACAAGACCTGCACGTGCTCTAAGTAGGTTGATATCTGTAAGAGGATCTGCACCTATAGATGAACCGTTTCTTAAGTTAGCCTCGGCTCTTGTAAGGTATGCTTCTGTAATTCTAAGTACTGGTGCGTTATCTGCATTGTTTACTCCGTCAGGAAACTTTGCAGTAAATACACGTGCGTTACCTGGTGCAGATGTACCTATCTGAACAAGATCTGTGTATCTAGCATCTGGTACTGGGTTTCCTTCATCATCAAGAAGTGGGTTTCCATCTTCATCAATTTGGAATTCTTCAAGGTATGCAGCAATTAAGTTATCTGTAAATGGTGCATCACCACGACCTGTAGGAGCTGGGTTAGTAAGACCTGAGAATCCTTCTCCTGAGTCTTGTCCATCTGCAGATGTGTTTACTAATGTAAATAAGTGCTCTGGAGACTGGTCATTGTAAAACTCATAATTCTCCGCTAGTTGGAAAGAACTGTTTATCGCATCGTTAGATAGGGTAGCAGCTTCTTCAAAACGCTCTTGATATAAGTACAGACGTGCTAGTAACTGCTGTGCAGCTGCTTGCGTTGCTCTTGAGTTATCACTGTTTGTAAGTGCAGGAATTGCATCTACAAGGTCAATCTCAATCTGTGTGTGTACTTCATTAAGTGTTGCTCTTTTTGGGAATAATTCCTCATCTGTAGCTGTACTAGGGTTAACTGGGTTAACTACTAATGGCACAGCTAGGTTTGTACCTCCACCTACTTGAAGTGGTTGTGCAAAAAGATCTGCAAGCTTAAAGTATACTAGGGCTCTCATAAATTTTGCTTGCGCAACAATGTTTGCTCTATCTTCTTCAAGAAAAGTTTCATCTGCAATTTCTGGTACAAAAGCGATTACTCTGTTTGCAGCATTAATTACTTCATAACTATCATCATAAATACCCTGTATAGAGGTATTTGTAGATCTTGTGTCATACGTTCTAATGTCGTTAAATGTTGGGAAAGACCCTACAAAATCAACATTATCAGACTGCCATTCTGTAGCTAGGGCAGAAGTACCGTTAAGTACATCATCTTGCTGTGCAAGACTGTAAACCCCTACTAGTGCACCGTTTGCACCTGCTTCACTAGAGAATACTTGCTCAGGAGACTGATCGTCTTCTGGCAGTATGTCTAAATCGTCCTCACAAGAGTAGAACCCTACGCTCAAAAGGAAAATAAGTGTGTATTTAAAAATTTTCATATTGTTATTTGGTTTTATATTATAATTGGATCGTTGCTCCAAAGATGAAAGACTTTGATTGTGGTGGAGTAAAGAAAGTTTCTCCTTGTCCTAAAGCAGCACTTGTATCTGTTACCTCTGGATCAATACCTTCTAAGTCGCTTCCTTTTATAGTAATAAGGTTTGTTGCAGTAGCATATAACCTTATGTTTTTAACGTGTCTAGTCTTATCTAATACTGACTTAGGAATTGTGTAACCTAATGTTACATTTTTAAATCTTAAGAAAGAACCATCTCTTAACTGAGCAGTAGATCTCTGTGCAAACGTGTTAAATGTTGGGCTATCAAAAGCAGGTACAAAAGCATTGTCACCTGGTTGTTGCCATACATTTAATAAAGCAGCTCTGTTGTTAAACGATCCAGAAGCAGCGTTATCTGTAAAACGTAATCCGTCTACATAGATATCGTTACCAACACTAAAGTTAGTCAAGACGTTTAAGTCAAAGTTTTTGTATTTGAACGTGTTTGTAAGTCCTCCTACAAAGTCTGGGTTTGCATCTCCTGCAATAACTCTATCTGTAGATGGGTTAGGATTTGTAGTTGCATTACCATCTGCGTCTAGCCACTCTGCATCACCAGTTTGTGGGTTTACACCTTTGTAACGTACTAAGTAGAATGTGTTAATAGACTCACCTACGATTGCTCTTTGAGAAGCAGATCCAGCTATAAACTCTCTACCTTCTGTATCGATAGATGCTCCTGGTAAAGAAATTACCTCGTTAGTGTTGAAACCTATGTTAAGCGTTGTTGTCCATTTAAAATCACCGTCTCTAAAGTTATTAGAAGTAAGGCTAACGTCAAAACCTCTGTTTTCAATCTCACCTACGTTACGAGCAATGGTATTATTTGTACCTGCTGCAGTAGAGATAGGAAGTGGAAGGTTTAAGATAAGATCATCTGTTCTCTTCTTGTAATAATCAACACTAAAAGAAATTCTGTTGTTAAAAAGATCTCCTGCTAGTCCTATATCAAAAGCTTTAGAACGTTCCCATTTTAAATCTGGGTTTGGTGCAGAAACAGGAGCAAGACCAGCTTGATCATTGTACTGTCCAAAAGTACCACCACTGTAAAGTGCTAGTGACTGGAAGTTACCTATACGGTCGTTACCTGTTGTACCGAAACTTGCTCTAAGTTTAAGGTTATTAATCCAAGAGCTATCTTCTAAGAATTTTTCTTCAGAAAGGTTCCAAGCACCACCTAGTGCGAAGAATGTACCAAAACGGTTATCTGCTCCAAAACGAGATGATCCATCACGACGTAAAGAACCTTCAAGAACGTATTTACTATCATAAGCATAGTTTACACGTGCAAAGTAACCTACAAGGCTGTTTGCCGTAGCACTAGATGTAGTAGTAGTCTTTTGTGCAGCAGACTCGATGTTTAAACTAGAATCACTAGCAAAACCTGTACCTGCAACAGCAATAGTTCTAATTGTATTCTCTTCATAAGAGATACCTGCTACTGCTCCTAAATCGTGCTTATCTCCAAATGTAGTATCGTAGTTAAGCGTGTTTGTTAAGATATAACGGTTGTCTTGTGCATAAAAGTTAGACCCTGTTCCTCCTGGTGAGTTAAGCTCAAAAGAACGTTGTTGCTCTTCTACAAGAACTCTATCAATACCAAAACGAGAGTTGAAAGTCAATCCTTCAAATAAAGAAACCTTTGCAGATACGTTACCTGTCGTTCTTGTAACATCTGAATCATTGATATCTAGCGACTCAATTGCAATGGTGTTTGCAATAAATCCAGTGTTTACTAGGTTTCCATTCTCATCTCTAGGTTGTACCCAAGGACGTATTAAATAAGCAGAAGTAAGTGGAGCAAACGTACTGTTTTCTGCACCTACACGGTCAAACTCATTTCTTGTAACCCCTATGTTTGCACCTATTTCTAACCAATCTGTTGCAGTGTGGTTAATGTTTAAACGACCAGCACGTCTTTTTAAATCATTACCAATGATGAATCCTTCTTCATCTTTAAAGTTTGTGCTTATGTAGAAAGAAGTTTTCTCACTACCACCACTTACAGATGCGTCTATATTGTTTGAGATTCCTGTTCTTGTAACACCATCTACCCAGTTAAATCCACCTTGAGGAAGATCTGCAACGTTGTCTATACCAAAGTAGTTTGCATCTACAGCATATTGTCTAAACTCATCTGCATTCATCATATCAAATGTGTCTGTAGACTCACTGATTCCTGTACTAACGTTTAAAGTAACCGTAGTCTGTCCTCCTTTAGAACCAGATTTTGTAGTTACAATTACAACACCGTTAGATCCACGAGAACCGTAGATAGCCGTTGCCGAAGCATCTTTTAATACAGAGATAGACTCTATATCATTTGGGTTGATGTTTGCAAGTGGGTTAAGACCTTGGTTTGCACCTTGGTTAGATGTAAGGTCTGTATCGTTAAGTGGTACACCATCTACAACAAATAGTGGTCTAGATCCAGATGATACTGAAGCGACACCTCTAATCTTGATAGTAGGAGCTGCTCCAAGTACACCAGAAGACTGTACTACTTGTACACCTGCTGCTTGACCTTGTAGTAACTCTTGTGGTGAGTTTGCCGGGATATCTTTAATAGCATCCTGACCAACTACAGATACAGATTGAACATTTTTCTTTTTTGTTTGTGAACCAAAAGCTACTATAACGACCTCATCCAGTGCATTATCTTCTTCTAGTGTCACATTAATAATAGTCTGATTTCCTACAGGAATAGAAACTTCTTTAAAGCCTACATAGCTAAAAGTTAATACATCTGTAGATGATGCTTCTATAGAGAAGTTTCCATCAAAATCAGTTTGGGTACCCGTAGTTGTACCTTGAATTAAAACACTGGCTCCTGGTAGCGGGCCATTCTGTTCCTTCACCGTAACTGTTATTGTTTTTTGGGCTAAAGTGACTTGCGCCATAAAACCTAAAAGAACCAAAAACAGATACTTTTTGATAATAGTTTTTTTCATGTATGTATGTTTTTAATGATGCGATAAAATTATTCAATTAGGGTAATCGTTAAGAATGCCATATCACAATTAACCTAAGTTTATCATAAATTTAAGAATTCGCATTTTGTGTTAAAATTTCTTACAAAAATCCTTTAACATTTATAACTATTTGAAAATCCATTAAGTAAGAATTTTCTTAACATTTTGAGCTTCGAGTTTTAATAAATGTTTAACTAAAAATGGTCTTAAAGTTTACCTTAAGGTAACATTGATGTTAACATTTGTTTATGATAATTATATCTTAATAAAAACAAAAAAAGCGCCTCTTCACAAGGAAGAGACGCTCTATAAATCGTGTTTTGTTTAGCTTATTTCGAAAGGTAGTCTACTGTAAGTTGACTTAGGGCTTTTACACCAAGCTGAAATCCGCTTTCATCTATAAAGAAATCTGGCGTGTGATGAGGGAATGCTTCTTTGTTTCCAGGAGTCATTCCGCCTAAAAAGAAGTAAAATCCAGGCACTTTTTCTTGAAAGAAAGAGAAATCTTCGCCACCAGTAACTGCCTTCTGTAATTGTACATTTTCGGCACCGCTTACTTTTTGAAGTGTTGGTAATGATTGCGCCGTAAGATCAAGGTCATTATAGGTTACCACGGTCATATTTTGCCATTCAATTTCTGCCTCACCACCGTAAGCCTTTGCAATGTCGCGTGCCATCTCATTCATACGTCTTATAATTTTCTCACGCATATCTGGATCAAGCGTACGTACGGTACCTATCATTTCTGCACTTTCTGGTATGATATTAAAACGTAATCCAGAGGTTATCTTACCTACTGTTATTACGGCAGCTTCTTCTGTCAAGTTACTCTCTCGAGAGATAATGCTTTGAAAACCGTCTATAATTTGAGCAGAGATAAGAATAGGGTCTACACCAGACCACGGCTGGCTACCGTGTGATTGCTTTCCTTTTACTTTTACAACAAAGCGCTCTGTTGCGGCCATAGTCCCTCCTGGTTTATATCGTATAGTTCCCACAGGTGTGGCGCTATTAATATGTAACCCAAAAATAGCATCTACCTCAGGATTTTGTAATACACCTTCTTTCACCATAAGTTTTGCACCTCCTTCTTCACCTGGTGGTGGTCCCTCTTCTGCAGGTTGAAAGACAAACTTTACAGAACCTTTTATTTTATCCTTATTCTTAGCTAGTACTTCTGCAACACCCATAAGTATAGCCGTGTGAGTATCGTGACCACAAGCGTGCATTACGCCAGTTTCGGCACCTAGGAACGTAGTGGTAACATTAGATTTAAAAGGAAGGTCATTACGTTCTGTAACTGGTAATGCATCTATATCTGCTCGCAGTGCAACCACTTTACCTGGTAAGTCTCCTTTTAAAAGTCCTACAACACCAGTCTTTGCAACACCGGTTTGTACTTCTATACCTAGTGATTTTAAATGTTTAGCTATTTTTTCGGCGGTTTTAAACTCTCTGTTTCCTAGTTCAGGGTTTTGATGAAAGTCTCTGCGCCATTCTATTACTTTATCTTTTACTGCAGCGATGTCTTGATCAAAAGAGGTTTGCGCTTTCGCGAAAGCGGAAACTAAAATAGTCCCTACAATACATAAGGTTTTTGTGTATTTCATATAGTTGTTATTAAGCAGACTCACATTTTGAGTCTATATGGTATTAGATTAATCTCTTATAATAGTACTAGGGAATGCTACTGGACTCTCGTGACCATCTTTACCTACAGCAGCTACGCCAAAGAAAAAGTTATCTATCACAATACCGTTAAGAGTGGCACTTGTACCATTTGTGATAAGTCTTGAGTTATCCCAAGTAGGAGAGGTAGTGTCTCTCCAGTACACTTTATAAGCTACTGCGCCCTCTACGGCATCCCACTGTAAACGTGCATTTGCCTCAACAATACCACCTATACCTACGTTACTAGGAGTAGGAGGTGCCCAGGCGATGCTTGCAAGGTTTATGGCATTTACGGCTGTAAGTTTTGCATTATATGGAAAGTTTACGTGCTCAAATGTATCTCCATAATTTATTCCATTTTCTGTACGTATGTCTTGGTGTTGCTGTGTATAATTTTCGTGTGCCTCCATTATACGTATTCCAGCAAAACCAGCGTCGTTAAAAGGTCTGTGGTGACCACCACGACCAAAACGGTCTAGTCTATAAATCATCCTAGGGTTCATCTCTGGCATATACGTCTTTGTGGTTTTGTAAATAAAACGAGCTAGTTGCCTTGATATACCATCTACCTCACCGCCATAAAAACGTCTTGCGTTGCGCTGTCTCTCTGTCTCAGTAGGAGGGACTGGCTCAGAAAATATTCTAAAGGTTCTATTATCTATCACTCCATCTACACCTTCTATATTACCTATCATATCATTGTTCATAATACCTATTATCTCCCAGCCTTGCTCTTTTGCGTACGCTGCGAGCCCTTTTCCGCCAAAGAGTCCTTGCTCTTCTCCAGAGAGGCCTACATATATGATACTGTTTTCAAAAGTATATTTTGATAATACTCTTGCCGCTTCTAGTGTACCAGCCATACCGCTAGCATTATCATTTGCCCCAGGAGCGTCATCTGTATAATTTGTAGGATCAGAAATTCTACTATCTATATCACCGCTCATTAGTATGTAACGGTTAGGGTACTTGCTACCTTTCTGTACAGCAACAACATTTACTACCGCTACATCCTTTATAATACGAGGATTTGTACCTTTTTTTACAAGGTCACTCTGAAAAAAAACATCTAGACAGTTATTACAAGCTTGAGATGTTTTTTCAAACTCACTTTTGATCCATCTTCTAGCTGCACCTATGCCGCGAGTGTTTGAAACGGTATCACTTAAAGTGTGTCTTGTTCCAAAATCTGCAAGTTTTTTTACATCTGCCCGTAATCTATCTTCAGATACGGCATCTATAATATCATAAATTCTTGTATCTGTTTGCGCTACACTTGTACCTATAGAAAGGCAAAATGTAAAAGCGGTAATTACAGAAGTAGTGATGAGTTGTTTTGGATTTGGAATGTGTAGGGTGGGTAAATTTTTTAACATTGATATAAAGTATAAATTTTTGTTTTAAAGATAGTAAAGAATGTGTTGATGTGTAGACCGCTTTCGCGAAAGCGTGTATATAAAACTTACAGCACAATCGAAGCAACTCAAGATTTACTCCACGAGCTCAATAGTCCCAAAAATACCTGCGTCTATCCAGCCTCTGTTTTTATCTTCACCTGGCACGGCTACAGAGCCTATAAAGTTTTCTCGCTCTTCACTTGCATCATTATCACAATAGGCTAGGGCAAAGCCCATTTTTTTATTAGGTGCTAGTATTTTTTGCTCGTTAACACCACCATCTTTGTAAGTAGCGTCATAGATGGTCATCTTACACTCCCACAGCATCTTATTTTCTCCTAAAGTTGTAGTTTTAGATTGTACGTGGCTATTGTACAATGTAGGTGTTTTACCTGGTGCAACATCTACCACATTACCGTCTAGTGCTACGTGATATGCAAAGGCATTGTGGGTAAACTGGTGACCACCACCAGAGTTGTCTTCATCTATAAAGATCTCTAGGCAGTCATCATCCCACCATAGGGTGAGTGGGTCTTTTTCTTTATCATAAATTACGTCATCTGTAATTTCTGCAAGTATATATAGGGCCTCTGGAGTCCAAGCAAGTTTGTAACGACCAGCGAAATCTTGTGCAGTATAATCATCTCCCAGCCATTTTTGATCTAATTGTTGCCAGCTCACACTTTTCCATATGGGATCATCTGCCTTTCCGTCCAGCTCTGGTGCAATAGTAGCTTTTTGAACTTGTCGTAACTGGTGGTCTATCTTATTATTAGGTATCTCACTTGTATCTTCAACAAGGTCTGAAGATGGGGATGCAGTTGTTGTAGATTCTTTACAGCTCGATAATGCGAGTGTGAGTAAACAGATGGTTAATAGGTGTTTCATTAATATTATAGTTTGTTAATTTTTTGAGTAATAATACCAGAGCTTGTAAAGACTTTTACAAAATAGATTCCGGACGGTGCGGCACTAAATGTTACAGGTGATAGAGTAGCCTGCGAGACTATTAATTGTCCTGTGATATTGTAGATTTCGAGTTTTTGCACAGTTGTGTTTGGGGCGCTTATATGAAGCGTCTCGCGTACAGGGTTAGGGTAGATTACTATATCATTTTGCGTGGTAACTTCTTCTATATCTAGAGTTCCTGAAACTACAAATCTAAGCGTAGCCTGAGAGTTAGGGCCTGTTTGATTAAGCCAGAAGGTATAAGTTCCCGTAGGTAGTGGTGGGGTAAAGCCTGTGCCTAATTGCCCAATTTGTGGTAGTAAATCTGTATCTAGATTACCGCTACCATACGTCATACCTCCTAGTAAATCACTTGCCGTTGTAGTCATTGCATCTGTTGTAAACGCGTTGCCTTCTTGCAAGCCTATAAATGCCTCATTATTGGTACCCTCTGCGGTATAACCGTCAAGAATAAGTTGATCTAGCTGTAAATCTGGAGGCAATGTTATCGTGATATAATCTATATCACGAGGATTACCCTGTTGATCTGCTGTAATGCTATTATCTCCTACCTCGAGAATAAAAGGACCACTAGGAGCGTCAAATTGGTCTGAGAGGTCACCGTCTGTGCCCTCATTATAAGTAAAGCCTTGAGCAGTGACAATTACAGATGTGAGTATAAATGCCATACTCAAAATAAGTTGCCGATTTGTTTTTGTCTTCATTGTGCTATTGTTTTTCATCTTTATGATAGATAAATGATTACTTAGATTTTGGTTGTGAGATTGTAGATACAATAGCAATCTGGTTACCACTAGGTGCAATAGCAAACCGTGTGATGTCTTGTAGCGCAGTATCTTTAAAACTATGGAAGACCTTCCACGCGTTTTTGTCTTTTACAAAAATGGTATTCCCCTTTGCCGCAAGTAATCGACCATCTGGTAACCAGTTTATATCTTCTACGCCCTCATCTAGTGGTATAATATTCGTTATCTTTTTTGTAGCTGGGTCAAAAGATTTTACCATCCAAGGTTGTGAAGTTTTGTCTATGAAACTTACCAGAGGAGTCTCAGGTATTTTATGAAAAGATCTACCTACTGCTATCTTCAGGTCTTCTGTTTTTTTACTATCTAAGTGATGAATTACTAGATGTAAATTATCTCCAACAATATCTGCTCCTACAATGGTATTCTTGTCAAACCAAGTATAGTAAGCCACTACCGCATCTTTAACTAGGGTAGGAGTTTCTGTTTTTCTGGGTAGATAGTGATATAAACGCTGTAGACCATCTGGATCTAGACGCACTGCAGAGATTCCTCGTTTACCCATCATAAACTGCGGAGAGTATTCTCCTCCTTGAGTGCTTATGTTAAACTGTTTTGAAGTGCCTCTCATATACTGTATGATTTCTGTTTGCCCTTCACGAGTACCAGCATAAATAATCACATTATCTGCCAGAAATTGTGGCTGGCTGTCATAGCCATTATTTTGACTAATGTTTTTTTTGTTGTTAAGCACAGGTTTGTCTTGCGTGGCATCGATATCAAACAGAAAAATCTCTGTATCAGATTGTGACCTCACAAACGTAATTGAAAACAGAAGTAACAGTAGTAATAGGTTTTTCATAATTAAACGTGTTGATGGTTTTTGTTACGCTTTCGCGAAAGCGTGATACTACATTTTTCGAGGTTTAGTTGAGTCATAATCGCTATCTAGATCATCTGTCTCATAAGTACTATCACTAGCATAAGTCGTTGATGACGAATCATAGCTAGTTTTATTTTTATTTGATCTTAGATCGTGAGGTTCAAGGCTGTTATATGAAGAGCTTGTAGCACTAGATGAAGATATATAGGTGGTTCCTGTCATTTTATTCCAGGCGGGAATTCCTAAAAAATCACTTAGTGTTACAGCATCTGTTTCAATACTCTTTCTGTGGCCGTGATCAACAATATTATAACGGCTACCATCTTCAAATACAAGATTAATCTCATAGCTGGTGTAAGAGCTTTTATCTCCACGCACACGCTCTGGTAAAATTTGTAAAGCCTTTATGGTGTCTAGCTTAAAATTATGTGCATCTTCTTGCACAGCTAGGCTTGTTACTTCTTTCTTTTTACTTTTATGAAAATAGCCTGATGACTTATTAAATGTAATTGTAGTATTGAATTTTCTAAGGATATAGATACCTACGGCAATGAATAAAAGTGGGATGATCATAAATAAAATTCCTTCTAGCTGTACCCCAAATTTGAATACTGTAAAACCTCCTAATGCAACAAAAGCCAGCGGGAATAATATAAAAATAGCCCCAAAAATTTTTCCAAAAGAGGAGGCTTTATATTGAAGTTCGCTATCAGAGATTTTTACTAAGCTCTTAGTCTTAAAGTTTGCGCCACCGCCAGCCTTAGGTGACCAACTAACTTTACTGGCAAGCTCATCATTAAATACACCAGGATCAAAAGCTGTAGTTTTTGTAGCTTGAACGAGGTTTTTTATAAAGTTAGAAAGTCCCATTGTACTAAAATAGGACTTTCGGAGGTAATATCTAATTAGTAGATGCTTAGAGTTTTTCCTTTAAGTATGTACCGGTAAATGATTTCTTATTTTTTGCAACTTCTTCTGGTGTTCCGGCGGCTACGAGTTTTCCTCCATTTTTACCACCTTCTGGTCCCATATCAATAACATAGTCTGCACATTTTACAAGATCCATATTATGCTCTACAACAATGATAGAGTGACCTTTTTCAATAAGAGCCTCAAAAGAAGCTAGGAGCTTTTTTATATCGTGAAAGTGAAGTCCCGTAGTAGGCTCATCAAAAATGAATAACGTCTTGTCCTTTGTAGTTCCTTTTACGAGAAAGCTTGCAAGCTTTATACGTTGTGCCTCACCACCAGATAGGGTAGAAGAGCTTTGTCCTAAAGTTACATATCCTAGGCCTACATCTTGAAGTGGCTTTAATTTACGTGTTATTTTTGCCTCATTATGTTCTGTGAAAAATGACACCGCATCGTCAATAGTCATCGTGAGGATATCGTCTATATTTTTACCATTAAAGGTTATCTCAAGCACTTCTTTTTTAAATCTTTTGCCCTTACACGTCTCACATACAAGATGCACATCTGCCATAAATTGCATCTCGATAGTTACCTCGCCTTCACCTTTACAAGTCTCACAACGACCACCGTCTACATTAAAAGAAAAGTGCTTTGCTTTATAATTTCTTATTTTACTAAGCTTCTGACTTTCAAATAGCTTTCTAATATCATCGTAAGCTTTGATGTAAGTTACCGGATTTGATCTAGAAGATCTTCCTATTGGGTTTTGATCTACATACTCTATGGTTTTTATGTTATCATAATTACCTGTGAGTTTTGTAAACTGTCCTGCTTTCTCACCATAACCTCCTATAGCTTTAAGCATAGCAGGATAGAGGATCTTACGTACAAGTGTGGACTTACCACTTCCAGAAACACCTGTAACAGCCGTAAAAACTCCTAGAGGAAAACGTACATCTACATTTTTAAGATTATTTTCTCTAGCACCTATAACCTCTGCATAGTATTTTGAAGTTTTACGCTTTTTAGGCACCTCTATTTCTAATGTTCCATTTAGATATCCCGCCGTGAGTGACTCACTTTTAAGGATATCATCATAGTCACCTACTGCAACTACGTCACCCCCAAAGGTTCCTGCTTCTGGCCCTATATCTATTATGAAGTCTGCTTGTTTCATAATATCCTCATCGTGCTCTACGACGATGACTGTGTTGCCCAAATCTCTTAGGGACTTAAGGACCTCTATGAGTTTTTCTGTATCTCTAGGGTGCAAACCTATGCTAGGTTCATCAAGAATATACATAGAGCCTACAAGGCTACTACCTAATGATGTAGCGAGGTTAATACGTTGTGACTCACCACCAGAGAGTGTGTTAGATTTTCTATTAAGTGTGAGATAGTTGAGTCCTACTTTTTGTAAAAATTGTAACCTACTTTTTATTTCTGTAAGTAATCGCTTTGCTACCGTAGTATCATATTCATTAAGCGTTAATCCATTAAAAAAGTCTTCTACTTCGTTAAGTGGTAACTCTACAAGGTCTACTATGTTTTTTCCTCCTATCTTCACGTAGGTTGCCTCTGGGCGCAGGCGTTTACCTTTACAGGTATTACACTTGGTCTTACCGCGGTAACGAGAGAGCATCACCCGGTTTTGTATTTTATAAGCTTTAGACTCTAAGAATTTAAAGAACTTATTGAGTCCGTCAAAGTGTGTATTACCTTCCCAAACAAGCTGCTGCTGTTCTGGCGTGAGTTCAAACCAAGGTTTGTGTATAGGGAAGTCAAACTTATATGCACGATTAACTAGTTGGTCTCTGTAATGACTCATACTATCACCTCTCCAAGGGAAAATAGCATTCTCATACACAGAGAGTGCCGTGTTAGGCACTACGAGATCTTCATCTATACCTATTACATCACCATAGCCCTCACAAGTGGGGCAGGCACCATAAGGATTATTAAAAGAAAATAAATGTACGTTAGGCTCTAAGAATGACATCCCATCTAGCTCAAACTTATTTGAGAACTGGCGTCGTGAGCCGTCTTCCATTTTTTCTATAAAGAGCGTTCCTTTACCTTCAAAAAACGCTGTTTGTATGGCGTCTGAGAGACGATTTACAAAATCTTCATCTTCTGGATTTGTGATGATACGGTCTACCACAAGTAGAATGTCTTTCGCTTTAAGCTTAGAACCTATTTCGGCTACTTCATCTAGGCGTTTTACTTCTCCTTTTACTTGTATACGTGCATATCCTTGTTGTAAAAGAGCTTGAAGTTTTGATTCAATTTTTCTTCCTTTTTCTAAGTGAATAGGAGCGAGGAGCAGGAGTTTTTCTCTTTTGGCGAAAGCCAAAATATACTTTACCACATCTGTAACGGTATCCTTTTTCACCTCATTGCCAGACACAGGCGAGTAGGTCTTGCCTATACGGGCAAAGAGCAATTTAAGATAATCATAAATCTCTGTAGAGGTACCTACGGTAGATCTAGGATTTGTGCTGTTTACCTTTTGCTCAATAGCAATAGCAGGAGCAATACCTTTTATATAGTCTACCTTAGGTTTATCTAACCTGCCTAAAAACTGTCTGGCATATGATGATAAACTTTCTACATAGCGACGCTGTCCTTCGGCATAGAGTGTGTCAAAGGCTAATGAGGATTTGCCAGATCCAGAGAGTCCTGTGATGACCACAAGTTTGTTTCTAGGGATAACAGCATTAATATTTTTGAGATTGTGGAGTTTGGCACCCTTAATGATAATATTCTTCTTAGGATTTACATCCTCAACGTCTATAAGCATCGCAATTCTTTAGATATCTAACAAAGATACCGAAAGTGTAGTGCTATTAAAACCGAGTAAAGACGGGTTTTAAGATGTTTTAATTAAAATATTGTGTAAATACCCCATTTTTTAAGAAAGGTTAACATAATTATTATATATTTACGGTCATAAACACAAAAACAAACTGCGTATAGCATAATACTACTTTATAAAATTTTGGGCTAGAATGGAGGTTCTAGCAATTTTAATCTACAAAGTGGTACTTATGAAAAGTGTTTTAATTACAGATGCTACGCTCGTTAGCAATTACATCAAAGGAGACGAAAAATCATTAGCTATGCTTATCGCAAGGCATAAACAACGTATATATAGTTTTATATACTCAAAGGTGTATGATCGTGATATCTCTGAAGATATTTTTCAAGATACTTTTATTAAAGTCATTAAAACGCTTAAAAAAGGAAAGTACAATGAAGAAGGTAAGTTTTTACCTTGGGTAATGCGTATTGCTCACAATCTAGTGATAGACCACTTTAGACGTAATAACCGTATGCCTAAATTTGATAACACGGGTGAGTTTTCAATATTTTCTGTACTGAGTGATAATAGTCTTAATGCTGAGAAGCAAATGGTACGTGATCAAGTAAACAGAGATGTAAAACGTATCATTGAAGAGCTACCAGAAGATCAAAAGGAAGTACTTAAAATGCGTATTTACCAAGAGATGAGTTTTAAAGAAATCTCAGAGCGCACGGGAGTGAGTATTAATACTGCACTGGGAAGAATGCGTTATGCATTGATCAATTTGAGAAAAGTGATTGATACAAATAACATAGTTTTAACAAATTAACATAATAAGCCATACTTTTTTGCGTTCTTGATAAGAACCAAAGAAAATCCGAATGGCAAAACTTTACTCTAAACCTTCGTCAGGTAATAAAAAGACGACCCCATATGAACCAAAAAAAGAGACTGTAGATTATCTCTTGAACTACTCTAAGGCTTTAAGTGTTATACATTATAAATCGATGAAGTTTGAAGCACTCATCAACTAAACTTTGAGAAAACCCCGACTAGTCATCGGGGTTTTTTTATGGGTTTTGAGTACGCTTTCGCGAAAGCGTAAACTTATTTTTTCTTCTTTCTTTTGGCCATCATTTTTTCATAGTCTGTAAGCACTGTCTTACGGCCTATGGTTTTTGTAATGATATCTTTTTCTAAGTCCCATCCTCTAGCAGGTGAGTAATCTCGGCCGTACCAGATGATTTGGAGGTGAAGATCATTCCAGAGATGTTCTGGAAAGAGGCGCTTTGCATCCTTTTCTGTTTGCACCACATTTTTACCATTTGTAAAGCCCCAGCGGTACATAAGTCTATGGATATGCGTATCTACAGGAAAAGCTGGTATACCAAAGGCCTGAGCAACAACAACACTCGCAGTTTTATGGCCCACAGCGGGAAACTCTGTAAGCTTCTCTATGCTAGCAGGTACAACACCATTATATTTTTCTATAAGCATTTGTGACAATCCGTGTATACCTTTTGCCTTCATAGGTGAGAGTCCTACGGGCTTTATAATCTCTCTTATTTCTTCTACGGTAAGCTTTACCATATCATAAGGATTATCTGCCACCTCAAATAGTAGTGGTGTAATCTGGTTTACTCGCACATCTGTGCTCTGTGCACTCATAAGCACGGCTATAAGAAGCGTGTAGGGATCTTTATGATCTAGAGGAATAGGGATTTGAGGATAAAGCTCTTGTAGTGTATCTATAGTGAAGTCAACCTTTTCTTGCTTAGTCATTGCTTTATTGAGAATTTATAGCACCTTAAAAGTGTATTTCTTTTTGTTAATAGAGATAACTCGTAACTTTATAAAAGTGATGGTCTTTATGAGATGATCCTATTGTTATGTAAAGGTAATTAACCATTGTGAGATGTGAAATGAGATATCACAACCACAATAAATTTTAAATTGAAGATGAATACACTAGAAGTAGGGGATAAGGTCCCAGATTTTACTACAACAGATCAAGATGGAAATAGCGTAAGCCTTTCTGATTTTAAAGGGAAGAAGCTTATTGTATTTTTTTATCCTAAGGCTAGTACACCTGGATGTACGGCAGAAGCTTGTAATCTTAGAGATAATTATAAGGAACTACAAGACCAAGGCTACCACTTACTAGGGGTAAGCGCAGACTCTGAGAAGCGCCAGAAAAATTTTGCAACTAAGTATGAGTTTCCTTTCCAGCTTCTTGCAGATGAAGACAAGACGGTGATAAACGCCTTTGGCGTATGGGGACTTAAAAAGTTTATGGGTAAAGAATATGACGGCATACACCGTATGACCTTTAAGGTAGATGAAGAAGGTGTAGTTACAGATGTTATCAAAAAAGTAAAAACTAAGGATCACGCTGCTCAACTGCTAGATGCTTAACAAGTAAATTAAAATTAAAAAAAGCCTTAAGTAAAATACTTAAGGCTTTTTCTATTGCTATAATGTTGATACTATTTATCTGCCTCTAGTAATGCAGATGCTTGATAACCGAATAGGTTACGAGACTTTATAAGTTCAGAAACGCCTTCTGGGAGCATATCTTCCCAACCAGACTCACCGTCTGATATCATACGTAATACCTCTCTTGAGAATATATCTGTGATTGCTGGATCGTAATTTTCTATATCTAATACTTTACCGTTAAGCTTAAAGAACTTGTAAAGTTCCTTCATACGTGGGTGCACCTTCAGGTTATCACTTGTAGTGTACTCTCCTGTTTTTGGATCTTTCATAGGGTATAAGAATACCTTAAGATCTTTAAAGAACAGTTTTCCAAAAGCCTCTAGTATACCTCCACTCAAATGACGGTAGTAGCTTGTGTCAAATATATCTATGAGATTGTTTACGCCCATTACTAGACCCATACGCTCCTTAGTATAGTTTGAGAAATACTCAACTACACGGTAGTACTCTTTAAAGTTTGAGATCATCACTGTTTGCCCTAGTGAGCCAAGCAGTCGTGCTCTTGCCATAAAATCTTCTTCATCTATATCTCCTTCTGCACGGAGGTTTGATAAAGTGATTTCAAAAATGGCCTCTGTCTTTTTCTCATTAACACGGTTTGCTTCTACAAACATTTTATATGCTTTTTCAAACATATCCATATTAACCTTAGTAACTGGTCTAAAGCTACCACGTAGGGCTAGTACGTTTTTCTTGTAAAGTAAAGCTGCTGGTAAGATGTTGTTACCTTTTGCATCAAACATTACGGCCTCTGTCATACCATTCTTTACAAGTTGTAAACTCATAAGACGGTTATCTACGTGTTCAAACTGAGGTCCAGAGAAGTTTATCGTGTCTATCTCTATCTGATCTTGATCTATGTGATCGTATAGATAGCGTAATAAATTTTTAGGATTATCGTGCTTGTAAAAAGCACCATATATAAGGTTTACACCCAGTGTACCTAAAGTTAACTGTTGTAAACGAGCATCATTTTCGTGAAAACGAACGTGTAAAATAATCTCATTAAACTCACCTTCTGGAGAGATTTGAAAACGTATACCTACCCATCCGTGTCCTTTATACTTCTTTGCAAAATCTATAGTAGCAACCGTATTTGCATACGTAAAGAAGATTTTATCTGGCTGCTTGTAACGAGATATACGATCTTCTATAAGCTTCATCTCGTGAGAAAGCATCTTTTTAAGACGCTTTTCTGTCACGTAACGACCGTCATCTTCTACACCATATATAGCATCAGAAAAGTCTTTGTCATAAGCACTCATTGCTTTTGCAATCGTACCACTTGCTCCACCTGCTCTAAAAAAGTGACGTACGGTCTCTTGCCCAGCACCTATCTCTGCAAAAGTTCCATATATATTATTGTTAAGATTTACTCTAAGAACTTTATTCTTGAGGGGAGGTACTTTTTCAAAGTCTTTATCTCCTAAAATTGTAACAGCCATAGTATTGTTTTTTCCATCTTTTAATGGTTAACCAAAGATACAAAAAGGGGCTACTAGCCAAAAAAATAACTGTATTTTTGTGAGAGAATTATTAGCTACTACAGTTTCTTAATCTAGTTACACTTACGTGAAAATCACCTTTCTCGGTACCGGCACCTCACAAGGCATTCCCATTATAGGAAGCACGCATCCCGTGTGTCTTAGTGATGATCCACGTGATAAAAGATTGCGCGTGTCTGTGCTTATAGAGTGGGACGAGTATAACTATGTGATAGATTGTGGGCCAGATTTTAGACAACAGATGTTAAGTACGCTTTCGCGAAAGCGCACACCAGCAGGTGATCCTGCTCCTTTGCACGGTATATTATTTACCCACGAGCACGCAGACCACGTTGCGGGGCTAGATGATATAAGACCTTTTGTTTTTAGACAAGGTAATATGCCTATTTACGGTCATAAAAGAGTGATTAAAAATCTAGAAGAGCGTTTTGAATATATTTTCGCTACAGAAAATAGATACCCCGGTGCCCCAAGTGTAACTTCTCACGAGGTTAAAAATAATGAACCTATCTCTCTGGGTAATATTATGGTAACCCCTGTAGAAGTTTATCACGGAGATTTACAAGTATTTGGGTATCGGTTTGAAAAAATTGCCTATCTCACAGATGTAAAAACTATTGCAGAAAAGGAGATAGCTAAGCTTAAAAATCTTGAAATACTTGTTCTTAATTGCTTGCGTGAGGAGCCACATAGAACGCATCTTAACGTTGACGAGGCTCTATCTTTAATAGCTAGAATTAATCCAAAAAAAGCATATTTAACACATATAAGTCATCATCTAGGTTTTCACGCAGAAGCCGAAGCAAAGCTCCCAGAAAATGTTTATATAGCCTATGATGGCCTTACCCTAACTACTTAATTATGAGAAGAAATATTTTTTTATACCTATTTTTATTTGCTGCATTATATATCATATTTCAATACATAAATAGTAGCAAAGGTCTTGAATACCAAGGTCGCAGAATAACGAAACTAGAGCAAAAGATAGCTAAGAAAGATTCTCTTTATAGCGCTCTAGAAGATAGACTTGCAAATACAGAGTATTTTACACTTTTAGGTAATGAAAATACAAAGGAATACTTTGATAATGATAACCTTGTTGTGGAAGAGATAAAGCCAGCTATAGTAGATGGTTTATATGCAAAGAATACTGCAAAGGGCAATGATCTTATAAACTTTGTAGGTGACGGGAGACCTTTTCAAATCAATCGTGTACAAATTTTGAACCACAGATGGATTATAGCCGACTTCTCAGATGGTAAAAAATGGGGAGAAATACTAGTGGAGTATTTCGTAAATGAAGATGGCTCTGTAGATTACAATCGTGTAGAAAGCTTAGTTTATCCTAACTAAATTATATTTGCTCTTCAAGCCATTTTTTAAACTCATAAAAATTAGTAGGGTGCACGCCGTGACCTACCGGAAACTCACTTAGAGTAGTGCTTATGCCTACTTTCTCAAGGTACGGAGGTGTTTTGCGAGCAGCATCTATAGGTATTACTTGGTCTACCGTACCGTGTGAGTTGTATACATTGAGGTGCGCATAAGAGGGATTGCTCTTAAGCTCAATAATGTCCTCATTAATATAGCCACTTAGACCTATCACATTTTTAATTTTTTCTGGATAGGTAAGAGCTACAGCATAGCTTAAGATGGTTCCTTGGCTGAAGCCTAATAGCGTCACATTATGCTTGTCTAGTTTATAAGCTGTAATTGCTTCATCTATAAAATTTGCAATGAGATCTCTAGATTGACGTGCACCATCATTATCTGATGATTTTACTCCATCTGGATCTATACTTATATGATACCACGCATTACCATATGGCTGCATTGCAATAGGTGCTCTGGCAGATATGATAAAATAATTTTTTGGTAACTCCTCTGCAAAGCTAAATAAGTCTTCTTCATTACTTCCATAACCGTGAAGTAGGAGTAGTAGTGGTGCTTTATCACTAGAGGTGATGGTAGGCTTTTGTATAATGTGTTCTAATGACAGTGTCATAGGTATGTGTAATGCTAGTTATTGTTATTTCCTCCCAGTATATTCTGATAAAAAGAACCTACTAGAGGAACTAGTTGTCTCTTTCCTTGAAAGGCAGAGATGATACCATAAAGCCATAGGGCAAAGAATAGTACAAGAAACCCAAGTGATGCCATAGGTATATTAAGATAGCTTAGAGGCATCATAATTAAGAAGTAGCTTAATGTTAAACCTAATGATTGTCTTAAGTGAAAGGCGGCAAATTCATTTTTTGACTCGCTATTCATAAAATAAGCTATGATAAGACCTACAAAGGTAATGTAGCTTACAACGGCAGCTGTTTTACCTTCAAATACTGTGTTTTCATCCATTAGTTAAGTACTACTTGATTATTTGCTATAATACCATAAACCTCACCTTTTACTTTCTTATTAAGAAATATGGCATTCTGAGAACTTGAGAGAATATCTTGTTTTGTAAATGTCTTGCTTCCCTTTGTAGAGAACAGTGTAAGATCTGCCTTAACTTGTTCTTTTACAGGGTTATTTTGACCTATAAATAGATTTCTTCCTGCTGTAAGTAGTGTTATAGCTCTTTTTTCTGAAACTATTGTAAGAAGTGCTTTAAAAGTAGCCTCTTGAGCTATTGCACCGTACATAGCATTATCAAACTCTACATTCTTACGTTCTACGTCTAGCGGATTATGGTCACTTGTGACAGTATCTATAGTTCCATCTTTTACTGCTGCTACAAGGGCCTCTACGTGTTCTTTATTTCTAAGAGGAGGTAAGACTTTATAACGTGTGTCAAAATCTTCTATAATATCATCTGTAAGGCATAAATTATGAATAGCAACACTACAAGTGACGTTAAGCTTTTTACTTTTTGCAGCTCGTATTAAGTCAACTCCTTCTTTTGTAGAGACCGTGGGTATATGAAGATTGCCACCTGCATATTCTAAAATATGTAAATCTCTTGCTATCTGTAAACTCTCTGCAATGGCAGGTATACCTTTAAGGCCCACTCTTGTGCTCATTACACCTTCATTTACCATTCCTTTACCAGCTATTTGCTGTTCTTGCGGAAATGACAATACAAGTCCATTAAATCCCTGAGTATATTGTAATGCAATTTTAAGGAGATTTGGATTTTTAATAGGGGTCTGGTAATCGCCGAAGGCTACAGCTCCAGATTGTTGCATATCATATAATTCTGCAAGATCTACGCTCTCACTATTTCGCGTAAGCGCACCTATAGGATATAATGATGTTGCGTGTCCCTCTGCCATTTTTTTTACAAATGTTATGTCAGAGCTCGTATCTATTATAGGATATGTGTTTGGGTTAAGTGCAACACCTGTAAAACCGCTACGAGCAGCTACATTAAGACCATTATCTATAGTCTCTCGCTCCTCATAACCGGGCTGCCCCATACTCACGCTAGTGTCAAACCAGCCTTGCGAGATGTGTAAATCTTCTTTTTCAACTGTCGTTTCACCTTTAAGACTCGCTAGTTTTTGACCTATTTCTATAATGAGTCCATCCTTAATCCTAATATCTTGTGTTGTGCCGTGGTAGGGGCTCTCACTATCTATGATTGTGGCGTTCTTTATGAGTACTTTCATTTATAGAATTTTAAAATCAGGATTTCTAATAGTAGAAATAGTAAGGCAAAAATAATAAACCATTTCCAAAGAGATTGTACATTATCACTGCTCTCAAATTTGTCAAAAAGACTTTTAATTGAGGTATGGTAATTTTTATCATTATCTAGCTGTGCATATCGCAAGTTGCTTTCTGACCTGGTATAATTATAACTCACTTGCTGTAACGTGTTTGTACCATACTGCACGTTATAATTACCTGCCACTTGTGGGCGCTGTGTTGTTGTGATCTGTACTCTACTACCTTTAGATTGCTGTAATGGTATAAAATTATTTTCTTGAGCAGTGCTTTGCTCAAGTGTGATAACTTCATCGTCTTGTAATACTAGTGGGATATCATAGGTGTTTGTAACCCCCGTATTCATATATAGATCTGGGAGTTGCAAACTTTGTCTAGCCATATTATAAAAAGTAGGCACAATGAGTGGTGAACTTTTAAAATTTGAGTTTTCTTGTGAAAGACTCCCAGAGAATGCATAGATGCCGTTTTGAGCAGTTAAAAAAGTTGATCCGTCTTGAAATTTTAAAATAGGATCGCCACCAGCTATAGCGTATGATTCACTTACAGATGGATATTGAAAATTATCAATTCTAGTATCAAAAACGTCTCTATAAATAGGGTGGTCATAATTGATTGTTGTGACTAGTTGCTTTTCGTTTTGCTTTGCTGTAACCTGTAGAGAAGCTAGATTTTGAAGTGTTAGATTGTAAGCGTTTGGTGATGTGGTGCTATTAGGTATTATTGTGCAGATTCCTCCCGCTTTCGCGAAAGCGTCTATAACCCCAATAAGAGATGACGGAATATCTGTCACTTCATTTAAAATGACATAATTTGCCTCAGGAATCTTACTGTAATCTAAATCTTTGAGCGTGGTTGTGGTGTACTCAAACTCTGGAGCGGTAAAAATGCGTTGTAAGTAATTTGAATTACCACCATTAATAGCTAGCACACGTATAGGTCTATCTTTATTTATTGTAAAAAATAATGTGTTATCAAACTGTAATAAAGGATCATCTATAACCACGCGACCCTCTAAGCCATCTTCACTTTTTATTGTAAACAGAACACTTGTTATGAGATCATCATTAAAGGAAGCCGTTCCCTTTGCTAGTAGGGTGTTTCCATTATAAAGAGATACAGCGGTATTAGTCTCTCTTTTTTCTAGTGTAGAGAGTAACACGGTAAGCTCTAGTCCCGAAGCTTTTCTTGCAGAAACATAAATAGAATCAATGCTCACATTATTTTTTAGAACGGGTTGTAGCTGTATGTAGTTTTTTAAAACGTTTGAAGCAGGGAGTTGGTAAGGCGTTCCTTTTTCTTGATAGTCTGAAATAAGGATGAGCCTTTTACTTGTAGAGGGGTCCTTTGTAAATTCCTTTTGAGCTTTTAGTGTGACCGCCTCTTCAGAAAGTTGTGTAGCAGTAAAGGGGAGTTGTAGCAACTCATTTCTTATATCTTTTACTGTGGTGTTTCTATATGCTGCATTATTTGTGAGCAGGGTAAACTTTTGATCTTCTTGTAGGTTGGTAATAAGGTCTTGCGCAGCGGTTTTTAAAAGTTGACCAGAAGGGCCTTTTGCTTGCATACTATAAGAGTTATCAAGATAAATAATAGTCTCCTTAGGTAGCGTTGCTATATCAGATTGTGGTATAAATGGTTGAGCAAAAGCAAATACAATAGCTGCCAGCAATCCCATACGAGTGAGTAAAACAAGCCATTTTTTTACCGAATTACTTTTACGAGTTTGAGTCTTAATCTTCTTGAGGAAAGCAACATTTGTAAAAGCCTCAGTCTTAAACTTGCGTAGTTGAAATAAGTGAACAATAATAGGGATAAGCAGCAAGAACAAGGCATAAAGTAGTTCTGGATGTCTAAACTGCATAAGGGTTTTCTGATTTGTTCAAAAATAGATAAAAGACCCTTTATCGCCTAATAGTAAAAGTGAAAATACTTCCCTTTCCCACAGTAGAGTCTACAGTAATAGTACCGCCTAATGCTTCTACAAGTTTTTTTACGGTAGCAAGGCCCATACCCGTACCTTTATTACCATTGCGATCATTTGTCCCCATAGTTTTAAAAGGCTCAAAAATATGAGCCTGCTTATCTTCTGGTATACCCACACCGTTATCTGCCACTGAGATGCTATAAAAATCTTTAGTAATAGTGCCACTTAAAGTTATCTCTGGATGCTCACTTGTGTTATACTTAACACCGTTATCTATGAGGTTAGATATAACTTGCTCAATAGCCACGACGGGTACTGCTTTGAGATCAATATTTTTATTAAGAGTGATAGTAACATCACTAGATTTGTGAAGGTTTTTTACTTCACTTACTATAGTATCAAGCGAAGCATCATCTTTTGTCACGAGCAAATTATCTGCTCGATAATATTCAAGTAAGCCATCTATGTAGCTCCTCATAGATTTTGTAGACGTACTTAGATGTTCCATAAAGACTGTAAAGTCTTCATCATTTTCTTCTGCATAATCTTCGTTGAGTTGGTTTACAAGACCTTCTATACTTGATAATGGTGATTTTAGATCGTGAGCAATAAGTCTTGCAAAGTCTTCTAGTCTATTATTGCGGGCTGTTGTCTCTTGTTGTGATTTCTGGAGTTCAATATTTCTTTTACGTGCCTCAAATAATAAAATAACTTGCTTTGCTAAACCTAGCAGTGCCTCTTGCTGTTTTTCATCTAGCGTTCTAGGCTTGTGATCATATACACATAAAGTTCCTAATGCGTGGCCATCTTGGGTTTTAAGAGGGACACCAGCATAAAATATTGCTTTAAAATCTTTTACTAGCGGGTTGTCTTGAAAACGCTCATCTACCCGAGCATCTTCTACTATAAAAATGGGATTTTCTGTAAGAATAGCGTGTCCGCAAAAAGAAATATCTCTTGGTGACTCAGAGAACTCAATACCTAATCTAGATTTTAAGAAATTTCTATCTACATCAAGAAGCGTCACTAGTGATATGGGAGTATCACATATATAAGAGGCTAGCTTTGTAATAGTATCATAAGCCTCTTCTGGTAACGTATCCAGTAACTCATAGCTACGTAGCGCTTTAAGCCTTTCTTGTTCATTTATAGGTGGTACAGGTTTTTTCACGAGTATGGATAGTTGCTAGTTATATTGCAAACAGATTTTGATGATTGTTTTCTAATAAATAAAGATAGATTAAAAATTTTCAAAAGCACCAAGTCCAAATAATGCAAAATCATATTTTACTGGATCTACGGGATCCATTTTTCTTAAGGCTTTATCTAGCTCGGCTAAGGTTTTACCATCATTTTGCTTTCGCGAAAGCAATCTAAGCTTCCTTGCAACATTGCTCGTATGTACATCAAGAGGGCAAGATAATAGGGAAGGGGAGATAGATTTCCAAATCCCGAAATCTACACCGGATCGAGCATCTCGTATCATCCATCTTAAAAACATATTGATACGCTTTGCTGCCGAATTTTTAGAAGGATCACTCACGTGTTTTTGTGTGCGTGGTAAATGATCTACTTCAAAAAACACTTTTTTAAAATGTGTGATTGCAGGTTGCAAATCACCATTTGTAATTCCTGATAAAAATACCTGCTCTAGACCGCCGTGATGAGTGTAGATGTTTTTAAGTGCTCTTATAAACGTCTCAAAATCTATGCTATTAAATGTGCGATGTACAAACCCTTCAAAGAGGTGAGCCTGGTCTGGCGTGTAGTTTATTACAAAGTCGTGAGGAGCTTCACCCATTATCTCCATCATCTTTGTAGCGTTATTGATAATACTCTTTCTATTACCCCAAGCTATGGTAGCTGTAAGAAAAGCGGCTATTTCTATATCTTCTTTTAGATCAAATCTATGTGGAATTTGAATAGGGTCGTGAGGTATAAAGTCATTATTTTCATACTGTGCGGCCTTCTCGTCTAGAAAAATTTTGAGTTCCTTTTTGTTCATCTTCAGATTAGGGGTTGACCTTAATGGTGTATAAATTACCTCAAGCTAAGTGTCATTTTAGGCATTTACAAACATACCGTCTTTCATCACAAGTTTACGGTCTGCCATATTTGCTAGCTCTTCATTATGCGTGACTATAATTATGGTTTGGTTAAACTCATCCCTAAGTCTAAAAAATAAATTATGTAGATGCTCTGCACTTTCTGTATCCAGGTTGCCAGATGGCTCATCTGCAAGTATAAGCGCTGGGTTATTTATAAGTGATCTTGCAACGGCTACACGTTGTTGCTCGCCTCCAGAGAGCTCATTAGGCTTATGGTCATAACGATGTGATAGTCCTAAAAAGTCTAATAGCTCCTTAGCTCTCTTTTCTGTAGTTACTTTATCTTTTTTTGCAATATAAGCGGGTATACAAACATTTTCTAGCGCTGTAAACTCTGGTAATAACTGATGAAACTGAAATATAAAACCTATATGCTCATTTCTAAAGGCACTCATAAGTTTTGCTTTCATACCTATGATTTCCTGACCATTTATATGCAAACTTGTAGTGGCACCCGTGTCTGGGCTGTCTAATGTGCCAATAATTTGAAGTAATGTGGTTTTACCTGCTCCACTTTGTCCTACTATAGAGACGACTTCACCTTTATTTACTGTAAGTGAGACATCTTTTAATACTTTAAGATCGCCAAATGTTTTTGAGATGTGTTGTGCCTTTACCATAAGAAATTACTTGACTGTGAAAATACTACAATAACCTTATAAGCACAATTAAGAGACCTTTTTAAAGACGTGCTTTATGTTGTTATAATCTATAAAGTAAGTAACCCTCAATGATAAGGTATGATTTAGAGATTCTTGAAATAAATTACGTAAACTATCATTGTAGCTTATGGTTGATAACTCATCAAACTTTGAAATTTGATTACGATAGAGTAGGGAAGCTTCACTACCTGGTGCAAATCTCCACCTAAAACTCAGATCCAGATTCCAGATATTAAAATTTGCATTAGGATCTCTGCGCTCTGTTAAGTCATAATCTGCTATTTCTGATCGTGAACCATCATCGTTAAGTAAATAATATATATTACTACTATGGTCTGACACTGCCCAGAAGTTCCTTAAACTTAAATTTATAGCCTTGTAGGGATCAAAATTATAGTTTGCTGTAACTCTATTTTCAAAAGAGGTTACGTCGCGTAGGCCTAAAAAGACCTCAGTATCTGTATTATCTACCCAGCCAAAGTTATTTTTTCTACTTGAGTAATCTGATGCTAATATGACAAGTAGTTTTTCTGAAAATCTATAGCGTGGAGAGAAGTTAATACTATAGTTAAACTGGTCTTGATTACCAAACCACTGTCTTACAGCTCCTCCAAAATCAAAAGCAAACTTTTTTCTAAAATCTGTAGAGACAAAGCCTCCTCCACCTAGATTAGACTCAAACGTTACAAACTTACCATCTACACGTGGCTCAAAATAATCTTGATTTTTACCATTAAAACTTAAGTTTCCACCAAATGCAAGTCTTTTTGTAGTTGCAAAAAATGAGTTGAGCCGGATGCTGTTACGTGTTTTTACGCTGGGCTTGTATAACCGCTGGTGACGTACAGTCACATCAAATCTATAGTTGTTAAATTTACCTTTAGGTTGTATGAGTTGGTAAGATCCACCTAGGGTAAAATTATTAAAGTTATTTCTAAAATTTACCCCTAGGTCATTTATGTCAAGTTTAGTATTTGCAAAGTCGTGACCTACTCGATATCTCCAGTTTCCAGATATTTTTCTAAAATCAAATTCTGACTGAAAACCTGTAGTGGTCTCGCCAGACTCTCTCACATTACTAAAAATCCCTCTACCAGAGATGTTGTAATTATTGTTTTTATCTGCGATGTCAAAAACACCCCCAGTAACATTTGCATTTCTAAAATTACTACCGCTCCTTGTGACATTTGTATTTATGAGTGATACAGAAGAGTTTTGATTAAACTGCTGGTCTAGTACAAAGACGTTATAGTTAGATAGTGGTTCTATAAGAACTTTACGTCTCGAGGTGTCTATAATACTACTTGTATCGTCTTCATTAAATTCTGTGCGCTCTATGGTTGCAAATGTCTTACTACCTATTGAGTTTAGAAAACCTATACCTAGGCCACCTTTTGTACGTCCAGATATTTTAATTGAGTTGAGGAGTTTAACCTTTGCAGGGTAATCTATAATTTCTTCGGTAACGGTGTCGCTATCTTCAAGAGTTACACTGCCAGATGCTGGACCGCCTATGCGTCTAGAAAAAAAGATTCTCCCTTTATTAAACAAGTCAATACCTTCTGTAAAGAAGGCTCTATTCTCACCAAAGGTTTGTTCAAAAGGTCCTAGATTGAGCACCACATTGTCAAAAGCTACTTGTCCAAAATCCGGTATAAGTTGTGCGTCTAAAGTAAAACTATCACTAAGGCCATATTTTATATCTAGCCCACCAGCAAAGTTAGTCTCTGTCTGGCCATCTTGTGTGCTTATAGCACTTTGTACAAATGGAAAAAATGTAAGTCGCACGGGAGGATCTATATTGCGCACTCCGGTAACAGTGCCATTATATTGTGTATCTCTCCCTATACCACGCTCGATTCTACTCCAAGTATGTGTTTCATTTTTATTTACTAAACGCCTATAGAAGTTAACACTCCAATTTTGAACGTCACTTTCGGGAAAACGTAAAGCATTATATGGTATGCGGTACTCTGCATACCACCCTTTCTTATCACGTGATACCTTACATTCAAAAACAACATTAAAACCGAAGTCTCTATTATTTTGAGTGATTCGTTGATCTCCTATAGTTCCCGCACTCGTGACATAAAATCTCGTTTCATTTATACCATCATTATAGGTGTTAAGAGCTACCATAAAATGATCTGCCTGAGCAAATACTTCATCACGCTGGCTAAACTGTCGTGCAATGTCTTCTGGATTAGGATCATATAAGTATGCTGCGATGTAAATAGCCTTATCATCATAGGCCATTTTTACCTCAGTGCGTTGGTTTTCTTCTATCGTCCCCTCGTTGCCTGGTTCAAACATATGAAAGTCACCATAAACAGGTAGTGATTTCCAGATATTGTCATCTAGTACTCCATCTATCTTTGGGGCTACACTAATACGCTCTGCGTTCAGAATTTTGGTACCCTGAGAAAAGAGAAATCCGGTAGATAGTAATGAGAGTATTCCTAAAGCAAGAAAGCGCATAAAATTTATTTTGACTAAACAAAACTATGGTTGTCATATAGATCAAACTCTAAATAAAAAGTTAAAAAGCAAAATCAAACTGTTTAATAAATTGTATATTTGATTAAACATTTTAATTAAGACAATGCCATACAGAAAATTTGAAGAGTACAACATAGAAGTAACAGAAGATGTAAAAAGTAATTTTACATCAATTATTAAAAGTCTTGGTGAAGACACAAGTAGAGAAGGTATTGTAAAAACACCAGAAAGAGCTGCAAAAGCAATGCAGTACTTAACCTCTGGTTATGAAATGGATGCTGCTGCTATATTAAAGGGAGCAATGTTTAAGGAAGACTATGATGATATGGTGATTGTAAAAAACATCGAACTCTACTCTCTCTGCGAGCATCATATGCTACCTTTTTTTGGAAAAGCACATATAGCTTATATTCCTAACGGTCATATTGTAGGTTTGAGCAAACTACCGCGCATAGTAGATGTTTTTTCACGTAGGCTTCAAGTACAAGAACGTCTCACACACGATATCTTAGAGTGTATTAATACAACCTTGCAACCTAAAGGAGTGGCAGTGGTTATTGAAGCTTCACATATGTGTATGATGATGCGAGGAGTTCAAAAACAAAATTCTACGACCACTACATCTGGTTTTAGAGGTCAATTTGAAAGACAAGAAACCCGGAATGAGTTCCTTAAATTAATCTCGTCAAATTTAGATTAATATTTTTGGAATGTATTTTGATTGTACAAAAGAGTTATATTTAAAACACTTATGGACAATCAAACTAATAAATACAAACTCTTAATTATAGGTCTACTTATAGACGGCCTTGGTATCGTAACTTCAAGTTGGGTATTTCCAGTTATTGGAGACTTCTCAGATATTGCTTGGGCACCATTTTCCGCCTGGCTTATGACGCGGCTTTATAAAGGGACTGCTGGTAAGGTAGGGGGAGTGGTAACCTTTATAGAAGAGCTTATTCCCGGGGTAGACATTATACCATCATTCACACTTATGTGGTTATATACCTATGTTTTTAAGGATTCAAAAGTGAGTAAAATACTAGACAAGAACTAAGTATACTAGTTTTATTAATTATTCCGCTTTCGCGAAAGCGGAACAATCAAAATTTTAATTTATCTCTAGCAATTACGATATCTTTAAAGATTTTTATATTAAAACATTCGCATATTTAATATTCTATAAAATTTAAAAAACGATTTATAAATATTTGTTATTTAGTAAGTTGTGTATTAATTTACAACAAGATTTGTTTTACTATTTCACTATAATTATAGTTTACATTTCCCTTGAATCGACATAGTATTATAAGCTTCATTATAATATTCTTAATTATATGTTTATTTTTTACGAAATTGCGTGAAAATATAATCATATGTCTCAAATACACTATATAAGTAGTGAAATTCTTGACCTTAAAATAATTTCTTCTATTCTTGATGAACATAAAAAACTCAAACTCAGTGAGGAATGTGTACATACTATTAATGCCTCCAGAGCTTATCTAGATAAAAAAATAAAAGAAAGTAAAACACCAGTATATGGTGTAAATACTGGTTTTGGAAGCTTGTGTAATGTTGCTATACGTGATGAAAACTTAACAAAGCTGCAAGAGAATTTAGTAAGGTCTCACGCTTGCGGTACTGGAGATTACGTTCCTAAGGATATCGTAAAATTAATGTTACTTCTCAAAATACAATCCTTAAGCTATGGTCATAGTGGTGTACACATTAATACAGTACAACGACTTATAGATTTTTATAATCTCAATATCTTGCCTGTCATATATGATCAGGGCTCGCTGGGCGCAAGTGGAGATTTAGCTCCGCTTGCACATCTTGCCTTACCTTTAATAGGAGAAGGTGAGGTCTGGCTTGGTAATAAAATTATCTCATCTGTAGAGGCTTTAAAGAGTAATGGCTTAACTAAGATCTCTCTACAGTCTAAAGAAGGCCTTGCATTACTAAATGGTACACAGTTTATGAGTGCATATGGTGTTATGGCACTTATAAAATCACATAAATTATCTTATCTGGCAGATGTTGTGGGGGCGATATCTATAGATGCCTTTAATTGTAATTTATCTCCATTTAACCCACTTGTACATTACGTGAGACCCCATAAAGGACAAATTAAGACTGCAGCTCGTATAATCTCTTTTTTAGAAGATAGTGAGATTGCTGCAACAGAAAAGCAAAATGTACAAGATCCATATTCTTTTAGATGTATACCTCAAGTACACGGTGCAACCAAGGATGTCATAGACTTTGCGACCAAAACGTTTAAAACTGAAATCAATAGTGTTACTGATAATCCCAATATTTTTCCGGCAGATGATATGATAATAAGTGGCGGGAATTTTCACGGTCAACCACTCGCACTTGCATTAGATTATTTAAGTATTGCAATGTCAGAATTAGGTAGTATAAGTGAGCGTCGCGTTTATCAATTAATAAGTGGTTTACGAGGTTTGCCGCCATTTTTAGTAGATAGCCCAGGCCTCAATAGTGGTATGATGATACCACAATATACTGCAGCAAGTATAGTAAGTCAAAACAAACAACTTTGTACGCCGTCTAGTGTAGACTCTATCGTATCATCAAACGGACAAGAAGATCACGTGAGTATGGGAGCAAATGCGGCTACAAAACTTCTCAAGGTTGTAGATAATGTTGAGACGTTACTCTCTATAGAATTGCTTAATGCAGTTCAAGCATTGCATTACAGACAGCCACTTCATACATCTGGATTTCTACAGTCTTTTACAAAGAGTTATAGAGAAGTAGTCCCGTTTGCAGATAAAGATAGAATTTTTGCAAATGATATTAAACTAGGCAAAATATTCATAAAAAGTATGAATATAGATCTCAACGAGCTATATTAAAACTTGAGTTAACCAGTTTTTTGCCTCATCGATCGTTTTAAATGTTTCAAATGGTTGATTAAAAAATTGTTTCTCAATAGCAACATTAGTCTCGCTAAGCGGGTTTTGAGATACAACGGCAATTGCTTTGAGACTATAATGGTTTGCGGCATCAATATATACCGTAGGATCTACAGAGTAAGAGTTTTTTCTATATGATAAATAAGCAAAAGGCTTTCTCTCAAATATTTCTTCACAGTAAGATAGAAGGAGTCTATTCGATAGAGGGTCAATATGTGATCCCTCGTTCATAACGCCTATAATAATATTATCTTCTATATGTAGCTTTCCGAACTCAAATTCTTTAATAATTTTCAAAAGATCTAGGGGCTTTGATTTTTACGCAAAAATAGAGGAATACTACCTTATCTATGAAGAAATTTCTTATAAAAAAACTCTATTTATAAAGCATTATATCCTTTTGAATTAGAGCTTCTTCCATTGTATGATATACTTTAAAGGGTTTGCAAAAGAATAGTTTTTCAATGTTATGAGCCTCTTTAAAATCCTTATTAGGGCTTACTACTATAAAGCCCTTTAAATTTTCTATTTGTGAAGTTTTTAAATATATGGTAGGGTCTATAGCATAAGAATATATTCTATGCGTTATATAAATAAAATCCTTTTCAGGAAAGTAAGATTCGGCTATAGCGATTAAAACATCATTAAAGCTGGGTTGCACAGTAACACCTTCATCCATTATGACATATATATAGTCATCGTGGACTGTTACTTTTCCGAACGAGAATTCTAGCTGAATACCGAGTTGTAAGTTTTTCATATGTTGGGGATTCTTATAAATAGAAGATAGCAAATATATTGTATCAAGCAATTAATTGTCAATACTTTAACTATGTGCGCATAATAAATAAAAAAATCCCTTAATGACGATTTTTCGCCATTAAGGGATAATAATGCGTGCAACAGTATTACGACTCTGTAGTTTCTCCTTTCTTGATATCTATAATAAGTTCATCTTTATCTGTATCAAAGTCCATAAAAATACTATCTCCTTCTTCTAGCTTAGAGTTTATAATCTCTTCGGCTAGTGCATCTTCTATATACTTCTGAATAGCTCTTTTAAGAGGTCTCGCTCCATAATCTTTATCAAAACCTTTGTCACTAATATAATCTTTTGCTTTATCGCTTAAAGTTAAATTGTAACCCAGACCCTTTATTCTCTTGAAAAGCTTTTCTAACTCAATATCAATAATCTTGTGTATATCCTCACGCTCAAGCGCATTAAATACCACTACATCATCAATACGGTTTAGGAACTCTGGCGCAAATGCTTTCTTTAATGCATTCTGAATGATACTACGCGCATTTTCATCTACTTGAGTTTTACGCGATGCTGTTCCAAAACCAACTCCTTGACCAAAGTCTTTGAGTTTTCTTGCCCCTATATTTGATGTCATTATTATGATAGTATTTCTAAAATCTATCTTACGACCTAGAGAATCTGTTAAGAAACCATCATCTAGCACTTGTAATAGCATATTAAATACATCTGGATGTGCTTTTTCTATCTCATCTAGTAAAACTACAGCATATGGTTTACGTCTTACCTTTTCTGTAAGTTGCCCACCTTCTTCATAACCTACGTATCCAGGAGGCGCTCCTACAAGTCTTGATATAGAAAACTTCTCCATATACTCACTCATATCTATACGGATGAGTGCGTCTTGATTATCAAAAAGCTCTTTTGCAAGCACTTTTGCAAGTTGGGTTTTACCTACACCTGTCTGTCCCAAGAATATAAACGAACCTATAGGTTTGTTAGGGTCTTTTAATCCAGCACGGTTACGTTGTATTGCTTTTGCAACTTTGGCAACTGCTTCATCTTGACCTATTACGTTTTCTTTTATCGTTGCAGGTAATTCTGCAAGTTTGTTACTTTCTGTTTGTGCAATACGGTTAACAGGTATACCAGTCATCATACTCACTACGTCTGCCACATTATCTTCTGAGACAACCTCTTTGTGAAGTTTAGAATCTTCTTCCCATCGCTCTTGTGCGATTGCAAGTTCTTTTTCTAAATTCTTCTCATCATCACGCAGCTTTGCAGCTTCTTCATATTTCTGCTTCTTTACCACAGAGGTTTTGAGTTCTCTTACCTCTTCTAGCTTATTTTCTAATTCTAGAATCTTTTTAGGAACATCAATATTAGTAATATGCACGCGAGATCCTGCTTCGTCTAGAGCATCTATAGCCTTATCCGGAAGAAATCTATCGGTCATATATCTATTGGTAAGTTTTACACACGCTTCAAGCGCCTCATCTGTATATGAGACATTATGATGCTCTTCATACTTACCTTTAATATTTTGTAATATCTCAATTGTTTCTTCTACAGACGTAGGTTCTACAATTACTTTTTGAAAACGTCGCTCTAGAGCACCGTCTTTCTCAATGTGCTGACGGAATTCATCAAGCGTTGTTGCGCCTACACATTGTATTTCGCCTCGAGCGAGTGCAGGTTTAAACATATTTGAGGCATCAAGAGATCCTGTTGCTCCTCCAGCTCCTACAATGGTATGTATCTCATCTATAAATAAGATAATATCATCATTTTTTTCAAGCTCGTTCATCACGGCTTTCATACGCTCTTCAAACTGTCCTCTGTACTTTGTTCCAGCTACAAGGCTAGCAAGATCAAGAGTAACAACACGTTTGTCAAAAAGAATACGCGATACCTTACGCTGTACAATACGTAGCGCAAGTCCTTCTGCTATGGCAGATTTACCTACTCCAGGCTCACCTATAAGGAGAGGGTTGTTTTTCTTACGTCTACTCAGTATCTGTGATACACGCTCAATCTCCTTACTACGGCCCACTACAGGATCTAGTTTCCCTTCGTCTGCCATTGCAGTAAGATCGCGTCCAAAGTTATCAAGAACCGGAGTCTTACTTTTTTTAGTGCCCTTAGGAGTTGTTGGGCTGTTAAAAGGATTCTCTTTAGACTGCTCATCACCATTATCTGCATCATCACTAAATGATTCAGACTTAATAGGCTCTATATATTCGTCACTTTCGTTTGCCATCATTAGTTTAAATTGGTCTTTTACATTGTCATAATCTACCTTCAGTCTATTTAACAACTTTGTTGTAGGGTCATTCTCATTCCGCAGTACGCACAGTAGGAGGTGAGCCGTATTTATTGCAGAGCTTTGAAAAAGTTTTGCTTCCAAAAATGTTGTTTTTAGTGCACGCTCTGCTTGCCTGGTAAGATGTAAGTTCTTCTTATCATTATTCTGTAAGCTTACATTTGGGTTTGCCGGACTTAAGATTTCTACCTTACGTCTCAAGTGCTCAAGATCAATTTCTAAAGCTCCCAGTATATCTATTGCTTTACCGCTACCATCTCTTAGTAAACCAAGCAGCAAGTGTTCTGTACCTATAAAATCGTGGCCTAGGCGTAACGCCTCCTCCTTACTATAAGCAATAACATCTTTTACTCTTGGCGAAAAATTATCATCCATATCTATCCTCGTTCGTTCTTATGTAAATTTAAGCAAACTGATTCAAAAATCATTCCGCTTAAAGTGCTTAATCCAAATTACCAAAAATACCTGACAGTTTGCCCTATAATGGGTTGTGTAGTTATTAAAAGAACGTGTTAAAATTTGTTGATAAATAGTACGCTTTCGCGAAAGCGTAACCCCGTAAAAAATCATCAAAATGATTACATTGCTAATTGTAAAAAATTTGACTTAAAATCTAATCAATTTATATATGGCTGAAGGAGAAAAGCTGATCTCGATTAATATTGAAGATGAAATGAAATCTGCTTACATCGATTACTCGATGTCAGTTATCGTATCACGTGCACTACCTGACGTGCGTGATGGTCTAAAACCAGTACACCGTCGTGTTCTTTACGGAATGCACGAGTTAGGAATACGAGCAAGTAGTGCTCACAAAAAATCTGCAAGAATAGTAGGAGAGGTACTAGGTAAGTATCACCCACACGGTGACACCTCTGTATATGATGCAATGGTACGTATGGCTCAAGAGTGGAGTTTACGTTATATGCTTGTAGATGGTCAAGGTAACTTTGGGTCTGTAGATGGTGATAGCCCAGCAGCAATGCGTTATACCGAGGCTAGAATGCGCAAGATATCTGAAGATATGCTTGCAGATATTGAAAAAGACACAGTAGATCACCAACTTAACTTTGATGATACACTTAAAGAACCTACCGTATTACCTACACGTGTACCAGGGTTACTTATAAATGGTGCATCTGGTATTGCTGTGGGTATGGCGACAAATATGCCACCACACAACCTTTCTGAAGTGGTAGATGGCATACACGCTTACATAGATAATAATGACGTTACTATAGATGAACTTATGGAGCACGTAAAGGCTCCAGATTTTCCTACCGGAGGAACTATTTATGGTTATGACGGAGTACGTGAGGCTTTTAAAACAGGGCGTGGTCGTGTTGTAATGCGTGCAAAGGCAGAGTTTGAAGAAGTAAAAGGTAGAGAGTGTATCATTGTGACCGAAATACCATATCAAGTCAATAAGGCTGATATGATTAAGAAAACGGCCGATATGATCAACGATAAGAAGATCGAGGGTATATCTGCCATACGTGACGAGTCAGACCGTAACGGTATGCGTATCGTTTATGTTATAAAACGTGATGCTGTCCCAAATATCGTACTTAATAAATTATTTAAGTACACGGCATTACAATCATCTTTTAGTGTAAATAACATTGCTCTTGTAAACGGGCGTCCTGAGATGTTAAATCTTAAGGATATGATACACCACTTTGTTGAGCACCGCCACGAAGTAGTAGTGAGAAGAACACAGTTTGAGCTTAAAAAAGCAGAAGCTCGTGCTCACATACTAGAAGGTCTTATCATTGCTTCAGATAATATAGATGAAGTAATAGCAATCATACGTGCAAGTGCAAACGGTGATGAGGCAAGACAAAACTTAATAGAGCGTTTTAAACTCTCAGAGATTCAAGCAAAGGCTATCGTAGAGATGCGTTTACGCCAGCTTACAGGTCTGGAGCAAGACAAACTACGCAGTGAGTACGAAGAGATAATGAAGACTATAGAAGACTTAAAAGATATCCTTGCAAAGAAGGAGCGTCGTATGTCTATCATTAGAGAAGAGCTTCAAGAAATAAAAGATAAATATGGAGATGAGCGTCGCTCTATTATAGAGTATGCTGGAGGTGATGTAAGCATCACAGATCTTATTCCAGATAAAAAAGTAGTGATTACTATCTCAAATGCTGGATATATAAAACGTACATCACTTACAGAATACAAAACTCAAAATAGAGGTGGGGTAGGTACAAAAGCATCTACTACTCGTAATGAAGATTTCTTAGAGCATCTATTTGTAGGGACTAACCACCAGTATATGTTATTCTTTACACAAAAGGGTAAATGTTTCTGGATGCGTGTATTTGAAATACCAGAAGGAAGTAAGACTTCAAAAGGTAGAGCTATCCAGAACCTTATTAATATAGAGCAAGATGACGAGGTAAAAGCATTTGTATGTACAGGAGACCTTAAAGATGAAGATTATATAAATAATCACTACATCATTATGGCGACTAAAAAAGGACAAGTGAAGAAAACAGCGCTAGAGCAATACTCACGTCCTCGTACTAACGGTATCAACGCAATTACTATTAAGGACAATGATGAGCTACTATCTGCAAAGCTTACAACGGGAGAGAGTCAAGTAATGCTTGCGCTTAAATCTGGTAAGGCAATACGCTTTGAGGAGAGTAAGACGAGACCTATGGGAAGAAACGCCTCTGGTGTTCGTGGCATAACTCTTGCTAATGATGAAGATGAAGTAGTAGGAATGGTGTCTGTAAACGATACAGAAAGTAACATCCTAGTTGTTTCAGAAAAAGGGTATGGTAAGCGTAGTAGTCTTGAAGATTACAGAATTACAAACCGTGGAGGTAAAGGAGTAAAAACAATCTCTGTTACCGAAAAGACTGGAGAACTAGTATCTATTAAAAATGTTACTGATGCAGATGATCTTATGATTATCAATAAGTCAGGTATTGCTATAAGAATGGAAGTAGCTTCACTAAGAGTTATGGGACGTGCAACACAAGGGGTACGACTTATTAACCTTAAAGGAAACGACTCTATTGCCGCTGTCGCGAAAGTAAAAAGTGATGAGGATAATATAGACGATGAAGATGACACAGTAGATGGAACTCCAGTAGACGGAACACCAACTGCTTCACAAACAACCCAAAACGAAAACTCTTCTGAAGAAGAAGAATAGATGCATAAGGGTTGAGAAAAAAAGAGTAATTTTGAAACCCTTATATTAATTAAACACTTATAATGAAAACTAAAATTTTATTTGCAATAGCATTTGCCGTAACCTCTATGGCTTTTGCACAAAAGAAGGAAGTAAAAGCAATCGAAAAAGCTATCAAATCTGGTAGCTATGGAGAGGCTAAGTCTTTAGTAGGAGCAGCAGATGCTCTTTTAAGCCAGATGGACGACAAGACTAAAAGCAAATTTATGCTTTTAAAAGCACAAGCTTTTTTAGGAGTTGATAATAAAAATGTAGCAGACTTAACAAAGGCTGGTGAAGCATTTAAAGCTCTTATGGGAACTAAAATGGAGAGCGAAGCAAAAACTGGACTTTCTAATGTTGTTGCGGCACTAGTAAATAGCGCAGTACAAGATCAGAATACAGATCAATTTAGTGATGCGGGAGCAAAGCTAGAAATGGCTTATGCTTTTAGTGATGACAACAGAGATTATCAATATTTTGCCGCATCAAATTATCTTAACTCTAAGGAGTATGATAAAGCTGCAGCTATCTTTGAAGATCTAATGGCTGCTGGTTATACTGGTCAGGTTACTGAGTATTATGCTGTAAATGCTGCTTCTGGTGAAGAAAAGAAATTTGAAAACAAACAAGAAAGAGATATCGTTGTTCTTGCAAAAGAGTACGTAAAGCCTAGCGAAAAGCTAAGTGAGTCAAGAGAAGGCCTTATCACTGAGTACTTAATTAGTATCTACTCTTTTCAAGATCAGAATGACAAAGCACTTGCAATGTTAGATACTGCGCTAGAGAAAAAGCCTAATGATGTAAAACTACTTACTTCAAAATCTAACATCTATTTAAAGATGGATAAGAAAGATGAGTACAGATCTATCATTGAAAAAGTATTACAGATTGATCCTAATAATGCAGAACTTCATTATAACCTAGGAGTAACTGCAGACCAGCAAGGTGATGATGCGACAGCTGTAAAATACTACAATAAGGCAATAGAGCTTGATCCTTCTTATGCAAATGCATATAACAACTTAGGAGCACTAGTATTAAGAAAAGATGCAACATTTGTAGATCAAATGAACAGCTTAGGTACTTCAAATGCAGATTTTGATAAGTATGAAGCGCTTAAAGTAGAGCGTAAGGCAAACATCAGAAAGGCAGTAGTATATATGGAGAAAGTATTAGAGCTTAAACCAGATAATATGGAGATAGCAAACAACCTACTTAACCTGTATCAAGTTCTTGAGGATACGAATAAGGCTGATGCTATGAAGGCTAAAATTGATGCAATGAACTAATCATTGTTATATAAGCATAAAAAAACCCGCCAATAAGGCGGGTTTTTTATTAACTTAATCTTGAGATTAAAAAGACTTGACGTCACTATACTCTTACGGTATAGCTAGATTACCTTTTTAATTACTCTCAATTTATGCGTATGTGTACGTTTATGAACATTATATATACCAGAATGATCTAGTCTATCTACGCGCACCTCGCCGTGGGCGTGTATGATATAATTATCTTCCATAATAATACCTACGTGGGTTATCACACCTTCGGCGTTATCAAAAAAGGCAAGGTCTCCTGGTTCACTTTCTTCTATAAAACTTAAGGCTTCACCTTGTGTCGCTTGTTGTGAAGCATCCCTTTTAAGGCTATAACCGTTTAGTCTATAAACCATTTGAGTAAAGCCACTACAATCTATCCCAAAGGGAGTTCTACCGCCCCATAAATAGGGAGATTTTAAATAAAGTAGCGCTGTTTCTATAAGCTGGCTTTTATTAGACTTACCAGTTATACTATGTCCATCAAAGGTGTCTTTAAGTAAGCTTATATTTTCTATTGCGGCACCTAGCACCACGGTAAGTAGCTGGTTATGCTCTGTGGTGATAAATTGTACAGGATCTGTAGTGAGGGTTACAGGTTGCGCTTTCGCGAAAGCGTACTCTTCCTCACTAATTTCTATATACTGCTTGTTATCTATCCAGCCCTCATACTTATCGTGAGATAGTTTGATTCGGCTCCATTTTTTACGTTGCTCTACAACTTTAAAATGTTCACCATAGAGAACTTGATTTACAAGTTCGCTAGGGTCCGAAGGTTCGGCACGCATTGGGACAATACTAAGCTGGCAGATACCGTAACGCATAGTTCTTATAAAGTTCTCTTAGTTGTGATTTTCTATAACCATTGCAGATGCTCCACCGCCACCATTACAAATTGCTGCTGCTCCTAGTGAAGCATTATTTTGCTTCAATACATTAATTAATGTAATAAGAATACGTACACCACTACAACCTAATGGATGTCCTAATGATACTGCGCCACCGTTTACATTTGTATTTTCATCTGTAAGTCCTAATATTTTCATATTTGCAAGACCTACTACAGAAAATGCTTCATTAAACTCAAAAAAGTCTATCTCATCTTGAGTCACTCCTGCCTTAGCTAGTGCTTTTGGTAATGCTTTAGAAGGTGCTGTTGTAAACCATTCTGGCTCGTGAGCAGCATCTGCATATCCTTTTATTGTACATAGCGGTGTAAGGTTAAGCTCTTTTGCCTTTTCTTCACTCATTACGATTACTGCGCCGGCACCATCATTTATGGTAGAAGCGTTTGCTGCTGTAACGGTTCCTTCTTTTGTAAAAGCAGGACGTAAAGCAGGTATTTTTTCCATTTTTACATTTGTATACTCCTCATCACGATCTACAATGACATCATCACCACGTCTTTGTGGCACAGGTACAGGTACAACTTCGTTATCAAATTTTCCTGCATCCCAAGCTGCAGCGCTGCGTTTATAACTCTGGATGGCATAATTATCTTGATCTTCACGAGAGAATTCGTACTCTGTAGCACAAGCATCTGCACAAACACCCATTGCATTGCCATCATAGGCATCTACAAGACCGTCTTTTTGCATACCGTCTACCATAGATTGTGGTCCAAATTTATGACCGTTGCGTAGGTGTACATAATGAGGTATTCTACTCATATTTTCCATCCCCCCAGCTACTACAACATCTGCATCTCCTAGTGCTACAGCCTGAGCTGCCATCATTACAGCTTTCATTCCAGAAGCACATACTTTGTTTACAGTTGTACAAGGTACTTTATCTGGGATACCTGCACCAAGAGCAGCTTGTCTAGCTGGAGCTTGACCTACACCTGCTTGTACAACATTACCCATAAATACTTCGTTTACAGAAGTAGGGTCAAGGTTAATTTTACCTAGAGCCCCTTTTATAGCAATTGCTCCTAGCTTACTTGCAGTTACAGAGGAAAGTGCTCCCATAAAACTACCTATAGGTGTACGTGCCGCAGCAACTATAACAACGTTTTTACTCATATTTTTTGTGTTTGAAGTGCTTAATTTTAGTCTTGCGAATGTAAGAAAAAATATAAGATTTTTGAGGCTTCAAGGCAGCACCTAAGGGTAATTGAAGCGATATTATTTTAGTACTTTAGCTACTTAGTATTATACCTTATGAGTACAACGGCACAGCAGTTTTATAAACATCAAGATCTTCTCTATAAATTCTTGCTTATCATCATATGTGCTGGTTTTATCGTTTATTTCTTCCCAAAGAGCGGAAAGTTTAAATACGAAATACAAAAGGGTTTCCCGTGGCAGTATGAAAACCTGTATGCAGACGAAGATTTTGCAATACTTAAAAGTGCAGACGAGTTAGCCCAAGAGAAGGAGCAAATTAAATCTCAATCTGCAATTTATTATGAATATGATCAAACTGTTTTAAATAAAGTTTTAGCACTTTACGATTCAAATTTTAATAAAGCATTTCCAGATACTTTATCATATAGTAGTTCAAAACTAGAACTTAAAAACTACGGTAAAAATCTATTATTTACGTTTTATAAAAATGGTGTAATAAAAGAAAAACCTGTTTATAATACTGGCCGTCTTATTTATTTAAAACGAGGTAATGAAGTTTCAGAAATGAACTTCGATAATATTACTGTATTGAGCGATATGCCAGATGCGTTGAGCGACGCTATACAATCTAGTCTTTATAGTGAGTATTCTAATAGGTACTTACAAGTCTATTTTGACGGTCTTGAAGCAAACATAACACTAGATGAAGAACTCACACAAGAAAGCCTAGATCTCGAGCTATCAAGTATATCAAAAACCCACAACATTGTACCTAAGGGTAGTATTATCATAAATAGAGGAGAGCTAGTAGAAGGTGAAAATTTACAAAAATTATTTTCTCTCAAACAGAAATATGAATCTCAGAATATAAGTGAGTCTAGATATAACTGGGTGCTTTTTGGTTATGTGTTGCTTGTATTGCTAGCCTTAGTGATGCTACTCCTTTTTATAAGAACTTATAGACCAGCTGTTTTTCTAAACAATACAAAAGTGACCTTTGTATTCTTTAATGTATTACTAATGGTACTCCTCACAACTATTGTTATCAAATGGAGTCCGCAGTATGTGTATGCTGTGCCTATGTGTATTCTACCACTTATTATAAAAGCATTTTTTGATGCACGTCTAGGGCTTTTTACACACGTTATTGCTATACTTCTTTTAGGTTTTATAGTTCCTGATAGTTTTGAGTATTTCTTCTTACAAGTTATTGCGGGTATTGTGACTATTCTTACCGTTCCAGAACTTTACAAAAGAGCAAATTTATTTATTTCGGTAGGTCAGATTACTTTAATTTACATACTTGCATATTTTGCATTTCATATTATAAGTGAAGGAGGAGTAGAGGGACTTGTCTGGCCAGATTTTGGTATGTTTATGCTTGCAGGGCTTGCAACACTCTTTGTACAACCGCTTATATATATCTATGAAAAAATGTTTGGGCTCGTGAGCGACGTCTCACTTCTTGAACTTTCAGATACAAATAGTAAGCTTTTAAAAAGACTTGCAGATGAGGCTCCAGGAACCTTTCACCATAGTCTTAACGTTGCAAATCTCTCAGAAGCAGCAGCAAATGAAATAGGAGCAAATGCGATGCTTGTACGAGTAGGAGCTCTCTATCACGACATAGGTAAAATAATAAACCCTACAGATTTTACAGAAAATCAAGCAACAGGTATAAATAGTCACGATGATTTATCACCAAAGGAAAGTGCACGTATTATTATAGATCACGTTCTTAATGGTATTGAGCTTGCGCGAAAGTATAATCTACCAGATCGTGTCATAGACTTTATAAGAACTCACCACGGTACTAGCACTGTGCAATATTTCTACTTTAAGGAAAAGGAAAAAAATGAAGATGCTGCCATAGAAGATTTTCAGTACCCAGGACCTTTACCATTTAGTAAGGAAACCGCTATTTTAATGATGGCAGATAGTGTTGAGGCGGCAAGTAAAAGCCTTAAGAATCCTACATCAACACTCATAGATGCATTTGTAGAAAAAATTATCAAAAAGCAAATGGACGAAGATCAGTATCTCAATGCTGATATTACATTTAAGGAAATCCAGCAAATTAAGAAGGTTCTCAAAAAGAAGCTCAATAACATCTATCACCTTAGAATCGAGTATCCTGAGTAGTAAAAGTATTTATAATTCCGCTTTCGCGAAAGCGTAAAACCAAAAAACGAGACACATAATGTATCTCGTTTTTTTATAACTATCAATTTCTGTTTTAATCTATCGTAGTTTTGGAAAGCTTGATGGATTTGCTTCGTGCATCATTCCATATATCTTTTCAAAAATATCATCTGCAGATGGTTTTGAGAAGTAATCACCATCGGTACCATATGCTGGTCTATGCTGTTGTGCAGCGAGTGTTTCTGGCTTACTGTCAAGATATTTATAAGCATCTTGTTTGTTAAGCACTTCATCAAGAAGATAAGCGCTTGCCCCTCCAGGCATATCCTCATCTATTACAATAAAGCGATTTGTTTTCTTTATACTCTTAACGACATCGTGATTAAGGTCAAAAGGTAGTAGTGATTGTGCATCTATGACTTCTGCATTAATACCTACAGATAATAGGTCTTTTGCTACATCCATAATAATACGCAACGTACTACCGTACGATAAAATTGTTATATCTGTACCTTCTTTTACAGTCTCTACAACTCCTATAGGCGTTTTAAATTCTCCTATATTAGTAGGTAAGTTTTCTTTGAGTCTATAGCCATTAAGACACTCTACAACTAGTGCAGGTTCATCACTTTCTAAAAGCGTGTTGTAAAAACCTGCTGCTTTTACCATATTACGCGGTGTGAGCACATACATACCTCTCAATAAGTGTATAATCGCTCCCATTTGAGACCCACTATGCCAAATACCTTCTAGTCTGTGACCACGAGTACGCACTATAAGTGGCGCTTTTTGCTTACCGTGAGTTCTATATCTTAATGTTGCAAGGTCATCACTCATTATTTGGATAGCATATAGTATGTAATCTAAATATTGAATCTCTGCAATAGGGCGGAGACCTCTCATAGCCATACCAATACCTTGACCTATAATTGTTGCCTCTCGTATACCTACATCTGCCACGCGCAGCTCACCATACTTTTCTTGCATTCCCTCAAGGCCTTGATTTACATCACCTATAGCTCCTGCATCTTCTCCAAAAACTAATGTATTAGGATACTTTGCAAAAATTGCATCAAAGTTATCTCGTAGTACTACACGACCATCTACTAGGTTTTCTTCTCCGTATGTAGGAGCAATAGCAGGTACAGACGTTGCACCATTACCATTCTCATTATATAAATGAGCACTGTATTGAGGCTGTATTTTTGCTGTGTAGTTTTCTATCCACTCTATGAGTTGAATTCTAGCTGGACTATCTTCTCCTATTGTAAACCTAAGAGCCTTTCTAGCTGTGCCTAGCAAGTCAGACTTAAGAGCTTCTTTATTTTCTACTAGTGGTGTGAGTAGTGGCTTTATAAAACTACCGTTACTAGAATTACTTATAAGTGTTTCTAGTAGGTCAACAATTTTTTGCTTTTCATTTTTGATAGGATGTAAAAATGCTTCCCAGGCAGCTTTTTTACCATCTCTTACTTTTTTCTTAAGGTCTTTATCTATTACCTTAAGCTCTTCATCTGTAGCGAGCCCTTGATCTATAATCCAAGTTCTAAACTGTACATTACAGTCAGACTCACGCTCCCATTGTAATCTATCTTGATCTTTATAACGCTCGTGTGATCCAGACGTAGAGTGTCCTTGTGGTTGTGTAAGTTCTACCACGTGTACTAAAACAGGTACGTGCTCTTTACGAGCAATAGCACCAGCACGTTCATAAGCATCTACTAGGGCAGGGTAGTCCCATCCTTTTACTTTTATAATCTCATAACCATTATCTTCTTCATCACGCTGGAAGCCTGCAAGAATTTTTGATATACTTTCTTTCGTAGTTTGATGTTTAGCGTGTACTGAGATACCATACTCATCATCCCATACACTTATTACCATAGGTACTTGTAGTACACCAGCAGCGTTTATGGTTTCAAAAAATAAACCTTCACTTGTACTAGCATTACCTATAGTTCCCCAGGCTACTTCATCACCGTTGTTTGAGAAGTTTTCGCCTTGAGCTTCTTTTACATTTCTGTAAATCTTTGATGCCTGCGCAAGACCTAATAATCTAGGCATTTGCCCAGCGGTAGGTGATATATCAGAACTTGAGTTCTTTTGTTGTAGTAGGTTTTTCCAATTTCCATCTGGGTCAAGACTATGCGTGGCAAAATGTCCACCCATTTGCTTCCCGGCACTCATAGGGTCAAAAGCGATATCTGTATGAGCATAAAGACCTGCAAAAAACTCTTCTATAGAGAGATGATCTATGGCCATCATAAATGTTTGATCACGGTAGTACCCTGATCTAAAGTCACCATTTTTAAAAGCACGTGCCCAAGCAAGCTGTGGTAATTCTTTACCATCTCCAAAAATACCAAACTTCGCCTTACCTGTAAGTACTTCTCTTCGGCCTAAAAGGCTACACTCTCTACTTGTTACCGCTATGCGATAATCATTAAGAACAGATTGTTTAAAATCTTCATAAGATAAAGCTGCTTTTGTATCTGGGTTACTTGCCATATGTACATATTGGATTTAAGACGTAAAAATAGCCAAAACTTTGTCGTGATGCAATACCCCTAGGCGTTAAAAAGTTGTAAAATTCATACCAAAAAGTAATTTATATAGATGTATATTTAAAAATATGCAATAATTATCTTTTCTGTTGAGGATTTATCAATTTTAAAACCAATAAAAAACTATCTAATACCACTTACGTGAAAATAGTCCAATGACCGTATCTACACTTAGTTGAAGTTGAAATCTTATTTTTTGATCATAATTGGGTTGACCAATTTCCCATCCAAGATTTGAATAAATAGGGAAGTATAGCTCAAAGTAGTCATCTAGTAAGCTTACTTGTATCCCGGAGTCATATACAAGCTCGCCATTTGCTCTTTTGTTTTTTACAACACCAACGTCTCCATAAGCATAGAAGTATTTCCACAAAGTTGTACTTGCATTTGCTGTAAACATCCACTCATTTGCAAAAACGGGTGCCACATCATCTAGTTGTGATTTAAAACCACCTTCTGCTATGATTATTTGTTGAGAGAACACCCCGCTATTTTCTGAACGGCCATAATAATTATAATCAAATAAATAATCTGTAGGTCTATCTAATGCAAAACTGAAAAAGTCACCATCAGACTGTGTTTTATTATACGTAAATATCCCGCCAAACAAGCGCACATTGAGTTGTCTATTGTTTAAGAATAAACGTCTGTAAAAGATGTTACCAGAAAGCTTTCCAAAATTTCTAGCAAATTGTACATCTCCAGTCACATTAAGCGTATGTACAATACCTGGGTTAAAACGACTATACCTAAGATTGAGAACATCATAATTAGGCGTAGGCAAGGGTACTAATGGATCTTCTTGTCGCTGGACACTCACATATCTAGCAGAAACAAATTGACGCTTATCTGCCCGTAAGTTTGAGGTTCTAAATCTCAAATTTACAAATGGAGTCACTCTTGTAAAAAGTAAATCTGGAGCATATGAAAACCTATTGCCAGAAATACCATATCGCAATCCATAAAGTCCTTGATTTTGGAAATCGTGTCTGTAAGATATTGAGGCACTCCCTATAAGTTTTTTTGATTTAAGCCCTATCTGAGGCTCGATCTTATAGTTAAGTGCTTTTGTAAGTAATGTTTTATTGTACAATTTAATTCCTGGAGAAAAACCATCATAGAGGTTAAACTCTGCCACAGGCATAAAGAATAACTGATTTTTTGAAGGGTTTTCAAAATCCTGAAAGAATTTAAATTGAAATGGCTTATCAATGCCCAAAAATGCTCCAGGCTTCTCATAATTATTACGCAAGTTATTTTCTGGGACTATATTCTCATAATTAAGGACAAAACGGTCTGCGTTGTCACTGGAGTAGGAAAGCGTAGTAGCCTTCTCCTTTCCAGACACCCAGCGTGTGCTTGTAAGGCTGTCATCTTTAAAACTATAAACAGGTATAGGAGTTTTACGTCTTTTTTTATTCTTTACAGTAACATATATGGAATCTCCTTTTACTTTAGAGTTTTTTAGGGCATAATCTATGCGCTCATTTGATGTGATATACTCATCAAAAAACCAACTCACATCCTTGTTGCTCTTAGACGTTACTAGTGTTTTAAAATCATTTGATCTTGTAGGTTTTGATGCATTCTCCTCGTAAAAAATCTTTATAACGTCATCTAGTACCTCGTCGCCTAGATACTCATTAAGATAATTAAGACCGACACCGCTTTTATAAGAATACCCTATGTTTTTATTGTACTTAATAAGCTTATCATAAGGAGTGTCTAATCCTTGATCAAGATTAAGTCTAGAGATATGAGTATATAGAATAGGGAATTGATCATTAAACTCTAGTTTAGATGCATAAAACTGGCGTACGAGCCAGTATTTATCAAGACCGCCTACAACTTTAAGATCAGGGTAAAACGTATCAATATATTTTTGAAGCATATAGACTTTGAGTCCATCTATGAGCCACCTATCTTCACGTGGGTTTACAAGTAGTGTATTATTAATATAATTATTAATAGTAGTCTTGAGCAGTTTGATTTCATACTTAAAGCCATCTGGAAAAGGACTAATAAAGCTAGGCAACTCATTAAGTCCATAAACTGGCTGCTCTTTGTAATCAAGATCTGTAACTAGTATTTTAATAAAAGGATATGCTCCTAGATTTTTATCTAGAAAGCCTGCTATGCGATCTGTAATAACGGCCCTTATTTGAGGTGGTAGTGTGCCATTTTGTAAGTTTGAAACTATAGTTACATAATCTGTTTGTACCTCTTCATAAGTAGAGTTTTTGAGAAGAAATATTTTGGCATCTGTACGCTGTTTACCCGTAAGGCGTGTTAACTTTTCGCCTTGAGCGTATGAAGAACCTTGTGAAGACTTTTCTAAATCTGTAACAAGCGTAAACCCAACCGGAATAGAAAAACTAACCGTAATATCAGACTGCGGAAAATATCTATCATTAAGATTTTTGTTACTATAATATTGCCACCCATTATCATAAACTGCCGGTGTCATAAACCAGTACCTCAAGTTATAGTCACCGCCGCGAGTTATGCCATAATCGGTAAATTTTGCATCTGGTAGGGTAACGGTATACTGTAAATTTAAAATAACCGTTTCGCCAGCTGGTACAGGTGTTTTTAAAATCACTTTTATAATGTCTGGAAAGCCTTTTGGTCTTGTATACTGCAGGATAGACCCCTGCCCAGAGATGGCCTTTACGGCTGTAAACCCACGTTCATTATCTGGAGCGAGATGGAATTTTTTCTCAAAAGATTCGGCAAATCTTTTTGCTAGGGGAGTGGTCTTGCTAGAGAAGCTATGCGCCCAGTCTGTGAGATAAACTTCCTCCCAATTATCTGTAGACGTGTTTTGTACAGCGATTTGCTGTTGTATTGTTATAGATCTCTCATCTGGCTGTAATTGAGCATTTATGGTCATCGCATTCTGACCTATCGCTACATAGCTAGATACAATCAAAAATAGAAGTGAGTAAAAATGTTTCAATATAGATGTAAATGGGGTTTATTATTAAAACGATATTAAAGGAGATTTATGATATGTACGGTGTTTAAACACTATATAAATCTCCTTAACACCTCTTAGTAATCTTATATGGTGTAAGTTACGCTTTCGCGAAAGCGTAAACCTACTAGAAATTAGGACTTAACTGATACTCGTCATAGAAGTTATTGAGCACCTCAATCACCTCGTCAGACGTGTCTACAAGATGAATAAGATCCATATCTCCAGCACTTATATTGTTAAATGAGTCAAGCAAAGTTTCTTTTACCCAGTCCATTAAACCTCCCCAAAACTCAGTACCCACAAGAATGATAGGAAACTTCTGAATTTTATGAGTTTGTATAAGTGTGATTGCTTCAAAGAGTTCATCTAACGTACCAAATCCTCCTGGCATTACCACAAAGCCCTGAGAGTACTTAACAAACATTACTTTTCTTACAAAGAAGTAATCAAAGTCTAGACTTTTATCACTGTCTATATATGGGTTATCGTGTTGCTCAAATGGCAGTTCTATATTAAGTCCTACAGAGGTTCCTCCGGCAAGATGTGCACCGCGGTTACCAGCTTCCATAATACCAGGCCCTCCACCTGTGATGACTCCGTAACCGTTATCTGCAATCTTTTCGGCAACCTCTACGGCTAGTTTGTAATATTTGTGGTCTGGTTTTGTGCGTGCACTTCCAAAAATGGATACACAAGGGCCTATACGGCTCATTTTTTCAAAACCATTTACAAACTCTCCCATTATTTTAAATATGGCCCAAGAGTCGTTTGTTTTCTTTTCGTTCCAGCCTTTTGGTCTGCTTTCGTTGCGCATTCTAGTATTTTTATATTGTTAGTAAGACGTTTTTGCTTTAAGAGCGTTGCGTCTAGTTCATTTCTTTTTTTAAGAACTCAGCTGTATAGCCTTTATTCTTTTTAATTATTTGTTCTGGCGTACCTACGGCGACTACCTCGCCACCGCCTTTACCACCTTCATAACCTATATCGATTATATGGTCTGCCATTTTTACAACATCTAGATTATGCTCGATGATGAGAATGGTGTTTCCTTTATCTACAAGCTTATTAAGAACTTCCATTAACACTCGTATATCCTCAAAATGGAGCCCCGTCGTAGGCTCATCTAATATATAAAAAGTATTACCAGTATCACGCTTACTAAGCTCTGAAGCTAGCTTGATACGTTGTGCCTCTCCACCAGATAGTGTTGTACTTTGCTGTCCTAGAGTTATATAACCTAGCCCTACATCTTTAATAGTTTTTAATTTTCGGTGTATTTTAGGGATGTTTTCAAAGAAGTCTGTCGCCTCATTCATCGTCATTTCTAGTACATCTGCGATAGATTTACCTTTATAACGTATCTCAAGTGTCTCTCTATTAAAACGTTTACCTTGACAGGTCTCACACTCTACGTATACATCTGGCAGAAAGTTCATCTCTATAACTCTAAGACCTCCACCTTTGCAGGTTTCACATCTTCCTCCAGCGACATTAAAGCTAAAACGTCCAGGCTTGTAGCCTCTTATAAGTGCTTCTGGAGTTTTTGCAAATAGACTACGTATCTCATCAAAGGCCTTTGTGTAGGTAGCAGGGTTTGATCTAGGCGTTCTACCTATAGGAGATTGATTTATGTCTATAACCTTATCACATTCATCTAGACCCTTTATACTTTTATACGGCATAGGTTTCTTTACGCCATTAAAGTAATGTGCATTCATAATAGGGTAGAGGGTCTCATTAATAAGTGTAGACTTACCACTACCAGAAACACCCGTGACCGCTATCATTTTACCTAGCGGTATTTTTATAGATATATTTTTGAGATTATTACCCGTAGCACCTTTGAGCTCTATAAATTTTCCGTTTCCTTTTCTACGTTTTTTAGGGATTGTAATTTCCTTTTCTCCATTGAGATATTGTGCAGTAAGGGTGCTGTGATTTAAAAGTTCTTGTGGTGTTCCTTCACTTATAATCTCACCCCCAAAATTACCAGCTTTGGGACCTATATCTATTACGTGATCTGCACGCTCTATCATATCTTTATCGTGCTCTACAACTATCACAGAGTTCCCTATATCTCTAAGTGATACAAGAGAGTTTATAAGCTTCTCATTATCTCGCTGGTGAAGCCCTATACTGGGCTCATCTAGAATGTAAAGTACTCCTACTAGTTGTGAACCTATTTGAGTAGCCAGGCGTATACGTTGTGCTTCTCCTCCAGAAAGCGACTTAGAGCTTCTATTTAAATTTAAATACGTAAGACCTACATCTACAAGGAATTGTATTCTTGATTTTATTTCTTTAATAATTTCAGAACCTATCTTGAGTTGCTTTTCTGAAAGTCTCGAGTCTACCGTTTCAAACCAGTCTTTGAGCTCAAGAATATCCATAGACGCGAGGTCTGCAATACTCTGATTATCTACTTTAAAATAAAGAGATTCTTTACGTAATCGTGATCCCTCACACACTGGACAAGCTACTTTATTCATATAGCTTTTTGCCCATCTCACGAGAGAGGTTGACTCACTATCTTTATAGGTGCTTTCTATAAAATTTGCGACACCTTCAAAATCTATTTTATAATCTCTTGTAACTCCTAGTTGTTTTGAAGAAACAGAAAACTTCTCATTACCTCCGTAAAAGATAAAGTCCATCGCCTCTTGTGGTATGCTTTCTATGGGGTCTGTAAGTTTAAAGTCAAAACGCTCTGCGATGAGCTGTAACTGTTTAAAAATCCAGTTATTCTTTTTTGGACCGTGTGGGTCAAGCCCTCCAGCATTTATAGACTTTTTAGGATCTGGAACAATCTTTTTTGGGTTTACCTTATAAAGCTCACCTATACCATTACAATTAGGACAAGCACCCTTAGGCGAATTAAAAGAAAAATTATTAGGCTCAGGATTAGGGTATGAGATGCCAGAAGTGGGACACATCAGGTTACGGCTAAAATAGCGTACCTCTTGTGTATCGTGATCTAGCACCATAAGTACATCATCACCGTGATACATCGCAGTATTTATACTTTCGCGCAAGCGTTTACTATCCTCATCACTTTTTTTAACCTGCATACGGTCTATCACAATCTCAATGTCGTGCACCTTGTAGCGGTCTACCTTCATTCCTTTTGTAATATCACGCACTTCACCATCTACACGCACTTTTACAAATCCCTGCTTTGCAATTTGTTCAAAAAGCTCCCTATAATGCCCTTTACGAGAGCGTATGGTAGGAGCGAGTATATTTATGCGTTTACCCTCATAACTCTCTGTAATGAGCTCCTGTATTTGCTCATCACTATAGCTCACCATTTTCTCCCCCGTATTGTACGAGTAAGCATCTGCTGCACGCGCGTAGAGTAGGCGTAAGAAGTCGTAAATCTCTGTAATAGTCCCAACGGTAGAACGCGGGCTTTTACTTGTGGTTTTTTGCTCAATGGCAATTACTGGAGATAAACCTAAAATTTGATCTACGTCTGGACGCTCTAATCCACCCAGAAATTGTCTAGCATAAGCCGAAAACGTTTCGATATAACGACGTTGTCCCTCTGCATAAATCGTATCAAAAGCGAGTGAGCTCTTACCACTACCCGAAAGACCGGTAATAACAACCAGTTTTTCTCTAGGTATCATTACATCAATATTTTTTAGGTTATGAGCGCGAGCACCATATACTTCAATACGTTCTTCTTGTTCTATCATAGACTTTTAGGCAAGTAACAAATTTACCGCTTTAAGGCTTAATTAGAAAGTGAGTACTACTATAAGAGATTGTTAATATTAAAGCCTGCAGCGTGTTTTTTTACGCTTTCGCGAAAGCGTGATTTTACTCCATAAAACGCTATCAAATTGCAAGATATTTTCTTAAAACAATAACGGAATAAGACGGTAGGTTGTCTTCTTGTATGCCGCATAGGTTGTTCCAAAATGACTTGACAGCAGTTGCTCTTCTCTGTAAATCTTTAAAACTAGAACTACAAAAAGTGCTATGTATAGTATTGAATTTATAATACTTAAAGGAATAAAAGCAGCCGGGATAAAAAACAAGAGTATCCCCGTATACATAGGGTTGCGCAAGATTTGATAAGGACCACGGGTTACTAAAGCCTCAGATTTAACCTCGGGTTGCACATTAAAATTCCCTATACGCATTGCAAGGACTCCCCACAAAGCTATCACAAACCCACATACCTTAAACAACAGCGGTATATACTCCATACTAAAACTATCTGAATTGTAGAGTAAGGCGCCTATGAGTAAACCTTGAGCAATAACGAGTATTAGTGAAGATCGTGACACAATAAGAAAATTACTAGGGTTTTGTGTATTAAAAAAGGGTTACGATAACGTAACCCTTTTGATTGTTTTATAATCCGTAGATGTCATTATAAAGATGAACATAGTTCTCTTTTATGATTTTACGTTTAAGCTTCATAGTAGGAGTGAGGTAACCACTCTCTACCGTCCAGGCGTCTGGAGTAAGTCTAAAGGCTTTTACCTTTTCCCACTTTGCGAAGCTCTCGTTTGCTTCATCTACCTCTTTCTGGTAGCGAGCTTGAACCTCTGGATTTGCAATAAGATCTTTTTGTGTTGTGTAAGACACATTTTTCATCTTTGCCCAGTCTTCTAGGAACTCAAAATTAGGTTGTATTAAGGCAGCTGGCATTTTTTGCCCTTCACCTATAACCATTATTTGCTCTATAAAACGTGATTGCTTAAATCTGTTTTCTAATAATTGTGGTGCAACATATTTACCTCCAGATGTTTTAAACATTTCCTTCTTACGATCTGTAATTTTAAGGAAACCATCTTCATCTATATGACCTATATCACCTGTGTGGAAGTAGCCATTTTTAAGGACTTCGTTTGTCTTTTCTGCATCCTTATAATAACCTAACATTACATTAGGTCCTTTTACAAGGATTTCTCCGTCTTCTGCAATCTTAACTTCTACACCTTTAATAAGCTTACCTACAGTGCCTATTCTAAAATTACCACCACGCATATCATTTACAGAACATACTGGTGAGGTCTCTGTTAGACCGTACCCTTCCATAACACCCATTTGTGCAGCGTTGTATATTCTAGCTAGACGTGGTTGTAGTGCAGCACTACCAGAAGCGATTACTTTAAGATTACCTCCTAGTGCTTCTTGCCATTTTGAAAAGATAAGTTTACGAGCTATAGCGAGCTTACGCTCATATAACCAGCCATTTTTACCATATGGTTCATATTCTAAACCTACATCTACAGCCCAGAAAAATAATTTTTTCTTTATACCTGTAAGATCTGCTCCTTTTGCAATAATCTTGTCGTATACCTTCTCTAGTAGTCTAGGTACAGCCGTCATAATCTCAGGTTTTACCTCCTTAAGGTTGTCTGAGATAGTCTCTAGCGACTCTGCAAAATAGATTGCAACACTGTTGTACTGATACAAGTACGTAATCATACGCTCGTATATGTGACAAATAGGTAGAAAGCTCAATGCTTTTATACCTTCTCCAGCAGTAGGTACACGTTCTGTACTTGATATAGCATTACTCACAATATTTCTATGCGATAGCATTACACCTTTAGGTCTACCAGTAGTTCCAGAGGTATAAATAAGCGTAGCAAGGTCATCTGTCTTTACAGAATTCATAAGCGCTTGTACTTCTGGTTGATTACTATCATCTGCTCCTTGATCTAATACCTGTTGCCAGTTATCACAACCGTCTATATCATCAAAAGAGTATACCCCTTGTAATGATGGTACTTTATCCTGAGCTTCTCTAACTTTTGCTAGTGTTTCTGTACAAGAAACAAAAACATATTTACTCTCAGAGTGGTTTAATACATATGCATAATCTTCTGCAGAGATAGTAGGGTACATAGGCACGTTCTGTGCGCCTATTTGTAAGATACCTACATCACAAATATGCCATTCTGTACGGTTAGTCATCGAGATAACCGCAATTTTATCATTAGGTTTTACTCCTAATCGTAATAGACCTCTACTAAAAGCATTTGCTTTATCAATATATTCTTGCGTAGATGTCTTAATCCATTCTCCATTTACTTTCGTACAAAGGGCATCTGGCAGGTTGTTTGTTTCCAGTTGATGATAAGGAAAGTCAAATAATCTAGTAATTTCCATAAGTGTCATTTAATTCGGTGACAAAATATGAAAAAATGCACGGTTTCTATTGAGATATTCTTAAAATAAGGCAGTAATTTTTACAATTTGGAGATATTGTATTGATTTTCTTTAAGATGCGTTTTAGACTTAATTTTTGACTATTTTGAAAATTGCACTATTTTCAAGGGTTTTAAGTTCCAAAAAGTAAATTCCAGCGGTAAGGCTACTGTAATCTATAAAAGCATTTCCTTGTTGTTTTGTTGGTTTTAACACTTCCTGTCCTAATACATTGTATACAATAGAACTATAAGATGGTAGCGTAGTACGTACAGTTAGTATGTCTTTAACAGGGTTAGGGAATAACTTAAATGCGGCTTTCAAATCAATCTCATCTACCTGAAGCGACTCATCTGTCACCAGTAAAAATGAAAGATCATCAAAATAAAAACCATCTCTTGTAACACCACCATCAGAAACCAGTGTAAAGCGAGCCATTATAACCTCTCCAATATATTCACTCAGGTTGATCTCTTCATAAACCCATTCATCTTGTACGCCATCATAAAGAGGTTCTCCTATAGGTTGTGCATTTGTGCCAGCACTCGTGTAATTACCACATTGAGGCTCCCAAGTGCTACCATTATCTGTAGATATTTCAAACTGCACATAGTCCCAGGTGCTTTCTATATCCCATCTCGTATAAAATGATACCATTGCAGCTGTACCTAAAGAGAGATCTATAGGGTTAGACAACGATATTACACTATTTTGATTATTTGAATAATTACCAGAAGGTGAGTCTGTAATAGAAGATGAAGGAGAGATAAACGTAGTATTTGTAACTCCCCAAGCTGTATTTTCATAATTACTTAAATCGTTAGCTTCATCTGTAAATACATTATTTATTGCCCCATATATTTTAGTAATACGTATAGCATTGTCATAAAATCCATTATTAATAACTAAATCAAACTCAATTTGGTCACCAGCAACTACATCTTCGGTTAACGTATAGTTTATGGTTCCTGATACTGTTTCTAGAGGCGCAACATTTGTAAAATTTTCGGCATCACCATTACTTATGATATTACTTGAGACAGGATTGAAACTAATAGTAAAATCACCTGTACTATCAACTCCTAGACGCTTTAAATTAAATGAAGTTGAGAGGTTTGTACTCTCTCCTACGAGAGTATTTGTAGTTTCTACGAGAGCACCATAATTTGTAGCCATCTGTGCAGCCGTAAGGTTCATAAACATCATAGCCTGAGAGGTAGCTATAATATCACTTGCTGGTGGCCAGAAAGAGGTTCCTATCTCTGGTGTAAAGGCAAAAATCTTATCGTGTGTACCCACAGTACCGTACATAAAATCATCACTCTCACCTGCAAAGGGATTATCTCTTATAGGCGTATAACCGTTTAGAGAAGTTAATTCTGCACCGATACCTTGGTACAATCCATCATCTGCTGTTGCTACATCTGCATAGCCAAATGGATAATACAACAACTCTCCAAAGGTGTGATTATTAAGTGCCAGCACAAAGTTGTGTTGCTCTACAAACCATTTTACAGCTTGGTTTTCTATCTCAGAAAATGGACCTGTACCGTGATAAGTATTAGAGTTAGGGTTACTCGAGGAGCCAGCCCCTCCCCACGAGCCATTATTAGGGTCGCCATTAATGTGGTAGTCATAATTTCTATTGTTATCTACACCGTTACCATTCTTTCTATTTTTACGCCATAGTCCGCCGCCGTTTGGGTCTGTAACTTGGTTATATAGGTAACCGTCTGGATTAATAACGGGTATAAAATATAGTTCTGTATTATTAACTATAGATTGTACCTCAAGATCACTTTCATAATTTTCTAGTAAATACCACATATAATAAACAAGCTGCATAAGTGACATAGGCTCTCTAGCGTGATGTATAGCTGTATATAAAACATCTGGCTCAGTCTCATCTACATTAGGATTATCACTTATTTTAAGCCAGTAAATAGGGTTAGATCCTATAGATGGTATTACAGATGTATCTGGCTGACCTTCCGTAAGAAAATCACTTATTTGTGCCTTAGTAGTTATAAGATTAGGATAAAGAGCTGCCATAGCATCTACCTCGTCTAAAAATTCTTGATAAGTAAGATATCCTCCCATAGAACCTTGATTAAAATTTTCTGGAGTAGGGTAGTTGTTATTACTTGTTGTACAGTTTGTGTTCTGTGATTGTGATCTCATATGCTCATTTTGAGACCTATAATGGGCGGCTACATCATTGATTATGATTTCTACATCATATCCATTTTGTCTTGCAGTGGCAACCTCATCTGTAGAGAAGTCTGAGATTATATATGTACCCTCCTTATGTATACCGTGATCTGAAGCAATATCAAGGCTTTTAAGTTGAGTGAGAGTTTGATTTCCAGAAAATGAAATCTTAGCCTTGTGATATATTGTTGGGTTTTGTTGCGCTTTCGCGAAAGCGTAAATACATAATATACAAAGTATGCTGAGTAATTTTTTCATCAAGGTTTCTTTAAAGCGGTAGCGCTTATAAAGATATAACACTTATAGACTTGAATTTCCTACTTGAGAGGGTATATTAAAGAAGCCCAAGCTTAAAAAGCTTGGGCTTAGGGTTATCCACTATTTTAGAGGGAATTATAGGGATAATTTATGTAATAATTTTTCTGCCACTAACTCAGATGATGCTGGGTTTTGACCTGTGATAAGAAGTCCATCTTCTACAGCAAACTCACCCCAGTCTGCGACCTTCTCATATTTTGCACCATTTGCCTTAAGCATATCTTCTACTAAGAATGGAACTACATCTGCAAGCTGTACAGCTTCCTCTTCAGAATTTGTAAAGCCTGTTACCGTTTTTCCTTTTACTAGTGGAGATCCATCTTCATTTTTTGTATTTTTGAACACTGCAGGAGCGTGACATACAGCAGCTACTGGCTTATTATGAGCATAGAAACTCTCTATAAGAGCAATTGAATTTTTATCTTCTGCAAGGTCCCATAATGGCCCGTGTCCTCCTGGATAAAATACCGCGTCATAATCTTCTTGACTAACCGTCTCTAGCTTAATAGTAGCAGCAAGTATATCTTGCGTTTCTTGATCTGCAAAGTATCTTTTGGTTGCAGGTGTTTGTGCGTCTTCTGTATTACTTTTTGGGTCTATAGGTGGTTGTCCTCCTTTAGGCGAAGCAAGTGTGATGTCTACACCTTTGTCCTTAAGTAGGTAATATGGAGCAGCAAACTCCTCTACCCAAAATCCAGTTTTTTCTCCTGTGTCTCCTAAGTCTTCGTGACTTGTTAAAACAAATAGTACCTTTTTCATAGTATTTTCTTTTTTTGATTCTACATTAGTTAAAGTAGTTACTTCGGTTTCATTTGCTTGTTTACAAGACAATGCAACCGCAAGTAATACAATCGCTGTGAGCGTTTTTTTCATTTGTATCAATTTCTTAATACAAAAATACGGGGCTCAATTCTTCAAAAAATTGATTTATGATAATAAAAGGGGTTTTTAACTATCCTTTAGCAATTTCCTTGCGTATGCGGCTTAAGCTTTCGGTAGTTATGCCTAAGTAAGATGCTATATGGTAGTTCTTTACTGTTTTTTCTATAGTAGGGTAGGTGGTAATAAAACTGTGGTAACGCTCCCTGGCAGATAAGGAGATATTACCCAGAATACGCTTCTGAAAACTAGCAAAAGCTCCTTCCATTTTCTTTCTAAAAAAGGATTCTAGCGATGGGATGTTCTTGTAGAGATTATCTAATTTTTCCTTAGGTAATTTATAAATAACCGCATCTTGAAGACACTCTAAAGTGACTATGGCTGGCGCCTTTGTAAAGTATGCTGTATAGTCACTTATCCACCAGTCATTTATGGCAAACATAAGTGTGTGTTCCTTACCCACAGTATCTGTAAAATAGGAGCGTAGACAGCCACTGTGCACATAGTATTGATCTATTACAACCTGGTTTACATCTATAAGAATTTCTCCTTTTTTTACTTCAATGCGCTCCATACCTTGATTTATAAGGTTTACGGATATACTATCAAGATCGACGTTCTTAAAAATTTGTGCTATGATATTTTGTTTTTCCAGGATTATAGAGTGTGGTGGTTTGAGTAAATATACGCTTTCGCGAAAGCAAAATAAAAACTCCCACTATCTTTAAAAGAGCGTGGGAGTGTATACATATGCGATGTTGCTTTCTTATTTATTCTTCTCTACCCAAAGTCTTGCATTTACAAAAGCCTCTAGCCAAGGGCTTACCTCGTCTGTATGTTGAGCAGGGTAGTGTGCCCAGTTCCAAGGGAATGTAGATCGCTCTATGTGCGGCATAGTTGCAAGGTGACGCCCTGTGGTGTCACAAATCATTGCGGTATTAAAGTCAGATCCATTAGGATTTGCAGGGTACCCTTCATAACCGTAGGTTGCTACAATATCATAAGCATCTTTGCCCATAGGTAAGTTAAACTTACCTTCTCCGTGTGATATCCATACGCCTAGCGTAGTACCTTCTAGTGAAGATAACATTACACTATTGTTCTTTTCAATTTTTACAGAGGTAAAATTGCTCTCGTGCTTGTGACTATCATTATGAGACATCTTTGCAAGTTGCTTATGCTCTGGATTGATAAGGTCAAGTTCTAAAAACAACTGGCAACCATTACAAATACCTACTGAGAGCGTATCCTCACGAGCAAAGAAATTCTTTATGGCCCTATTTGCCTTCTCATTATATTTTATAGCACCTGCCCAACCCTTTGCAGATCCAAGCACATCACTATTTGAAAAACCACCTACAGCTCCTAAAAACTGAATGTCTTCTAGCGTCTCACGTCCTTCTATTAAGTCTGTCATATGCACATCCTTAACATCAAAACCAGCTAGGTACATTGCGTTTGCCATCTCACGCTCAGAGTTACTTCCTTTCTCTCTTAGTATAGCTGCTTTAGGTCTAGGTTTACCTGTGTCAAGTACTGGTTTTTTACCTGTAAAGTGTACAGGGAATGTATAATCTAGCGCTTGATTTTTATAGTTATCAAAACGATCTTGAGCAAGTCCATTTGCCGTTTGCTTATTATCTAATAAAAATGAAGTTTTGAACCAAGTATCACGCAGTGAACTCACGTTAAGACCCATCTCGACACCATTGCTTTTAATTACAAGCTCTGCGGTATCTGTTACATTTCCTATTTTAAAGAAGGCTACATTATTTGCTGTAAGAACATCTTCTACACCAGCATCTGCCTGAAAGACAACACCAGCATTTTCTGAGAAGAGTAATTTTATGAGATCTTGTTCTCCTATTTCTGTGAGATCAAGATTTGCACCAAGATTTGTATCTGCAAAGCAAAGTTCAAGTAGTGTAGTTATAAGACCACCACTAGCTACATCGTGTCCTGCTTGTATTTTATTATCTTTTATTAAATCCTGTAATGTGTTAAAAACTGTTTTGAAGTTATTATCACTTACAACGGTAGGAGCTTCATTACCTATGCTATGGCATACTTGTGCAAAACTAGAACCACCTAGTTTATGACTATCACCAGACATATTAATGTAATAAATAGCACCGCCATTCTTTTGGAGCACTGGCTCTACTACTTGATTGATATTATTACAACTACCTGCGGCACTTATAACAACGGTACCTGGAGCAATCACATCTCCATCTGGATATTTTTGCTTCATAGAGAGACTGTCTTTACCTGTAGGTACGTTTATACCTAGGTTAATAGCCATCTCAGATATAGCTTCTACTGCTTTGTAAAGTCTAGCATCTTCACCTTCGTTTTTACAAGGCCACATCCAGTTTGCAGATAGACTCACAGACTTTAATCCATCTGTAAGTGGTGCCCAAACAATATTAGTAAGTGACTCTGCGATACTGTTTTTACTACCAGCTACAGGGTTTATAAGTCCAGAAACAGGTGAATGACCTATAGAGGTTGCAATACCTTCTATACTCTTAAAATCCATAGCCATTACACCTACATTATTTAAAGGAAGTTGTAATGGTCCTACACATTGTTGCTTTGCAACTCTACCACCTACACAGCGATCTACTTTGTTAGTAAGCCAGTCTTTACAAGCTACTGCTTCTAGCTGCAAGACCTGCTCTAAATAGTCGTGTATCTTACCTAACTCATAAGTAGGCTCTTTATAATTACGTGCTACCGTAACATCTGTCATTACGGTTTTGGGCGAACTACCAAACATATCATCTAGGTGTAAATCCATAGGACTTTTTCCTGTGGTAGCACTTTTAAATGTAAATCTATGATCTGTCGTGACATCTCCTACTTCATACATAGGAGATCTTTCGCGATCTGCTATACGTTGTAATGTATCAATGTCTTCCTTTCCTATAACTAGTCCCATACGCTCTTGAGACTCGTTACCTATAATCTCTTTTGCAGATAGGGTAGGGTCACCTATAGGAAGTTTATCTAAATCTATAAGCCCCCCAGTATCTTCTACAAGTTCTGACAGACAGTTTAAGTGTCCACCAGCACCGTGATCGTGAATAGATACAATAGGATTTACATCACTCTCCACCATACCACGTACAGCATTTGCAGCACGCTTTTGCATTTCAGGATTAGAGCGTTGTACGGCATTAAGTTCAATACCAGAGTCTAGAGCTCCTGTATCTGCACTTGATACTGCAGCACCACCCATACCTATTCTATAATTCTCACCACCTAGTATTACAATTTTGTCACCATCTTGAGGTGTGTCTTTTAGTGCCTGTTCTTTCTTTCCGTAGCCTATACCCCCGGCTTGCATAATTACCTTGTCATAACCTAGACGTTGCCCATCTTCTTGATGCTCAAAAGTGAGAACTGAACCGGCTATAAGTGGTTGTCCAAATTTATTACCAAAGTCTGAAGCTCCATTTGATGCTTTTATAAGAAGGTCTATTGGGTTTTGATAAAGCCACTTTCTTTCTTGCATACCCTGTTCCCACGGGCGGTCTTGCTCTAGCCTTGAGTACGGCGTCATATACACAGCAGTACCTGCTAGTGGTAAAGATCCTTTACCACCAGCTAGTCTATCTCTTATCTCACCACCAGAACCTGTAGCCGCACCATTAAATGGCTCAACCGTAGTAGGGAAGTTGTGAGTCTCAGCTTTAATAGAAATCACAGATTCAAACTCTTTTTCTGTGTAGTAATCTGGTTTGTCTGCCGTATTTGGCGCAAACTGAGTAGCCTTAGGTCCTTCTATAAAGGCAACATTATCTTTATAAGCAGAGACAATCGTATTCGGATTTTCGGCAGAGGTCTTTTTAATAAGCTTAAATAGTGAAGATGGCATTTCTTCTCCGTCTATCACAAACGTTCCATTAAAAATCTTGTGACGACAGTGCTCAGAATTTACTTGGCTAAAACCAAAAACTTCTGAGTCTGTAAGTGGTCTTCCTATTTTGGCTGCTACGCCTTCTAGATATGTCACTTCCTCATCACTAAGCGATAACCCTTCTTTTTCATTATATGCTGCAATGTCTGTTACAGGAAGAATTTCTTCTGGTGTAACCTCAATATCAAAAATAGTTTGGTCTAATGATTCAAACTGTTGAGATATCATTGGGTCAAAAGTTGTTTCCGCTTTCGCGAAAGCAAACTCTTCTATTCTCACAATACCCCTAATACCCATATTTTGGGTAATCTCAACCGCATTTGTACTCCACGGAGTAATCATAGCTGCACGAGGGCCAATAAAAAAAGCGTCAATAGTAGACGCTTCAATTTGTGGGGAGTTGCCAAAAAGCCATACAAGCTTAGCAATATCTTCTTGTGTAAAGTCTTGTGTAGTTTGCACCGCATACACAGTGCTCTGAGGGTTACCAAAAAAGTGGATCATCCGAGTGGTTTTGTTGTGTGTTTTTGAAAAAGTAAAATTACTCAATATTTATTTATGTTAAAGGTAGGAATTAAGGAGATTGAAATGTTTATTAAGTGAGTTGTTAACCACAACTGTGAATAAATTATTATTATGTTGTATCTTTCTGATATACAACTATAAACAACACAAAAATGATAAGAAAATTACTTGCAATTTCTTTACTAGTAATGAGTATGTCGGTATTTGCACAAGAAGCACAACCTGTTTCTACTGTAGGCACTGGAACTTATTTAGGTAAAACTGAACCCCTACGAGATTTCCCCACTCTTTCTTCAAGTCCAAGTTATGGATTTTCTGAACTCAATATTGTAGAAAATAATTTTGGTGTGTCACCCGGCGCATCAGAAAATGCGTTACCACTTAATGGAGATCCAATAGGGCAGCGTACGATGGGAGAAAATATGAGCTATGCGCCCATAGTGAACTTTGACGGAGCAAATGCTTCTGAAGGTCAAGCTACACCACCAGATCCATCTGGCGCTGTAGGACCTAATCACTATGTACAAGGTGTTAATTTGGTTATTAAAATATATGATAAAACAGGTAACCTACTCGCAGGGCCCACATCATTAGGAGAGTTTTTAGGAAACGGTGATAATAATGGAGATCCTATTATAATGTATGATCACCTTGCAGATAGATGGTTTGTGAGTCAATTTCAAACGTCTAACAATGCATTAATTATAGGTATATCTGAAACTCCAGATCCTACAGGGGCTTATTTCTTATATGAATATCCACTAGATTCATTTCCAGATTATCCACACTATGCAATCTGGCCAGATGCATATTACCTTACATCAAATAAGAGTGGTGCAACCACATATGCATTAGATCGTGATGCTTTACTTGCTGGTGAAGCAAATCCAGCAATACAAGGTTTTAATTTACCTGGTGTTATTGCAAATCCTAATACAGTATTCAGCCCAGAACCAGCGAACTTAACAGGATTTTCATTTCCTCAGGGTGATGTCCCAGGTTACATTGTTTATTTACAAGATGATGGTTGGGGTGCGGCTTTTGACCACCTTAAAGTATGGGAACTAGATATAGACTTCGATAACTCAGCAAACTCAACAGTATCTGCACCATTAGAAATACCAACAGCTCCTTTTGATTCTTTTCTTGCACCTTTTGGAGCGGGAGAACTTAATCAACCAGGAACTACGAATAAAATTGATATGCTAAGTGGTATTATTTCATATGCAGCAAATTATAGAACTTTTGAAGATCACAACTCTTGGCTTATCACTTTTAATGTTGATGTAAATAGTGATAATACGACTTCTGGAATACGCTGGATAGAGTTGCGTAATAGCGACACAGAGCCTTGGTCAATATTCCAAGAAGGAACTTATGCACCAGATGATGGTAATAGTAGATTTATGGGAAGTGGAGCAATGGATGCACAGGGTAACATAGGTCTTGCTTTTAATGTAGGTGGTCCAGATCAAGAAGTAGGGATAAGCTATACTGGACGTTTTGACGGTGATGCACCTGGAGAAATGACGGCAGCTGAACAAATCATAGTAGAAGGTGGAGGAATACAGTCTAATACAAACCGCTTTGGAGATTATTCTCACCTTACTATGGATCCAGATAATTTCACATTTTGGCATACATCAGAATATTTTTCTGCTGACAATTTTTGGAATACACGCATCGCGTCTTTTAATCTTTCTGCTGGTTTTGAAACAGATTTAGGTGTCCTTTCTATAGTAACTCCTGAAGATGGAGCCCTTACCAATGCAGAAACTGTAGAAGTTACCGTACGCAACTTTGGAACAGTAGCTCAAAGTGATATTCCGGTCACCTTAACTTTAGACGGTGTCGAGATTGCAAATGAAGTTATCGCTGGGCCTATTGAACCGGGTACTGCTATAAATTACACATTTACTGCTACAGCAGATATGTCTACAGAAGGACAGACTTATATGCTTGAAGCTACAACGGGCTTATCTGGAGATCAGGCTGCTGTTAACGACTCTGCGATTAAAGAAGTAATGCACCTCTTTATGGCAGATGTAGGGGTCACAGCACTAGTAGCACCTGTAGATGCATCGGGACTAACAGATGTTGAAACTATAACTGTAGATATTACAAACTTTGGTTCTCAAGATCAAACAGGATTCCCTGTACAATACACAATAAATGGAAGTACTCCTATTGTAGAGACTTATACTGAGACTCTAGCTGCAGCTAGCACAGCTTCATTCTCCTTTGCTACCACTGTAGATCTTTCTAGCATAGGTTCTTATGATTTTGTGATTGAAACTGCTTTAACAGGTGATCAAGTAGAATCAAATGATGCCTTTTCTACGACTATTGAGAATCAAGTTTGCCTACCTACTGCATTAAGTGGTTGTAATGTAGACGGTATTAAGCAATTTATTCTTAATACTATAAGTGCAGATGATGGGGCTGATGGTTGTAATACTGAGCCAGACGGCAGCCCAGCTGGATATGCAGATAGGACAGACCTTAGTACAGAATTAAGTAATCTTGCAGGGTCAAATGTATATACATTAAGAGCAAGACAAAACTGGGGAGGCGGAGCCGGTGTTGAAGCGCTTTCTGTTTGGATTGATTTTAATGATAATGGAGGTTTTGAACCAGAAGAACAGCTTATAGCTGGTGAATTTTTTCAATCATCAAATGTATTAGAAGACTTTACACTTACTATACCTGTAGGAGCGGCTCTAGGTTCTCACAGACTTCGTGCAAAAGCAATTGATACATCTGCAAATGGTGATATAAATAATCCTTGTAGTGATTTTTCATTTGGAGAAGTACAAGATTATACGGTGGTAATCACAGATCAACTTCAAACAGCAGATATCGGTGTAGTTGCTATCACAGCACCAGAGTCTGGTGTTGAGCTAGGTAATCAAGATGTTACCATCGAGATGTCAAATTTTGGTTCTTTAGAGCAAATTGATTTTGATGTACAGTATACTGTTAATGGAGGTACTCCAGTTGTAGAAACTATTGATACTGCAATAGGTCCTGGATCATCTATTTCTTATACTTTTTCACAGCAAGCAGATTTAAGCGAAATCACAACCTATGACATCGAAGCAAGAACATTACTTGCATCTGACTCTAATGGTACTAATAATGCGGCTACAACTACTGTGGAATCTACACTTACTGTAGACGATCTAAGTGTAGACTTTTCTGATCTCACGGTAACTAAACTTGAAAATAATAATTTTGATGTGATGCTTACTACAAATTTTGATGGTCGAGTTTACGTAGGGCTGTCAAATATTTTGGGACAACAATTAAAGTATAAACCTATTGCCAAGGATGCAAACGGATATCGTGTCAACCTTGACTTATCAAGTCTTTCTACAGGGATTTATGTTATTAAGGTAAATGACTTAAGAGGTAACTTTGTAAAAACAGCTAAAATTCTAGTTGAGTAAAATCAATTTTCAGCTTAAACAAAAAGGGATAGACCTCGCGGTCTATCCCTTTTTGTTTTTCAAATAACTAGATGTAGTTATGTAAACTATTTTATGACTAGTCTCTTTGAAGCATCATTAATTTGTAATATATACATACCAGATGAAAGATTTGAAACGTCTAGCGTTTTATATCTTTTATGGTTAGAGGTAGTCTCATTATATAAAACTTGTCCTAATAAGTTATATATTTTTAAAGAAGTAATATCTTGATTGCTTTCAACTTGAACCACCGTATTTGCTGGGTTAGGAAAAATGCTAGCCTCTATAAATTCAGAAGAAGGAGCAGAGAGCTCTCCCCAAAAATCCTCAGCAGGTTCGCCTCCCCAAATATTTGTAGCCAGTATAGGGTTGTCTATAAAAGGATTTCTATTACCATATTCTGCCTCTAGAGGGTCGTTACGTTGCATCTCTACGTCAGATACTGGATCTTCTACATTCCATTCTAAAAATAGCTGTAACATTTGTGTGTCACCCTGTAATGGACCTTGTCCTACAAGTGAAGGCAGGCATTGCTCGCCGTAGCGAACATACATATACATCATCGCTCGTGCAACATCACCTTTCCATTCATCACCTGGGTACCAGTCTCCAGAACCTACATCACCAGAGTTTCCAGTGCCATCGTTAAACTTTTTTGAGCCTCTGTTTCCATTGCGTTGTACATCACTAGGTCGTAAGTTATGGGGATCTGCTACGATACCATTACTACTATTACTAGCCGAACCCATAGGAGGGTTTGCTAAGCTACGTGGGAAGGTATGCTCTCTATTATACTCACAGTTATCTCCACCAAAATCATTATTTGATCTCGTAATATCTGTGGTACAGTTACCATCGTTATCATTAAAACCATAAATAAGTAAAACCTCAGAGTCATCCTCAGGGTTAGCATCTGTAATTTTGGTGGTATCTCTAAAATCTCCGTAAGTATAATTTTCATTATAAACAGAAAGTTTTAATCGCAGCTCTTGCAACAATTCTGTACCCGTAAGATATACAGCCGTATCATCATAATACGATTGTTGAGCAATACTTATAAAGGGGAGGAGTAAAAATAAAAGTGAGAAATATCTTTTCATAGTCTTCTTTTTATTGCTTTCGCGAAAGCAAAGCCATATAAAATCCATCATATCCAGATTTTGCTGGGCTTACTGTTTCTTCTTTTTCTAATTGAAATTTCTGCCCCTGTTCTGTAGCCAAAAATGCTTGTACTTGTTCTTGATTTTCTCTGGGTAAAATAGAACAGGTAGCATACACCATCTTACCACCATCTTTTACAATCTTGCTGTAGTTTTGAAGTATGTCTGCTTGACGCTGTACCACCTTATCTACAAACTCTGGTTGTAATTTCCATTTTAAATCTGGGTTACGTTTTATTGTACCTAGACCTGTACAAGGAGCATCAATCAGAACACGATCTGCAGAGTTGTATAGCTTTTTAAATACTTTAGTAGAGGTAATTTCTCTTGTCTCGATATTATGTGCTCCTGCACGCTTAGATCTTCTTTTGAGCTCTCTAAGCTTTCCGGCATAAATATCCATTGCTATTATTTGCCCTTTGTTTTCCATAAGAGCAGCTAGATGAAGTGTCTTACCACCAGCTCCTGCACAAGCATCTACCACACGCATACCCGGTTCTACCTCTAGCATACGAGCAACTTTTTGAGAAGATGCATCTTGTACCTCAAAAAATCCATTTTTAAACGCCTCAGAAGTAAATACATTTTTGCGCTCTACAAGTTCGAGTGCATCTGGGTGAGTATCTAGAATTTTTGTATCTATATCTTGGTCTGCAAGAGTATTACGTACTTCTTTTACCGTAGCTTTGAGAGAATTTGCTCGTAATACAACCTGAGCTTGCGTGTTAAGTGCTGCTAGCTCTGCTCCCCATTTCTTTCCAAGTGCTTTTTCACCCATCTCGTCCATCCAGTCTGGAATAGACTCCTTGTACTTTCTAATTTTTGATAATTCATCAAAACGTCCTTTAATACGGCGAGTAGGGATAGGCTCCATTTGTTTCCAATCTGGCACCTCAATACCTCGTAGTGTGGCCCACACTGCAAATAACCTAAATAAATTAGGTCTACTATATGGTGCTTTTACCTCTGCAATTTCAGAGTAAAGACGTTTCCATCTTACAATATCATAGACAGTCTCTGCTATAAAGCTACGATCTCTCGAGCCCCATCGTTTGTCAAATTTGAGAACCTTGCGCAGTACTTTATCTGCTTGCTCTCCATCATTAAATATCATTCCCAATGCATCTACTGCTGCAAAGACTAGATTTCTGTGTAATTTCATACTATATTTTGAAGCTGCAAAGGTATTGGTTCTTTAATGAATAGTACTATTTTTACTAAAATTTTGACAATGAGATTCCTATCTATTTTATCACTTATATTACTTGCAACGCTTTCTTGTAAACAGGAAACTAAAACTGCACAAAAATCAGACAACGAGCCTATTATCCCTTTTTCTGAGGTTGAAATAGAATTTTTACATCAAGATAGTACGAGTATAAGAGCGATTGAGGTTGCAGAAGATGCTGTAATGTATGCTGGTAGTGATGGGCATTATGGAATTTATAAACTCAATCTTGCTAATACAAAGACAACAGATGCAGATATTGCATCACAATATGAAGTTACCAATAAGGGAAGAATAGATTTTTTAGGTAATAATCCATCTTTTAGAAGTATAGCAAGTACCAGTAAGGCATTCTACATTTTGTCTATAGGGAACCCCGCATTATTATATAGATATGATAAAGAGAGTAACGCGGTAACCCTAGTCTATACAGAGCAAAACGAAAAAGTATTTTATGATGCTATGACGTTCTGGAATGATAATGAAGGTATCGCCGTAGGTGATTCACTAGATGGTTGTCTCTCTATCATTATCACAAGAGATGGAGGTTTAAGTTGGGGCAAGCTAGCGTGTAGCTCTTTACCTAATCAAATAGCTTCTGAAGGTGCTTTTGCTGCTAGTAATACAAACATAAAAACCATAGGAGATAAGACCTGGATTATTACTGGTGGAGGCACTTCACGTGTTTATTATTCTGGAGATAAGGGTAGAAGTTGGACTATTTACAACACGCCTGTTGCTCAAGGTAAAAGTACACTAGGTGCTTATACAATGGATTTTTATGATGAAAATCACGGTATTATATACGGAGGAGATTATGAGCAAGCTCAAGATAACAACGATAATATTGCTATAACTGCTAATGGTGGTAAAAATTGGAAAGTTATTGCCTCTGGAGCAAATGATGGTTATAAGAGCTGTGTGCAATACGTACCTAACTCTAATGGACAAGAAATTATAGCCTCAGGATTTACAGGTATTTCTTACTCAAAAGATGGCGGAGAAAGTTGGTCACAAATCTCAGATGCTCCCTTTTTAAGCTTTAGGTTTGCAAATGATAGTATAGCTTATGCTGGAGGGCGTAATGCCCTTGCAAAACTTACATTTAAAAGAAATACAATTAACTAAAACTATCTATTACCACGATTACGGCCTTTATCACCGCGAAGTTTACGTATAAGATCTCGTCTAAAATCGTTTTCTGCTTTAAAGAGAACTAAGGTCTTCTTTGATGTTATTTTATCTTTAAGACCGCTCAATAACTCAGCGCGTGCATCGAGCTTTTGCTTTTCTAGTGATTGTATAGTTTGTAACGTTTTTGTGGCTGCAGCCTCATCCATTGTGTCAAAATCTGTTCTGAGCTCTCGCATAACCTTACGCTCGGTGTCATAAATATCATTTACACGGCCGTCATAAACATTATAAACAGGCCAGAAAGTTTGAGCCTCATCTGTTGTAAGCTCTAATCGCTCAGTTATAAAAGCAACTTTAAGCGCTTTAATTTTCTCTCGTTTACTTTCTTTATCCTCTTGTGCTATTGTTGTTGTAGCTATGATAAATGTGAGTACTAATGTTATATATATTTTCATAATTAATCTATGTATAAATCAAAACCATCTAAGCGCTCATCTAGATAATCTATAATAATAGATTCATCTAGGGCAAGATCATTTTGAAGGTCATTTATATCGTCTTCTGTGAGCCACTCTGCAAATTCTATGCCTTCTAAGTCGGTGGCTTCATCATCAAAATATGCAGCTATTGTAGTGATATCATCACCAGATGAGCTTTGTACCTGCGTCCATAATATACTAACTAGCAGGAGTAATGCAGCAGCAATACCAGCAATAGGGTAGAGGTACTGTTTTAAAATAATGACTTTAGTTTCGGTGTCATTACTATTAGAAAGATCTTCAGTACGCTTTCGCGAAAGCGTATCTAAAATAGCTTCCATACTAGTTGCAAAATAGTCGTCTGGCACATCAAATCTAGATGAGCTGCTATCTGATAACTGATCATCAAGTCTTATCTGATTTAATAAATGCTCTTTACTCTCTTGAAAATAGTTTTCTGGAGTATTGAACCCTCGATGTTTTGGTATGTTGTTTTCTGTTTTCACGTTACTAATAAGACATTTTAAATATCTAAAGGTTTAATCACTGGTTAGAATACTGGTTAGTTTCTTGGTCGCAATGTGATAAGAACTTTTTAGAGCGCCCACAGAGGTGCCCAGTATCTCGCTTATATCATCATATTTCATATCTTGGTAATACTTCATCTGGAACACGAGTCGTTGCTTTTCTGGTAGTTGCGTAAGTGCTTTTTCTAGTGCAATTTGTATATCATTACCAGTAAAATAAACATCACTCTCTAAGTTTTCTATTATTCTATCTTGTAACTCTTCACTTGATATCTGGGCTTGTTTTGCTCTTTTCTTCAAGAATGTGAGCGATTCATTTGTCGCAATTCTATAAAGCCAGGTGTACAGTTTACTATCACCTTTAAAGTTTTTTATACTCTTGTAAACTTTTATAAAAACATTTTGAAGCACATCATCTGCATCTTCGTGATTTTTTACAATACCTCGTATATGCCAGTAAAGTGGCTTTTGATACGTGTCAAGTAATAATGAGAAGGACCTAGTTTCGTCCTTCTGGAGGGATGCTATGAGCTGTTGTTCTTCTATTTTAGTAAGCTTTACTTAGTTATTGGACTCTTTAAGTTGTAAAAGGTTTAATTATCATCAATAATAACTTTATGGTAGTCTTTATTTAACATTAAAATTCCAATTTATCGATAAAGTGCATTTTATAACGATTAAATACACAAAAAGCTTGTGAGCTTTAAAAACATCTTTTATATTTACACCATCATAAAGAAGTTGATTAATTTGCGAATACCCCAATTCATATATTGATTTAATGATTTGATAAGTGCTTTATCCCAAATTGGCACTTTTATCTAACCTACTAAACTAAAAAAGCCCGTATTAACGGGCTTTTTTTATGAATTAGAATGAAGTACTATCCTAAGTATTTCATTAGAATTTTACTCTTAGATGTGTGACGCAATCTTTTGATTGCTTTCTCTCTAATCTGGCGTACACGCTCACGACTTAGGTCAAAAATATCACCTATTTCTTGAAGTGTCATCGCTGGTTGATTACCTAAACCGTAGTTAAGGCGTACAACCTCTGCTTCTTTTTCTGTAAGCGTATCTAGCGCTCTATTGATCTCAATACTTAGTGACTCTTGCATAAGCTCTCTATCTGGGCGAGGTGACTCACTAGAACTTAATACGTCATAAAGGTTGTTATCATTTTCTCCTTCGGCAAATGGCGCATCCATACTAAGGCTGCGGCTCACATTCTTAAGAGATATTTTTACTTTCTCTTCAGAGATATCAAGATACTTTGCAATCTCACCAGAGGTAGGCTTACGCTCGTGTACCTGCTGTAAGTAAACCATTGCTTTGTTAATCTTACTTATTTCTCCAATTTTATTAAGAGGTAAACGTACCGTACGCGCGTGCTCTGCAATAGCTTGTAAGATAGATTGTCTAATCCACCATACTGCGTATGATATAAATTTGAAACCTCTTGTCTCGTCAAAACGTTTTGCAGCTTTTACAAGACCTACGTTTCCTTCATTAATAAGGTCAGATAGTGATAGACCTTGGTTTTGATATTGCTTTGCTACAGATATAACAAAACGAAGGTTTGCGCGTGTAAGTGCATCTAGTGCTCGCTCATCTCCTTTTTGAATACGCTGTGCTAACTCAACCTCCTCTTCGGCAGTAATCAAATCTATCTTGCTCACATCCTGAAGATAATTATTCAGGGATTTCGTCTCTCTGTTAGTAACCTGCTTGGTGATTTTGAGTTGTCTCATATGGTATAATTATATTTATATATGGTCTAGTATAGCCGAAATAAGTAATACAAACAACTATTTAACTAAACCTGTTAATGTATAGCCCAAAAGCAGAAACAAATAATAAATACTTGTACTTTCTAGATGCTTACTCTAAGGCCTCTAATAAACTTATACGTAGAATTTTCTATTTTGTTACATTTATAAACAAAAATATTCGGTATGAAAAGAATTAATGTTGTTATACTCTTATTATTAATGTGTTATGTTTCTTGTGATACCCACACAAAAACAGAAAATAGTAACATTAAGGACACACAGAGTACAAATATTAATGAGAAAGAGTCACATTTTGACCCTACATATGTACACGTGGTTTACTTCTGGTTTAAAGCAGGCACAACAAAGGAGGATCACCTTCTGTTTGAAAAATCTCTGCGTACCTTTTTAAATACTTCTCAATATGCAAAGACTAATTTTATAGGCACTCCACCTCAAGCAACCAGAGCCGTAGTAGATGATAGTTTTACATATAATTTAGTACTTAGTTTTGACTCAGCACAGGCACAAAAGGCTTATCAAGATGAAGCTGCACATAAGGTCTTTATAAAAGAATGTGAACATCTTTGGGAAAAGGTAATCGTTTATGACGCACAAAAAATCTAAAGTAAGCTCTTTACCAAGTTTGTGCCTTTCTTGTGGTGATTAATGGATATGAGTACGCTTTCGCGAAAGCGCATTTATAACTAGCTTTACCCTATGACAAAGGAAAAAGAAAAAAAAAGTAAAGTCACTATAGCATCTGCCTTTACATCTATTATTTGGCCACGCCGAAAGTTAGTATTTATAGGCCTCATATTAATAGTTATAGGTAGACTTGCCAGCCTTATTTTACCTTGGAAATCTAAGGCTCTACTGGATGACATTATTCCTAATAAGGATATGAGTGCTCTTTATGATCTGCTCTGGCTCGTAGGTTTTGCATTACTCATACAGGCTGTAACCTCATTTTTACTCACGCGCATACTAAGTGTGCAAGCACAATACCTCATATCAGAATTAAGAGCTCAAGTTCAAAAAAAGGTACTGTCACTACCTATAAGTTTTTTTGATAATTCTAAGTCTGGAGCCCTAGTTTCTCGTATTATGAGTGATGTAGAAGGAGTACGTAATTTAATAGGCACAGGGCTTGTTCAGCTTGTAGGAGGTACTATTACTGCCATAGTATCACTTGTGTTATTAATAAGAATTAATGCCTTAATGACGTTATTTGTCTTTCTACCAGTAGCCATTTTTGGCTATGTAGCGTTGCGAGCATTTAAGTACATACGTCCTATCTTTAGAAACCGAGGTAAAATAAATGCTCAGGTAAAAGGAAGACTTACAGAAACACTTGCAGGAGTGCGCGTGATTAAAGGTTTTGGAGCAGAGGCACAAGAAAACAAAACTTTTGAAGAAGGTGTAGATATGCTTTTCCAAAATGTAAAGAAAAGTCTTACTGCAACAGCTGTAATGACCAGTAGTTCTACATTTTTACTAGGTCTTGCCTCTGTAGGTATAATGGGTATAGGAGGTTATTTTATGATACAAGGAGAGATGACCACCGGTGAGTTTTTATTTTTTACACTCTTACTTGGTTTTATGATCGCTCCCATTGTGCAAATGAGTAATATAGGTAGCCAACTCACGGAGGCACTTGCGGGTCTAGATCGTACTGAGGAGTTAATGAATATGACACCAGAAGACGAGCTAGGTAATCGTGATATAACACTTGATAAATTACACGGTGATATCAAGTTTGATAATGTTTCTTTCTCTTACGAGAAAAGCAAACAAGTGATACATAATATCTCATTTGAAGCAAAAGCGGGTACAACAGTTGCACTAGTGGGAAGCTCCGGATCTGGAAAATCTACCATTGCAGGCCTGGCGGCTACATTTTTAAATCCGCAATCTGGAGAAGTATCTGTAGATGGTAATGACTTGTCTCGAGTACAGCTATCAAGTTACAGACAAAATTTAGGGGTCGTTCTTCAAGACGAATTCCTATTTGAGGGAACTATACGTGAGAATATACTCTTTCCCAGACCAAATGCTAGTGAAGAACGCTTATTAAAGGCTGTAAAAGCAGGTTATGTAAATGAGTTTACAGATCGCTTTGAGGAAGGTCTAGATACATTAATAGGAGAACGTGGGGTAAAACTTTCTGGAGGTCAGCGCCAGCGCATTGCCATAGCAAGAGCAATACTTGCGGACCCAAAAATAATCATACTAGATGAGGCAACCTCAAATCTCGATACAGAGAGTGAAGCGCTTATTCAAAAATCGCTTTCTGAGCTTGTAAAAGATAGAACAACCATTGTGATAGCTCATAGACTAAGTACAATAAAAAAAGCAGATCAGATTCTAGTCATAGAAGATGGTCGTATTGCTGAGCAGGGTACTCACGATACGCTCATATCGCAGGAGGGAAGGTATTATGATCTATATACCTATCAAGCAAAAATATAGGGTGAAGATTATAAAGCGTAAGCCTCTAGCACCTCAATAGTTGTATACTCTAGTGCTTTTTGATGAGTGGCTGCAAGATTGAGTAGGGGAGCAACCCCAGCTTTTTCTGCTTCTAGCCAGCGCATTATACAAAGGCACCATCCATCATTAGGCTTAAGACCGGGAAAATTATATTGAGGTATAGGAGTAGAGAGATCATTTCCTCTAGTCTTTGTGTAGTTTAAAAATGCCTCGGTCATAACAGCACAAACCACGTGTGTCCCTCTATCTACAGTAGCTGTACGACAATAACCATCTCTAAAATAACCCGTCATTGGGTCTGTACAGCAGCCTATAAGTGTTTTTCCGTAAACATTATATTCTATAGTAGATGATGATGTGAGACTCATTTCTAAAAATTTGTTAATGATTATAGCGTGTTCTTAATAAAGGTATAAAGTTACGGTTATACCTTCTTATAATTATCACAATATGTAAATCCTTGTTTAATAAAAACGCTAAATTTATAAACAACTAATCAAAGAAAATTAAAAAATGGATTATTTATCAATTATCTTAAAGTGTATTGTAGGACTAAGCATCTTAAACGTATGGTTACTGCGCACGGGTACATCTTCACAATGGAGAGGCGGTAATGCGAGCACGCTCAAAGAAGAGTTTGCACACTATGGACTATCAGAAAGTACAATGAAGATTGTAGGAACTATAAAATGCTTACTGGCTGTAGGTTTACTAGTTTCAATTTTTTATAGTCCGTTAGAATTTTATAGCGCATTAGGTATTGCGATAATGATGGCTGGAGCTATCGCTATGCACCTTAAGGTAGGTGACCCTCTTAAAAAGTCATTTCCAGCATTCTTATTTCTGGCAATTTCAGTTTTAATAATTCTTATCTAATAGCGATAAGATAATAGGCTAAGTAGGCATTGAGGACAAAAAACGTAAACGCGGGTAGTGAGGCAATAAAGCTATCTTTTATGCGAAGTCTTACAAACCATCCCAATAGCATAAGAAGTGAAATGCCAACAAGTGCCGCAACTTGTAATGGCGTGTAAAAAAAACCGGTTATAATGCCTATAGCCCCAGTGATTTGGGCAATGCCCGTAATCTTGCGTTGCACGGGTGACAACCCAAAACGCTTAAACTCTTCCGTCATAAAATTAGAAGACAAGCAACTTATACCGTAGTATAAAAATGAAAACCCTATCAAACCTATAAGAATTGTATGTGCTGTTTTCATATAAACTGTTGTGTTACAAATGTACTACCCCTCATAAAATAAAAGCGACCCATAGGTCGCTTTTTATATTGAGTACAATTGTCTTATTGTGTGTATTGGCTACTTTGCTCTTCTAAGTTTTCATTAGACTCACCTCCTTGGCTATAGAGCATATTTTCTTCATCTTTAATTCGGTTTGTAGTTTTCTTACTGGCCTGCATTCTTCCTGGTACATCTAGGTCTTTGCCAGCAAAGTCTACTTTTTCTGATCTATTACTAAGAGCTACATCATCGCCACCATCTTGGCGTATGTTGTTTTCAAAATCTTGACCTAAAACTTTAAGATCTTCTGGAGTAACATCAGAGTTATAAGTGGTATCATTTTGTTCTTCCTTGAGCTTATTGTTTGTATCTTTCATTGGTTTCATAATGTTCTTTTTTATTAAAGTTACAACTATGTACCGCCTTTCAAATCTATTTTAACCCGCCACTAAGAAAAAGATAACAGACTTGTTAAAATAGTGGCCGGTTATAATATTTGGCATTACACCCTAAAAGACTTCTATATCTTATGTAAGTAAGCTCTTAATACAACGTAGTAGTGTGTTGTAAGAATAATTACGCTTTCGCGAAAGCGTAAAAACCACTTTTAATTGCTATCTTTACAATAATCACAATGTACGGCAAAGCATACTACAAGCAGAGTCACAGTTATTTATGTAAGTTCTTATAATAAATAGCGACTAATATGTGAACGTTAAGAGATATTCTCGCAACGTAATAATTAAACACGATAAAAGAGTTAATGGCTAGACCACAAGAAACCTTTGGTAAAAAAGAAAGAGAAAAGAAGAGGCTTAAAAAAGCAGAAGACAAACGCAAGAAAAAACTTGCCCGTAAAGAGAGCGGAGAAAAATTAAATGAATTTGTATACGTAAACCACCTAGGTCAACTAGTGGATACTCCACCAGACCCGTCACTGAAAGAAGAAGTAGATGTAGAAGACATCGTTTTAGGAATTCCTAAAAAAGAAGAAGGTGATGAACCAGATCCAATAAAAACTGGATTTGTTGAGTTTTTTGACTCTTCAAAAGGTTTTGGATTTATTAAAGATGCAGATACTCCAGAAAAGTACTTCGTTCACATATCTGAAGTTATAGAAGGAGAACTTAAGGAAGGAAACAAAGTTTCTTACGAAATAGAAAGAGGACAAAAAGGGATGAACGCCGTGCGCGTTAATAAGATTATTTAAAGTAATTCTTTTACCTCAATAACTTGGCTAGGCTCCAGACCCACAAGGGTTTGTGAGCCTATTCTTATTCTTACAAGTCGTAGTGTAGCAAAACCTACCGCACTAGTCATCTTACGTACTTGTCTAAATTTACCTTCAGTAATGGTGATTGAGATCCACGGCGCTGGGCCGTGTCGCAAGTCTCTTATCTTTTTTGCACGTTCTGGAAAACCAGGATCACCATCTATGCGCCTAGCTTTACAAGGTTTTGTTGTATATTTTTTACCCTCTACACTTATTTCTACTCCTTGAGTTAATGCGAGAATAGCCTCATCTGTAATAGCGCCATCTACCTGAGCATAATACTCTTTTTCTATCCCAGATGTGTTAATAGTGTGAGATAGCTTACCGTCTGTAGTCATAAACAATAGTCCCTCAGAGTGCTCATCCAGTCGCCCCACAGCCATTGTGCCTTCTGGAAAATCATAAAACTCTTTTAAAAACTTTTTTTTACGAGCTTGCCTTGCATCATTAGTAATGAGCTGACTTAAATAACCATACGGTTTGAACAATTTAAAGTGTCTATGCATAGATTGTGAGATAGTCTAACGAAAGTATAGGATTCATTATAATTCTTATATTTAATAATGCAAAAATTACTAGTCTCCCTCGTTATTGTCTTATTTATAACTTCTTGTACAAATAAGAAATCTACTCCATTTCAGGTTACAAGTGATATTAAAAATCTTATCGCGGGTGATAGTGTAAAGACTTGGAAACTTGCCAAAAGGTATAATGGTAAAACCCGTATGAATATGGGAGATTGTTTTTTACACTACAGGCAAAGCTTTTATAGCAATGGCACTGTAACTGATAATAACGCACAACACCCATCTTGTGGGCCATCTTTATCTGGCACTTGGAGTATCATAAAAGATAGTCTAGGATATACTCATATTAGAATAACGAGTGTAAAACTCAAAGAACTCCTTCATATAGACGAAGATTATAAGGATTTTAGAATCTTTTATGCTAGTAAAGATTCTTTACACCTATCCTTTACTCATAAACAATTTGGTGAAAAACGAAGAATCTCAGATTATCTTGTGAGTGAAGAACTAAGCATACCTGACCGTAAATTTCATCACTAATTACTCTTTAAAACGCCAAGCTAGAAATCTTGATTTCTTATTACCCTGAGACATATCTACCGTTTTATGCTCTGCCTTAAGTTTTTCTAGTTGCTTTCTTATTTTAGGCAAGTGCTCGCTTTTTGATACTAGGGTAGTAAACCAGCCTACTTGATCTTTAAAGTGTACACTTTCTTTTACCATACGCTTTATAAATAGTGCCTCACCACCGTTACACCACAGCTCGTTAGATTGCCCTGCAAAGTTACGTTCAACCTCTTTAAGCTTTAGGTTTTTTGATTTTTCTTTAGTTGCCTTAAAAGCCTCTTTTTCTGAGCTATAAAAAGGAGGGTTACACATTGTAAAGTCATACTGCTCACCAGGTAGAATAGCACCTTCAAAAATTTGAGCTCTTTGTTGCTGGTATATAGCAGAGAGAAAACCTTTGAGGTGGGTGTTTTTCTCTAGTAATAAGTTTGCGTTTTGTACGGCCTTTGGGTCTATATCGACACCTTTCATTTTCCAGTTAAATAATGATCCTCCTAGTAATGGGTAGATGAAGTTTGCACCAGTACCTACATCAAGGCCTTGAGCTTGCTTATCTGTATTAAGAAAGTCTTTAAGATATAAGATGTAATCTGCACGACCAGGTATTGCAGGCGCCAGATATCCCTTTGGAATGTCATACCAGTTAAGAGAGTAATCATTGAGTAAGATGGCTCTATTAAGCTCTAAAACAGCTTTGGGGTTTGAAAAATCTATGGTTTGAATACCTCTGTTAGTTTCAAGTATATGAGGTGCAAGCTCCTTATTTGCTTTACGTAATTGTTTAAAGAGGTAAGGACCTATATTCTTATTATCTGGGTGCATAAAATTGTATTTGAGCACAATAAGAATGATTAAGTATTTCCTTGTGCTTTTAAGAAGCACAAAACTACAACTAATGCTGGTATCACCTCTTACAATTCTTAGTAAATGCGTATTATGACTAGTTACGCAAGTTTACCTCTGTATGCTAGTGATATCATATTATGAGACAGTAGTGTGCTTTTATCATCTAGATAGGTAGATAAATACGATATGACAAGAGCGCGTTGCTCTGTAGATAAGTTCTTGTATGCGGGTCGTGCTATACGTTTATCCCATTTTGTACCAACTACGTTGTCTAACGCAATGCGTAAGTAACAGTGATTCTCAAAATTGAGCTCTGGATATTTTTGTGCTAGTGTATCCGGTAGCTGTAGGTAGTAGGTTTTGTAATCTAATGTGGTATTCATATCAGGCAGAAATAGCTAGGGGAATTATACTTGGGTTTTTATGTCTACGCAGGTAACTTCTCAAAATAACATCTGTGTGGTAGGTACTTTTCTTAAGATTAAGATATGATGCCACGTCATCAAAATGACTGAACTGCTCTGTCTCTGGTACAAAACCAAAACCTTTATAAACCCCTTTATCTATGTAGATAAAAGCCGTTTCATCTTCAGTACGTCCACGTTCTTTAATGAGATATGTTTCATTTTCTGAGTAATAAGCCGCTAGCGCTTGATGTACTCGCTCGTTATAATCTGCGACGGCTTCTTCGTCATTACACACTCCTTTACAACCTTTAAGACGGTAATGTGAACACTGACCAAAAGTGGCTTGTAACCCACAAAAACGGGCGCATAGATGATATGTATTACACAGTTCCATTAAACGCTCTGTGGCCTTTGCTTTAGTATAAACTTTATCTGTTGCACTTGCACGATACTTAGACTTTGCAACTGCTAGCTGTAGTATTCCTTTTCTATTCTCGTAAGACACAATGGTATATGTACTTACCGGTATTTTTTGTGCTCTATTAAATTTTGGAAAATATTGTTCAATATATTCAGATTCTAGAAGTAGTGCGCAGAGTTCATTACCTGTCACTTCATAATCTATTTGATATGTTTCTTGACCTAGGAGATATTCCTTATTCTTTTTATCATAAAAATGCGATAATACGCGCTTCTTGATATTAATCGCTTTCCCTACATAAATGATTTTACCGGCACGATCTTTAAATAAATAAATCCCTGCCGTTTCTGGAAGCTCTTGAATAATACGTGAAGGTAGGTGAGGAGGTAATGTAGCCTCTTTAGACCGTACATTTAAAAATGCGTTCATAACCTTTTTGTCCTCATCTAGATCTAGCAACCTTTTAAAAAGAATAACAGTAGCATCTGTATCACCTTCTGCTCGGTGTCTGTTATTAAGAGGAATCCCTATTGACGCACAAAGATTACCTAGTGAGTAACTAAACAAATTAGGAATAAGCTTCCGCGAAAGACGTACCGTGCACAACTTTTTACGCACAAATGAAACACCTAGTCTTTTAAATTCTCCCTTAATTACATTAAAGTCAAAGTTGACATTGTGAGCTACAAAAATGGCACCCTCTGTAATTTCCAAAACACGCTGAGCGATTTCTTCAAAGAGGGGTGCATCTTCTACCATTGCATCATCTATACCAGTAAGATTAGTAATAAATGGTGGAATGTATTGCTCAGGATTTACAAGCGATGTAAACTTGTCTATTATTTCTCCATCCTTAAGACGTACGGCGCAAAACTCGGTAATGCGATTACCGTTTATTCCTTTACCTGTAGTCTCAACGTCTATAATGCAATGATATGTAGGTGCTAACTCAGTCATAATTGAGTAACAAAACTACACTTTATTTTTGATTATTAGGAATTATTCCAAAAAAATGGATTAAAATATGCACTCTATTGGAAAAATTGTGAACTCATTAGTCTTTATCCTTAATTTCATCAAGTGCTGCCTTAAATTCTTCCCAGCTCACATTATCATTTCCATCTTTGCTATACCCATCTATTAAGGCATTTGCCACGATAGATCTTATAAATCCGCTTATTTCAGCTTTTTTTAGCAGGGTTTTGATTTCGCTTTTAGACAGTGTCCCATTTCCATCTTTATCAAAAAATGCAAAAGCCTGCTCTGGGCTATCAAATTCTTGAGTTATGAGGATTTGCAGTTTATTGAGGATCATATCTTTGGTAGCCATAACTGTATTATTTTAAATTATATATCTGTTTTTCTATGCTTGTCGCAATTTAAAAATACATAATCTATTGTCTATTGCTCTGCTTAAATAGTGAGAGTTTCCATTTTCACGAAAGTGAAATTCTTTGTGAAACCCTTTATTTTCATTTAACAACGCATTAACGGAGAAGCACGTTGAGACGCTCTAAATTTGTTAAAAAAAGAAACTATGGATACTAACAGCCAACTATTATCACCGCTCAATACTGAGCGTTTATCTCTTAAAAATAAAGTAGTAATGGCACCTCTCACAAGGTCTAGAGCTACGCAAGAACATATACCTACAGCGATAATGTCACTCTATTACGGGCAACGTGCTGGTGCTGGATTAATAATTACAGAAGGAACAGCTCCTTCGCCTAACGGTGTGGGCTATGCACGCATACCAGGTATTTATAATAGCGATCAAGTAGAAGCTTGGAAACCTGCAACAGAGGCCGTTCACAATAAAGGTGGAAAGATCTTTATGCAGCTTATGCATACGGGTAGAATCTCGCATCCAGATAATATGCCAGAAGAAGCCAAAATACTTGCACCATCTGCCATACAACCAGAAGATACAAAGATGTATGTAGACGGTAAGGGTGAGTTAGAAATCCCAAAGCCTACTGCGATGACTCAAGACGATATTAATACTGTGATTGATGAATATGTACAAGCGGCAAAAAATGCTATAGAAGCTGGTTTTGACGGAGTAGAGGTACACAGCGCAAACGGCTATTTACTGGACCAATTTGTAAACGCAGGTACAAATAAAAGAACAGACAACTACGGAGGCTCTGCCGAAAATAGAAGCAGATTAACACTAGAAGTCACTGCAAAAGTTATTGAGGCTATAGGAAAAGATAAAGTAGGTATACGCTTATCTCCTAATGGTGCGATGAATGATTTAGGACCTTTTGAGGGGAAAGAAGAGACATTTGATTATCTATCAAAAGAGTTAGAAAAACTAGATGTACTATATATACATCTCGTAAATCACGGCTCAATGGGTGCACCAGCTTTACCAGATGACATACGTACTAATATACGTGACAATTATAATGGCCTACTTATTTTAAGTGGAGGCTATGATGCTCAAGAGGCAAATAAAGACTTAGAAGATAATAAAGGAGATCTTATTGCCTTTGGGCGTAAATTTATTGCAAATCCAGATTTGGTAACACGATTTGAAAAAGATGCTTCACTTAATGAGCTAGATCAAGATACATTTTATACTCCAGGTAAAGAAGGATACACAGATTACCCAACGCTAGAAGAAAGCAAGTAAATTACAAAAAGTGGTTGTAATTATGCTTTCGCGAAAGCAAAACACTAACTAATTAGTTTAAAAAAATTATTATGACAGAAGTAAAAGCATACGGTGCTCAAGATAAAGAGGCAGATTTAAAGGAAATGACAATAGAACGTCGTGACACCTTGCCCACAGATGTAAAAATTAAAATAACCTATTGTGGCGTTTGTCACAGTGACATACACACTGTGCGTAGCGACTGGGGACCTTCTATGTACCCAGTTGTACCTGGTCACGAGATTGTAGGTGAGGTAATAGAAGTAGGAGACGAGGTTTCAAAATTTAAAAAAGGAGACCTAGTAGGAGTAGGATGTCTAGTAGATTCTTGCCAGGAGTGCTCATCTTGCGAGAGTGATCTAGAGCAATTTTGTCTCAACGGCGCTACGTGGACTTACAATAGTAAAGACAAGCATACAGATGGACACACCTTTGGAGGATATTCTCAAGAGGTGGTGGTTGATCAAAATTTTGTACTTAACATCCCAAAAAATCTAGACACAAAGGCAGTTGCACCATTATTATGTGCTGGTATTACAACTTTCTCTCCATTACATCACTGGGGTGTAAAAGAAGGAATGAAAGTAGGGGTTGTAGGTCTAGGAGGTTTAGGTCATATGGGACTTAAATTTTCTCACGCAATGGGAGCAGAGACAGTAATGATTACAACTTCTGAAGGCAAAGCTGATGATGCAAAAAGGCTAGGTGCAGATGATGTACTTATCTCAAAAGATAAAGACGCTATGAAGTCTCATAAAGGATCTTTTGACTTTATTCTTAATACAGTACCAGTAAGCCACGACATTAACCCATACCTAGAGCTACTAGCTATAGATGGTACAATGTGTATGGTAGGAGCCATAGAGCCGCTACCAGATGTGCACGGTGGTAACCTTATCTCTGGTCGTAAAAGTGTAGCTGGGTCTCTTATAGGAGGCATAAAAGAAACTCAAGAAATGCTTGATTTTTGTGGTGAACACAATATTGTAAGTGATATTGAGATGATAGATATGTCTAGTATTAATGAGGCTTATGAGCGTGTGCAAAACAACGATGTGAAGTACCGATTTGTAATCGATATGGAATCTTTGAGTTAAAAATAATATTACGATTAAGAAAAGCGAACTTTTAAGTTCGCTTTTTTTATTGCCTTACGTTTAAGATTCATCACTTTGTTATTATAAAGTTCATTGCGATATAATAGTCGTAGTATTTACATTTGTACCATCCATAAAATAATAATGCGACACTTTATAGTTTTTTGCTTTCTTATTATATCTACAAGTCTCATAGCACAAAACGTGGTGGTAGATAGTCAAACATATACTCCACAGCAATTAATAGAAGATATTCTCATAAATAGTAACTGTATCTCAGACATACAGGTCACAAACATTGTAGGAGGAGATTTTGGAGGTCAGGAGCAGAGCTATGGCTACTTTAATGCAAACGGTAGTAACTTCCCTCTTCAAGAAGGAATTGTTTTAAGTACCGGAAGATTGCAGAATGTGCAAGGTCCTAACACGAGTCTCAGTGATGATGATGCTCCAGACTGGCTAGGAGATGCAGATCTTGAGTTTGTACTTGATGAGCAAAATACGACTAATGCTACTATACTAGAGTTTACTTTTCAATCTACAGCCTCAGAGGTACGTTTTAGATATCTATTTGCCTCAGAAGAGTATCAAGAAGGTAATCCTAACACTTGTAATTTTTCAGATTTATTTGGGTTTCTTATAAGAGAAGAAGGCGAGCAAGGGTATGAAAATATAGCCTTAGTACCAGACACAACTACCCCTGTAAAAGTTACAACCGTACACCCAGAAATACCTAATGGCTGTCCTGCCATAAACGAGTTTTATTTTGAAAGCTTTAATGGAAACGCAGCACCTATTAACTTTAATGGACAAACCAAAGTCATTGAAGCAAAAGCAATTATACAACCTAACTTAAACTATCAAGTTAAGTTAGTAATAGCAGATGAGCAAAACTTTAGATATGACTCTGCTGTCTTTTTAGAGGCGGGAAGTTTTCAGTTAGGTACAGATTTAGGTCCAGATAGAACTGTAGCGGGTGGTAATCCCATTTGCGGTGCAGGAGAAACCACACTTGTAGTAAACGAACCTCTTGCAACAGCATTTATGTGGCAACGTGACGGTATACCACTATCAGAAACTTCAAACGACCTTACAGTTAGTCAAGGTGGATTTTATACTGTAGAAGTTGTTCTAGATAATGGTTGTGAAGCCTTTGGTGAAGTCACAATAGAGTTTGTTCAAAACCCTACTGTTTCTAATAGTACGTTACAGCAGTGTGATGCAAATGGAGACGGCTTATCGCAGTATAACTTATTTGACGCTTTAGATGACGTAACTGTTAACGATAGTAGCCTTATCATAACTGGATTTTATAACAACCTTTCAGATGCCGAAAGTGAAGTAAATGTAATTGGAAATCCTAACACATTTCAAAACACACAAGTAAATCAGGTTGTATATGCACGAGTTGCTTCACAAGCAGGATGCAGCGCTATTGCTAGCGTACAGCTTACTACGGGTAACGAGACACTAGTACTAGATGCCTTAGAGGTGTGCGATACAGATGGAATTATAGATGGTATTACAGAGATTGATTTAAGCACGCTCTCATCACAGGTACAAAACCAAGTGCCTGCAGGAGCAACCGTAAGCTTTTATGAGAACGAGGAGGATGCATTTAATCAGCAAGGGGAAATCACTACTTCATTTACTAACACAGAGGCTTTTAATCAAACCATTTATATCCGTGTTAATGATAATGGGCAGTGCCTTTCTATCACAACGGCAGATATAGTTATTCTGTCTCCACCAGTAATGGCCGATGATGAATTGCGTTTTTATTGTACAAATAACTTTCCTGAGACTATAACGCTTAGTGCGGGAGTAATAAGCAATACTGCTGGTTTACAGTATGCCTGGCAGCATAATGGCACGCTACTTATAGATAACACATCAACTATTGCGATTAATGAACCGGGGAGCTATATAGTAACCGCCGTAGGAGCTAATGGCTGTGAGTCTTCAAGAAGTATTAATGTAACTCCATCAAGTACAGCAACTATAACTAATGTTTCGGTTGTAGACGGAGGAGAAAACAATACCGTAACGATCACTGTAGAAGGTACAGGCGTTTATGAAAATGCAATTGGAAATATCTTTGGTCCATATCAAGAATCACCTACTTTTCAAAACGTGCCCGCAGGTCTTTACAATCTCTTTGTTCGTGATGTAAACGGTTGCGGTATAACTGCAAAAGAGGTCTCTGTTATAGGTTTTCCTACCTATTTTACACCTAACGGTGATGGTATAAATGATACTTGGAAACTTGAAGGCGCCGGGCAAGACACCAATACCACAGTGCGTTTCTTTATTTTCGATCGCTATGGGAAGTCTATGTATCAATCTCGTGCAATGGATAATGGATGGAATGGAATTTACAATGGAGCTGAACTTCCACCAGATGATTACTGGTATTTAGTCGAGCTTGAGGATGGTCGCATCTTTAGAGGTCACTTTTCATTATTGAGATAATTGAGATAGTATTCCGCTTTCGCGAAAGCGTAAATCACCTTTTTATTTAACACCCTTTTAGATTGCTAGCCCTCGTTTTAACAATACTTTACAGCGGCAAATTATGTTAAAATGAGCAAACGGCGTTAATTTGTTAAAAAATTGATGCCTCTGGTGACAAACCCTGAAAACAAAGAGCTAAAAACACAAAAACCTAAAAAAAAATTTAGGTGGCTACGCATTATAGCACGTATACTACTCGTGCTTCTTATACTTATTATATTCCTTCTTTTATTTATAAGAAGTGAATGGGGACAAAACATTGTAGTTTCTAAAGCTGTAAGTTATTTTTCTGAAAAAACGCAAACTAAGGTTGAGCTTGAAAGGGCTTTCATAACCTTTGATGGAGATATTGCTATCGAAGGGCTATATCTAGAAGATAAGCAAGGTGATACGCTAGTATACAGTAGGTCTCTAGAGGCAGATGTTCCTTTATGGCCCATCATAAATGGCACAGGCATAGGCATAGAGAATGCACAATGGGAAGGTGTACGAGCAAATATTATTAGAAAAGATACAATAAGCGGATTCAACTTTAACTTCATTGCAGCTGCTTTTGCAACTCCACCATCTCAACAAACAGATACGACTAGCACGGCACCAATGGATCTTATTATAGGTGATCTAGATCTCAAAGATTTTGACGTAGTGTATAACGATGTTGTTACGGGTATAGATAGTAGGTACACTTTTAAAGAGTTACGCATATCACCAGATACAGTAAATCTTGACGAGATGAGATTTACTGCCAGTGAGGGATATATAGAAAATGCTCAAATTAAGATTAATCAGGTACAAGTACCCTCAGACCCAGATGCCGAAGAAATACCACTACCATACCTAGCTTTTAACAAACTTACCCTAAAAGACGTAAGCGGAAACTACACAGGTGAGGAGGCAGGCGTGTCTTTTGATTTTGACTTTAAAGAGCTTGAAACAAATATTCCAAAAGCAGATTTTAACAGCTTTGTCATTGCTATAAATGACATTTTAATAAATGATAGCGCGATAGGTATTGATATGTCTAGTACTACCGGATCACAAGTACCTATTGAATCTAGCAATTCGCTATTTCCAGACTATAACATTACAGTAGATAAGGCTAGCGTAACTAATACAAGTATACGATATACCGTAAATGGAGCAGCCGCTACAAAAGGTGTTTTTAATCCCGAAGCTGTGTTTCTTTCTAATGTGAATCTAGAAAGTACAAATACTTATCTAAAAGATTTTGTGGCGGGTGGTAACGTAAAAAGTCTTTCTGGAAGAGAAGTCTCTGGTATTTATGTCAAATCAGTTTCTACAAATTTTCTTGTTTCAGATACAGATTTACAGCTTGAAAATATGAATGCGACTATCAACTCAAACTCACTGAGAGGAGATATCGTGATGAGTTACCCTTCACTAAATAAGATAGCGACACAACCAGAAGATGTACGATTAGACATCAACATTACAGATGTTAAAGTAGGGCTGGGTGATTTATTTCTATTTCAACCATCTCTAAGAACTAATACGTATTTACAGACAGTAAGTAAAAATCGCATTGCTGGGGCGATAACGGCATCAGGCACGCTAGCAGATTTGACTGTTCCTAATCTTGCTTTGAGATGGTCTAACACTGATTTAAAGGCAAATGGTAACCTTAAAAATATAAACGATATAGAGAACCTATATTATAATCTACCTAACATTAATGCTTCTACTAGTAAGAACGACATATCAAAATTTATAGCAACAGATTCTTTGAGTATTAATCTGCCGCAAGACATAAAGCTAGTAGCTGCCGCAAAAGGTAACCTTGCAGACATTACGACTACTACAAGGCTTACGACTACACAAGGTCTCGCAACCATAGATGGTACTTTTAAAAATGATAATACTATTGCTTTTAACACCACACTGGCAATAGAAGAGTACAACCTAGGTGAGCTTCTTCAAAACAATAGCTTAGGGAACCTCAATCTCACACTCAAGGGCCAGGGCTCGGGCACTTCATTAAACACGCTTGATGCAAATGTAGAAGCTACTGTAGCATCGTTTTTATACAATGACTATGCTATAAAAGACTTAACGATTACTAGTAAAATAAAAGATGGTGAGGGCGCTATTACATCAAGTTACAAAGACAGTAATCTTAACACAAACCTTACAAGCCTTGTTGTGCTGGACACAATTGCACCAGCAGCGACGATTAATCTCGATGTCATAGGAGCAGATTTACAAGCTCTAGGACTAATGCAACGTGATGTACGTACCGGATTTAAACTCGCAAGTACCTTTAAAGGCAGTACAACGAGTTATGATGTAACTGCAATAATGGATGATGGAGTGATTGTTTATGATGATCGTACATATTTAATAGGCAGTCTAGAAGGATCTGCGCGTGTACGCCAAGATAGTACTTCTGTACAATTTGACAACAAGATATTGAACCTTGATTTAAGATCTAATGCTGACCCAGCGAAGATAGCAACAGCCTTACAAAATCACGTAAACAGCTATTTTTACAGAGATGCCATTATAAAAGATACCATTACAAACCCAGTAAATGTTGTTCTTAAAGGAAAGGTGAGACAATCACCCTTACTCAATGAGGTTTTTCTAGTAAATATGAAAGATCTAGACACGATTGCTGTTGACCTTGATTTTAGTGAGGCTACCCGTAAACTAGATGCATCTATAAAAGCACCACATATTAATTATGCAGGTAATGAGCTAGATAGTCTCTCATTTAATATGAACACAGACCGAGATGCATTTACCTTTGATTTAGGCTTTGACGGCTTAACTGCAGGACCTATCGCTATACAAGAAACACGTATAAAGGGAAATCAAACTAACAATGAGCTTTCACTAGATTTTCTTGCCTATGCAAATGAAGAAAAGCTCATACAAGTACAGTCAGACATTACAGGTAGTAGGGAGCGTTTACGTTTTCACGTAAGTGAAGACAGCCTTATTTTTAATAAAAAAGATTGGAAAACTCCGTCGAGTAATGAAGTTATTATTACAGATGGGAAATTGGCTTTTAATGATTTTCGCTTTACGCGAAAGTTACAGTCGGTTGCCTTTACAGATAAACTTCCTACCATTGAAAAAGATCATATAGGTATTGATTTTCAGAATTTTAAATTAAGTGAGTTTCTTGCTTATCTTAATCCAGATGAAAAACTTGCCAGCGGTAATCTCAATGGTGACTTTGTGATAGAAGAACCCTTTGGTGACTTTGGTTTTCTGGCAGATATCTATGTTGAGCAACTACGAGTGCTGGGAGAAGATTTAGGTATTTTAGAACTTGCAGGGAGATCTATAAAGGGCAATAAATACGACTTTAATCTCGCTGTTTCAGAAGGTGTGGCAGATCTAGAACTTACCGGAGACTACATTGCAGATATAGATGGCGCTACCATTAATATGGATCTAGACATTAATGAACTCAAAATGGAAGCCTTAGATGGTTTTTCTCTAGGCGAGCTTAATGATGGATCTGGAACGCTCAATGGAAATTTTAAAATGAATGGTAAGCTGGTAGATCTTGAGTATCAAGGTTTCTTGCGCTTCAATAATGCCGCGTTTACCGTAACTAAGCTCAATGCACCATTTACTTTACTTAAAGAAACTGTTTCTATAGACAATGAAGGGATCTCAATGTCAAATTTTACGATACGTGATGCAAAAGAAAATATCCTAACAGTTGACGGACTTGTAGGTACGGAGCGTTTTATAAACCCAACGTTTGATTTAAAAGTGGTTGCAAATGACTTTCAAGCGCTTAATGCCGAAAAAGGTGATAACGACTTTGTATACGGGATAGCGGTTTTTGACGCTACTGCCTCCATCACCGGTGATTTACAAATCCCGGTAATAGATCTTGATGCTACAGTAGGCGGTAGTACAGATATCACCTACATTATGCCTACCGCAGCGGCAAACATAGAGTCTAGTGATGGTATTGTAGTGTTTGTTAATAGAGAAAATCCAGACGCCATCCTCACTCGCACCGAAGAGGAGACGGGTACAATTACAGGATTTGATATAAAATCACTACTTAAAGTAAATAGAGATGCACAAGTAACCATACTTATAGATGAAGAGACAGGTGATAATCTAAAGGTAAATGGTGATGCAGATTTAAATTTCACACTACAACCCAATGGGCGTATGAATCTAACAGGGGTGTACGACGTGGCTGGTGGGCAGTATGAGATGAACTTATATAACCTGGTTAACCGCACATTTACGCTTGACCCAAGCAGCCGAGTATCTTGGTCTGGAGATCCTTTTGATGCAAAACTTGATGTGCGTGCCGTATATTCGGTTGATGCTTCTGCGGCGCCACTTATGGCTATTACTAGCACTAGTGATGATCCAGCTGCACAGTCACAATATAGGCAACAATTGCCGTTTTTAGTATACCTAAATATAGATGGGGACCTTCTTAGTCCAGAGATAAACTTTGCATTAGACCTACCAGAAGATGAGCAAGGAGCACTAGGAGGTGAGGTATATAGTCGCGTACAACAAGTTAATCAACAAACTGGAGAGTTAAACAGACAGGTCTTTTCACTCTTAGTACTCAATAGATTTTATCCTAACTCCAACTCAGATGGGAGTCAGGGAGGGTTTGCTAGTATTGCAAGAGATAACCTTAATGATGCCCTGTCTGACCAGCTTAATATTTTTTCTGATAAATTATTAGGCAACACAGGGTTCCAGTTAGATTTTGGGCTAGATACATTTACGGACTATCAAGGCACAACTCCACAAGAACGCACGCAGCTGGATATTGCTGCACAACGTAAATTCTTTAACGATAAGCTTACCGTACGTGTAGGAAGTAGTGTAGACGTGGCGGGCGAGAGTGCAAGTGGTGATGCCACACCGCTTATAGGCAATGTAAGTCTAGAATATGAACTTACTGAAGATGGACAGTACCGTCTCAAAGGCTTTAGACGTAGTGAGTTTGAAAACGTGATAGATGGGCAGACCATTGTAAGTGGGATCTCGCTCATATTTCAGCAAGAGTTTAATAAATTTAGTCAGTTGTGGGATGCTATCTTAAGAAAGAAACAGCAACAACTTATAGAAGAAGAAAAAGAAAAGGAAGCTCTAGAGCCCTCTCCAGAAAATAGAAAAACTAATAAGATAGATTAAGCACGTGCAGCACCGTAACTTTCCATACTATATTCTCATAATATTAACCATTTTCACAACTTCTTGTAGTGTAGAAAAGTACATACCTGAGGGAGAACGATTATATACGGGTGGTGAGGTTATAATTAACTCAGATAGTACCATAGTTAATCAAAATTTACTTAAAGCTGAGCTAGAAAGTGTTTTAAGACCTTCTCCTAATACTAAGGTTTTAGGAATGTATCCTAACCTAAGTATACATTACAAGGCACAGCGAGAAAATCCTGGAGTTATAAATAAGTGGCTTAATAAAAAAATAGGAGAGGTGCCCGTTTACCAGTCAGATGTAGAGGAGTTTGAGGTAGAAGCGTTGTTGAGAAACAGACTTGAGAACCGTGGCTTCTTTTATAGTGATGTGAGTTCTCGCTTTCGCGAAAGCGAAAAAAAGAAAAGAGCCTCTATAGCATATACTGTTAAGGTGCCTACACCATACCGTATGGAGACCTATCAGCTAGACACACTCTCGCCGCCTATTTATAGAGAGATGATAAGTACGGTTAAGAGTTCGCCATTCAAAAAGGGAATGCGCTATGACCTCTCAAATCTAAAACAAGAGCGCGACCGCATAGACTACAAGCTTAAGAGAAAGGGGTATTACAACTTTAACCCATCGTTTCTCATTTTTGAGATTGACACAAATCAATATAAGAACAAGCGTTTTGATATGTTCTTAAAGATTAAAAAAGATGTTCCTAACAAGGTCATTGTGCCTTACAAAGTGCAAAAAATTAATGTGTATCCTAACTATGAGCTAAAGGATACTTTACAGCAAAATATAGTCCGCTATGATAGTCTCAATATGATACAGAACGAGACCTATTTTAAACCCAAATATCTTGCTCCATACATCACACTTAAAGAAGGATCGCTTTATAATCCAGATATCTCACGTAACACAGCCAGAAGATTATCTACCATAGGGGCTTATAAATTTGTAAATATCCAGTATGAAGAAGTAGATAGCCTGCGCACAGATAGCTTAGGGATTCTAGAGGCAAACATATACTTATCACCTCTTAATAAAAGAGCCATAAGAGCAGAGATACAAGCGGTTACAAAGTCTAATAATTTTGCTGGACCAGGCCTTGCACTTACCTACAGCAACCGAAACCTCTTTAAAGGGGGAGAAGTACTTAATATTACAGGCTCTGCAGGTTATGAAGTGCAAGTAGGTGGTGGTGAGTCTTTGAGCAGTATTGAGCTGGGACTTGCAAGTGAGCTTGTATTCCCTAGAGTGATTTTCCCAATTAAGATTAATACAGATTTCTTTAAATACAACATCCCAAAAACCGTTACGGCACTAGGTTTTGATTACTTAAATAGGTCAAAGCTATACACGCTTCTCTCTGGTAACTCAGGCTTTGGCTACACTTGGGATGCAAATAAATATGTGACGCATAAAATAAACCCTATCTCACTAAGCTACACGAGATTGTCTAACACCACAGAAGCCTTTGACGAGATACTTACTGAAAATCCATTTTTAGAACAGAGTTTTGAGCAGCAATTTATCGCCGGTCTTACCTATAGTTTTACCTACAATGGGATGGTAGATACTAGTGATACACATCAAGTATTTCTTAATACAAATGTTGAAATTGCTGGTAACACCGTAAGTCTATTTGGCCAAGAAAATGAGGATACCGAAAACAACACCTTTTTAGGACTTGAATATGCACAGTTTGCAAAGATAGATGCAGATTTTAGATATCATTTTAACTTTGGCAAGGAGCAAAAAATTGCCACTCGCTTATTTGCTGGTTATGGGTATGCATACGGTAACTCAGAGATATTACCTTTTGTAAAACAGTATTATTCTGGTGGTCCTTACAGTGTGCGAGCATTTAGAATACGCTCTTTAGGGCCTGGTACGTCAACAGGTAACTCTGAGAGCGGGAGCTTTTTTGACCAGATAGGTAACATACGCCTAGAGGCAAATGCAGAGTATAGATTCCCTATTTTTAATTACCTTAAAGGAGCCTTTTTTGTAGATGCAGGTAATATCTGGAATAGCGTTGAGAACGAAGATTTACCGGGTAAAGATAAGTTTACCTCAGATTTTATAAACGAGCTTGGTATAGGTGGTGGTTTTGGGCTACGTGTAGATGTACAGGGCTTTGTAATACGTTTTGATCTCGCTGCTCCTTTTCACGATCCATCGCTTGCAGAGGGAGAACGCTGGGATTTTAAATTTGATGAGCCTATCTTTAATTTTGCTATTGGTTACCCATTTTAATGTATTTACGCTTTCGCGAAAGCAAAAAACAATACTCTTACATAAACATATATGACTCACTCTACCCAAAAAATTCACATCATAGGCGCAGGAATAAGCGGCCTTATTGCAGCAATACAGCTAGAAAGCAAAGGTTATGCGCCCATACTCATAGAAGCGACAGATAGGGCAGGTGGTCGTGTAAAGACAGATGTTGTAAACGGTTACCAGCTAGATCACGGTTTTCAAGTGCTACTAGACGCATACCCAAAAGCAAAGGAATATCTAGATTATAAGGCCTTAGAGCTACAACCTTTTTTACCAGGTGCTACAATATTTAAAAATCGTAAATCTCAATCTATAGGTGACCCTACACGCAGTATCAAGATGCTTATACCCACTATGACCTCATCTGTAGGCACACTAGGTGACAAGGTTAAAGTGCTTAAACTTAATAGGGATTTAAAAAACAAATCTATAGAAGAGATTTTTAATTCTCCAGAAAGCTCTACACTAGTTTACCTGCGCAAGAGAGGCTTTAGCCAGGCGATGATTACAGATTTCTTTAAGCCGTTTTTTAGCGGTATTTTCTTAGAGACAGCGCTTAGCACCTCAAGCCGTATGTTTGAGTTTGTATATAAAATGTTTGGAGAAGGGATGGCTACTGTGCCAAAAGCCGGAATAGAAGCAATACCTAAACAGCTCTCTTCACAGCTCAAAAACACCACTTTTATGTTTAATACGAGTGTAGCAAGTGTAGAAGATAACACCATCACACTCACAAACGGAACTGCCCTAGAGAGCGATTATACTATTATAGCTACAGAAGCTAGCCAGTTTATAGCAAACCTAAGAGGTCAAGAGACTCTCTGGAAGTCTTGTGTAAACTTATATTATGAGGTGGAAGCAGTAGGGAAGAAGCAACCCTTGATCCAACTTGTAGCAGATGAGAACACGCGAATTAATAACCTCTTCTATGTAGATGCGCTAGAAACTGCAACTACTGGAGCAAAAAATTTACTCTCTGTAACCGTAGTAGACGATCAAGATTTATCTGAAAAAGCACTTGTTACAACCGTTACTTCAGAGCTTGCAACTTACTGCAATATCACAGATGTTACTTTCTTAAAAGCATATGTTATACCGCGAGCTCTACCTAAACTTGATAATTTACGTATGGATTGTGAAGCGTCTGAAACGCAACTTAAAGACACGATTTTTCTTGCTGGAGACCATCTTCTTAACGGCTCTCTTAACGCCGCAATGATCTCTGGAGAAAGAGCTGCTCAAGCTGTCATAGAAAAAATAGAAGGACTGCTACAGTAGTGCATAATTTATGTAAAACTCCCACTATAGACATTGTTTATAGTGGGAGTTTTTGATTAAACATATTTATTTTAAACATTTATAATCAATTATTTATAGATTTTAAATAAAGTTTTTGTTTAATGCTAAATATATGCTTTATAGACAAACCCTATTGCTCTCAAAATAGTCATTTTAAGTTAAAATTTAACGTATAAGAGATGTCTATACTGGGTTTTTGAGACCAGTTTAGCAACATAGCAGCTTGTATATTTTATTAATAAATGAGGGTTCAAATTGTAAGTTTAGATTTCGATACCTTTATACCATAAAACCTTTTTTATGAACAGAGAAATTCCGAAAAATCATTACGACCTCATTTGTATAGGTGGTGGAATTATGAGTGCAAATCTTGCACTTATGGCAAAGATGCTTAAGCCAGATTTGAGTATTTTAATTTTAGAACGTCTAGGTGATGTTGCTCAAGAAAGTTCGGCCGCTTGGAATAATGCAGGTACAGGTCACTCGGCACTTTGCGAACTCAATTATTGCCCAGAGCAAGAAGATGGTTCTGTCTCCATAAAAAAGGCCATAGAAATCTGTAAGCAATTTGAAATTACAAAACAGTTTTGGGCACATCTCGTAGAAAAAGGATTTATAGAGGATCCTCAGCGCTTTTTAAAACCCATACCACATTATAGTTGGGTAACAGGAGATAAGAACGTCACGTTTCTTAAAAAGCGTTTTGAAGCCTTTAAAGAGCACTTTATGTTTGACACCATAGAGTATACAGATCAAATAAGTAAGATGAGAGACTGGTTCCCGCTTATAATGCACGATCGCACAGAAGATGAGGTAATGGCTGGATCACGTATAGATCGTGGCACAGAGGTTAACTTTGGAGTGCTTACCAAGCGTTTATATGAAATACTGGCAACAGCCTTTGATACACCCGTACACTTTCACAAAGAGGTAGAAGATCTTGACCCATTAGAAAATGGTAACTGGACGGCAATTACAAAAGATCTTAAAACAGGTAAGAAACAATCTATAGAGGCAGATCATATTTTTATAGGTGCAGGCGGCGGTGCGTTGTTACTACTTGAGACTGTAGAGATAGAGGAGAAGGATGGCTTTGGCGGTTTTCCCGTGAGTGGTGGCTGGCTGGTTTGTAAAAACAAAGAGCTTATAGAGCAACACAATGCAAAAGTATATAGTAAAGCGGGAGAAGGCGCGCCACCTATGAGTATGCCGCACCTAGACACTCGCTATGTAGATGGTGAGAAGCAACTTATGTTTGGCCCTTTTGCTGGTTTTAGTCCCAAGTTTTTAAAGCAGGGGTCTAATCTAGATCTCGTAAAAAGTGTCAATTTTAAAAATATCCCTTCTATGCTAGGCGCTTTCTGGCATAATCTAGATCTTACTAAATACCTCATAGGTCAGGTAACGATGACCTTTGATGACCGTATGAACGAGCTACGTAATTTTATAAAAGATGCAAAAAACGAAGACTGGCGCATAGAAGTAGCCGGCCAGCGTGTACAAACCATAAAACGAGACGAGTTTGAAGGCGGAAAATTAGAATTTGGTACACAGATCGTAAGTGGTTCTGATGGTAAGATCACTTGTTTACTTGGAGCATCTCCAGGAGCATCTACCGCGCCCAAAATAATGCTAGACGTGCTAGAGCAAGCATTTCCTGAGATAATGAACTCCCCAGAAGGAAAGAAAAAACTTAAAGAAATTGTACCTAGCTACAAGGAAGAAATCACCAAAGAGCATTTTAATAAAGAATTGCAGCGCACCACGGCTATTCTTAACTTATAAGTTTAATGATGCATAAAGCAGGTTATTGGTTGCGAGTGTTGCTACAGTATGCACTATAGTTAAAAACTTGATTACAGCCTACTCATCTGTTTTGTTAACGATTCAATACTTATCCATCTCCATAGGGGCAGAATCATAATTACGAGCATCAAAATATAGGTTCTCAAGACCAAATTGCACATTTATGCTAATTAAATTTGGCGATTTTCAATGATAGACTATCACCTTTGCCATCATAATCGTAACCACTTTCATTTTTATTTCCATAAAGGAATTTAAATGGATCAAAGCCATCAGTCCTTTTATAAAGTTTATTTTTTTCAACTTTCCAATATAGACTATGATTGGATATATAAGGATTTTTAAAATCTAAAAAGCTGCCATCTTCCTGCTGGTATTTAGATTCATTATCATTAAGTTGCACTTTCATTTTGGATGAAAATTCAGCTGTATATTTCCAAGGGTTTATAAAGCAATCCTTCTTTGAATAGACGAGAATCGTATCTTTTTCGTTAATAAAAAAACCAGAAATGGGTTCATTATAAATATGCGAATCATTGAAAATATGATTTATATATTTCTTTTCATTTGGATCATTCAAATCTTTGCTCAGAATTATAATCATATTTTTTCTATAACCCCTTATTTCCGAATTTTTAAATTCACTTAATTGCTCTTTATTGTAAAGACTAATGCTTCTCAAAAGGAAATCATCTTTAATATCATAAATAATGAGCTCATCGTTTTGATAATATTTGTTAACACTATGGCATCCAATCATAAAAAGAGTGCTCAATAAGTATATATATTTTTTCATTTCTCAGATTGTTGGCAACAGGCCACTACATAAAGCGAGTGCGACTCCCGATAGCCATCGGGACCGCCAGTTTACCTGGGTGGTTGTTTTTAATTGAGTCTCTAAATATACAAGTATTTAAGAAAGATGACGCTTTCGCGAAAGCTTAAAATCAAGAAGACATTGCGATGAGAATTATAGATGAAAATTAGCTTAAAAGCTTGTGCTGAGCTCTGTAGAAGTAGGCTTGTTTTTTAACTCAGTTCTTTGTTAGCAACTGTTATTTTTCCGTTACTCCTTTCATTCCGCCGTACTTTTCAATAATCCGATTCAATTCATTTTCCGTATTCTGCAAATAGGATTGGTCTGTATTAAAATCGAATTCCAAAATAGTATCAATCGCTAAATTTTCTTGAAATTTCCCCCATATAGCAACTTTTCCTTGCGAGTATTTTACTGTCAATTCCAGATTGTTTTCATAAGAGTTAAACTCTGCAATTCCATTCAGTTCAGCTTGGCATATTTTGAATTTATTTCTAAAATCAAACAGTTCGCCAGTAGTTGAGTAGAATTGGCTTTTCACGTTGTAATTTCCGATTTTTATTTCAATTCCTAATATGCAGTCGTAGCCACCAAAATGACTTGTTCTGTTCGGGAATCCAAACACTTCATTAATCCATATTTTTATCCAACCATCTTGTCCTTTTAATTCAAATTCCTCCATTTTAATTTCAAGATTTGGTTTTTTTTCTAGTAGTTGTGTAGGCTTCCCCTTTTTAGGACACCTTAAAATTCGATAAATAATTATTATTTAGATCAGGTTTGATTAAGAATTTAAATTCTTAATCAAACCTGGGCATATATTCTTTAGGAGATATGTTACCTAATGATTTATGAGGATGATTAAAGTTATAATCCTCCCTCCAGTTATCGCTAATTTTTTGAAGTTGGTAGATGTCATTAAAGTAATAAGCATCTAACACATCTTCTCTAAAGAACCGATTGAATCGTTCTACATATCCGTTTTGCATAGGCTTTCCCGGTTGTGTGTATTTTATTTCAATAAAGTTTTTCTTACACCAGTTCATAAAAGTCTTAGAGATAAATTCAGGTCCATTATCACATCTTATGTATTTAGGTGTTCCGAGTTCTTCCTTCAAGTTATTCAATGTTTCAACAACTGCTCTTGCTGGATATGAAAGTCCGGCATCTATTGCCAAGGCTTCTCGATTACAATCATCAATAATATTGAATACACGTAATTTCCTGCCATCAGTGAGTGCATCACTCATAAAATCCATACTCCAGCATTCATTAAGTACAGAAGGTGTTTCTAAAGGTTGTTTTACACGTTTTACTAAACGTTTTTTGTGTTTACGCCTAAGACTAAGCTTCATAT
>NZ_JBHSHB010000002.1:0-1695 GCF_042652845.1 Dokdonia genika | reverse complement strand
TGGTAGTATTAGCAATCGTTACTTCAAATTCTTCATCTGATTCTACAACGTCATCACCATTTACCGTTACTGGGAATACAGCACTCGTCTCTCCAGCAGGGATTGTTATAGTTAACTCTGTTGGTGCTACATAATCTGCATCACCAACCGTTCCTGTTCCATCAGCAACGGTGAAAGTTACTACTGTATCTGTATCGGAAGGAGCACTTAAGGTTACTGGGAATTCAGCTACCACCGTAGTTCCATCATTTCCTTCTGTTACTGTTACATCACCAATGCTTACGACAGTAGCATCGTCATTGGTAATTGTTCCAGTTCCTGTTGTGGCAGCAGGATCAATCGTACCATTAGTAGTATTAGCAATCGTTACTTCAAATTCTTCATCTGATTCTACAACATCATCACCATTTACCGTTACTGGGAATACAGCACTCGTCTCTCCAGCAGGGATTGTTACGGTTAACTCCGTTGGTGCTACATAATCCGCATCACCAACCGTTCCTGTTCCATCAGCAATGGTGAAGGTTACTACTGTATCTGTATCGGAAGGAGCACTTAAGGTTACTGGGAATTCAGCTACCACCGTAGTTCCATCATTCCCTTCTGTTACTGTTACATCACCAATGCTTACGACAGTAGCATCGTCATTGGTAATTGTTCCAGTTCCTGTTGTGGCAGCAGGATCAATCGTACCATTGGTAGTATTAGCAATCGTTACTTCAAATTCTTCATCTGATTCTACAACATCATCGCCATTTACCGTTACTGGGAATACAGCACTCGTCTCGCCAGCAGGGATTGTTACAGTTAACTCTGTTGGTGCCACATAATCTGCATCACCAACCGTTCCTGTTCCATCAGCAACGGTAAAAGTTACTACTGTATCTGTATCGGAAGGAGCACTTAAGGTTACTGGGAATTCAGCTACCACCGTAGTTCCATCATTTCCTTCTGTTACTGTTACATCACCAATGCTTACGACAGTAGCATCGTCATTGGTAATTGTTCCAGTTCCTGTTGTGGCAGCAGGATCAATCGTACCATTGGTAGTATTAGCAATCGTTACTTCAAATTCTTCATCTGATTCTACAACATCATCGCCATTTACCGTTACTGGGAATACAGCACTCGTCTCGCCAGCAGGGATTGTTACAGTTAACTCTGTTGGTGCTACATAATCCGCATCACCAACCGTTCCTGTTCCATCAGCAACGGTGAAAGTTACTACTGTATCTGTATCGGAAGGAGCACTTAAGGTTACTGGGAATTCAGCTACCACCGTAGTTCCATCATTCCCTTCTGTTACTGTTACATCGCCGATGCTTACGACAGTAGCATCGTCATTGGTAATTGTTCCAGTTCCTGTTGTGGCAGCAGGATCTATGGTTCCATTGGTAGTGTTAGCAATCGTTACTTCAAATTCTTCATCTGACTCCACAACATCATCGCCATTTACCGTTACTGGGAATACAGCACTCGTCTCGCCAGCAGGGATTGTTACAGTTAACTCTGTTGGTGCCACATAATCTGCATCACCAACCGTTCCTGTTCCATCAGCAACGGTGAAGGTTACTACTGTATCTGTATCGGCAGGAGCACTTAAGGTTACTGGGAATTCAGCTACCACCGTAGTTCCATCATCTCCTTCTGTTACTGTTACATCACCAATGCTTACGACAGTAGCATCGTCATTGG
>NZ_JBHSHB010000001.1:0-789 GCF_042652845.1 Dokdonia genika | reverse complement strand
CGTCCATATCACAATCAAGATCATTCCAAGCTGACGTTGGTGTTACCGTTTGACTAGCAATCTCAAGAGCACAAGGATCATTAGGATCGGTCATATCACCAGCTTCATCGCCATCGGTTACTCCATCTCCATCACTATCAGGATTCTGTGGATCTGTAGTATTACCATTTGGATCGTTTGGAGTTGATGGATCATCAATTCCTGTTGTCTCCTCATTGTTAGTAAGGCCATCCATATCACAATCTGCACTGTCATAAGCAGCGTCAGTCATTTCTGTCTGGTTAGCTACTACTAGACTACAATTATCATTAGGATCTGTACCATCAAGCGCTTCTTGACCATCTGATACTCCATCACCATCACTATCAATATCTAATGGATCTGTAATCTCACCATCAGGATCTGCAGGAGTGGTAGGATCATCTATTCCTGTGAGTTCCTCACCGTTATTTAAACCGTCCATATCACAATCAAGATCATTCCAAGCTGACGTTGGCGTTACCGTTTGACTAGCAATCTCAAGAGCACAAGGATCATTAGGATCGGTCATATCACCAGCTTCATCGCCATCGGTTACTCCATCGCCATCACTATCAGGATTCTGTGGATCTGTGGTATTACCATTTGGATCGTTTGGAGTTGATGGATCATCAATTCCAGTCGTCTCCTCATTGTTAGTAAGACCATCCATATCACAATCTGCACTGTCATAAGCAGCATCAGTCATTTCTGTCTGGTTAGCTACTACTAGACTACAATTATCATTAGGATCTGTACCATCAAGCGCTT